>CAZLEY010000015.1:0-47933 GCA_964558675.1 uncultured Dehalococcoidaceae bacterium | reverse complement strand
TTTCATTTACCTCGATGATTTCGTCCATCCTTTTTGTATCCAGTACAATACCACCCCTAACGGGAACAGTCAGGGCGGACAGTGTAAGCCCCGCCCCCATTGGGGTAATGGATATCTTTTCTTCATTCGCCAGACGGACTATCTTTTGCACCTCTTCAACCGTTTTTGGCATGACAACGTAGTCGGCTCTTCGAGGCTCCCGCACCCCTGAGTCACGAGAATAAAGGTAAAGCTCCTCCGGGCGATTTGAAGCATAGTCTTCACCTACAATACTGACCAGCGCACTTAAAATACTGTCCTTCATATTCACCCACATTGTAACATGTTACCAGCCTCCAGGTCAGGCACTCTCTTATTATCCCCCATCGTATCGGTAATATCTTATCACTGAATATGCCACGAAAATTGATTATACCCTCTGTGGGCAAAAATCCTGACTGGTGGTAAGAGGTGAAAACCCGTCAAGACGAGTCCGACAGTGCCCCATCACCGGATAATGCCAGTGAAGAAGCTGATCTGAGCAGGTGCTTGGTATAGGGCTGCTCCGGTGCTGTCACTATCATATTTGAAGGACCCTCTTCGATAATCCTGCCATCCAGCATAACGGCAATTCTGTCGCTTATTTTTCTAGCCGCGGCTATGTCGTGAGTAATATAGAGCATACTCAATCCCCGGTGCTCCTGAAGGTTAAGCAGTAGCTTAAGAATTTTGGCTCCGATACTGGCATCGAGGAAAGAGGTAGGTTCGTCGGCAATGAGCAAATCAGGGTCAAGAACCAGCGCTCGGGCGATGGCGACACGTTGCAGTTCTCCGCCGCTCAGGTGGTGCGGGTAGGTATCGAGGAAGTCCTCGGTCTGCGGGAGCTCAACTTCCCCGATTGTCTGGATGGCTTTCCCCCTTCTCTGTTCCTTGTTTCCTACTGACTGAATTTCCAGTGGTTCCATCACTGACTCCAGGACGGACAGGCGGTGACTCAGGGACTCCCCCGGGTTCTGGAATATCATCTGAACCCTTTTATAGAAGGCCTTGCCGCGGCTTGTTACCTCTTCACTTTCAAGATACACGATACCGTCGAATTCAGGATAGAGACCTATAACGGTTTTCGCCAGTGTCGTCTTCCCCGAGCCGCTCTGCCCGACGAGCGCCAGCGTTTCTCCCGATTCAATACTTAGATTTACCGAGTCGACCGCTTTTAGCGAACCGAAAGACTTGGACAGATTGACGACAGATAACAGGGTTGCAATACCGCCGCGGTGGCAGGCGATTCCACGTCCCTGGCTCCAGTTAAGCTGTGGTATTATCTCCGAGCACATATCTATCGCCTGGGTGCATCGTGGATGGAACGGGCAGCCGCTTACCGGGCGGGTCATCCTGCCCTTGATTCCCTGGAGGTCTTTTACCGTGGTCATATTGGGGTAGGCACGGATGAGCGCCCTGGTATAAGGATGCCTCGGGCGCTGTAAAATCTCCCGGGTAGCGCCAATCTCAACTATTTTGCCGCCGTACAGTACGGCAAGCTTATCGGCAAGTCGGCTGGCTGTATCCAGGTCATGGCTTATCACCAGCCTGGCGTGGCGGCCATCGGTCATTCTCAGCAAATCGCCAAGCTCTTCCTTGGTGGTGACATCAAGCGAAGACAGCGGCTCATCCAGGATGAGAAGGTCGGGGTCATTGGCTAATGCCATAGCCAGCAGAACCCGCTGCTGCTCACCGCCGCTGAGCTGGTGCGGGTAGGCGGAAAAACGCTCGCGGGGCAGGCCGAACTTCTCCAGCAGCTCTCCGGCTCTGGTACGGGCTTCTCCTCTTCTCCTCAGCCTGTGTTCAATCATCGGCTCGGCTACCTGCTCCAGAATAGAATGGACCGGATTCAGCACGTTATTCACATTCTGGAATACCATGGCAACCCGGTTCCATCTTATCGCCTGCATCTCACCCTCGGACAGATTCAGCAGTTCATGCTCATCGAAGCGAATGCTGCCCTGGACTTTACCCTCGGTCAAACGCATAATACTTAGCCCCAGGGTAGTCTTGCCGGTGCCCGATTCACCGATGACAGCCAGCGACTCTCCATCTGAAAGACGGAGGTCCAGACCATTAAGAACCATATCTTGTCCGTAGCTTACGTGCAGATCGCTGATTTCAAGCAACTTCGGCACCTCTCAATCTGGGGTCAAGAACCGATTCGGCGGCATGGCTGACAAAGGTCAGCCCGATAATCGTCAGCGAGAGTGCCACGCCAGCGGGTACGAGCCACCATTGCCAGACATTCAGGTAGCTGAAGCTCATGGCATCACGCATCATCATCCCCCAACTTATCAGCATGGGGTCACCTATCCCGAGGAAAGCCAACCCGGCTTCTATAAAGACAGCTCGCCTCACACCATAGATAAACTCCACCAGCAGTATCGGGCCAAGGTCGGGTATAATATGCCTCCAGGCGACGTAGAGCCGGCTGGCACCGAATGTCCTGGAAACATTAACATGGCCGCTTTCTTTTAGCGAGAGTGTCTGCGCCCGGATAACCCTGGCACCACCCTGCCAGCTTAAGACCGAAAGCAGCAGGATAAGGACAGGCAGGTCAGGCTTGATGTAAGCGGCTACAAGGATGACCACTATCACCATGGGAATCACTATCAGGGCATCAACTATCCTCATCACTATTTTGTCGTAAAGCCCGCCGACGAGGGCTGCCGATACTCCGAAAAGAATACCCAGAAGCAGGCTTATGATGCCGACACTGAATCCGACCAGCAGTGATGTCCGGGCACCATAAATTAGCTGGCTCCAGATGTCCTGGCCGACGTGATTGGTACCCAGCCAGTGACTGCCGGAGGGTGAAAGCAGGGAGCCGGCTGACTGCTGAACGGGGTCATAACTGCTCAGTAACGGGGCTAAGACCGCAATGACAACTACCAGCAACAGGAGCGAGAGTCCCGCCCTGCCGATGTTACTCCGTTTTATCTCTTTCTTAACATCAATGTGCATAGCTCACCCTCGGGTCCAGCTTCGGATAAAGAAGGTCAACGGCAAAATTAGCTATCAACACGGCGATGGTTACTATCAAGAACACGCCCTGTATCAGGGGATAATCACGGGTGAGCAGCGCCTGGTAGGTAAGATAACCCACGCCGGGATAAGCGAAGACCAGTTCAACGAAAAGGGCGCCGGTAACCACCCTGCCCAGCCATATTCCGGTCACCGTAAGCACGGGTAGCATTGAGTTTCTCCCGGCATGCCGGTATTTAAGTGCCTTTTGGGACAGGCCCTTGGCTCTGGCGGTGAGCATAAAGGGCGCTTTCAGCACCGTAATCATGGTGTTCCTAGTGAGCAGATAGCCCCCGGCAAGATGCGCCAGGGTCAGGGCGGCAACCGGCAGCGCCATATGCCTGAGCACATCGAGCAAGAGGGTCAATCCGGACAGGCCGGAGTAAGGGGTCAGCGCCCCGGATAGCGGAGCTACTCCCAGTAATATACCAAAAACGATAAGGAGAACCAACCCGAGGAAGAAGTCGGGGAAACCATTGAGGCTCATCAGGCCGGCCAGCATGGTGCGGTCTGTTCTGGAGCCGCGCCGCCACCCCGATTCTATACCCAGCACTATCCCTATAAGCGTGGACAGCACCAGCGATGAGCCGACCACGAGCAGTGTCCAGGGCAGGCTCCCCATGATTACGTTAAACACCGAAGCATTATAATAGTATGAATATCCCATATCACCCTGAAACAATGCTAATACGTAAGCGCCGAACTGCTGCCACAGCGGCTTATCCAGGGCAAAACCTTCCACCAGCTGCGCCTTGAATTCCGGGGTCATGGCTACCAGTGCCTCATCGCCGTAGATGGCCATGAGCGGGTCTCCTGGCATCATCCTGGGCATGAGAAAATTCAGCGCTATTATAATCAGGAAGGCAATGCCATATGTAATCAGATTACGCTTGTTTAACACTTCCCCTGAGCAATCTCCCTATAAATTTGTGCCATCCAGTCGGCTACCTTTACATCTTCAGTCGCATAGTAGCCGGGATTATAAGGTTTAATATCTATCAGCGGGCTGCCGTCAATGGCGTCCAGCCCCTGTACTTTGAGGATATTTCCTTTACGTTCCAGCAACCGCACTACCATGGCGCAAACAGGATTGGGACGCGCCGGGCTACAGGTTGCGAAAATACCCACCAGCGGCAAGTCCTTCCTCCCCATAGGATGAGCCCTGGTTATGGAACGCACGTCCTCATCAACACGATGCGCCCAGTAGAGTACCAGAAGGTGGGAGAAGTCTTCAATTCCATCGGTAATACCGGCGAGGTCACTATCAATGACAAGCTCGGATATTACCTTACGGCTCTCGTTTGCTCCTGCTGCTTGCGGACGCCACTCTAAATCGCCCGAGCCGGCTACCAGGCTCGGCTCTTGCAACGGACTCCTTACCATCCCTATAGCTCTGAGGCGCATCTCGGGTCTGCTTTCAGCCCTATTGTCTGTTTGTTCCATCTCTCCTCCCGATTTACTTCACAAAAGACATTCTGTTTAAGGGGATAGGTACACCACTGGCAATACCGTCCCTGGTATAGTACAGGTTCACCTTACCATCATGCGCCCAGTACCACTTGGGATAGTAGAGAGTCAGCGCCGGCAGGTCTTCGGCGTACAACGCCTGGACCCGGTACACCAGGTCTTTTCTCCTCTCCGGGTCCATTTCGCTTAGCTGCCCTTCGAGAAGCTGGTTAAGCTCTTCATTCGAGGTATATCGGGCACTGTTGAACCCCTCGTCCATGATGACCCTCTTCAGGATAGAAGGTTCGTAGAGCCCTCCGTGACCATAGACGGAGAGGTCGAAATCCCAGGCTTCAACTTTGGCATCGACGGTCTTGGCTTCCAGGGTCTGGAAGTCTACCTTAATACCCATTTGCTCCAGCTGTTGCTTGACGAACTGTCCTACATCCTTGAATGTCGAGGAAGCTATCAGTTCCAGTTCCAATATCCGGCCGTCTTTAGTAAAATATTCGCCTTCCAACCTGTAACCCATCTCTTCAAGGAGCTGCGCGGCTTTTTCCGGGTTGTATTGATACTGTGGCGTGTCCGGATTATACCAGTCGCTCGTCGGCGGCACCATCCCCGGGCTGCCGGCGATAGCGTGGCCTCTCTGGGTAATCTGTACCAGCGCTTCCCTGTCTATTGCATGAGCGAGGGACTGACGGAACCTTTTATCAGACAGGGGTTCTTTCCGGTAATTTATGGTCAGCTTGGCATTCCAGGCAACCGGCGCGGTAATAATACTGAGTCCCGCCACCTCCATTTCAGCAACGACCTCCGGCGGTATATCCCCGGCGTTCACCGAGCCTTCCTTTAGAGCTGCCGGAATCATTTCCTCGCTTATCTTCACGAACTTGATTTCTTTCACCGCCGGTTCGCCCAGATAGTAGTCACCATAGGCTTTGTAGAGATAGGTGCCGTGCTCCTTACTGTAGTCGGCCAGAGTATATGGTCCCGTGCCAATCACAGCCTCCGGTCCGGTGAGGCTCTTCGGGTCGTCCACACCTTCCCAGATATGTTTGGGAATGATAACCATGGTGCCCGCTACGTCATTTAAAAAGGGGGCGTAAGACTGCTCCAGGTATAGTTTCACGGTATAATCATCGAGCGCTGCGGCCTCCTTTATACCGCTCGGACCTATCAATGTTACGAAGGGGTCCGGGTGAGTTTTAATATAGTCAACAGTAAAAATAACATCCCCGGCGGTGAATTTTTTACCGTCATGCCACCTGACATCATTACGCAGCTCGAATATATAGGCGTTTTCTTCTTCGACATATTCCCACTTATCAGCCAGTTGTGGGACAAAATCAGTGGCGTTTTTCCAGATTAGTGTCTCAAAGATGAACTGCATGCGGGTGTAACCGGGCCCGCGGGAGTAACGCAGGTAAGGAGACGGATAGCCCCAGTCACCGGTAGAATCGGCTATTGCGTACGAATTGACTTTTGAGCTATCCGGAGTCTCGCCGGGGCTACAGGCCGGTAACATAAGCAGGGAAACAGCCAGGATAATAATGGCAACTCTGGGCATTAAGTTACGAAATCTCGTCATAAGAAATCCATCCTTTTCGATGTCATTTAATACAGCCATCCTCAGTGAAGAAATGACCTGATGTATCTTACGATGCTTGCGTCTGTCCGTATGAACCTTGAATTTCCTCTTCCCTGTGATGGTCTATTTCCAGGAACATACCACTTATCCTCAGCAGGTGACCTAAGTTACCGGCGGCGATTGCCTCTTCAATGTCCTGCCTGGGCTTCTCTTCACTCATACCGTTCAAGGTTCGCCTTCTTTTTTTACCGCACTTAGAAGCATATGCAACTAGTTGCAATGTATAGGCAAAAAAATATATAGACTCCTCACTTGTCCTTAGTGCGGTAGACGTTCGACTTATGGACGCCCGGCATTCTGGACTGAACGTAAGAGATAATTTCCTCGGCGGTGAGATGCGCCTCAGTATCATGTATAATATTCACAATCAACCTTCGCTGGGGAGTAAGCTTTAACCATTTTTCTCTTAATATGGCAACGCAACTCATCGTTATTGCATCTAGTCGCAATGATAATACAAAAAGATGTTCCCTGTCAACATTGAGATAATTGTTTATTGGATACCTTGCCTTTCCTGAATTAGCTAAGGTAAGATATAAGCAGCGATAAGTCTGACCATATAGGTCAGTAGTTGGAATGGAGGAGTTCCTTTATGCAGATACAACCGCCATTCATGGTTTCTTACAGCATCACCAGGAAGTGTAATCTGAAATGTAAACATTGCTACAGTGATTCGGTTGACCAGGCAGCGCCAGATGAACTGTCAACTAAAGAAGCATTTAAGCTCATGGATGAGCTATCAAGGTGGGGAATAGGCCTTCTGATTATTGATGGTGGGGAGCCATTATGTCGTGATGACTTGCTGGATGTCCTGAAATATGCTTCCTCAAAAGGGATAAGGACTACCATCGGTAGCAATGCCACTCTTATTAGCGAAGCATCAGCGGGAGAGTTACTGAATGCGGGAGTCATGGCGGTTGCTATATCGATTGATGGAGCTGATGCTCGAACTCACGATTCTTTCAGGGGCGTAAACGGTGCCTTTGAGCAAACTCTAAAAGGCATAGAGGCGTGCAGAAATGTTGGACTGCCTTTCCAGTTAAATATGGTTATAAGGAAGGAGAGCCTACCACAGCTGGAGGATATGTTGCGTCTGGCACTGGATTTAGGTGCCAATGCTGCTGAGTTCTTTGATTTGGTAGCGGCTGGCAGAGCCAAGGAAGAATGCAGAGGTCAGGTCCTGAGCCTTGACGAGAGGAAACAGGCTATGGAATGGCTTGCAGAGGCGCAGGAAGACTGCCCTATTCTGATTAGGGTTCCTGGCTGTCCAATTTATCCTCTGCTTTTGCAGCAAAAGCAGATTCAGCCCAAGCATTTTCCGAAGGATTTGTTAAGGAGAGTACCCTATTATGATAGAGGCTGTGCGGCAGGAATGCCCATGGGCTATATAATGGTCTTATCCAATGGTGAAGTGAATCCGTGTATGCTGCTTCAAGTCAACCTAGGCAATATCAGGGAGCAAAGTATAATGTCTATTTGGGATAACTCACCAGTGTTAGCCGAACTGCGACAGAGAGAATTGCTCAAGGGTAAATGCGGGGATTGTTCTTACGCGGTTAAATGTTCCGGGTGCAGAGGTAGAGCCTACGAGGAAACTGGAGATATGATGGCTGCTGACCCTGGATGCTGGCTAGCTCCATTGTTGGAATAGCCGCGATGCTATATAAATGCAAGCCCCGGTCTACATCCTCAGTGCTTCTTTCTCTTCCGGCGTTAAACTCTCCTTAAATTCTCCCAGCTTTTTCTTACCCTTATCAGTTATCATGACCTTACCATCTTTAACGTCGATATAGTCCAAAACATCAAGTTCACCGGTCAGGGTCCATATCATGTTCTGACCCAATGACGGGTATATGTTGTCCCTTTCATCATCATCAAATAAATGCAGTATCTGGTCAATGGCCACTCCTGGTTCCTTCTGGACCTTGTCCAGTATCGCCATCATCCTTCGGAAATACGGGAGACTGTCACCTTTATCAGCCAGGTCGATTGCCTGAAGCTCCATCCGCATTAAAGTATGCCGGTCACCGCAGACCAGTGTTAATACTTCCCTCTTACCGGTACCTGGACCGCCGAGCAGTTTCGCGCCTCCCGGCAGTTCGTCGAAAACCGTTACATCAGGTATGAACTTATAATTTTGTTCCGGTCTTTCCGGTGTCGGCCTGAATCCGATGCCATCATATTTTTTATATTCCGGGTCGTACACGCTGAAGGGAGAGTGAAAGAAGGGTAAATAAGAAGCAGGCATTTCGCCTTCTCGATGCCGACCGCCGGATTGATGAAGGGTACTGACCATTTCGGCAAGTGGACTGAGGATAGACGGACATATCCTTCCAATGTATTTTTCGCCATCATATATGATTTCATCGCCGATTTTATAGCGGAAGTGGCACGGATGCCTTTCTTCATCCTTGTCGAAACCAACTACGGTTGCCTTCACTTTAAACATCTTCACTCCTTTATTATTTTTTTATTTGTTAATAATGTTTTTCTTGATGTTATAATTTGTAGAGATAACATTCGTCTTGATTACTAAATAAATCTCAGCTGCTTCAAGCGCCCCGACTATAACTGCAATAAAGGGTATGTCGGTTCGAGTTATATACCGTCCTCACATAACCAAGATTGGCGGCTAGAGTGTTGGAACAGGGAAAATATAGACTATTTCATTTCACTATCTTAACGGGGTGTATAATACACTAAAGTACTTATTCACCGCAAGTATAAAGAGAGGAGGACGTTTAGCAATGGCTTGGTGTTATTCCAGCGGGAGCTGGAATCAAAGGGAGCAGTGGTTGCCCGCATTCTAGGTTCAAGCCCGAGAATGATATTATTAAACGATCTCAGGAGAGTCAATTTATGAATTCCGATGCCAGGAAAGAATCACAGCAAAAACCAGTAGAACTCATATTTCATAATATTCATGAGCACGGTGTAGAGATTACGGACATGTGGATGAACGAGGTAGAAACACGCACCGGCGGCAGAGTCCGTTTCACGAAAAGTATCGGCGAGGACCCGGGGTCGATTAAAGCTGCTGATGTAGTCCGTGATGTCCCGGCTGTAGGTAGCCGTTACCATCTACTCAATCTCATCCAGATTCCCTTTATTTTCCCCAGTTCAACCGTTGGTAGCAGGGTCGTCGGTCAGCTTTATGAGGAATTTCCAGAACTGCGGGACGAACTGAGTGATGTAAAGGTAGTGGGTCTGGGAATCGGCGCATTGATGGCTATCTTTTCAAATAAAGCCTGGGGTCCGATACGTGCTTTAGAAGACTTTAAAGGCGCCAGGACAAGGTCTTTACCAATGATAGATGGGGTTATCGAAGCTCTTGGAGCCAGGCCATTGCATGTGGGCTATCTTGAAATCAGCCACCTCTTAGAAACGGGGAAGCTGGATGCAACGGTCCTGGGCATACTCCCGGCAAATATGTTTAAATTGGCAGAGGGGGCGGCGCCCTATTGTACGGTAGCGGGAAACCGGTCAATAACCATGCACCCTATGCGCACGTATATGAAATGGGATTCCTGGAATAGACTACCATCTGACATTCAAGAGATAATAGAGAGAATCGGTCCTGCCGGTTCTGATTGCTGGTTTGCCGTCCAGAGTGGTCTGGATGCCGATGCTCACTTACGTAAAGCGCTGGAGTACATAGAGCAAAATGGTGAATTGATTAAAATTACTCCAGAGGAACTCAAACGATGGCGCCGGTTGATACAACCAAACCTGGATTCAGCCGTGAGTGATGTTGAGGCTAGAGGCCTGCCGGGCAGGAAATTTTTCAACCGGATGATTGAGCTTGTGGCCGGGTACTCCTAGCAGTTAGAAAAGCCGAACCTAACGCTATTAGTTGATACTGAATAATAAATTACTGCCATGTAAACAATACAGTAAAACTGGAGGTAGCGAAGTGACAAAAGAGATAATCAAATATGCCTGTCCCTACTGTGACCAGGAGTTGAACACCCGTAATATTCTGAAGACTCATATCGAAACAGCTCATCCATCGGTGCCAGTCTGGGGAAGAGAGATTTACCCACCGCCAAAGGGAGTAGGCTTCATCGATGCCGATGTCATGAAATGCATCGGCTGCGGACTCTGCGCCGAGGCCTGTTCCATGCGGCATTTCGGTGTTATCAATAAGGACTTTGCCAGGATCTATGTGCGTAATTTCCTTTTGCCTCTGCCAAAGGCCATTATCGTGACGTGTAGTCAGTGCCAGGAGGAGGAAAGACCGTGTGAGAAAGCCTGCCCGGTATCGCCGCCGGCAATCTATTTCGATGAAAAGACACTGCATATGGTGGTTGATGAGGGCAGGTGTACCGGATGCTTATTATGCCAGGATGCCTGCGGTACCGAGGCCATCCGGTTTAATCCGGAGGCATCCGATAAACCCTTTGTCTGTGACCTGTGTGACACGGAGAACACCGGCGAGAGAAATCCCCAGTGCGTCAGGATATGTCCCACAACCGCCCTCTATTACCACAACCGTGTAGAGCGAATCCGGCCCCTCAGGGATAGCTCCAGAAAAAGCTCCGATGAAAAGGCCGACATGGTTGCCCGAAGACTGTATCCTTTGACCCGGGAGAGTATTGCGTATCCTGTCTGGCGTCCGTAAATCTGTAATAGAAGGAGATAGCAAAAATGGCTGAAATAAAATTTAACCTGCTGGAAGTGGACTTAACGAAGGAGAGAAGCCGGGTGCTCGACGTGACCGAAGACGTGAAGACATACCTCGGCGGCTGTGGCCTCGGCAATAAGCTAATCTGGGACCTTGTACCTCAGGGGACAGACCCTCTGGGCCCTGAAAACATACTCCACATCGGAGTAGGTCCAATCACCGGACTGGTAGGTACCAAAGTAAGCTGCTCCTTCCTATCCCCCCTGACAGGCTGGGCCGGAGAGGCCAGTATCTCCGGCTGTATTGGTGATGAAATTATGAGGACTAACTACAATGCCGGTATCTTAATCCGCGGCCAGGCCGGCAAACCGGTATATCTCTTCGTCTATAACGACAGGGTGGAAATCAGGGATGCTTCCGACCTGTGGGGGCAGTATCTGGTTAAGACAGAGAATACCCTCCGGGAGCGGCTGTACCGGGAAACTGGGCAGGAGTTCGGCACTCTGTGCATAGGGCCGGGAGGCGAGAACCTGGTCAGGTTTGCCAATGCCACTTCGGAGAATGTGCACAGTGCCTCTAACGGCGGTATCGGGGCCGTGTTTGGCTCCAAGAACCTCAAGGCTGTAGTGATTAAGGGGACCAGGACACTGCCTTATGCCGACCATAACAAGGTGTGGCAGCTAAAGAAAACATATGCCATGCATCCGGCGACCATGGTTCAGAAGGTGTCAGAATGGGGCCGGTACGGCGCTAATGATGGCATGAGAGCTCTGCTCAACTACGGAGGGGACTCATTTAAGAACGGCCATTCTTCATGGGACCCCGTTGCTGATAAAAGTGATGGCTATATTCACGAGCTGAGCTACCGCGTCTGGACACATGGCTGTCCGGGGTGCGCTACTCCCTGCTTTCAACCGTTCTTCAAGAATACCCCACGTGGTGCCTTCAGCGGCGAGCTAAGACACGGCAATACCTGTGGCCTCTGCGGTAACGCCATGATGGGTTTCGATGAAGTCGAAGAGATAAATTCACTGGTCGAGGAGTTGGGCGTGGATGCCGAAAATGTGCACGGACTTATGGCCTGGGCGATGGACCTATACGAGCATGGTATCATCACCAGGGCAGACCTCGGCGGAATCGACCTAAAATGGGGCGACCGTGATGCCACGATGGAGCTTTTAAAGAAAATCATTTATAAAGAGGACCATGCCCCGGCGGCGCTTGCCGAAGGATGGTGGCACGCCATCGATGTCTTCGGGCCGGAGTCCAGATGGTATGCCTGGTGTTCCAGCGCCAACCAGTCTGTAGCCAGGTATGAACCAAGAAGCAAGGAGCATGGCCTCGGACTTTCTAACGGCACCGGCCACGGTGGAGGCAGCGGCTTATTTGATTCAGCCACCATGTGCATGTTCGCTTCATTCCCCTTTTTCGAAATCTGGGGCCCCCCCCAGGAAGTCGCCCGTACCTTTATTAATGCCGCAGCCGGCTGGGAGCTGAGCATCGAGCAGATAAATGACATTACACAGAGAATCGACTATTTCAGCCAGTGCCTCAGCATGCGGGAGGGCTTTCACCCGGATAAGCATTCATTTTTACCACAGCGGGCTTTTGATGAACTCGTAACCAATAAATACGGCACAACCTCCGTATGGACAAGTGAGGAATGGGAGGAAGCCAAGAGAAACTATTACGTGCAGGTGTTGAAACTCACCGAAAGAGGCCTTCTGCCGAGAGGAGAACTGCAACGATTGGGGCTGGAGTTTGTGATTCCGGTACTTGAGCCTACGGACGCAATAGCTTAGGCGACCAAATTAAGTCCAGCAGGCCGCATACAGGAGCAGTTTAGCTTCCTGGCAATAGTTACGGAAGAGGAATAGCGTTAACCCCGGCCATTTCAATATCCCGGTCTGAGACATTATGTATGTCTGGTCTGCGGCCGGATGCACCTATGCCACCGAGCACAGTACCATCAGATGTCCTTATGATTGTTCCGCCCATTGGTGTGAATTTCGGGTCCGGGAAAGCACTGATATCCAGTCCCTGTGGTTTAAAAAATTGCATGATATTATCCATCTCGAAGTGTACCACAGTATAGGCTTTATTTATCGCCATTTTGGCATATAGCGGCGACGAGTTGTCCATCTTCACAAAATAGACAAGCTCACTTGTTGCATCAACGATAGCAATCGCTACCGGCCAGTCCGGGTTCTCCATAGCTTTCGCCAGGGCTGTCTCACCGGCAGTTCGAGCGTCTTCCAGGCTTAATAGTTTCCTTAAATACATTGCAGCCTCCCTCCGTTCTTTTTGTTTACGATGCCGTCAGAGTTAACACAGGGTTAATGAATCTCGACGTGCTTTTGAAAGTTACTATAAGGTACTCAAAATCCTTTTGTCAAGATACATGCGTAGACGCTTTTATTCCTCTAACCTTGGGGTATATAGGCCTTGGCAAATGAGACAGGTAGACCTGAATGAAGGGATTATTGACGGTACGTAAAGATATAATGTAACATTATGTCCGAAAGCAAGTAATGACCTGCCCCCGTAGAGTAAGACAGTCATCACAAGAATAACCAAATTGCTCTTCCAAGAATAGAGAAGGCATTAGAATATGGGTAAAAAAGAGGAACTGACGGAGATTGTTGGTAGCCAGCAGGTAACAGTTGACACACGTAGCCTTGAAGAATTATCCAGTGACGAGAGCTTTGTTTGCCCAACCAAGCCTGCTTTTATTGTTAAGCCCCATAATACCGATGAAATCCAGCAGCTAGTGAAATGGGCCAACGAGACCCACACTCCCCTTGTACCGGTGAGTTCAGGAACCCCCCACTTCCGGGGTGATTCTGTTCCCAGTGTGGATGGGGCCGTTATCACGGACTTAAGTTACATGAAGAAGATACTGAGAGTTGACCGGAAGAACAGGGTAGCCATGATTGAACCCGGAGTAAACTTCAGCGAATTGTGTTCCGGGCTGAAAAAAGAGGGGTTAAGGCCTAACATGCCT
Organism: uncultured Dehalococcoidaceae bacterium; assembly: GCA_964558675.1. GTDB lineage: Bacteria > Chloroflexota > Dehalococcoidia > Dehalococcoidales > RBG-16-60-22 > CAZLEY01. Next base: position 34,163 of record CAZLEY010000015.1, on the reverse strand, counting down.
TTGCTACCACGCCGCCGGAAGGCAGTCGTTGGGAGTGTGCTGGAACGAGAGCCTGTGATAATGCCCAAATATCACTGGGACATAATCGACCCTCTGGCCTGCACGGAGGTCATTTTTGGTAGCGGTGACCTGTACCGAACGGGAGCGGCCGCCGGACCAGGCACAACGGAAGAACAATGGAAATCAGGAGGTGCGCAAAAGTCTCCGGCTGGGCCTCTGGCCGATTGGTGTCGGGTAATTCAAGGCTCACAAGGGACGATGGGTATTGTTACCTGGGCGACGATACGTTGTGAGCTTATACCCAACCTTGAAGAACCTTTTATGGTGGGCTCGCCGAGCCTCCCTGGTCTTTTTGAACTTATCCACTGGCTGGTGAGGCTGAGATTAGCCGATGAGTGCTTGGTCCTGAACAATACTAGCCTAGCTCATATTCTGACCAGGCAATGGCCGGATGAATATGAGAGACTGCGTAACAGTTTGCCTCCCTGGGTCCTTTTCTTCTGCATCAGCGGCTATGAGTATTACCCGGAAGAGAAGGTGAGTTATCAAATAGAACAAATGATGGATATAGCCGAACGGGCGGGAGTAGAACCATTCAGAGAACTTAACGGAGTCCCGGCGCAAGAATTTCTCAAGATAATTCAAAAGCCCTCAGAGGAACCTTACTGGAAGACTCGAGCTAAAGGCTCATGTTATGACATTTTCTGCCTGGCTACCTATGACAGGATTCCGGAGCTCGTCAAAGTTATGAACAAAGCTGCGGAAGAAAATGGCTATCCGGTAGCTGATATGGGTATCTACCTGCAGCCAATAGTGCAGGGTACCAGCTACCATTGTGAATTCAATCTATTTTTTAATCCGGCAAATCCGGTAGAAATAGGTAAGCTCAAGGACCTGTCCTACCAAGCCATACAATCTCTAATGGATAACGGGGCCTTTTTCTCGCGTCCTTACGGTACATGGGTGGATATGGTCTATGGGAGAGATGCAGAGACCACTGCTGCCTTAAGGAAAATCAAAGGGATTGTGGACCCGAATAATGTTATGAACCCGGGAAAACTGTGCTTTTAGAGCGAGAGCTAGAGAGGGGATAAATTGGCGCTGGAAGATTGTCGAGACGACTTAGAGGGGTGTAGCCGATGTTCAATGTGCAAATTCATCCCGATGGAAGTAATAAGCGGCTACGACTTTGCCGCAGTTTGTCCGAGCGTATCAAAATATAATTTCCATAGCTACTCAGCCGGTGGCAAGCTGAATATGGCACTGGCCATGTTAGATGGCAGAATCAACTATACGGACAAGCTGGTAGAAATGATTTATCAGTGTCAGATATGCGGAGGCTGCGATGTTTCCTGCAAATACAACAGGGACATGGAACCATTGGAAGCACTCTATCAGTTCAGGATAAAGTGTGTCGGGGACGGTCAGCTTTTACCGGCCCATATGATTGTCATCGACGGCCTGAGGAAAGAGGATAACATGATGTGCGGTTCCAAGTCTGAGCGGGGGGACTGGGCTGAAGGCCTGGACGTAAAAGACCTCACCACGGAGAAAGCAGAAGTCTATTTTCATGCTGGATGCAGGTATTGTTTTGATAAGGAATTATGGCCGGCAGCTAGAAGTGCCGTAAGTCTCCTCTTAAAGGCGGGCGTCGACGTTGGCATCATGGGGAAAGACGAGACCTGCTGTGGCGGGCGCGCTTACGAGATAGGATACCAGGGGGAGCTAACCAAGTACGCGGAGCATAACATGGAAATGCTGAAGACAGCGGGGGTCAAAATCCTGGTGACTCCTTGCGCTGATTGCTACCATGCCTTCAAGGTTCTCTACCACAAGATTGGTAAAAAGCTGGACGTGGAAGTGTTACATATTACGGAGTTTTTAGACCGGTTGATAAAAGAGGGCAAGCTTAAGCTTACCAAACAAGTGCCGATGACGGTTACCTATCATGACCCCTGCCATCTAGGAAGGATGGGAGAGCCCTGGGTACCGTGGGAGGGTGTGAGAACGAAAGGCTCCGGACAATTTATTTTGCATGAACCACCTAAGGAATTCAGGCGGGGGACGCACGGTATCTACGAGCCTCCCAGGAATATACTAAAAAGCATTCCCGGCATAAGACTTGTCGAGATGGTGAGAATAAAGGAGCGTGCCTGGTGCTGTGGCGCTGGTGGTGGTGTCATAGACGCTTTCCCGGACTTCGCCATCTGGACGGCATTAGAAAGAGTCAGGGAGGCCAGAACTACCGAAGCTGAGGCAATAGTCACGGCGTGCCCCTGGTGTAAAAGGAACCTCAGTGATGCTGTTAAGGAAAATGGTGATGGGCTCCGAATATACGATATTGTGGAGATTTTAGAGCAGGCAATCTGAAGAGGAGGTTTGATATGGCGTTAAAACGGGACGTTTACCGAGAACTGGAAGATATTGTCGGCACGGACAATATCTCGGAAGAGCCCGCAACACTGGATGCATACGCATTGCACTTTGGAATGAAGGCTTTTACAGGGAACCCATTTGCGCTCAGGTATGAAGCCATACTTTTACCCGGGAGCACCGAGGATGTTCAGGCTATTGTCAAGACATGCAACAAACACAAGATAAAATTTAAGGCACTAAGCACGGGCTGGGGCCCCATGAGTGCACCCGAAAGCGAAGGCGCCATTCAACTAGACCTCAGAAGGATGAACAAGATTCTGGAGATTAACGAGAAGGCGATGTACGCTGTGGTGGAACCTTATGTTATTTGTGCCCAACTTCAAGCTGAGCTAATGAAGAGGGGTTTGAACTGTAACATCATAAGCGCTGGCTCTAATACTTCAGCTCTGCCTCTTACCGCTCTGATGGGTTGCGGGAAAACATCGGTAAGCACTAGTTCTAATGCTCGAAACGTTCTGGGTGTGGAGTGGGTTCTGCCTACGGGAGAGATACTGAGGTTAGGCTCACTGGGGTCAGGTGCCGGATGGTTTTGCGGTGATGGACCCGGCCCATCCTTAAGAGGCATAATGAGAGGCTATAAGACGCCGCAGGGTGGTCTGGGTGTCTTTACCAAGGCGGCCACCAAAGTTTATCACTGGCCAGGGCCAGCGGTTACGCAAGTTGAGGGAGCGTCACCGGGTTACATACCAAAGCTTCCGGAAACATTTACGGCTCATTATATCACTCTCCCTTCATGGGACAAGCTCGCCGAGGCAGGATACAAGATAGGTGAAAGTGAAATAGCACTTGTATGTGACAAAACCTCACCGTGGTTTTTAGCGCAGAACCTGGCCGAAAATGGCAGGGAAGGTGTTCAGCTATTCTCAGAGATACGCCCTCAGACGCTGGCTAAAGGAATAAGTATCCTTGTTATCATAGGTGCTGATTCTCAACGTGAATTTGACTACAAGGAGAGGGTATTAAGGCGAATCACTTCGGAAACGGGTGGTGAGTTTTTGCCGCTAGTAGAAGAGCCAACTACTCGAAAGAAGCTGATATGGCACATTGTTAGGTCTACCCCTGGTTCAAGAGAGACGTTTCGTCTCACGGTGGAGCAGCAGCCAAGTTTTGGAGCCGGTGACAGCTGGGAATTCGCCGTAAATGAAGCTGAAGAAGGAGCCAAGCTCAAGAAGAAGTATATAGAAAAAGGGTTGCTCATGGATGATGGTGCCGATAACGCCTGGGGCACGGTGTATGAGCATGGCCATATGGGGCATATGGACGAGCTCTTCCTGCTCGATCCTACCAACCCGGCTTTAAGGCAGAGTTTGTTCGAATTTATGCAGGAATCATGGCGAATTTCTCTGGAAAAGTCCCTTGGATGTCCTCAGACGGTAATGGGTGACAGAGCTCACGACCTGTTTGGACCGCGTACCAGTAATTACCACTTGTGGGCACGGAAAATTAAGAAAACGTTTGACCCCAATGGCGCATCAGAATCTAGCCGTTATATAACGGCGGAAGATTAGTTACAATGAATTAACTTTAAGCCAATTTGTGTCTATCGTCGCCATTTCCCGAACGATACTCGGTATAATAAGTAGTCCCAGGTGTTACCCAGTAAATTGCCAAGACGAATCATTCGAAGCATTAGATGGATGGCTTCCGACTTTTCGTAACCATATATCTCTTGCAACTTCTGGACCGCTTCGGGGTCAGGACGAGTGTTAGATTCAGCCCAGTGCTGTGCATAGAGGACGGCTAAGGCTTCCTCTTCGGGACAACCCTCAACATCTCCTGATAGGAGCTTTCCAATTTCCTCGTGGCTAATACCACCTTTCAATGCCAGTTTTGAATGAAGGTAGGAACAATAACGGCAACCCTCGACTGAGGTTACAGCCAGCATAAGCCTTTCCTGAAAAGCTGGTGATAGCAACCCCTTGTTTTTAACTTCCCTCAGTTGTTTTCTATTTCTGATTGGGAAGCACAGGTCCGCAAATAGGTCCTTCGGGCTTCTATATGTTCTTTTTTTGAATTTCATGACTAATACTATTCAACTCAAGTAGTTCAGTTAAGCAGAGAATATGTATGTTGAACCACAGTATAGGACTAGCAGGTGGAAAAATCATCTAGACGGAGACAAGATACTATCTTAGCCTATGTCAAAAAAACATCTTTTTATTAACTACCATAAAAGGTTCCTTTTTTTGGAATAGATTGGTAAAGGACACACGCGCTTTCCTGTAGAAATAAGCATCGATATACTAATTAACTAAAGGAGCAGCCCGCGTAAAGAGCATCAAGGTTTTTCCGATGGTATCATTATTGGGGGCAGGCCAGGGGAAAGGCCTCCGCTATTTGACAAGGGGGTTTTGGCAATATAATATTTTTGTACCTTGACCAGAAAAATTTACCTTTCAACGCTACCTTACATGAAATAGTGTTTCGCACCATAAATGATTTATGATATAAGTTAAGGTAATACTGCTGACACAATAAAAATTGCGGTTATTTTTTAATAGAAGAAGGAAACTGGGATGACAACAAAAACTGAAAATCCTAAAGCTGAACTGGTGATTATCGGTGGCGGCGGCGCTGGTATGGCGGCGGCGTTGGCGGCTGCAGAAAAGGGGTGTAAAAATATCATCGTGCTGGAGAAGGCCGGCTCCCCGGGCGGCAGTACCGCCATGGCCCACGACATCTTTGCAGCCGAAAGCCCTGTGCAAAAACGAATGGGGGTCGACGCCCGCCGGGATGACCTTTTTAAGACAGCCATGGAATGGGCTCACTGGACAAGAATTAACCCCAGGCTTGTTCGCGCTTTTATCGATAAGTCCGGGGACACCATCCACTGGCTGGAAGAAAAAGGATTGGAATTTGCGCTGGCGCAATTTTTCCCCGGGCAGGTACCCTGGGTCAGGCACTACATCGTTAGAGGTCAGGGTGCCGAGTTGATGAAGCTCCTACGGAAGGGCTGTGAGAGCCTCGGGGTGAAAATAATAACACGCGCACGCTGCCAGAAAATCCTGCGTGGAAAAGACGGCAAAGTAACCGGAGTCGTAGCGGATACGAAGGATGGGGAATTGACTGTTTCTGCCAGCAGCGTTATCATTGCCACAGGTGGATACGGCAACAACAAGGAAATGCTGAGAAAATACTGCCCTTACTACCATGACAACTTTTCTTATGACGGTCCATCCGGCAACACCGGCGACGGCATTACCATGGGCATGGATGTCGGGGCTGCCGTGGACGGGCTGGGCGCGCTGAACCTGCACGGACCGTTTTTGTCGCGCAAGGAGTCGCCGTTTATGACGGTTGATGCTAAAGGGCATGACGGCGAAGAAGTGCGGGTGAGGATTTCCGAACTTGCCTGGGAGCCCTATACCATCTGGGTGAACAAGAAAGGCCAGCGATTCGTTGACGAATTTTACTCCCAGGCCTTCTTCGCTTTCGGGAACGTATTTGCCCTCCAGCCAGACGGCGTCGGCATCTCCCTATTTGACAGTGATACGCTGCGCATGATGGAAGAGCAGGGCTTGCTCAGGAGTGGTATCTTCGGCATTCACACACTTCACGGGTTCGCCTCGCCGGGCATTCCGCTACCCGGGCTGGAGAGGGAGGTTAAAAAGAAAGAAGCCACCGAGGAAAATCTCAAGATAGCCAGCTCTCTGGATGATATCGCCGCATGGATAGGGGCGGACCCCGCGGTGCTCAAGGAGACCATCGACGAGTATAACGTCGCCTGCGATTGCGGTCACGATTCCCTCTTCGTCAAGGATCGCAAACACCTTCGCGCGCTGCGTACCCCGCCTTATTACGCCATAAAAGGGCACGTTTCCATCTGCGATGCACTCGGCGGCATCAAGATAAACGAACATATGGAGGCACTGGACACCGAGGACAATCCGATTCCGGGACTTTTTGCCGCCGGCTCCACTACCGGTTGCTGGGAATCGGAAAGCTATAACTACCACCTTACCGGCCATCTGGTCGGCTTTGCCCTTAACTCGGGCCGTATCGCCGCAGAAAATGCCGTCACCTATTTATCAAGATAACGGCCTTTCATAATATGCAGTAATTCGTATCAAAGGAGGGAAATCGGGGATGACATTAAAAACAATCAGTAGTGAAAGGGGGACCGTCTGCCAAGAGCTTAAGGAGGCAATCGGGGCCGAAAAAGTAAGGGACGATGAGATAACGCTGGTAACTTATGGCAGGGTACGCCACGGCTTCGATACCATGTGGCCTTTCCGCAAGCCCGGCTTGGTGGTTTTCCCGGAGACCAGAGAGGACATAGTTGAGACCCTGAAGATTGCCAACAAGTACAAATTCCCCGTTACTTCCGTGGGTACCGCCCCGATAATGCTCGGGACAACAGAGGGTGGTATCATTTTAGACCAGCGACGCAGAGACAGGGTACTCGAGATAAATACCGACTCCGGATATGCGGTTATCGAGCCCGGCGTTAGCTTCGACAAGCTCACCTCGGCACTGAGAGGAACAGGGTTTAAGTGTTCGGTCGGCACGATGCCGGGTCCCGGCACCGTCCTTGGTCAGGCCCTGGGGAGAGGTTCGCAAAGTTTTACCACCAGGTACCTTAATGTAATCCTTGACCTTGAAGTCGTCCTCCCCAACGGGACTGTTTTCAGCACGGGTTCTTCCCACTTCGAAGGCGTCGGAAGCCACCTGAGATACGGCCCTTACCCTGACCTGGCCGGCCTGTATACCTGCGCCTATGGTGCCATGGGCGTCGTCACCAAGGCGGCCATCAGAATCCACCCCGTAAATGAGGCTTACCGGGTTCATCTGGCTGGATTCGATAACTACTCGGACGCCCTCGATTATGTCAAAGACCTTGTTAACAACAATATCCCCGAGCACACCTTCATCTGGAACTGGCACATGTATCTGACCTGGCCTCTTGCCCCTGCCGACATGGAAGCCGTAATGCCCCAGATACTGGAGTCTGACTTCAGGAAACCGCCGGAAGGGACGCCCTACAATATAGTTTCTTCCTTACTGTCCGGCTATAACGAGCAAGTAGACGTATACGAGAAAATATGCGCCAAGGTAGCCCAAAAATACCACGGCAGGGTCATCTCCGACGAAGAGGCTGAAGAACGCTTTCCCGCAACCCTGGCTGGCTTCAGGCAACAGTACGGCGACTTCCATTACCGTGAATCCGTACACTGGAGTAAAGGAAGGTTCGCCGGCTGGTATGTGTTCGCCGAGCCTAAAGATATGAAGGAGATAGAGAAATTCGCCGTGAGTGAATTTGCGAATTTCGGAAAGGCAATCAATCCGGTTAACTACTACTCCCATCCCTTTGACTTCGGCCGTTCCATACTTTTACGCATCTCTGGCTTCCCCGACCCAACCGACATCGAACTGAGGAAGAAAATAAGCAAGAAGTTCGACGAGATGTACGATGTGGCGCTGAAAAAGTACCGCGCCGTCCCCATACGGCCGATTGGCTCGGAGCGAGCCGGAACCTATATGGAAGTACTCCGTAGTATTAAGAAATCACTCGACCCCAATAACATTCTTAACAGAGACTCAGGACTGTTCGAGGAGGGAGAACTATGAAATTAGCCACTACTCTGGAAGACGTCCAAGCTGCAGCATCCCGCTGTCTCAGGGATGCCCGGTGTACTTACGGGTCCTGGCCTGAGAACCACGTCCTGTGCCCTATATATCGGCGCGAACCCTCCTTTACCTTCAGCGGTGGAGGCTACCTTTTCCTCGTCCTGGCTCTGCTTGAAAATAGAATAGACTTTGACCAATCTACAGCCGACTTCGCTTTCAGCTGTGCTGGCTGTATGGTCTGCGACAGTAATTGCAATCTGATACGTTGCCATACACCCTATGTTGGCATCCTGGACATCATTCGCCTCCTGAGAAGCGAAGCCGTCAAGAGAGGCTTTGTCCCCGATGGTGCCGCTAAGAAGATATATGACGAGGTTAAGAAAACGGGAGACTACGGGCAGGTGAGTGAACTCAAGCTGCCTGAGAAGATAAAAAGCGATAAGGCAGATACAGTTATCTTCGCCGAATGTTCACACGCCAGGTCTCAGGAGGATATCTCCGAAGCTGCCGTCAGGTTGCTGGAAAAGATTGGAAGCCCGGTTTCCCAGTTTGCGGAAAAAGGATGCTGTGGCTCAACTCTTTATGACTTCGGCTTCTGGGAGCAGTTGGAGCCGCTGGCCAAAGCCAACTGGGATAAGATGAAGCCCCTGAAAGACAAGAAGTTTGTCTTCATCAATCCTCACTGTCAGGAATTTATTGTAAACAGATACCCGGAAATCCTCCCCGATTATAGCGCGGTCAATAACCAACACTTCAGCCAGCTCCTAGCCGATGCTTTCAAGGATGGCAGGCTGAAGAGTAAAAATACGGGCAAAGTAAAGGTCAGCTATCATGACCCCTGCTACCTGGGGAGGGGGTTGGGCATCTATGACGCCCCTAGAGAGGTTTTAGCGTCCTTAGAAGGCGTTCAGCTGGTGGAGATGGTAAGAAACCGGCAGGACTCCTTCTGCTGCGGCGCCAGGGCGCTGGGTAATTACGTCCCCAATCTATCTGAAGACACAGCCCGGGAAAGGATAAAGGAGTTTGAGGATACGGGGGCCGATCTGCTAATAACGGCCTGTGCCTACTGCAAGGACAACCTCCAGAAGGTAATGCCCGGCAAAGATAAGCAACGTATTAAAGATTTAACCGAACTCGTTAACGAGCGGACTTGATAGAGCCGTGAGCATTGCCGCGAATTACGGAGGGTATAATGTTTGACTACTACAATTATATTGAGACGTTTAATTCAGGCGACGACAAGGCGATGCTGGACCGGTTCTGGACGGATGACCTGGTGGTGATGTCGCTACGTGGGGACAAAACAGGGGTACTGGCGTCGGGCAAGGAGGGCTTTCTCAAGTTCCTGAATAGGGCCCATGACGGTGTTCGTGAAATTATACGCATTCAGACCCTGATACAAAATGAAAACAATATCTTTGCGGAAATCGATATGGACTTCCATGCCTCCAAAGACAGGCCTGTTTACCCGTTTGGCCATCTCAAGCCAGGCGACTTTATAACCGTCAAGATGTTCTGCCTCTATTTCCTTCGTGGCGACAGAATCGCTAAGCTGAAGATGGCTTCCTGGGAGCCCAATGTAGGGGTCACCAAACCACCGGCCCGGAGTTTTGGCCCGCCCCCTCCAATTTAAAGTGGAATAACCGGTTAGCAGTAACCCGCGAAATAGAGCTACTAATCAAGCCCCCAAAAGACAGGAGGATAAGAGTTAATGGCAGGTAGAAAATACGAAAAACACATCGTTACCAGCTTCGCGCCCGGCCTGGACCTCCCCGAGTGGCGGGGCAAACCCGGGGAACCTACCAAGCGGTCACATTTCATGATGTGGCTGGGTAACGGGGTCATTAAAGGAAGCCCCTACGTAGAAGCTGTCTGGCTCTGGCCGGGAGCCGCCGACCCCAAAGGCGGATTCCCACAGCATGTGCACGAGCATGACGAGACAATTGGTTTCTTCGGGACAGATACGAAAGATGTCCTCAACCTGGGCGGAGAGATTGAGTTCTGGCTTGAGGATGAGAAATACCTGCTCACCAGGAGCTGCCTCATTTTTGTCCCCGGGGGGATGAAACACTGCCCGATTAAGTTCATAAGAATCGACAGGCCCATCTTCCATTTCCTGATGGTAGCGGGCGAATATACTGATATACTGTAATTCCTTTAATTTTGACGATATGTCAGCCCGCCACACTTGGCAGCCATGTAACTAATGGAGGATATACAAAGATTATGACCATAAGCAGAAAGCCAATAATCAGGAAAGGCGTGGAGCCGCGAAAGACGTCCCCCAGGCTTACATCCGGCGGGGACAAAGCTCTCATCGTATAGACGTCCAGCCCGAAAGGCGGCGTGATAAGTCCCAGCTGAATATTTATAAGCAGTAATATGGAGTACCACAACATGTCAAAGCCCAGAGCCTGAACGATAGGGAAAAAGATAGGCACAGATATCATAACGATACTGGCCGGGTCCATGAAGCAGCCCAGGAATATCACCACGATTTGCGTGGCTATAACGATGACGATACTGGGCACATCAAGCGTTGTAGACAGGTTGACAAGCCCGGCGATGGCCCCGCTGGAAACCAGGATTCTGGAGAAGCTCAGTGACGCTGTCATAATCATCAAGACCATGACGCTTATATGGACGGTGCTCTTGGCCGATTCCTTTAACACACGCCAATTAAATTTACGGTAGACGGCCGCCAGGAGATAGCAGGCTAAGGCGCCGAGGGCAGCCGCCTCCGTCGGGGTGGCTATGCCCACGAATATCACACCTATGGCCGCGAATATCACGATACCAATGGGCAGTATCTGGCGGACGATTATTTTTACCTTCTCTGATAATGAAACATGGGATACCGCATATTCAGGCGCAAGGGATGGTTGAAGTTTGCACCTGATGATGATGTAGGCACAAAACATAATGGCCAGAGTTAGTCCCGCTGGAATGATGGCTATCAATAAATCACCAATAGAGACTTTACCGAGGGCGCCGATGATGACGGCCAGGGCACTGGGAGGAATCAGGACGGCCAGGGTACCGCTGGCGACAATCGGGCCCAGCGCCATTTCTTTTTTATAGCCACGCGCTCTCATGTCCGGCGCAAGGCTTTTACCGAGCACCGCGATGCTGCCGCCGCTCATGCCAATCATGGTCCCCAGCAGCACTCCGGCGCCGATGGCGAGTATACTCAACCTTCCCGGTAGACGCCCCAGGACCTTGTCCACTCCGTCCACCACATTCCCGCCCACTCCCGACTCGAAGATAACGTTGCCCATCAGGACGAATAAGGGCACCGGCAAAAAGATAAACGATGTTATAGAGCTGAAGACACTCATGAGGAGTTGTTCCATGCCGGCCAGGCCACCCCAGAACAGGAGTGCCCCCACCACACAGGTGAGCATAAAGGCCAAGAATATCGGCATGCCTGTTATCATCAGCACCACCAGGCAGCCGAAGATAATCAGTATGGCCAGCGGCCAGGTCATGACATTTCACCTCCGGGTGGGCTGGGAGCATTTTTTAACCTTTCGGAGGAAAGACTTTGCCAGGTTTTCACGAGTTCAATAATCCTTCTTAACATGACGATGAAAAGCAGAATATAACCTATAGCGATAATAATTTCTATAGGCCATTTAATCGGCTGCAATACGGTAGAAAGGTAGGTGCCGTAAATGAAATCGTTCACGGTGAGCTTGACGGAATACCAGATGAGAAAACCCATCAGGATTTCACAGATAACAGAGGTAGCGATATTGGCGATGACCTTTCTTCTCGGATTCAAGCGATCGAGTATCAGGTCGAGGCGTATGTGACCGTTTATTTTCAGCAGCCAGGCGGTAGCCAGGAATGTCATCCACAAGAGGCTGTATTCCATGATTTCGAAGAGTCCCGTATAGGTAATATCCAGAGTGTATCTAAGGATAACATCTACGGAGACAGCCAGCATATCAATAATGATTATGGCAGCGCCAAAAACCATCATGGCGGTGATGGTCTTGTCTAGAGCGGACCATATTTTCTCTGTTATCTTCACGCTTGAAACCTGACCGGCATCTCCTTCGAGCAATACCTGAACTCTGCGCATGGCGCCTCATTTTCGTCAGCACCATGCGCAGAGCCTGGCAATTCTATCAGATTACGGATAGACTTTATTTTCCATACAGGAGTTCTCTGAACTGGGCGACGCGCTCAGGATTCTTCTCCTCGGGAACGGACCAGGTCGCCTCCATGTATATTTCATGGAACTTCTGAGAGTCTTCCGGAGAGAACTTGACAATTTCCACACCGGCGTCCATAAGCTCCTGCTTTACACCATCTATGACACCCTCCCAGAGTTTGGCGCCTTCAACTTCATTCTCAATCACTGCCTCAGTCACAGCGTCCTGCAGGTCTCTGGAAAGGCTGTTCCATACGTCAAGGTTCATCAGGAATGCCGAAGAAGAGTCGCCGTGTAGCTCATCCAGCATAAAGTTGGTCACTTCCTTGCAGCCCCAGTTGATTACGCCCGGACACCCTATATGAAAAGCATCAACCGTACCCCGCTCCATGGCCGTAAAGTAGTCGGGCATGGGTATTATCGCCGGCTGTGCCCCGAGTGCCGTAAGCATGGCCACATAGGCCGGACCCTGGGTCGCGAACTTCACTCCCTTGAAGTCGTCGAGAGTCGCGATTTTCTCCTTGCTGTAGATGGCCATCATTCTCTGGGGATTGCTGGGAGTTGAGGACCCCATGTAATGGATGTTCTTTTCCTCGAATAGGTTGGTAGCAAAGTCCCAGACCGGGCTCGCCCGGAGCTCCGGGATACTCATCGCCGTGTTACCCATACATTCCCATCCCGGGACTAAAGTGTCCATATACCCGAAAAGTGCGCTCACGATGTCCATGGAACCTCTCTGCACGGCTGCCGGAGCATCAGGGGGCGGTATCGCTTCAGCTCCACCGACCCACTCTATGGTAATTAACCCGTTGGTCTTGGCCTTGACCCTGTCCATTAACCCGTGCTCAAAGAACTGGTCTGGAGGAACATCTGGTTTAAAGGAAATCATCTTGAGGACTATCGGCTCTTGTGGCGGTGGGGTCGGGGTAGGTGTCGGGGTAGGGGTGGGGGTGGGTTCTGGTTCTGGCTCCGGTTCCGGTTCGGCACAACCACTAAAAATCAGGCCGACTGCCAGTATAATCACTAATGGTACCAGAATTAATCTCTTCACTGCTTATCCCTCCTTAATACTATTAGAATTACTGCAAAATAAGACATAATTAGCTGCAGTTAACTGTATATACTATTCAGCACCTCCTTTCATGGTATATATAGATAGATTATGTTAACTCACAGATATATTAAATACGTTGGCTCATTATATATACGCATTATTTGAGATGTCAAGGCATGCGCCGTTTGATTGGAAGGATAATGATACTGGTTTTTGCGATAGCTGTAATGGTTGCAGGAGTTGTCGGCTGTGGTAAACCTGCTCCCGATATAACCACCGATACTTCGTATAAGCTGACTCACAGCGCTGCCGATGCCGAGTACATTCTCAGCTGGGATACAATCGTAGCCAGGATGTCTGGTTTTCTATCGAGACATTTGTCGTTGGGAATGGTGTATTTGACTCAGACGTCGGCCTATCCATATCAGTATCGCTGGGACCAGCAGGCTACCGTTTACTATCATGCTCTCGCAGGTGGTTAATCATCGGCTGAGTGATCAGTGGGACGACATCGCCAATCATGTGAGGCATGAGGTTATCCATGACTTTCGGCATCAGCTCCGGCATCTGTTTGCGCATATAGTCCGGCATGGGTATTCGTTCGCCAACTCGCTCCAGCATAACCGGCATTACTTTAGGCATCATCATCGGCAGAAGACGCGGGAAAAGTACGGGAAACATCGGCTTCATCAGGTTAAGGGCACCTGGTATCTTGCCCATGAGGCGCATCATCTTGCCCATGCCGATGGGCATAGCGTCAATAAGCTCATCCCACATCGTGCCCATGAGAGCGGCGAAGCCCTCGGGCGTCATCAGGGCAATCATCGCTTAGAAGACAGCCCACTGCTTCTGTACCTCCGGGTTAGGGTCGGGGAGCCTATAGCCCATCGTTTCGGCGCCGAAGCGAGCCAGGTCGACGGTCTCGATGGGTAAGCCCCTTCTTCTCGGCGGTGACGCGGAACTGGAACTGGCAGCACGGACACAGCGCCAGGACCTTCTCAGCGCCGGTAGCCATTGCCTCGTCCAAGCGCGCCTTACCGATATCCGCCGCCACCGGCGGTTCTTTAATCAGGGTGAGTACGCTGCCGCAACAATGCGCCCACTCGCGGTTGTGCTCCATGTTGGGAATACTGCGCAGGCGTTCCCACAATATAGTTTCATCGTGTTTGTTTATCCAGTCTTCACCGAGGTATTTCTTAAAGAGGTTACCGAGCTCAGCGGCAATCCAGGTGGGCACGTGTATGCCATTGGTGACATGAGCTATCGGGACGTTATCTTCCGGGACTTCTGGCCAGAGACCATGCCACATCCGGCGAGTAACCTTGCCATGAAGTTGACTCACGGCAGAGCGCTGGTTAGCCATTTTCAAGGCAAGCACCGTCATTTCGTCATTACTACTTATCATTCTTACGCGGGAACCTGCAGTGCGGCACGGGGCAGTCAGCGCAGTGAGACAGCCTCAGTTCGGGTAGCCGGGCGCCCTTGCATGCCTCCACGTAAGCAATGGTCTTTTTAACCTGGCGGGCTGTTCCCCTGATTATGAGCGTTACCGCACCCTCTGCGCCGCCCAGTCCACCGGCAGCAACGGGCACGGCAGTCGCACCGCTGAGTATCCCGACGGCATCTATCTCGCTTATCACCCTGCCACCTGGGCAGGGGAAAAGTCCGGTGGGCATACCCATGCCATAATCATAAAGAGCCTGTTTGGCCTCCCTGGCGGCCACAGCAACAGGCGTGGGGATGAGTTTTTCCAACCCCGCGGGAAAAATCATATTGAAGTTCG
The DNA here is from genome assembly GCA_964558675.1 of uncultured Dehalococcoidaceae bacterium. Lineage (GTDB taxonomy): Bacteria > Chloroflexota > Dehalococcoidia > Dehalococcoidales > RBG-16-60-22 > CAZLEY01. Next base: position 19,163 of record CAZLEY010000015.1, on the reverse strand, counting down.
TTTTACGCCAGGCAGAGACGACCATGCCCAGCGTGCCGCCTTCCAAGGGGTCCCCAATCAATACGCCGACATGGCCCTGCGGGTCCATGGCATTGACGCCCTTAATGAAAATATCGGAAGGCGTCATTTGCTTTAACAAGCGGGAAAGCGGCTGCATGCCCATGAGCTTATTATTTTGAACCGTCCACAAGGCGCGAAAATCCCCCGGGCTGGTATTGCGGCTACGGGGAGTATAATCACTCGCCAGCATGGCCATCTCGACACACATGCCCCGGGGCGTCACCACACCGCAGACCCAGTAATTGGTTTGAGGCTTCTGTCCGGTTAACTCCTCGACTATGAAATAGGTGCTGCTGGAAGGATGCATGAGAACCATACCGCCAGCGGCGGCCTGTCTGACGATTTCCAGGGAGGCGACGGCTTTGGCGATGAGTTTCTTGGATTCTGACGGCGTGAGAACAACCTGCGCTAACATAGTATGCTCCTCCAATGCCCTGCGGCATGAAACTACCCATAATATACCATAATTTGCGATATCCAATGTGTTTAGGCACTATACCTGATAATCGCACTGTAGTATAAATCCTGATGTATATATTTCCATGATTGCTGTGCACAGGCGGCTATTGAATAATTAAAATATTAATATTATAATAACTAAACCATAATACCACGGATATTGCATATTATTTATTCTGCCAAGCCAGATAGAGGAACCATTATAAAACTCAGCCATGTGTTACGCGCTGTTTACTCTGTTGCATGAGAGCTACTGTAAATAAAGAGAGGTGCGAGGAAGTGGAAGACAAGGCCATCATGGAAAGGATGAAAAGCCCTCCCGCAGGGTATTTCGGCGTTGTGTGGGGCGAAATGGAATACACAGACTGGATCGATGAGAGCATGTCCTGGAAAAAGACCTGCTACGTGGGCGACTGGTCATGGCTTCCCGATCTTCTGCTTAAAGGGCCAGATGCCATAAAGCTACTCTCAGAAATCTCCGTGAATAGCTTTGCCAGGTTTGACGTGGGACAACTCAAGCACGTCATCCAGTGCAATGAGGACGGCAAAATCATCGCGCAGGGTGTGTGTATAAGGACGGGAAAAGAGGAGCTCCACTTGCAGTGGACGCCGGCATTTTGGACAGACTACAAGCTGAAGAGCGGCAAATACGAGGCCACTGGTGAATTTGTCAATACCACCAACTACCAGGTGTCCGGGCCGAACGCGCTGTTTGTCCTGGAGAAGCTGTGCGGCGAGAGCGTGCTGCGGGATGTCCCCTTCGCACATTTCCGCAGCATCCGCATCAAGAGATACGATGTACTGGCCGTGCGCATGGGGATGGCGGGCGAGATCGGATTTGAACTGCAGGGGCCGGGCGAGCATGCCCGGGAGATATACGACGCCATACTGGAGGCAGGCAAGGAATGGGGCATCCGCCGGATGGGAGGGCGGGTGGCCATGTTGAACCACCTAGAGGCTTTCTATCCCACGACAGGATTTGATTACCTGCCAGCTATTTTCGAAGATGATATGCAGGGCTATAGGAAATACCTTGAGAAGCAGGCCTGGGGGCAAAGCCTGCTCTACGGGTTCCGCGTGGGTGGCAGCTTTGAAGGGCAAAAGGTGAGTGACTATTACCGCGACCCGGTTGAGCTAGGCTGGCCAGACCGCATCAAGTTTGACCATGGCTTCATCGGGCGTAAGGCGCTTGAGAAAATTGTGGCCAACCCCAAACGCACCTCCGTAACGCTGGTGTGGAACAGCGACGACGTGATAGATGTGTACGCATCGCTGTTCCGCAAGGGTGAGGAGCTGTATGATTTTATGGACCTGCCCAGGTCACCGAGAGGGCAGATGAGGGTGGACAAGGTAGTCAAGGACGGCAAGCTCGTCGGTCTGGCAACATCGCGCGGGTACAGCGTATATTTCCGCGAGATGATTTCCCTGTGCACCATCGACCTGGAATACGCCAGACCCGGAACACAGGTTACGGTGGTCTGGGGCACACCCGGTGGCAGGCAAAGAGAGATCCGGGCGACCGTTGCGCCTGTTCCCTACAAGAAGGAAAACGTGCGCATGGATCTGCACGAGCTGCCCTCGTACATAAAGTGAGTAGGAGCCGGAAAGCTGAAGCCGGCACGTTTCTTAATCACACGGGCCCCGCGGAAATGGCCTTTAAGTGATAAATATATGGCAAAAATAATTTGATGGAGCCAAAAAAACAAAGGAGGTGAACAAAGCTTAAATAAAATTTAATTTATCTATGGAGTAATATTAAAGGAGGGTGAAATGAAAAAATCCAGAGTGACATTTGGTATTCTCTTAATAGCAATCATACTGACCATGATACCGCTGGCAGTGGCCTGTAGCCAGGCAACTACGGGTGAAGCCAAAATCCTGAAAATCGGCATGATTACCTCGCTAACGGGGCCGATGGCACCGGCCTTTAAACCCATGCTGGATGCGGCCAAACCAGTGGAAGACCTGTTTAACAATAAAGGCGGGATCAACGTTGACGGTCAGCAATACCTGATACAGATCGTTTCAGAGGATGATAAGTCATCGCCGCCGGACGCAGTATCGGCAGCTACAAAGCTGATCGGGGAAGAGATCAAATTCATAATCGCCCCCATGTTCCTGGCAAACAATATCGCCATAGGACAGATCTGCGAGGAGGCCAAGGTAATACGCTCGGTGGCCATGGGCATCGACCCCATGGTGTACGGCAAGGATAACTACTATCATATCGACGCGCTGGCAAGCTTCTATCAGATCGGCCCTGTATATGATTATCTCCAGAAGAATTACCCCCAGGTGAAGAAGGTGGCAATCATACCACCCGATGACCCGGGCATCGTCTTTGCGCGGGACTACGGGCCCAAGGAGATACAGAAGCGCGGCTACGAGATAGTATTCCACGAGCCGTATGCGGTTACCACCACGGACTTCTACCCCATAGTAACCAAGGCGCTGGCACAGAAGCCGGATGCCATTGACTGCATCACCTCGATTCTGCCCTGGGGTGCAGGCATCATCAACTCGGCACGCGAGCAGGGCTTCAAGGGCCCCATCTTTGCCCCGTGCATGTTCGGCGATATCAATATCCTCAATAGCATGATTAAGCCTGAATACGCATATGACATTTTCTGTGGAGGCCCGGACGTGCTGAGCGACAAAATGCCAGACCTGGTTAAAGAGTTCCGCCCGCTGGTGGAGCAAACAACGGGCGCCCCAATGAATATGGACAATGTGAATGTGCTGCAGGCGCTATGGCCTATGATACAGGGTATCGAGAAGGCGCAGAGCCTTGATACGGACAAGGTCATGAAAGCCCTGGAAGGCATGAAAACAGTAAAGACCGCCTGGGGAGAGGGCGCCTGGGCCGGGGAGGACGTGGGCGTGCTCAACCATTTGATCAAGATGAAAAATGTCCCACTGACCAGGATCATGAACGGCAAGCTGGAATTCGACTACCTTAAATAGTACAGCGGGATTTTTAAAGCTAAATTAAACACGGGTGAGTGTCCGATAAAGCTGATACTGGGAGCGCGCCTTGATGCAGGCAGGCGTGGTCAGAGGCGGGTGGGAAAGCGGCCAGCCTTTTAACCCGCCCTCATGCCATGATTGTGAGGGCCATAGCGCAAGGCGTGCTTAAATACCGCATGAAAGAGATACCCGGAGGGGCACTACATTCAGCGGCTTGTGGTAAGGCTGCGTTGAATGCAGGCAATGGCCTGCCAGACCATATTAGAGTCAACAAGGGTGCAACTTGAGCATAGAAACTTTATCGCAGAGCCTGCTGAACGGGCTGGCATCAGGCGGAATCTATATCCTGGTGGCGCTGGGGCTGACGCTGGTACTCAGCATCATGAACATTGTGCAACTCTCCCACGGCGAGATATACATGATCGGCGCCTACGGCCTGTATTACCTTTTCGGTTCGCTAGGCCTTAATTTCTATTTGGCGTTTTTTATATCCGTCATTTTTGCTGGCTGCCTGGGCGTACTGCTTGAGCGACTGTTTTTCCGCCCCTTCAGGGGCAGGCCCGAGCGCGCACTGGTGATTTCCATCGGCCTGATACTGGTTTTACAAAACATCGTGCTGGCCATCGCCGGCGGCACTCCCAAATCCTACATCAGTCCCTTCAAGGGTGTGCTGAATATCGCCGGGATATCCATATCCTGGGAGCGCCTGGTGATCGTGATTGTAGGCGTGATCCTGGTCATAGGGCTGTTCTTATTCATCAGGTTAACCAGGACGGGGCAGGCCATGCTGGCCATCTCCCAGGAGAGAGAGGGGGCGGCTTTGCAGGGCATCAATATCGACCGCATATCCGCCATAGCTATGTTCCTGGGCTGTGCGATGGCGGGAATTGCCGGAGCGCTGGTGGGCGCGCTGTTCAGCGTAAGCCCCACCATGGGCAGCTTTGCCCTGATGAAGGGGATTGCCGTGATTATTTTAGGCGGCCTGGGTAGCATACCCGGGGCCATACTGGGCGGGCTGATCATCGGCCTCATCGATGGCATAATGCCGGTGGTTACAACGACCTATGTGGCCGGCCTCATCGGATTCATCATCATCATCTTTATTCTGATCTTCCGCCCGCAAGGAATATGGGGCCATGAATAAGCAAACTGCCACCAGACTGTCAACCTACGGCATCATATTCCTCATCATATTGCTGATACCCCTGTTACTCACGGGCCCGTATATACTGCATGTGCTGATACTGGTCATGATGAATATCGTGCTGACGAGCAGCCTGCGCCTGATCAACCTGTCAGGCCAATTGTCCCTGGCGCACGGGGGCATGATAACCATCGGCGCCTATACGGCAACCCTGCTGGTGATTAAACTGGGGATTTCAAGCTGGCTGGCCCTGCTGGCCGGCGCAGTACTGACCGCAGCCGCTGCCTGCCTGGTTGGGTTTCCCTTCACCAGACTGAAGGGCATCTATTTCTCCATGGTGACAATTTTCTTTGTAGAAATCGTGATGCTGGTGGCGCAACAATGGCGCAGCCTGACGGAAGGCAACACTGGCATCTACAATATCCCGCGCCCCGACCCGCTGATCATCCCGGGGATACTAAATATAACTTTCTCCTCCAAGATGTCTTTCTATTACCTGGCCTTGGCGCTGATGCTGGCTTCCCTGGCGATCCTGTGGGTTATCGAACACTCGCGTATCGGTCTGACTTTCCGCGGCATCCAGCAAACAGACTCACTTTCGCAAAGCGTCGGCATCAATACTACTATCTATAAAGTCATGGCATTCAGCATCGGCTGTTTTTTCGCTGGCCTGATGGGTGGATTCTACAGCCAGTATATCTCTGCCCTGACACCATCCGTATTCGGATTTCTCTTTACGATTTATATTCTCATATACCTGATAGTCGGGGGAACAGAAAAATTCGTCGGGCCGATTATCGGAGCGTTGATCCTGACCCTGCTGCCGGAGATCGCACGGCCTTTGAAGGCCTTTATGCCGTTTTTCTTCGCCGCCATACTGATGACGGTGATCTTTCTCATGCCGGAGGGACTGGTGGGCCTGCCTCAGAGATTTAAGAATTTTACCCGGAGGCGACTGAAGAGAAAAAGCTGATGCTACAGATAGAGGGATTAAGCAAACAATTCGGCGGCCTGGCGGCAGTTAACCAGGTGGATATGAGCATACAGCCCGGTGAATTGCTGGGGCTGATCGGGCCCAACGGCGCGGGAAAAACCACCTTTTTCAACCTTGTAACAGGGTTCATCCACCCCACAAGAGGCAAGGTAGTATTCGAGGGCAGGAACATTACGGCTAGAAGCCCGCACCACATAGCCGCCAGGGGCATCGTGCGCACCTTTCAGACAGACAATATCTTCATGGACTTTACGGTGCTGGACAACGTGGTGCTGGCCTGCCACCTCAAGCCCGGGGTCAGCTTCTGGGAAACCGTACTACGAACACCAGGTGGCAGGCGCAAGGAGCGTCTTATCCTGCAGAGGGCAAAGGAATTACTGGAGCTGGTGGGAATGCAGAACATGGCAGATTTGTCCGCAGGGTCGCTGGCCCACGGGCATAAAAGAATCCTTGGCATTGCCATAGCTTTAGCTTCTGACCCAAAGCTTTTAATGCTGGACGAACCCTTAACTGGCATGAACGCTGTAGAAGTGGACGAGACCATGGGATTGATAACAAAGCTGTGGCAGAGCGGACTGGCCATTCTGCTGATAGAGCACAACATGAGGGCGGCCATGAGCCTGTGCCAGAGAATCGTCGTTCTGAACTTCGGCAGGAAGATCGCCGAAGGCTCACCAGATGAAATCAAGGTCAATCCTGAAGTAATCAACGCATACCTGGGAGCGGGGGAACATGCTGCTTAAACTGAGCAATGTATCGGTGTACTACGGCACGGCCGTGGCAGTGACGGATATCAGCCTGTCGCAGGATGAAGGCAGCGTTATCAGCGTTATCGGCGCTAACGGAGCCGGAAAGAGCACCATTTTAAAAGCCATATCCGGTCTGGTGCCGCTGCATTCGGGCGAAATTGAATTCTCAGGGACAAAAATTAACGGCATGGCTGTGGACAGGATTGTGAACCTGGGCATAGCCTATGTGCCGGAAGGGAGGAAGCTTTTCCCTTATATGAGCGTGCTCTCCAATTTAAAGCTGGGGGCATATTTACGCAAGGACAAGAAGGGCATAGAGTCAGACCTGGAGGCCGTTTTCCGCCTCTTCCCCAGGCTTAAGGAGAGACTCAGCCAGAGAGCGGGCAGCCTGAGCGGAGGCGAACAGCAGATGCTGGCCATCGGCCGCGCCCTGATGGCAAAGCCCAGGCTACTGATGATGGATGAGCCTTCACTGGGGCTGGCCCCCATCGTCATAGATGACCTTGCCGACACCATCAATAACATCAATAAAAGCGGCATCAACGTCCTGCTGGTGGAACAAAACGCAGGCCTGGTGACCAGGGTGGCACGGAAATGCTATGTCATCGAGGTGGGCAGGGTAGTGCTGGAGGGCGACATCAAAGAGCTGATGTCAGATGACTCGGTGAGGCGCGCCTTCCTGGGCTAACTTTAATAGATATTATATCTGTATTTTAACGAGTAGCGGATTTTTTATGCGTCTAGATGATAGGGTTGCCATTATCACGGGCGGCGGAATGGGCATCGGCAGAGAGCCACCGCAACGGCCTTTACATCAGGCGCAACCCAACGAAATCATTGCTTCTTACGCTAGATGGTTTCCAGTTATAATAAGATCATATGCAACTATTTGAGACGCTGTTTACACCATTGAAGGCCGGCTCCCTGCGGCTGGAAAACCGTTTTGTGGTGCCGCCGATGGCAACAAACCTGGCAACCGAAGATGGGATGGTAAGCCAGGCGCTGATTGATTATTGGACGGCTAGAGCTAAAGGGGGATGGGGATTGCTGATTGTCGAATTCACGGCGATAGACCCCTGCGGCAGGGTGGGGCCTTGCCATCCCGTACTCTGGGAAGATAAATATATAAAGGGCCTGGCACAGTTGACAGCCACCGTACATAAACATGGCGCCAAAATAGCCATACAGCTAAGCCATACGGGAAGGCAGACAACGCGGGCTGTTCTGGAGGGGGCGCAGCCGGTGGCCCCTTCTCCCATCCCCTGCCCTCTGGACAGGGAAATGCCCAGAGAATTAACCTCCGCAGAAATATATAAAATTATAGAAAAATTCGGCGATGCGGCCTTGCGCGCACGGAAGGCGGGGTTCGATGCCGTCGAGATACACGGCGCGCACGGATACCTTATCGCCCAGTTTATGTCCACCTATTCTAACAAGCGCACAGACGGGTTTGGCGGCAGCCTTCACAACAGGATGAAATTTCCCCTAGAAATAATAAGGAATATACAGCATAAAGTTGGCTTTGATTTTCCGCTCCTTTTCCGCATCAGCGGTGAGGAAAGGGTACCCGGGGGACGCAACATCGAGGAGACCTGCGTTATCGCGCGCATGCTGGAAAAGGAAGGAATCGACATCATAGACGTATCTGTGGGCGTTTCTGCAAGCTCCGAGTACATCATCCCGCCGGCGGCCGTGGCTCCCGGCTTTGTTCTGCCGTACAGCCAGGAGGTCAAGAAAGCGGTATCCGTACCTGTAATAGCGGTCGGCAGGATCAACAACCCGCTGCTGGCAGAACATGCCATCCTCAGTGGCAAGGCAGACCTGATAGCCTGGGGCAGGTCATCGCTGGCCGACCCCGAACTACCGCTGAAGGCAGCCACCGGGCAACTTGACGATATCTGCCCCTGCATTGCCTGCCTGCAGGGCTGCACGCGCTCCTTCCCCCTGCCGGATAAGCCTTTATCAAAACTGGGCATAACCTGCCTGGTAAACCCGTTTTGCGGCAGGGAAGGCGAGCTGCAGATCAGGCCTGTAGCCAGAGCCAAAAAGATAGTCGTTGTGGGCGGCGGGCCGGCTGGGCTGGAAGTGGCCTGGATCTCTGCGGCACGGGGACACCAGGTCATCCTGTATGAAAAAGAGCCGGTGCTCGGCGGCCAGTTCAGAATAGCGGCAATCCCACCCTTCAAGCAGGATATTGCCAGAGCAATCCAGTACTTTGTCCACATGTGCCGTAAATACGGCGTGCATTTCAAATTGGGAAGGGAGGCCACGGTAGACAGTATTGCTGAGGAAAAGCCGGATGCGGTCATCATCGCCAGCGGCAGCACGCCCCTGATACCCAATATCCCGGGGGTATACAGGGGCGAGGTTACCACGGCATGGGAGATACTGGAGGGAAGAAAACAGGCTGGCAAAAAGGTGCTGGTAATCGGCGGAGGGCAGGTGGGATGTGAAGTGTCCGATTTCCTGGGGGAGCATCTGCACAGCGTAACTATTATTGAAATGCAGCCGGAGATCGCCATTGATATCCCGCCCTCAGTGGGGTATTTTCTCAAACAACGGCTGGAGGAATACGGCGTGCAGGTTTACACGGAAAATACGGTTATGGAGTTTGTGGAAGGCGGAGTTGTGGCTGCTAGCCCAAAGGGCAGCAGCAGGATAGATGGCTTTGATACAGTAGTACTGGCGATGGGCACCAAATCAGAGAAGGGTTTAAAGGACCGGCTGGAGGGGAAAATAAGGGAACTCTTTGTCATCGGGGATTCAGTGGAACCGAGAAAGGCCATGGACGCCATTGAGGAAGGGGCCAGAGTGGCCTTGAGCATATAGCCTCAAACTATGGGAAATGAGAAACATATACCTGGAAAACAAAACGGCAATCGTAACTGGGGTCGCCTCCGGTATGGCCAAGGGCATCTTCCTCAAGTTCTCGGAGGAAGGCTGTGCAGTAGTTGTTGCCGGTATAGACGACGCGGGTGGAGTTTATGGAACGGGGGGGGTAAAACGAGCTATTATAGTATTAAATAAAAAGATTACCATCCAATACTATCTAATTGGGATTTTTAGTTTCATTTTCTTGGCCACATTTCAACGGGCTACCGCTGGCTACAATATTTGCACAGCTATTGCATGAAATGCACTTGGCTGGCTGTGTATTTCCTACCTGCCAGCGGGTGACTAGGTGAGGCCTCCTTCCTTGTCATCCTCGACACCGAGCTTTACCATGAGCGGGAAGTCAGCACCGATTGCCTGGCGCACCTTACGTATGATTTCGAGGTGAAATATCCTCCTGTTTTCAGCGCTACCTCCCCATTCATCCGTGCGGTGATTGAATCGAGGTGATAGGAACTGGCTCATCAGATAACCATGAGCCGCGTGAAGCTGAATAGCATCAAACCCAGCCTCCCTACCTCGCACTGCCGCTGCTACGAAATCATCAATAATACTCTCTATTTCCTCGCCAGTCATCTCCCGATGGGGCGTGTCCAATTCTGGTATTGCAGATACAGCCATAAGCACAACGCCTGTTGCACCCAGATAGGGAGAGTTGATGCCGGCATGGGCAATCTGTAGTGCAATCTTAGCACCACCCTCGTGGACTGCCTGCACCAGTCTGCGTAGCCCCGGTATCATATCATCATTATGGGCACCGTACTGTGCCGGGACAGACTGTCCGTGTGATGAAACAAAGGCAAAGCCAGTTACAATCAGACCAAGTCCACCTTGCCCAAGCGTATCGTAAAAAGCCACCGAAGCATCGGTAACTGCCCCGGAGGCATCGGCGGTGGCATCCCATGTCGCTGACCTGACGATGCGATTTCTCAGCTCCATTTTACCAATTGAAAATGGTTCAAACAGCTCTATTGACATATCATCTCCTTTCTGACAACTAAATAAAAAGGGCATCAGCCACCGCTATTCATTAACGATTACTGATGTCCCTATTATTACCCCTGGAACGCCTCACCACACTACCAGACATATTCAGTTGTTTACTCAGGCAAGTCAATTATACCCATATCTATACTTTTGTCAATTTTCGCTTTCCTAGGATGAAAGAGGTTGGTGAAGATATGCAGGTTTCGGCAGCGGCCCTTATAAGCCCTTGGTCGGCGGTTCGAATCCAACCTTGGCTACCAATGCACGAACATCGGGATGTTTGTCCAATGATGCGTATAAATATTTGATTCCGTTTTCAGAATCTGTATCAAGAGAATGATAGGAGGAAAGTACTTAACAATTGTTCTATTGACACCTATTATAATGTATGATATTATGTCATACGTATGATATTTCATACTTATCATACATATTTTCAGGAAAATCCAGGAGGGAATTATGATGCATCAGCATGTAATGGGAGAAGCCATCCCCAAGTTTTACGGCGCCACCACCCTCGGTGAACGGGGCCAGGTAGTCCTCCCTGCCGAGGCGCGGAAAGACCTGAACCTGTCGCCTTCCACCAAGGTCATGGTATTCGGCGCCCCAATGGGAGGAGGCTTGTTTATCGTCAAGGCTGACTCTATTGCCGAGATGCTGGCCCATGCCAACAAGATGCTGAGTGGTGTCGAGGAAGTACTAAAATCCAGCGAAGACGAATCCCCGTAAACCCCGCCCCTGGTTTCGGCCAATAAATCCCAAGGAGTACTACGCTTATGAGCTGGTTAACTAAAATCGCTATGAAGAAACGATGGTTGACATTTCTCATCGTGGCACTGATTACCGGGGCATCCATATGGTCTACATTAACTCTTCAAATGGAATTGATACCGAATATCGAACTACCGGTGACAAGTGTTATCACCGTATACCCTCAGGCGAAACCAGAAAAGGTGATGAATGATGTCACTATATATATCGAGAGCGCCATCTCAGGAATGAACGGATTGGATCAACTTATCTCGACAGCCGCGGAAGGTTCCACCTTTACGCTCGCTATGTTTGAATACGGCACCGATATGGATAAGGTAAATAGCACGATAAGGAAAAACCTTGCCAAACTTGACCTGCCACCTGAGATACGAGAGCTGCCGGCAACCATGCCCCAGTTGAAAGAAAATCCCCAGCTTTACGCAATAGATATGAATATGATGCCGGTGGTTATGGTTAGCCTTACCGGAGACATGCTACCCAGCCAACTGGAGGAGATAGCTGTTACCGAAATCATACCCAGGTTAGAGACCATCGAGGGTGTTTATCATGTCGGTGTTGACGGGGGCAGCAACAAACAAGCCCTGGTAAACCTCGACGCTGAGGAGATGAATGCAGCCGGTGTATCCATGTCTCAGGTAGCTGCTATCATTGCCAGCCAGGAATATGGCTCCCTGAACAAGTTGGAAAACGCAACCCTTGAAACCGATACCTTAAAATTGAGTGATATAGGTGAGGTGAACCTTGGCCTGCCATCGGGGACGGCGGTTAGCCGCACCAATGGTCAAACAAGTGTTATGGTCAGTGTGATGAAGGAAGCCGAGGCCAACACCGTCACTGTAGCTAATGCCGTGATAGATGAGCTCGAGAGTATAGAAACGACCCTGGGTAATGATGTGCGACTAATTACCGTAATGGACCAGTCGGAATATATCGAGACCAGCATCGGTGACCTTACCCGCAACGCTATTATAGGTTTCCTTCTCGCGGTTATTGTTGTCTTTTTCTTCCTGATGGCTTTCCGTGCCTCTCTGGTTACCGCTATCTCAATCCCGCTAAGTCTGCTGGTCGGCTTCCTGGTCATGAGATTTTTAGGCATCACGATAAACCTGCTTACTCTGAGTGCCGTGGCCATTGTCGTCGGGCGTGTTATCGATAATAGTATAGTAGTCCTAGAAGTCATATACCGGAGGATACAGCAGGGTGAAGCTTTCAGGGAAGCCGCTCTTAACGGTGTCAGGGAAGTGGCCGCACCCATTACCTCGTCTACGCTGGCCACGGTTGTCATCTTTATCCCGATTGCCTTTGTAGGTGGGATAGTTGGCGAGATGTTTATGCCGTTCGCCCTTACCATGACCATCGCGTTAATCGCTTCTCTTATTGTGGCGCTGATGGTAATACCGCCGCTCTCCAACTTCACCATTTCCCGGAAAGCCGAGGTAAACGAAAAGCATACCTGGTATCAACGAGCCTATATTCCGGTGTTAAAGTGGTCGCTTAAATACCGGGCGGCGACGCTGATTATCGCTGTGTTGTTGTTCTTTGGCAGTTTTTCTCTGGTTCCCATCATCGGTACGGCTTTTATGCCGCAGATGAGTGAGAAGATGCTAACGGTAGATATCGAGTTGCCACGAGGGGCCGACCTGGCGAGCATAGAAAGGGCGGCAATGCTCGTGGAGCAGGTCATTGCCGATAACCCTGATGTTACAACCTTCCAGACGGACGCCGGTACCTCAAGCTCACTAATAGGCAGTTTCAGCTCCCTAATGGGCAGCGGCAGCACGGCCAGTATCATGGTTACACTGGACCGGGAAGTCGATCTGGAACAACAATCCGCCGATATGCGCTCGAATCTTGAAGGAATAGTAGAAGGCGGTACCGTCACCGTAACTACGGGAGACCCGATGGCAGGTGCCATGATGGGCTCCAGCCTCGATATCTCTATCCGCGGTGATAATTACGAGGACATAGCCAGTACCGGCCGGTTACTATTCGATAAACTGCAGGATGTGAGCGGATTGGCCGAACTCGACTTGGCACTGTCGGATACGGAGCCTAAGCTAGATATTGTTCCAGACCCGGCGAAAATGATGGCCACCGGGCTACCCGCGGAAACATTGCAGCAGATTAGCCAGGAATTCATGTTAATATCAATGGGAAGCACGATATCCCGGGTAAACATCGAAGGAGAAATCTACGACGTATATATTAGTGGAATAGCCCAGAACCTGAATAGCGTAGAGACAGCCAAAGGACTCAGGGTCGGCTGGCCCGAATCAGTGGCCCTGGGCGATATCGCCACCGTGACGCTCGGGGAACAGCAATCGAATATCCAGCGCATCGACGAGAAGCTGGCAGTAAGCGTCACCGGCATTATTACCGCTGAAGATGTGGGGTCGGTTAACCGGGCCGTACAGAAGAAAATCGATGCTCTGCCGCTGCCAGACAGGGTAGAGGTCACCATGGGTGGTGTAATGGAGAGGATGCAGGAGTCATTTTCTGGTATGTTTATCGCCATTATCGTGGCCATCCTGCTGGCTTATGCGGTAATAGCGGTTACCTTCCGCTCATTCCTGAAACCGATCATTATAATGGTAAGCCTGCCACTGGCATCTATCGGCGCCCTAGTAGGCCTGCTCCTGGCCGGACAACCACTGGGAGTTTCGGCGCTGATGGGCGTATTGATGCTGGTAGGTATTGTCCTGACCAATGCCATCGTACTGATAGACCTGGTGGAAAAGCTGCGCAAGAAAGGGATGGATACCTATGACGCTCTGGTGGAGTCGGGTCGGACAAGAATGCGACCGATTCTCATGACGGCATTAACGACAATGATTGCAATGTTACCGATAGCTGTGGGGCTCGGTGAAGGGACGGTATTGTCCGCAGAACTGGCCATAGTTGTCATCGGTGGACTGTTCAGTTCGACATTACTGACACTGCTGGTTATACCCGTGCTGTACAGCCTTGGCCAGGGGCTGCGACAACGTATAGGGAGGACATAAACTGAAGTAATGGTTAATCACTATGAAATTTGACTTGGTAGTAAAGCACACTCCAGCGAGCTGTAGGGCATCTGAAGTGCAAATTCTCGTATCGCGGTTAATGCGAAGTCTTTTACATCAAAACCACTACAAGTAGTTAAACATCGGGATGTTTGTCAAGCCATGCGTACGATTATCTGATACCGTTTGCCTTTTCTATTAAGTGAAAATAACCACTGCATGAACAATGGCATGATTATACCGACGTGCGTAGGATTACCATTTTAGGTACACGTATAGAAAATATTAGTTTGAATTCAGGATTGGCCTATTTCTCTGGTGGAGATGGGAGAGAGTAGAACTCAACCTAAAACACAACATATTAATCTTGCTTAACGACGCGCGGAAGCCATCTCCTGCCGCACTTTCATGGCGACATCCATTTCGATCAGGGGAGTTATATCGAGGGTCATGTAGTTTTGTAGCGGCCAATCCGTGCTGGACCGCATCGCCTCCTCGGAAGATGCAACCTCCCAGATGCACATGACCCCCTGCCCGTTCCCGAAAAGGTACATTTCCTTGACTTTGCCGGCCTTCATCTGTTCCATGTTCCAGGTAAGTTGCGCCTGTGTTAGCTCGGCCTTTTTCTCCGGCGGCAGTTCGTACCAGGAATCCCTGTAGTGGAAAACATTTAGAAACTTCATGGCATACTCCTTTCCTGCTTTCGACAGAGCACGAGTTCTGTAATAATGCTCACACATGATAATACCGGGGAAAGAGTTTGTCAAGATTAGCCTGGGGAGCTGTAAAAGTAAAATTTAATACGCTGGAATTTTTACTACTTTGTTACATTCGAACAAACATCGGGATGAATACGTGGGCGTAAAGAGCGCGTTTAACAAAAAGCCATAAGGTGAAATTTCAAGAACTAGCACGTTTATCGCCCCCTCCCCCAGGGAAAGAAGACAGTTTAAAAAACTGGTAGAGCCTTTGATAAACTGGGTTATTAGCTCTATACTAGCGGTGAGGATTCAAATGAGCGGCAATACAATTCTAGTTGTAGAAGACGACCCTAACCTGTTAACCACACTAACGTATAATCTTCAAAAAGATGGTTATAATGTGACTACGGCCATTGACGGTGCTGAGGCCGTAGAAACCGCCCGCAAAGAAAAACCCAATCTCATCATCCTTGATGTCATGTTGCCCAAAATGAACGGCTTTGAAGTATGCCGCATTTTGCGTAATGAGACGACTGTTCCTATCCTGATGCTGACCGCTAAAGCCGAAGAAACCGATAAAATTGTCGGGCTTGAAATCGGGGCTGATGATTATATGACCAAGCCCTTCAGTATGAGAGAGTTGCTCGCTCGCGTGCGGGCCATGCTGCGACGAACCAGGATGGGAGAGGTGCCACCGGCAGAAGAGAAGACTTTGTTGAGAATAAATGATCTTGAAATTGATATCGCCCGTCATCGGGCTTCGCTCGGAGGAGTAGCATTGGAGCTTACTCCAAAGGAGTTTGACCTGCTGGTTTTTCTCGTCAGAAATAGAGGACTCGTATTTAATCGCGAGCAGCTTCTAGAGAAAGTATGGGGATATGACTATGCCGGTGATACTCGTACTGTGGACGTACATATACGCTGGTTGAGACAAAAAGTTGAGACCGACCCCCAAAAACCAAAGTGCCTGATTACAGTAAGGGGAACAGGTTATAAACTGGAAGGCTAAAATTGTTCCGAAGTATTCAATGGCGTATAACTATCTGGTTTATTCTACTTGCAATCGTTAGTATGACTGCTCTGGGCATATATCTGACTAATTCTATCAGGACCAGTGAGCTCAGTAAGCTGCGTTCCGAACTAGAAAATGAGGCCATAATTACTGCTGAAGCCAGCATTCCCAGTTTTGGCGAACAGAATGAAATAAGTGATTTGGACATACTGGCGAAAACGCTAGGTGATCAAATCGGCGCACGAGTAACCATCATTGCCAAAGATGGGACTGTCCTTGGTGATTCCCAAGAAAATCCTTTGACTATGGAAAACCACGCAAGACGCCCTGAAGTGCAAGATGCACTTGCGTCAGGGCTTGGCGAAAGCACCCGCTACAGCACTACTCTTGGTGAGAAGATGATGTACGTGGCTGTTCCGATAAGTGAAAAAGACGAAGTCCTGGGTATATCTAGGGTTGCACTTCCTCTAACGCAGGTACAAAGTTCGGTAAATCGCGTCATCGTAAGTATCGTCGTAGCGATGTCAATAACTGGGATACTGGTTATATTAGCGGCATGGATCATTGCCAGGACTACAACACGGCCTATCAGGGAACTCACTAGGGAATCTCAGAAGATAGCCTCTGGTGAATTCGGTCACAGCATCACTGTAGGTACGAAAGATGAGTCAGGACAACTGGCCAATGCCTTTAATGAGATGTCATTAAGCCTGAAAAGACTGGTAGAAACGATCTCAGAAGACAAGGCCAAGCTGATGAGTATTCTTGATAATATGGTGGACGGTGTTATATTGACTGACATCGAGGGGAATATCGTACTAACCAACAAGGCAGTTCAGAAGCTTTTCGGAATCAGGGATGAAAACGCAAAAGACAAACCTCTTATAGAGGTAATACGTGAGCACGAGTTGAACGACGTTTTAAAATCATGCCTCGAAACTGGGCAAGAGCAGATTGTCCAATTTGATTTCGGCATCTCGAACAAATATTTAAGGGCGATCGCTATTCTAGTTGACCAAGAAAGGCAAGGTGGAGCGCTGGTTCTGGTTCAGGATCTCAGCGAACTTAAAGGTCTGCAGACAATGCGTCGGGAGTTAGTAGGCAATTTATCCCACGAGTTCAGAACACCTCTGGCCGGGATAAAAGCAATGGTGGAGACGCTGCAGGGTGGCGCAATTAATGACCAAACGGCAACCAGTGACTTCTTGGACAGGATTGAGACAGAAGTGGACCGGCTGGTACAACTGGTAGCGGAACTAACCGAACTCTCACGTATTGAAACCGGTAAGGGTGAGCTAAAACTAGAACAAGTAAATATAAATTTGCTTATAGAGGAGGTTATCGCTCAGCTTAAGCCACAAGCAGAAAGACAGAACTTGTCTTTCAACAAGAAGCTGACCTCTGATTTACCCATTATCCAAGCTGATAAGGAGCGAATCAGGCATGTAATCGTTAACCTTATACACAATGCTATTAAGTTTAACCGCAACGGGGGAAGCATCATAACCGCTACAGAGATGTTTGATGATTCCGTGCTTGTTGAGATATCCGATACTGGAATTGGTATTACCGGGAAAGATCTGCCTCGCATATTTGAGCGTTTCTATAAAACCGACAAATCTCGGGCAGGACAGGGCTCAGGTATGGGACTAGCAATTGCCAAACACATAGTGGAAGCTCATGGGGGTGAAATTAAAGTTCGGAGTGAGGAGGGTAAGGGCTCCACCTTCAGCTTCAATCTCCCTGTTACACAAAGCCCTCAATAGCAAGATAAAAATTTAACACATTCTTAACAAAGCCTTAAACCGTCTTTAAACTTCATCAGCTAATCTATTAGTAGATAGACTTTAGTTTGAAGGAGGTTTAAGTTTGATAATAAGGATTAACAAACTTGAGAAGAGCTGGCTGGTCTTAATATTTGCAGTCGCGCTGGTCATCATTACCGGATGCAGCAGCCAGAGCACTACCACGCCAACCGGTGATGAACCCTCCGGCTTTTTCAGTATCATCGGTTCCAACACAGTGACGCCGCTGACTTCGGTCTGGGCGGAAGAGTTCATGAAGATGTACCCGAAGGTCAACATTGCTGTCAGCGGGCCGGGGTCAGGGGCCGGCATCGCCGCCTTGATTAATGGCACCACCGATATCTGCCAGGCTTCACGCACCATCAAGCAACAGGAGATTGATCAGGCCAAGGCCAACGGAGTGGAGCCCTACGAGATTCAGGTGGCTACCGATGCGCTATCGGTAGTGGTGAACCCATCCAACCCCATCTCTGAACTGACTATCGTACAACTCTCCGCTATCTACACTAACCAGATAACCAACTGGAAAGAGGTCGGCGGCAACGATGCTCCCATTGTGGCAATTGCACGCGATACCAACTCAGGCACCCATGTTTTCTTTAAAGAGCACGTGGTGCAGATGCTGGGACTATCTAGCGAGGACAAGAGCCTAGAGTATGGAACTAAAGTATTGATGCTGCCTTCTACCGAGGAAGGCGTTTCAGAAGTGGCCAGGAACCCTAATGCTATCTTCTACCCCGGGCTGGGTTACTTAACAAGCGAGGTCAAGCCCCTCGCGATAAAGAAAACGGCTGATTCGCCCGGTGTTTTACCAAGCATAGAAACAGCTTTGGATGGAACTTATCCTGTTGCACGACCGCTTCTCTATTATACTAATGGAATACCAACCGGTATCCTCAAGGACTTTATTGACTACTGCCTCTCATCTGAAGGTCAGGCAAAAGTAACTGAGGTAGGCTACGTGCCACTGAAATAGGACTATAGAATATGTTGGAACAAGCATCCAAGGCCACCACCACTATGAGCCTTAAAAAAGGTCTCCAGCGGCGGTGGCGTCTGGGCGAAAAGTTTATTGAGAGCTGGATTTTCCTGGCGGGCGTACTGACAATAGTTGTCCTGCTGGGTATTATTGCCCTCCTGTTGAAGGAGGGCTTGCCGATTTTTCTGGACACTCCTCCCTGGGAGTTCTTCTTCGGCACTAAGTGGTACCCTGTATCTGAACCGCCCACCTTTGGTATAATGCCCTTCTTCGTAGCTACGCTCTGGGTTACCTTGGTTGCTACTGCCATTTCGGTCCCGATTGGTGTTGCCTGTGCCGCATACTTGGCGGAAGTGGCCCCCGCCAAAGTGCGAGAGACAGTAAAGCCAATTATCGAGATACTGGCTGGAATCCCCTCAGTGGTAATGGGCTTCATTGGACTAATGCTTTTGTCACCACTGGTTCAGAGCGCTTTCAATCTAAACACCGGATTGTCCGGCCTTACCGCTGGTGTTATGCTATCCCTGATGAGCCTGCCCATAATAATCAGCGTCTCCGAGGATGCCCTGCGTGCCGTACCAAGTGATTTCAGGCAGGCTGCCTACGCCCTCGGCGCTACCAAGTGGGAAACCATAAGG
>CAZLEY010000014.1:0-50519 GCA_964558675.1 uncultured Dehalococcoidaceae bacterium | reverse complement strand
TGGATGAGTTACATAAACTGAGTAATTCTTGGTGGGAGGTCGTGGTATTTTTTGATAGTATTCATATAAAAATAGAGGTATTTCTCCCGTCCAACTCCATTCACCCTGATATATCCATTTATAATCTCTAGTAATTAGTACATTAGGTTCACTTATTTCTACGATTTCTGTAGGTAATTGGACTGCCGGAGTAGCGGTTTCTTCCGAAGGTGGTATGGGTTCAGGGGCTAGTTGTGAAGTTGACTCGGGAGAAGAGGATGTTCTTATCGTATCGGGAATACTGTTCTTTTCAGAACGCAGTGTATAAGTCTTTCCTTCCGTACTAACAACGATAGTGCCATAATTATCAGTACCGTATATCTCCGCTCCAATTGTTCTAAGAGTCTCTATCGCCTCTATATGAGGGTGACCATACCTATTGTCTTTACCCGCCATGTAAATAGCCACGGCCGGCTTAGTTATCGCGATAAAATCTTCTGATGAAGCTGTTCTCGAGCCATGGTGTCCGACTTTTAAAATCTCAACCTCGGGCAAACGAACTGAGCTAAGCATCATCATGGCTCCTTCTGCTTCCTGCTCCACGTCACCGGTAAAGAGGAAATCAGTTTCTCCAAAACCAAGGTGTAAAACAATGGAATTATTATTTTGAGTGCCCTCTAAATCGGCAGGATGATGCACATAAAAAGAGAGAGCACTCGCTTTAATGATATTATGCAGCCGCGCTATATGGACTTCTGCTCCCTCAGAATCGACACAATTCATAAAATCTTCGTATGTCTTAGAGGTACTCGTATCACCGTTATGCCAAATTTCCTCTACGTCAAAGGTTTCTAAAACTTCAATAAGTCCACCTATATGGTCAGCATGAGGGTGAGTTGCTACCATTACTTCGAGAGGTCCATCAACATGCTCTTTTAGATATGAGACGATACCAGGTTCCCTGTCCCCACCATCAATTAAAACCTCGGTCTCTCCCAAGTCAACCAGGATAGAATCTCCTTGGCCAACGTCAATAAAGTGGACTTTTAGTTCTTTAACAGAAGGAGTGGGAACAGGTGCCGGTTCCGGTAACGGTGGTGATGGCGCTGGTTCTGGAGATGGTGCCGGGGTCGTGGGGGGGCTAATGGTGGTGGTATCGTCTTGAACATCACAGTCCCTTGCACCTAACACAATCCATACTATTATTGCGACAATCACGAAGACTAAACACCCCGACCAATTTCCCGATGACGAACCTCTTGGCTGTTGAGAGCCTTCAGATTTGTCTTTATAATAATCTCTCTCGTTTAATGGCAATTACTTGCTCCCTGGCATATTTCCTAATCGGCAATAAGAAGTTAAACAAGCGATTTTTAATGTAGCTGTATTAGGGAGCTTTGTCAACACTCAGAATAGTAAGCGAATTTACTCCGCCTAATAAGAAATTAATTACTGAGTGGAGTGTATTCAAATTATTGGGAAAATCGATCTACTACCAGAAGCACCCAGTAAGGGAGGGGAATTCTCAGGAGATCAAACAATAGTCGTTCCTTTTTAGCTTAATGACTCCACGCCTATGCTTCAGGCGTAATATTCAGCGAACCTTTTTATGGTGGCTATGATACCTTCAAAACATAGACGTGTGCGTATATGGTACTTATACGCTTAGAATTGGTATTGAGAAGTAACAACTGAGGCTCAATTATATATTTAATTATCATGATTTATTGACTTTCACGCCCGAAGATAGTCATCCTCTACCTACTAATCACTTCTATCGCCAAATTCGCCTTGTTTATCACTTCTAAGAAGTTCTTTCACTTTTTCTACTAATAAAGTTGGACTGAAAGGCTTTTTAATAAAAGCATCCGCTCCTACTTTCCTTGCTTCACTAAATGCATAGTCATATTTCATACCACTTAGCATTATCACTTTGATGTTTTTCATGTTCGCATTTGACTTTATTAGCTTGCATACCTCATAACCATCCGTTTTTGGTAACTGTGCATCTAATAGTATTATCTCAGGACTTTCTTCTCTTGCAATCCTAAGCGCCTCTTCACCATCAACGGCGGAAAAAACCTCATAATTCTCCAGGCTAAATACTGTTGAGAGTAATTGAAGAAGAGACTCATCATCTTCTACTACTAGTATTTTTCTTGACACATACACCTACCGGATTATCTATCGCTTTTCACATCTAGTCTGTTTGAAGCTTTTGTTGGAATTGAAACAAAGAACGTTGAACCTTTGTTCAGTTCGCTTTCCACCCAGATTTCACCGCCTATGGCTTCTGTCCATTCCTTCGCAATATATAGACCCAGACCACTTCCTCTTATACCTTGAGTTTCAGGCCGCTGTATACGGTGAAAGGTTGTAAAAAGCGTATTTTTATCTTCAGAACTGATTCCAATACCTTCATCAGCAACGCTCACTAATATGTGATTTTGTTGTGTATCATAATAAGCTGAGATAGTAATACGTCCTCCACCAGGGCTGTACTTGACAGCATTACTCAATAAGTTATCGATAACATGACCGAACTTATCACGATCAACTAGAGCAGCGGGTAGGTTAGGTTCTATATTAATAATAAATTCGTGCTTACTGGTGGTATCTTGTATGAAGGCTAACCTCTCATCAAATAACTTGGATAACTCCACTTCCTCGATTAACATACTAATTTTGCCGGATTGAATACGGGTTACATTTAACAGGTCATCCACCATTATATTAATACTATTTCCACTATTCATAATATTCTCAAGCCACTGCTTTCGAGTAGTATCAGGTGGATCACGTTTTAAAAGTAGCTCGGTATAACCCATAATGGTGCTCATTGGTGTTCGGAGTTCATGTGAAGCGATAGAAACGAAATTATCCCGAAGGCTTACGTCTCTAACGAGTGCAGCACTATGTAGTGTAATGGACGCTGTGGATGCTATGCCCTGTATTAGATATATATCAGCAGATGAGAATTTCTGCCTTGAAACCTTTGGTGATATACATAGAATTCCAACCTCTTTATCTGCTGCTATAAGAGGGATTATAAATTCAAGGTCGGGATCAGCACTTGACGCTGAATTAGGAAAATTAAATTCTTGGTATCTAAGCGATATCAATTTAGATAATATTCTCTGCTTTTCTACATTAACAAATATGCCTTGAGCTGCGACAACTTCGTAATTATTAGATTGTGTCTTAACAAACAGACAACAACCTTCTAAATTTAATGCGTTAACTAAAGTTCCAACTATGACGCGTGACACGTCATTCAAATCCTTAACTGAGCTCAAGGATTTACTAAGAATTTCAATTATTTGTCTATAATCGTATCTGTCTTTGTAGAAGAGCCTGTCTATCAGTTTTTCAATCCACTTTTTAATTGGCCCGAAAAGAGCGGCTGCCACTCCTCCTAAAACTAGAGCTGTTATAATATGCACTGGCATTATAACTGACGTGTGATTAGCTGCAACGAAGAAAAAGGCGACCGACAGAATGCCTGCCATTATTACTGTAATTAACCCGTAAACAACACCTCGTCTAATGACAACATCAATGTCCATTAATTTCTGGGTTGTGACTGCATATCCCATCCCAAGTGGTATGAAAGCCATAAATACGATATTAAATCCTGCTGGTAAGATTGTTCGTTCCTCTATTGCTTCAGGTATTATGTATAAAAGCAAGAATGGAACCAGAGCGGCCAGACAACTGATTAACACTATTTTCATTTGTTGTCGTGTTCTAATGGAAACCGCGCGAAAGTAGTTAAATATTACGACTCCAGCTATCGCTGTAAATCCGGCACCATATTCAAGCAATCTAAAAGAACGAAACCATGGTAGCGGCTGTCCATCAGCGTAGCCGATAATAGGATATAGTATAAGTGTGATAGCTGGTGGGAGATAAATCAGATATATAAGGTGATTATTACGAACCCAAATTCTTTCCTCAGGTAAGACGAGGAAAAAGTGTAAGAGCAGCCATGGTCCAATAATAGCGGCAGCAACTTGAAAATGAAGTGCTGAGGGAATTGCAGTTTCTGTTGCTATACCGGCACTGATAGCTAATCCGAAAATTGCCCCACATAGGCATAGTAGTAGAGCGGGAGTGTGCCAAGGTTTTTTAAAAAGAACATAGAATCCGACAATCCAGAATACGAGACAGACAAAGAATAATATGGTTAACTCGACTAAATGCTGTGAAGACGGATGGCTATTTTTAATATCTGCCAATTTGACTTGACCAGTATCATCTACTACAGATAACTTGGAAATTGGAAGTCCAAATACTGTGCCAGCCTTTTCATATGTCCTTAAGAAGTCTTGCGCCGGTTGATTGTTGATTTCGATAGGTTTGTCTCCAATACTTATTCCAGCCTGGGTCGCCAAACCACTGGGATCTATGCTTACAACCGACCAACCTTGTTCATCGAGAGTTAGTATTGCTCCAATATAGGGTCTGTCTATACTCAGAGCAAAGAATATTATAGAGACAGCTAGAGCGCTAAGGACAATGAAAGAAAACAGGATTATTATGCATCGTCTACGGTTTTTTATCATACTCTTAGCATCTATTATTGAGTTGGTTTATTTAGCTTCTTTTTGGATTTATTGCAAAAATAGCTTTAATTTTTCTATATTAGCTCCCGATTTTGACGCTTTAGAGAGGCTATCTAATGCTTTTTGTTTAAATAGTACCACCTTTATCATCGAGTAGTGGATTGCACCAGAGTGGAACAATAAATCCCTGATTTCTTTCACATCAGATGCATTTTCAGAAGGATTACTGAAAAAAGATTTTATTTGATTCCTAGTTTTTATATCTGTTTGAGTTAGAGTATAAATCACAGGCAATGTAATTTTACATTTTGCGATATCGCTCCCCTGTATAATACCCTGAATATCGTTAGCTATTTGACCTGCCACGCCAAGGTTATGACCAAATGTGGTAAATGTGGCAACTAATTGCTGGTTTGGAGTAGCTAACAAGGCCCCGATATGACACGCACATTCCACGGTAGAAGCGGATTTCATGTCTGCTATTTCAAGGTAAGCCTCCTCCGTGATAGTTGTGTCTGGTGGAAGGGACAAGTCATAATGCTGCCCAATACAAGCGGTGATATAGAATGAGTTTATTGTATCCATTACTTGGATGATATCAGAGTCTTCTATACCTTTTCCCTTGAGCCGTGTGACTGCTTTTTCTGCTAGGATGAGAAGAGTCGTGGCCAGATTCGTAGCTATAGCAGAACCGTATTTAGTTGATAATGACTTCGAAGAATCTGCATCTTCAATATCATCAAATACTTCAGCGGCAGCCTTAAAGAATTGAAGAGCTGCAGCAGCAGGCAGAGCATGTTCACACTGTCCGGAAATAGCCTCGCATACTATCAATGGCAATAAAGACCAGAGATTGCTGCATGGACTTCTATCATCTTCAGCTTTATTAGATTGAATCAGAGGCTCTTGGACAAGATGAAATAAAGGGTTAACGCTAGACAAAGGAGTCAGACATGCCTCTATCTCGTATTTGAGAAGCTCAGCCTGTCTTTCAAGTTGCATTACGGCATAATCAGATATAAATAATTTATGGAATAGGAGACATCCAAGTGAATGTTGGCTTGAGAGCCGCTTCTAATTGCGGAGAATCAGAGGTTACCAGTCCCAGTTTGGAATGGGTGTTCAACACCGCTTTTTTTTCCTGCTCTGTTAAATCGTATTGGGAGAGAACGCTGTCTGGGTCTGACATGAATTGATGTTTGGTTTTTTCATTGCTAAAGATTTGCTTGACTAGCTCTTGTAGTTTTTGAGATTTCATTTGCTACCCTCCTTTTAATATTATCACTATCTAGTTCGTTATTGTGTAAACCTTACATTTCCTACAATTTTTACAAAGTATACGCTTGACCTGCTTCTATGTCAATAGTAGGACTATAAAACCGGAGGTTCGTGTTCATCATTTGTTAACATTTTTACTAATGAGCTTCTGAATACGAAGAAATATGACTAGGTACTGAAAGGTGCAAAACGAGGCTAAACCACAGACACATAGAGACTAAGAGGTACTATTATTAATTAGTTGGGACAATACTCCTGTATCTTTTAATCAGGGTGTCACAGGTTCGAGACCTGTACGGTCTACCAAGCAAAACTATTCCACACCGTGAAATCCAAACTTTTTTGGAATTTTCCGTGACGCCTTAGGGGTTGTGAGTTTGAGTCCCATCGGCTGCAACAAATGTGATTTTCCACATTAGGGGTAGAAGCCTTCCTCGAATTGTAAATTAGTGGCTTTTAGAAAAGTTACATGGGGACAATGGCGAGCGTTTTTTCCGATGCTGCGATTTGATTTGAAAGAATGGAGAGCACCTGATTAAAAGATAATGCTGACATTTTTCCGGATTTCAGGGCATCTTTGAGGCTGGAATCGGTCTATAATTTCTTCATTTTTTAAACAATCAGGTTGACATGACTAAAAAAATCAGGTTGACAACCTTTTAAAAATACCTGCGGCTCCGATTCTCCGGAGCCATCATTACATTACCATCATTTAATAGTCTTGTCAAGTATATATATCTTTGTTGAATGACCTACGAATTGAACAAAACAAGCGATTGTTTAATAGAAAATATTATGGCTAGACCAACTTTCAGGTGAGGTTAACCGAAACAATGGTATCTCCTATATCAACATCTTTCTCATTACTGATTGAATGTGTCACCTCTTTCAACCCAGGCGTTGAAGCGCAGCCCTGAAGCCGGGTCATATTCTCTTTCAAAAGCTTCAGGATATTGTTTTCTCCACTCTTCCATTTGAGCCATGCTTACCTTTTCAACTTCAACCAGGTAACCACTCGTTGCCATACCTGGGCAATGCTTGGAGACGATTCCAATGGGAGATATGAGGTTAATAGCGCCACCGCGGTCAAGCTCTCCCGGTATTATCCAGTCAACCCTGGAGCCGTGGTCCACGTACGATACTCCAGGCATGATTCTTTCCCAGACCCGGGCGCCGCAGAGGACGACTCCCCTCTCATTGTATGCCTTAACAATGTCTCCGTCCTTGATGCCTCTCGCTTCAGCGGTTGAGGGGTGTATCCAGAGAGGCTCGTACATATAGCCATCTGGCCCCCTAACCTTACAGGTTACGATTTCCCTTGTCCAAGTTATGTCATCACACTGGGCATGCATTCTCCATCGACCGTGGTTGGACATCTGGAGCAGAGGGTACTTCCTGGCCCGTTCACTGGAAATTCTTTCATCATGGGTTTCACTGCTTTCAACCCACTTTGGTATCGGCTGCCTTTCCTTATCATCGGGGAAGTGCTTAGCCAACCTCTCCGAATATATCTCCAGCTTACCAGATGGCGTTTCTAAAGGATTGTTTTCAGGGTCTTCATAGAACTTCCTCAAGCCCGGGGGGTCATTTTCCCAATCCGGGGCAGTAGGGAAGACGTAGTATTGCTTCTCTTTGAAGTCTTCCCAGCTAATACATTCCGGCAGTCCCATACCTTCATAAGCAAACTTAAGCCAGTCCTCTACACTCTTGCCCCCGGTAACCTCCTCATACTTCCCCAGCTTCTCAGCTACTTCGAGAACTGCTTCATAGTCACTCATGGATTCACCAATAGGTTTGATAGCCTGCCTCTGGAGCAATGCATTGCTGAATTGTACGCCTCCCAGGCAGTTTGACATGATGTCATCTACCTCATATAAGGTACATATCGGCAGGATGATATCAGCGAACATGGTATCATTTTCAAGCCACGGGTGCTGGGTGATAATGAACTCTATCTTCGGGCTTCGGTAGGCTTCCGCCAGTTTATGCCCGAAATTCCAGCAGGTAGTCAGGCAGGGGTTATCAGTCCATATCATGTGTACTTCCGTACCACCTTCTTCTTCAGGTGCCGGATACGTGTATTTTACAAACTGGTTTTCAACCGGTGCCATGCATTCGCTCTTACCCCAGAAAGTGACTGGCGGATTAAGAATAGCCTCATGGAAGAGGGTCTTCGGGAAAAACTGTTTCTGGCTGGCACGGCAGCCGCCACCCTGGGGCTGTAGTATCCGGTCAGTAAAAGAAAGATCACCGGCTAATGCCTGGAAATTATAACGCGAACTTTTTGGTATCTTACTTCTGGGCATGCCGATATGTGTTATACAGCACTGGTGCACTCCGGGCTTGCCCAGCCCCTGCATGGCCAGCAGTACGCCTTCCAGCCGGGCAGGCTCGTGTGAGAATGGCCCCCGGATGTAACCGCCGCCAAAATAGTGTCCTACTGACGTCGTCTTGGCGGCAAACTCCCTCGCCAGCGCCTTTATTGTCCATTCTGGAACGCCACACTTGGGTGAGGCCCACTCAGGCGTCTTGGCAACCCCGTCTTCCCTGCCTGAAACGTAGTCTGTAAATTTATCAAAGCCAACGGTGTGGGTGGCTACATAGTCCTTATCATAGGCCCCTTCGGTAATCCATATATAAGCTATCGCCAGTTGCAACGCTGCATCCGTATTGGGCAGTATCGGTATCCACTTATCTGCATGAATAGCGGCAGCGTAGTTCAGTTCGGGGCAGATATACACCTGTTTAAGGCCTATCTCTGTCCAGTAATATAGTAGGCGGCTGGCGAACTGTCCTCTGAACCCCCATGTTGTTGTTTCCGGGTCGCCTCCCCAGACCAGGAGCATATCGCAGTTCTCGGTAACATCCTTGACAATGTTATCCCCCGGAATTAGATGACCAACAAATCCGGTACCCCATACATGCATGGCACCGTAGTACCACCCTTCCCAGCTGTCGGCATTCCTGATTTGCTGTGTCCACCCTCCCATCTTACTAAGAAGCAGCGTTGACATGCCGTGAGGGCCCTGCACCAGCTTGCACTCCCCGTGTCCATCTGCCTGGGCAAGCACCGCCAGCGGCCCGTATTCCTTGTGTATTCTCTTTATTTCGCCAGCTATAATATCAGTAGCCTCATCCCATGAGATTCTCTTGTATTTGCTCTTGCCCCGGTTCTGTGGATTTCTCTCACCATTGGGGTCCCAGTCAACCCTCTTCAAGGGATACTTAATTCTATTGGGAGAATATACTCGCTTTTTGTAGGCCAGTGAAAAAGTACCAGGCAAAGATTTCATGAGCGGTTGCAGAGTTTTTCCATTTTTCTCAAGCTTCCAGGGATTCAAATGCTTTTCATCATATTTCCAGTCGTAGTGCAATGGCCTGATCCGGACAATTTTGCCATCTTTAACATCAACCATCCCTTCAGCTCCACCGGAAATCAAACCACTAAGACCGACTGTCCTTAAACATGTTTTATCCGGCTTAATCCTGGATTGATTCATTATCTCAGTAGCATCCTCGCTTCTTCGGTCGGGCATGAATAATCATCCTCCTGTTAAGAATTATTACGCGTATAATCCCTGAGGTCAGACCCGCATATGCTATACATATATATCCAATAATATTAACAGCTTATGGATAGTTCTCATAACCTGCCTATGTAATTGGTCGGTTTTAAGGTTAGCATATTACTATAATTGCTTCTGGAGTAGTCAGTAGATACCCTGAATATCTATTTGTTTATACGTGATTATATAACTTACGTAATTTTGAAATCAATGTATTTACTTCGGCTTAATCCGTGAATATCTCCTGTAGAGCAACTCTTTTATCAGCTTTCTATTACATGATTCGCCAGAATGTGCAATGAGACGAGGATTATTCATACCTTCGTATGCAATATACTCGTAAAAAGATCCGCTAAATTTCACACCTATAGGTTACGCGTGCTAAGGTAAAGTGGAAAAGGAACTTTTTTATTACTGAGGTAACTAAATAAGCTTATGTTCAGCATGAAGCCAAGACTTAGCTTCTTCACCTTCTGAATCTGCAGCGCTCTTATCCGCCAACTTGCAATATGCCCGGAAGGCTTTTCAGGAGTTGGATGCTCCTTCGCAGATCCGTTTCTCCTCTTGGTGGTTTGTCGTGACCACCGGAAACGCTCATATCAAGGATGTCCTTGAGTTTAATGCCTATCCCTGGAGCTTTCGCCTCGATTACAGTACCAACACCGCTATTCCACATATATTCTGTACCCTGATCCCGCCAGTTATCTGGGTTGAAGTCCGCTGGACCGTACTTTGTGTATACAACTGTATACAGTCTCTCGACGGCGATACGTATCAATTTCCATGCCTCAGTCAGTTTTCCTTCGTCTATCTTATTTCCCGCCAGCTTGAGCCTTTCTGAGAAACGCCTGTTCCCTTCTTCGACAACGCAACCCTCTCGTCTGGAAAGACGGAGCGACATTGTGACGTAGCCGGGGTGATCGTAGTGACAGTGACTCACGTCTCTAGCAAACATATCATTGTGGGTAAGAAGGACTACTTGGAAACCTTCAGTCAACACGTGCGTGAGCACATCTTGTGCGAAAGTCTTAAAGTGCTCTTCATCCATAGACTGGACAGGATCGTCGAAGATGAGCATTTTGTGCCCGAGCAACTTGGAGCGAGTCACAAAAGCGGCAATCCCAAGAGCATTCACTTGAGATTCGCTGAATACTCTAAGTGCGTCTACTTCCTTCTGCTGCTGGCCGTCGTTCAGTACTGCCTTGATCTCGATCTCAACCGGGAAACCTCTTCCGCTCGGTGGGGGAATATGCAACTTGCTGAATGACGAGTACTGGTCTCCACGGAGTGCCTTCCAGACCGAGTCTATGCCCTGGTTAAAGGAGGTTCGCCTAGACTCCAGGAACTGATTGCGGTATTCCATGAGGGCGTCCCGGATGCGTTCCAGGTCCTTCTGAGCATGACGTTTTGCCTGCTCCCACCGGAGATCTGCTACTATCGCAGTGACGTTCTCGAAGCAAGCCAGCCAAGCCGCTCGCAGTCGGTACGCCGGATCAACGCTCGCTGCTGCTCCTACAGCCACCTCAACGACTTGAAGAGCATCTCTATATCGCTGAGCTGTCGGCAGCATATTATCCATACCGGCAATTATCTGGACGCATTGATTTACATATGCTTCGCATTCCTCGCCGCTGGCTGGAACCGCGGAAGTCTTGGTAAGTAACTCTCTAGCTTGAGAGACCGGTCCCCCCAACTTGAGATCGTCTTCTTCCCTAGCTTTCCGGAGTCCCTGGACAGCCTGTTGTAACTCCTCACCCGTTTCCTTCAGCGCTTCTTTGAAGTCTGATGTTGAGGGAAGTGCTGGCATGAGTTCGTCATATTCCAGAACAGCCTTCCTCACTACCTCTAATAATGAGCCCATTGCTTGCTGCAGGGCTTGACGTGCTACTGCTTCCGCTTCTTGAGTAGGAATCCAGCCCTCTATCTCCCTAATCCGGTTTGCGGCGAGTGTTTTAGCTTCTTCGTAAGCGCAGATCGGGCATGTCTGCGTGTCAGCCTCGCGCTGGATGACATTCTCTTCCAAAAGAATATTGAGTGCGCGGGAGACGGCGAGCCGGTTGCTTCCGATTAATCGTGCCGCTTCCTTTGCCGCCTCGTAGCTCTGCCACGCTTGCCGGACGTTAGTACTTGCGTCGGTTGCTTCTTTGGCATTATAGGAGCGCTGATATTGGTCGTCCAGAATTTGTCTTTGGGGCTTCAACTGAGCGAGGAGGGGAAAAGACCTCTGTCGAGACCTACTCTGCTCGCGGGTTAAGGTTACTCCGATTTCTTCAAACTGGCTTGTTTCACTAACAATCCCAGAGAACTCGCGGCGAGCGATTGTGGACAGAGCACGAGTTATGCGGGTATGAAGATCGCTCTCTTCCGATCGTGAGGTTTGTTTGTAGGCTCTCTGGGCTGAGTCTGCTTGTACCATCGCTCCAAGTGCGTCCCAGGTTTTGAGGGCCACACTGTTGGTGGGGCTAGGAAACTCGTCCATCTGGGTATCGCCTATTACTGCTTTGCTAATGAGGGACGTCAGCTCGTCCAAATGCAGTAGACGCTCAAAGTACTGCCGGCGTTTTTTGGGATTATTTTCGACAAAGAGACGTAGGGTATGTTGCATAAGGAGAGGAGGCACTGATGCAAAAAACCTGTCCAGTGCCTCATGTTCCTCATGAGCGGTTAGCTCTTTGTCGTTCAAGAAAAGAGCGGAGATACATCTAGAAGCGATCGTGGTGCCGTAGTCCTCTTTCAGGACACGATGCAAGGTGAAAGTCTCCGTTTCACCTGTCTCCAGTGATACAAACATTCCGCTGACCCAGGTCTTATCATCATCTGGACGGAACTGATTGCTGACGCAATTCTCGAGTTCGTGGGGACTCCCCAATTCCATGCTTTCGCGCCGCGATAGGCACCCGGTAAACAGCCACTCCAGAGCCTCTGCCAAACTTGTTTTTCCCGAAGTATTTCGCCCATCAATAACCACGAGGTCTCCATCCAGACGAATAGGCTGCGGAGTTTCACGAAAACCTCGGAAGTAATGGGGCTGGATAGAAACAAGACGAATAGGCTGTGCTAGTAACTCTCCTTGCGCGGGGGTAGGAGATGGGGCAGGCAACTGAATCTCATCTGAGGAAGAGAGTGTTTCGGTGAAGTATTTATTTACACGTTCGCGAAACCAAGGTTCAAGCCAATCTATGTCATCCGTAGCCTGGATACCCGGATAGTTACGCACGAAGTTCCCAATCGCCCCCGAAACTTTTGAGAGGAGTGAGAGCGCTTCATCATGTGTTGGGTGGTCTTGTTCTCCAGCGGAGTCAACCATCTCTTACCCTACCTAATGTGGGATTCGTTGACCATAATCCAAAACAGTATTTGCCTTGAATATTATCTCTTTGTTTACCCAAGTGTCAATGTCGGTAGTTCCAGCTCTGTTCTCAAATTACGCTTTTGGTGCCAGAGGGTATCGAAATGATACCGAGAATTAGTTTGCTACGCTAAGGAGACGCTGAACAATTCGCTAAAAGGTGCAATGCGTAAAAATTATTGACATTCGCAGGGTTAAATGGCCTGTTCTCCAGACGAAAACCAAGGTAAACCAAATGCAATCCTACTGCGTGAAATGCCATGCCAAAAATGAGATGATGGGTTCTAAGGCTATAAAGATGAAGAATGGAAGGCCAACTGCCTAAAGGACATGCCCTACCTGTAGCACCAAGATGTTCAGAATACAAAGGAAACAGTATCTTACTTTTCAGTATCCCTGCCGGGGTTGGGATAGGGCTTCTGGTTATTAACGTGTGAGAGCCTTTTTGCCATGATGACGTCCAGCAGAGTCGCCAAGTCTAGCATAGTGTATTACTAGTGGGTCGGGGTTCGAATCCCCGGCTCACTTTTTACTTTTCTCCGGAGAAAAGTAAAAAGTCCCCTCTACTTCGAAGTAGTGGATCTGCATCCCATTTTAAAGCATGACTATTTTCCTATCTGAGAGGTTACTTTTAGGGGATTGTAATCGAAACTATGGTGAGCTACAGTTCAAATATCTACTAATAGTGGTGTTAGTACTCTCCTAGTAGTAGAACTGAAAGGAGGTGAAAGATGAAAAGGTTTATCAAGAAGTTCCGTTATGGCGAGAGGGGGTTCACGCTTATCGAACTCCTGGTGGTCGTCGCCATCCTGGGCGTTCTTGCTGCCGTAGCCATACCTAACGTCGGCAAATTCCTGGGCAAGGGAAAGACAGAGGCAGCGTCAACAGAGCTTCACAATGTCCAGACTATGGTAATTGCAGCCATGGCAGACGCCAACACCGGGAATGTAACCGGCGGTAATCCGGTCATTCCTAACACCGCGATAAACTTTGGCGATGACGATGGGCTCCCTGCTACTACCACCAAAATAGATTGCGTGGTCAGCCCCGATCCTCTAAAAACTGTGGGCGAATTCATTGTCGGTGGTTACCAGAAAGTAACGGGGTCTTACGCTATCGATGTTGAAGGCACTGTTAAACAAATATGGTATCCTCATTAACTTCGCTCTCCCGTAGCTTGAGGCGGGCTCTGCCAGGGGAAACAGGGGCTCCAGTTCGATTCTGGATATTAGGGTGAATCCCCCTCCCGTGTGCTGCCCTTGGCGTAATCGGGCCGGTGGCATCCCGCCCCCTATATTAAAGGAAAGCCGAATGAAAAGCGAAAAAGGATTCTCTCTAATTGAGGTAATAGTATCTTTAGCTATCTTGGGCATAATTGGTGCCAGTCTTCTTGGCGCGCTGGGCACTGCCTCTAAAGTTCTCTTCATTGCTGATGTACGAGAGACTGCCAAAAACTTGGCTGAAAGCCAGATGGAATATGTCAAAGGCCAGTCATATGATACTTCTGAATATGCTTCCGCTCCAATTCCTGCGGAGTACGGTAATTATACTGCAACTATTGGCGTTGAGTCCTTATACTCACAGGCAAGCAATATTCAGAAGATAGCGGTGACAATCAGGCACCAGGGTAATGTAGTAACAAAGCTGGAGGATTATAGGGTGAGGTAGCGATGCTCCGCAAATTGAAGGTGATAATTAATAAACAGAAGGGCTTCACGTTAATTGAGATGATAGTAGTCATCGCTATTGCCGGTCTTATTTTTAGCGCGGCAGCCGGCACTATTTCCCAGATGTTCATAATCAACGCCCAAAATACCGCCTGCATGACAGTAGTGAAGCAAGTGGAGAGTGCTATCCATTGGGTCAGTCGTGATATGCAGATGGCGCAGACCGTTAAAACTGATGACCCGGACCCGGCGACGGTTTTGACCTTAACCTGGGTTGAGTGGAATATCCCGAAGAACCAAGTGCAAGTGACTTACACGCTAAATAATGGCGACCTCCGGCGAAACCATTCTGTTAGCGGTCAAACTATTGTGGCTCACCATATTGAGTCAACTTTGGTCGCCCCCAAACCATATACCGGTGGTAAGCTAAATTTCACGATCACCGCCACCTTGGGTGGCCTGAGGTCGGCGAGTGAGACCAGGGTGGTGGAGGTTATCCCGCGGCCTAGCTTGTAACAGGCGAGATGTAATACGATGGGCAGAAGGAAAATTACAGTGAACAAATTGGCGAGAGACGAGAAGGGATACGCTCTCATCGTGGTCCTGATTCTGCTGCTTTTAGGCAGCCTTCTAATACCTCCTCTTTTGGGATACATGACCACCGGGCTTAAGACCGGTTTAGTGTATGAGAAGAAGACCAACGAGCTATACGCGGCTGATGCGGGGATTGAAGCCGGCTTATGGCGGATAAAATATGACTGCTGGGGCCCGGATTATGACGCCTACGACTTTGACACCGCCTGGCCCTACCAGACAGAGACGGTAAACGGAATGGCGGCCGACGTTACCATACAGAACGTCTGGATTCCGATGGTTCCTAATCCGTATGCCAGCACGGCTGAAGCCAGAGCCGCCATCGAAAAGCTGGAGGTGGTCGGCACTGCCAGCGCCATTCCCGGCAATCCCTATAGCATCATGATAGACTTCACACCCGATGCGGGCGATAACCTCACGGTCAAATCGCTCGGGGTGTGGCTGCCGCAGGGGTTCGATTATGTAGCGGATTCCTGTAGCCTGCAATTCGATGGATCCTCAGAGGAATATTACCCGGATAATATAGATGTCGCGGACGCTCCCGGCGGCCGGACCGTGGTCTGGAGCTATAATCCGGACTACCCTCTCTTTACCGACTTTCCCCCCGAGGCTACCCCCATGACCATCACTTTTACCTTTGAATATACACCCCCGGCGGGGCACCCCGACCAGCTGCCCGTAGCCATTGCCTGGATAACCACCGGAATGACCATCGGCGAATTCGGCTTTACCAATCCTAATAACGTGCCCGTCTCCTGGGATGTGGACACTCGCTTTTACGAAATCGTCTCCGAGGCCGGCGACACTTCGGTTCAGGCTTTTTCTTCCAAGTGTGAGCTGCGCCAGATGGGAGATGCTATGTCCGGCGACTATGTAGCCATCGGCAACTCCTTGATGACTGATGATAATCTTGACAATAGACGCGAAACGTGGCATGCCTCAAGCTATACCACTGTCTCTTCTATCCCCGCCGATGCCGACGTGATTGCCGCTTATCTTTACTGGTCCGGCTGGCTTAATGACGTGTTCTCAGACACCTGTAGCAACCAGAATTTTAATAATTTCTGGAAGAACGCCGGTGACTGGGCGTATCATGCTCTTAGTGGGAGCTACAGAGGGCAGCACACCGGGGTCGATTCCCTCAGATACCTCACCATGAGTAGCAGCTATGATCTGAGTTCCTATACTCCCGGAGTGGTCGCCGTTTCTTGGGACCAGTGGGTATCTGGAACTCTAGGGCCCAGTGACGGGCTTGATTTTGCTTTATACAATGGCACAAGATGGAGCGAAAATATCCATGCCTTCCAGGGTCCCTCTAATCCCCCCGGTTCCTACAGCTACACCATCACTGACCCGCAATATTTAACCAGCAACTTTAAGATAAGGTTTCAACTGGTCGACTTTAGCAGTCCTAAGTACCTCTACATTGATAACATTAAAATAACCAGACCATCCGATCCCGACACATCAATTACCTTCAAGATAAATGACCACCAGTATTCTCTCGATGCTGGTGGCAATCCACAGGAGGGCGGCCAGCTAACCGCCGGTAGCGCGCAGGCCTTCCGCAATCCTTGGGATGGCGGTTATGCCGGATTCTCCTACGCCAGCAAACGCGATGTCACCAAGCTCCTTCGAGCCTATTCTAACGTGGGTGAAAATGAAAACCGTACCGGCAACGGGAAATACACCGTCGGCGAGGTGCAGGCCGATACCGACCATGACTTATCCTATGCCGGCTGGTCCCTCATCGTCGTTTACTCCAGCCCGGCCACGGCGGGGCACTATCTCTACCTCCGTGATGTCTTTGCTTTTAACCCCGGGACCGTGACCGGTGTGAACCTGGACTTCGACGGCGATGGTGATCCGGGCGGTGATATCACCAATTTTGTCATTCCGGATCCAATCAAGAACAAGGACGGCGTTATCACTGAGGCAGTAGCCGCTAAGTTGACCTGCTTTGTCGGCGAAGGCGATGAATGGAGGACAGGTGGTGAATACGTGCGGATTACCGGACAGAAGTCGGGGAAAGAAAAGTACCTTTCCAATGACAAAAGCCCCTGGAATAATGTCTGGAACGGAAAGTCTCCCGGCATGAGTATTGACGGCGTGGATATCGACACCTTCGAGGTGCTCTGGAGTGAAGGCATACTGATGCCCAAGGATAACAAGCTGCACCTGGATATGTACTCCGGCGGTTATTACGGTGATGCCTACAACCTGGTATATCTCATCCTGTCTGTCCGCAGCGAGACCGTCACCGGCGGTACCGCGTACTACGTGATAGTGGGTGGGTAAGTGAAATGTTAGCCCGGGAAACAATGATGAGAGTAGCTACAATAACCGGCTCTATCCCAACTACCGCCGTAACCGCAGCGGTGTTTGTCTGCCTCAATATGGCCGATGCATGGCTGACAACGCAGTTAGTGGCTCATGGAGGAGTCGAGGCATTCTGGTGGTCAGCGCACTTTAATAGCAGTATACTCGTCAAGGGAATCCTAGCCTTACTGGTAGCGATTGTTCTTATTCGTCTAGACAAAACAAAGCTATTGAAGTGGCTCAATGTAGCCATGGTGTTCGTGGTCTTATCGAACGGGATCTGTTTCCTGGGATATACGGGCTCATGGCTCTACTGGCAAACTCAGATCGCTACCCAATCCTTAGATTTTGGATGATTGCAGTGTGGTTTAGGTCTCCTTAGATCCCGGTATATTACGCCATTCTCGCACTAGAGCTATAAGCGCCCTCTTTACCTCCAGATTGAGCGTTTTGTCAGCTTTAATTGCCGGTATGGTATCTGTAATCACCCCTTCTTTACCTGTCACCAAGTAGTCAACGGTTACCCCCAACTCCTCAGCCAGTTTAGCCAGAGAGGGTAAAGAAGGGGACCTCTTATCCTGCTCTATAGCCGAAATGTGCTGGGGTGACAGTCCGGTACCTTTAGCTAGTTCTTGCTGGGTAAGTTTCAGGGCTTGCCTTCTCATTCTCGTCCTTTGGCCAACGGTCATTTATTCATACTCCATTTCTAGTATAGGGCAGGAAATCGC
Organism: uncultured Dehalococcoidaceae bacterium; assembly: GCA_964558675.1. GTDB lineage: Bacteria > Chloroflexota > Dehalococcoidia > Dehalococcoidales > RBG-16-60-22 > CAZLEY01. The sequence goes on along the minus strand of CAZLEY010000014.1, from coordinate 32,474 downwards.
CTCTTAGCTGTGACTTTAGTCCCATTGATGTAAAGACTAGCAACTGATAGTGTAGGGGAGCAAGGTCTCTACTAGTAGTAGATATTCCTGAACAAGGGACTAGAACTGGGAAAATTACACTCAGTAAGAGACTATATCCATAGTCTCTTGAATTAGCGCTGATTGAGGTTTTCGCGGCAGTTATGAATTCCTATAAGAATTAGAGGTGTATTCAAGGCAATCTGTTTAGGCCTCCGACATTGATATTCTCGTAGCGGTTGACCCATTTTATTGCTGGTACTAACTCACCGGAGTCCACCTGGCTGATTAGTTCTTCAACTTTCTTTAAAACCACCTCCGGCGCAACGAAAACACTTTCTTCGGTGCTGATGCTCTCCTTCTTACCTTTCACAAGGTCAAGCTCTGACCAATAGATGCTGAGCATGCTGTGACTCACCTGTACGATGATATAACCTTTGTTCTCATGTTCCGCTTGTAGGGCATTTTCACAAGCTTTGATCATACCTTGAACGGTTACAAGTCTTAGTTTCACCATTTCTCGAGGTAAAGACGATACCACGGCGGTATATTTTTCTATCTCACTAGGCAAAGAACGGCATGCACTACCTGCATTCTCGAGTAAATGCTTATGATTTATTATCGGATCATCCAATGACATCTTCCACGCCTCCGAGGTCAGCCACTAAGTATGACAGGCCATTATTAATCAAGGCACGATGCTTGAAATTTGCTTCGTGCTTTATCACGAAAGCCTTCAAAGCCCGCCCTAGTATCATTGCCGCATTGATGTTAGGGCTATAGTCGGTACCATATGGATCATTGATTAGCTTTAGTAGTTGATTGATGAACACACTTTCGGCAGCCAGGGGATATACTTTACCCAGCTCGTTCCCTACCTGGAGAGCAAAGGCATTCAGCGACTTGAATTGCTCCAGAGCACCCTGGTATTCACCCTTCAGCTGTGCAACCTTCCGTTCTAATGCCGCAACGACTCCCTGCTGTTTACCCGCTTCCTCCAGCATCGCCTGGATTCTGCCGTACGCTGCAATAGCTTCAATGACCCTCATGGGATCTCCATATTTTTGCGCCAGGGAAATAAGCATTTCGATAGAATCGATACCGAATTGATGCTCCTTAACCAGTTTGACGCACATGTTGATTCCGGTAGCTAGGTAGCTTTGTTCCGCGCTCATCTTTCCGATCTCTGAATTGATGCCGGCCAGCTTGTTCTCGGCTTCGACTATCTTATCCTCGATTTCTTTGAGATTGGCGTAGGCTCTACAGGCCTGGACCACTGCTTTTGGCCCGCCAAGCTTTTGGCTCAAACCGGCCAGCTCTGTTAACGATGATTCACCGTAACCCAGTTCGATGACTTTGTGGTAGGCTTCCATAGAAGCAGCCAGTGCCGCCAGTTTTTCTTTTCCCTTCTCGATCTGATTCTCCTGTTCACCCCTGTCAGCTTTTACTTTCGATAGACTTTCTTCGGCGGCTTTCACCTGCTCCTTGATCTCAAGCAGGGTACCATATGCCGTGATTGCCTCGAGAAGGGCTACCGGATCTCCGTATGTCTTAATTGCATCGAACAGAGAGACCTGCGAATCTAGACCAAGTCCTATTTTCTTAAGATACTGCCTGGCGTCAAGGGCCTCTGACACCTTTTCGGGCGACAGGCCGATTTTCTGAAATGCTTGATGCTGCTCAAGCAGGTCCGCTAAATCCATCGATGACGACTCAGCGGCGAAGAGGACATCGACAATGCCATCGAGTGTGACGTTAAGCGACTTCAGTTGTCCATGGGTTGCTACGGTTTTTTCAACATCGGCAAGAATAAGGGTACTCGTATTTAAATACTGGAGCAGGTGAACCACACTATCATATTGATCAGGATTAATGACCGTCGTTCCCTTGGAATAACTCTTCACTGAGTTCGCGGCCCACCTACCACCTGATATCCCCGATATTTCGTCATTGGAAAACCCGGCCTGTTTAAGTGAAACCATCAGGGACCGGGCTTCATCCCGCTCGGATTTGTTAAGCTTGGGCTTCTTCGCCAAGTTTATAAATCTGTTGGATAGCGCCTCAATACTTTTCGAAGCCATAATGCCCTCCTTGTGTGTTTAACGGTCTCCCACTTCGACTCAGGATTGTAGTAAAAATAAAAAGCGGGGTCACGCCCCACTTTTCTTTCTGCCGCTAGCTTGTTAGTGTGCTGCGACGATAGATTTAATTGTGTTTCCATTTAATACCAACCACTGGTTGATTGTCAAGTGGGTAACGCCGAAGTCGATAGTCAGATTTACCTGAGTTGCCATCATCTCTACAAAATATCCGCCTCGCCTTTATAGTCTTCCGCCGTGAAATTCGAAAATGAAGTTCGGATAAAAAATGGATAAGAAAAGGATAAAAAGAGGATATAAGAGCGGTCACTGGATACACGGGGGAAATCCGGTCACTGACACGTCCCTGTGATTTTTAAGCCCTGTGACCTATGACCAGTTTGTCCCCAGTTTATCCCTCTTTTAACCCGGCTGGTGCTTTCGATATTTTTATGATTTAGGCTTTTGTATCGGTTGGGGGTTGAGCAAACCCAACTAATTAGAAGAGGTAGCTGTACTTTTAATTAGAGGAGGGGTCTGTCTCTAATAACCACTCCGGCGATACCTTTAGAGCTCTCGCAAGAGCAAGGACTTCTATATCAGTTACCGGGCGCAGTCCGTTCTCAATCTTGGATAGCCCGGACTGGTCGATGCTCACATTCTGCAATTGCAATCGAGCAACCAGATCGTGTTGAGAAACGGGCGGTTTGGCGGCCTTGCGAGCCTGCCGGACGCGTGCACCTACGATATTTCTCTTGTCCACAAAGAGAATAATAGAAGATATGCTTGTCAGTAATATTCCCAAGGAGCATAATTTGCGATATAATATGTAATAATACTCCGTCCTAAGGTTATCAATTTATGAAAGCAATAAACACAAGAGGAGACTGGGCTGGCCTGGCTTACTGGAAAGACTGCTCCTATCGAGTTGACCATTTTTCATCACCAGATAGCTTGAAATTCGGCTTTGATGTGGTTTACAGGCTGGTTTTCGATACTTCGGACGTCAACCTGATTGAGCGCTGCAGAACCTCTATCAAGGAGACGTTTGGCCTGTCTGATGCGCATTACGACATGAACCAGCAACCTCAAGGAGGGAATAGCGTCTTCTGGAGGGTGTACTGGGATAGAGAGGGATTTGAACTTAAACTTCTGAAGAAATGCGAGACTAAGCTCGATGAGATCGCTGAGGCTTCTAAGATAAGGATAACAGTCCTAGAGATGGCGATAATACCAAGGTCTTTAGACCATATATGCATGTTGGTAGAACTGAACAAATGACTTCTCCAACATAAAAGCAAACCAGCATCGATATCTCGTATTCAGTCCAGCTAAGAGACTATGGATATAGTCTCTTACTGAGTGTAATTTTCCCAGTTCTAGCCCTGTTCGGCATGGCTCTCTAGAGCCGCTACAATTCGAATCCTGACTGGCCAGCCAATCAAGAAGCTTTCCGGAACTTCTGTTTGAAAAGAAACAACTCTTGCCGGCCCTAATTCAACTCCTGGATTCTCAGGGAAAGGGAATCTTACCTCTATGATTAACCTTCTCCTATCTGGCTCGGCGAGAAAATTCGATAGTCGACAACATTGGTTCAAGTCCTGTAAAGTGGGCGGTACCGTACAATAGACAGAACTTTTGAACTGGCTTTTTCTCTTATATTCTAAAGGGACTCGTAACACAAAACAAGCGAATGTTACCAAGAGCATGATATAACCCAGCCGCTTATATGTGACCATAGGATGGCCAAGCTTCCAAATGAGTCAACCACTCATGGAAGTGCGGACACTCGGCGCGAATGGTATCGAGTCCGATTTCAAGGATTGCCAGCACCCCCAGCAAAGGTTTCTCGTAACCTTCAATTAATCCTTTCACACGCTTCGATGGCGCGGTGATCGGCGAGTCGTTAATCTCCTCCGGAGAAGGAAATTGATTGCGTATTGATTGAAATTTAGCTGAAAGCTCAGGCTGCCCAATCGCTCGGCTGAAGCTCTCACAATCGCTAAAGAGTAGTGCCTCAAACTCATGCATCATAACGAATGGGATGAAACGCTCCGGATTAAATGTACCACCCATTTCTCGGTAAATATCCTCAGAAAGAGCATCCTCAACTGTGGCGGCTTTCTGCGCATAAGGAAGATGACCAGCCGCTTCCCGCCCCGGCCAAGCTCTATCACCCGTTTGCGGTAAGGCATAATAATCGACCATTGTTGTCTCCAGACATGAGGTGTCTTCCTTGAGGTGATTAATAATGTCAACACGCGCAGAACTCCAGGACCGTATACCGCCACGGCGGTCCCGTTGGCGTGCATTGCCAATGAGGCGCCCGCTGACATTGGTAAAGCCTCGAAGATAGAGGTGAGGGCGAAGAATTTCCCTTACAAATGTCTCTTCTGTCTGTCCTTCAACATGAATGAGTAATCTGGCCATGAGTTATTCGCCTCCAGGGCGGCCGCCCAACTCGTTTTTCTCCCAAAGTTGGCCGAGGCTATAATTCTCTAGCCATATTTCCAACGTTGACGGATCCAAACGGGTGAACTGCGTTGCGCTTTCCACAAGGTCGGCGACTAGCACGTCTTCTGGTTGGAAATGATCGAGTAGTAGCGTGGATTGTGTCGAGAGAATGACTTGTGTCTTCTGTGACGCCTGCTTGACCAACGACGCCAGCGTTGTGATGGCATATGGGTGAAGGCCAAGCTCAGGTTCGTCCACCAGAATAACCGAAGGCCGATAGTCGTCGGGTTGCAGGAACAGTGTTGCCAAAGCTATGAAACGCAGGGTGCCATCAGACAGACTCGATACCCCGAAATACTTGTCTGATTTGTTATGTTTCCAAGCCAAACGTATGTCTTCTTCACTTAAAGGGTCAGGAATCAATTGAAAGTCGTCGAAAAATGGAGCGACCATCTGTACCGTACGACGAATCAAGCTATATATAGTCGGATGTTTCTGTTGCAGAAGATATAAAAACGCGGGCAGGTTCGATCCATCTGGACGCAGGAATGTGTTGTCATTCAGTTTGGCAGTTTTCCTTAATGGTGAAGCCTCGCTAGTATCATGCACATGATACAACCGCCATCTTCCCAATCTATTGCGTACCCAGTCGGTAGTTCTCCGCAGTCTGGGATCGCTTATTCCGGCCTCGCGGCCGTTTTCACGCGAACTCAATGGCTCATTGTAAGGTCTTGAATAGCGTTTTTTATCCCAAAAGTATGCCTGTTCCTCCGCCGGATACAGGCTGTCATCCGCGGTCGGTTTCAGTGTCAGTTCGTATTGGTTAACTTCATGACCAAACGATATTAGTATCCGAATTTCATCTGTCACTTTTGATCCGAAATGTAGTAACTGCTCCGCACCCCCGGCCTGTCTCACATAATCGTTCAGACGCCCTTCCCGGATTTCATGTAAGAAGGAGAACAAACCAATGAAGTTTGACTTACCGGAACCATTCGGACCGACGATAACATTAATCGGCCTCAACTCCACCTTTGCCGAAGCAATACTTTTGAAACCTTTAACTGAAATATAGTCCAGTTCTGGTGCAGTTAATGTCATATCATGCCTCGATCATTGTATACAATCATTCTCACCCGCGCCATTTCCGCCTCAGAAAAGCCGTGATGTAGGCGCGGAAGTTCTCTTCCACCACGGTGTGGTCTTCCTCTTTGACCTTGCGTAGCATCCAAGTGGACTTGTTTGAGACCAAGCGAAAGTAATCCTTGATAATTTCCCCCAAATCGTTAACGGCTATCCAGAGACTAATTCATTTTACAATCATTTTATCCTTATAGCCATCATAAACGCAATGTTAAAGTGTCCTTAGGAAAAACAAATAATCGAAACGGTTTGGTTTTATACTTGGGGCCCCTTTTTATTGCACAAACCGCTATATTGTTCAATGCAGGCTCATTGAACAATATGAGTATTTGTGACATCCGATCTGATACCCTCTGAACAGAGGCAAAGAAGAAGACTCTCAGTCCGGATCTGACGGACAATTTGACAGTACCTCGAACTTCCCATAAAGTGACTACAAACACGCAATACCCTATTTAAGTTTGTCCGGTTTTGGTATCTTCGTGCATCATAACTATTAGAGGGAGAAAAGGAGAGCGGCTTGTTAGAGGACAGCCAAATTATAGCCCTAGTAAAAAGCGGCAGCACCGATTCCTTCGCTGATATTATCGAGCGTTACCAGTCGCCTATCTTCCGTTACCTTTACCGGCTGACAGGGAACTACGAAACTGCTTTAGACCTCAGGCAAGATACTTTTCTCCGAGCATATAAAGGAATCTTGAAGAATGAAGTGAATGTCTCGTTAAAAGCATGGTTGTACAAAATCGCCACTAACAGTGCATTACAGCTATTCCGGCGGAAACGCGTGCTTTCTTTCGTACCTCTCAAGGAGACAACGGAGAGGGATATCGCGAACTCCGAAGTAGACCCATCTGAGTCAATCGGAGATAAGGCAGATATAAGAGATACTCTGGCTAAGATACCTCGGGAGCAGAGGATCTGCATGGTGCTTCATTTTGTCGAGGGATTTAAATATCGGGAAATCGCCGATACTCTGGGAATATCGGAAGAGGCGGTCCGCAAGAGAGTGGCCAGAGGAAGCCTGGAGTTTAGAAGATTGTATAGCTCCGAGGAGGTGAGGTGAGATGAAATGTAATGAAATGGAGGAAATCCTCTCGGCCTATGCCAACGACGAATTATCGCCGGAGCAGCGGGAAATGGTAGAAACACATCTAGCTGGTTGTGCGGACTGCCGTGAAAAGCTGGCGGGTTACCGGCAAACTCGTCAACAATTGAAAACGCTAAGGGCAGTACCGTTTGCGCCGGATATAAAGGCCACCATGATGTCCAGAATTAAATCTGCCCGCTTTGCGAAAAAGCCTAATAAGACTTGGAAAATACGGGCATTGGTGACGGTCCCGGTAGTGGCCGTTTTAATAGCGCTACTTATAATTCAACCGTGGAACTCCCACATCGGTCCGCAGAACGTCCTGGCAAAAGCTCATGATGCAATAGCCGCCATTGAGTCCTACCGTTTTGCGCTGACGAGAAGCACTGATGGAGACATAACCGGGACATACGACGTCGAATTCGTATCCCCCGACCGCTATCATGTAAAACAGACGGAAAACGGCGAAACCAAGGAATCTATCTTCCTGGGCGACCGGCAGTACTTTAACGGTGATTTTGAATTTTTTATGCTGTTACATGCTCAGACCAATTCGTATGCGAGGATGATTACCAGAGAAGCTACATTACAATGGCTCGACAGGATGGGTGACATCGAGGAACTGCCGGACGAGGAAGTCGAGGGCGTCCGGTGCCTCCATTACAGGGGAGTCTATGATATCGAGAAGGTACTTCGTTCCATGGAAGAGGGGCGCGCCGAAAGGGGGATGCCACCGCTCGGTGAAGAGGAATTTCAGGAAGAACTCGAAAAGCTTCGCTCGAATATCGGGGAAAGAATTATCGAGCTCTGGATAGGCCGGGACGATTACCTGCTCCGGCAAATGGTAATGGATACCCGGGAGCCTGATAGCAATATAGCTCACCAGTTGACCTACAAGTTCTACGATTTCAACGAGCCGATTACCATCGAGGCACCGCTGGACTCCAGCGGCAATCTCCTGGCAGGATGGGCTTCCACGGTCCCGGAACGGACGGTTTTCAGCCAGGATGTTCAGGCCAGCGTCAACAACAACGACCCTTCAAACCGGATGATCGAATTATCGGTGACTATCAGCAATACCAGCGCCGGAAAGGTAACCGGGATAGAAATAAGTCTCATGCCCTTTTCTACTTATGAAGGTTATGAAGGGATATGGACGAGGATGACCGGCGGCCGGTCAGGGCCCGGCCCGTATACGCTGGAACAGGGGGCATCGCTGGAATACGTCATAACGTTCGGGTACGATGCCACTACCGCCGAACCGGTGAAAATAGTCGAAGCGATAGAAGGTTCCGGCCTCTCCATCGGCTACCTTACGCCGGATGGCCGGCAGAAGATAGAGACGGTCCATTTCCAGGTGCCTGGTTCCATTTATACTTTGCCCACAGATTTGCCGCCTTCATATGCTCTCTCTCCCATCGGTGAGTACCGGATTGACGAGGAGGGAGCTTCCTCCGCCGGGCAAGGTGTAAGCGGTGAAATCGGTGGAAAGCAATATCTTTTCGTCCTGGTAGGTACTCAGAATAGCGACGTAATCGCCCCACCGGGTATCTTGGTATTAAATATCGAGGATCCCACCAGACCCATCAAGATAGCATATCTGCAAGCACCGGAGAATACCCGATACATGATGAGTTCGACCTTATCCGGCACGATGCTCTACGTGACCGCCGATGATTACCTCTGGATAATCGATGTTTCCAGTCCGGAGGCCCCCACAGAACTATCGCGGTTTTCTGAAGTTAAACCGATTACCATGGCTATCTCCGGGAAATATGCTTACGTTAATGATGGAAATCAAAGGATATCCACCGTGGATATCTCCGACCCATCTGACCCTCATGTGATTGGCGGTCTGGCTCTGACATCACGATCAGGAATGTCGCTCTTTATTTCAGGTGACTATCTCTTGGCATGGGTAGGAAATACGCTTCATACGATAGACATCTCATCGCCGGCATCCTTGAGAATTATCAACAGCCACATTTTCAGTTTGTCAGGCGAGGTCTCCGCTCATGTAACAGGTAAAGCAATAGAGGGTAATTGCGCTTATGTGGCCCTGGGCGGCGATGCAGGAACCGGGATGTCGGTCATGGATATTTCTAATCCCACCAAGCCTCATGAGATAGCCTTTCTCGAGGTGAAAGACCAGCAGATATGGGGGCCACTATTTGTCGCCGATAACAGAGTCTACCTGTTCACAAGACCGAGATTCACTTTAGACAGTAGAACGAGAATAAATATCATCGATGTCTCCGACCCGGTCGAGCCGGTAGAGCTGGGATTCGGTACATTACCGGACTACTGGACCTTTTTCCCTGATGCTTCCAGCGGTTCTTCGCAATCTTACAGCCTGATAGATAAGTATCTTTACTGGTTCATCGGGAATTCTCCCAACCAGCCGGTCATCGAAATATTGGATCTATCCATCCCCTAAACAATCATTTTTCAAATGAGTATATCTTCGACGTGTTGAAGGATAGACACCGAGAAATTTGAGGTTATCGAGAACATTTAACCTGCCCCAGTGGGATTACCGGAGATATCGCTAGTTCTTGATAAAGAGGCTTGGGCTGTCCACCGATGCTGCCTTAGAAATTTATGCCGGAGTTATTAACTAATAACAATATAGTGTTATTTCACCTTATAACTTTTTATTGGACGTAGAGGGTTAAACATTCCCGAGATTTGTTAAACGGTGGGTTCAGCTCATTTCTATGGCTTTAAGCTGTCTACCTAGTATCGCGCCTCGTAGGTATAAATGCAGCCACGGGAGTTGTTCGGTCTATGGCCGCGCTACACTGGATCAGAACCGGCTTAGGTAGTCTATCAAACTCTTCGAGTACCCAATTCATGAAGGTATTCACTGGCCGCTTATAGTCGGCCAGTAGGAAGTGGCGAACATTAGAGCCGCACTTTTCATAGTAACAGAGAAAATCACCTGTGCGTAGGGTCAAGCCCGCCACGGGTATAGTAGCGATTCAGTTGGTCAGATTCGAGAAGACAAATAATCGAACAAGTATCTAGAGCCTTTACTCTGTCTAGCCAACTAACAGCTTCAGGCGGCAACGGCCTGCGGCAACTGTGTCGTCACCTGCGAAGCCGGCGCCAGCCAGTTGCTCAAAAAAGAAAATCCCTTTCCTCCCCCCGAAAAACAAGGAGGCCACCTTTATAAAAATCCTGGCCGGCAAGGTCGGCGCCTGGAACTATCTAAAAATCAGACTCATGATACTGCTGGGACTAAGGGTATAAAAGCCCCACCCCCCCCTGCACCGGTTAAAGGAGCTCTCCCTCTGAATACTTGGGGCTGAACAGGGTAAAGTTCAGACCTGCGTTATCATAAAACGGCTGGTTCTTCACGTCGTCTACCAGTTCGAGCAGTCCGGCCGCACCCGCCGCCTGCCCGCCGGCATATCTGACGACTTTACAGACTACCTTTTCACAATAACTCCCCCTGGAATCTCCCTGAATCCTCATGATTTCGTTTCTAACCGCCTCTTCTTTCTTCTTAAAATCTATGGCTTCATCCAGATGACCGAAATAATCTTCAAACCTGAATTTACATAGCTGGAAGTCGAGGATAAGATCGGCCATGGCGAGCAGCCCGTACTGCTCAGCCGGCTGTCCGGGTTCTTCAACCGCTATAAAAATGCTGGTCACGCCTTCTGCGGAAGTGGATTCGATTATTCCGGGGATAAGTATTTCCTGGCTGGCGCAAAGAGGGAATCTCGGCGATAGCTGGTCGAGACTGTTGAACAATAACGTCAATTTTACATCTCTCTGCTTAAGCCGCTGGATACTCAGGAACATCCTGTGGAAAAATTCCTCCGGCGTAATGTATCCCGGCGGGTAATAGAGGATTTCCAGTCTATTGTCTTTTTCACAATCGTTTAACAGCTTCAATGGATTAACTTGATTTGGAAACTCATGCTCTATTATCCGCTGCATGGTTGACTTTGTCATTCCTTCGTCGTCACGGAGAGAAACGATAAGCCCGCCTTCATCATAGTTAATAATTCTGTGGAGCAAGTGAACGTATCCGAGATGACTCTTGTGCGCGCCGCGGGAACCGATAAAAGCCGCGCATCTCCCCTCGGGATAACCCCCCACGAGAATCTCGTCCAGCTGTCTCGGTATGGTATCGGCTTTTTGTGGTATCTGCCTGGGTGCCAGCCGTTTGTAACCAGATAGGTAATAATGTATTGAAGGAAAGAGAAATATCCCCCCTTCCTCATGGTATGGATGGCCTCTTCTGAGCTTGGTATTACGGTTTTCCTTTTCCTTAGCATAATCATCTTTCTTAAGCACACGTGCATCCGGTTTATCGGGTACGTCGAATCTCGAATAGATTTTCAACTGCTGTTGTCCCCAGACATGCTCTTGATATCTGGCCTTCTGCACCTCTATGGTTCTTACGTAATAGTGCCGGTAATCGGTATGGTCTAACCTGATTACGGTATCGCAGGCATACTCCCAGAAGCGGTGTTCGCCTCCGGCTGAAGACGAGTCCAGTATAAAGATAATAATTTTTGTATTCTTGGGGGCGGCTTTCAAATATTTCTGAAAATACTTACCTCGTTGCTCGGGCTCTATGATATTGAGGCTGTCGATTACCAGTATCTCGGGGTGATATTCCCCTCTAACTCTGTTTTCGGTAGGTTTCTCGTCTATCTTTTTGACAACGTTTTTTCTTACTTCTTCGGGAACGGCCACTTTACCCCATTTTGCCACGGTCATTAAAGCCATGCCGACTATTTCCGAAAGCACCGTCCATTTTTTGATTTTGTCTTTACCCCATACCGCTACTGCTGGGGCTATCGGCTTATCCCCTTTTCCCAAGGCTATTATCTTGCTATCGACTTCTTCCCATCCGAAAGACTTGGCATTCTTAATGAGAGGGTCTGTCTCTGAATCTGCGGAGATATAGAGAGTTGACATCGCTCTCTGTCCGGGGATTGCCCCGCCCAGCGACAGCCGGTAGCAGAGCTCCATGGTCAGTGTGCTCTTACCGCTTCCCGGCGGCCCCGTTACAAGAAGTGTCAATGGAGATTTGTCCGGTAAGACGATTGCTCCCCTGAACAATACGTCGAACCAGCTGTTCCGTTCGGCCTTCCCCTCCCCTATGCATATTTCTGCCGGCTCATACTGTGCATGTCCATTCTGGTCCAGAGAACACCAGAACGTCTGCGAAATCCCTGTTGTTATTTTTGCCATTGCTCCACCTCCTGATGTCGGATACGCTCTCGAGAGGCCGCGGAAATTATAATTTTTTAGATTGTTGAGGCATTAATTATAGAATACCGAATTAACAGTGTCAATATAATAATTACACTGCCTGTCAACGTTATTTTAATATTGAATTTAAAGTTAAGGCTTCTGTTTCTGCAGAGCGTACGTGCATATTGATATATCCCGTCGGTATCTAAAAATTTACTAAAAAATACTCCTTCTAACTTTCTTGACTCACCCCGCGAAAATTCGTATATCATCAGCTATACCACAATCTAAAGGAGACACACCCATGCTATAATCCAAATACGAAAAATACATATGCAGGAGGCCCGCTGTCGTCTTGGATGACTACTCCGAGGCAATCCCCAAACGGATAAAATCCCCAGTTGGAGCAAAGTAGACACCGGCCGCCGCGTCATCTTCTCCCGCTCATTCGTCAAAGACGCCAAATCCGTCGTCGAATACGGCATCGGCGCTGGCGACATCACTGTACCCCACAAGCGCGACTACGAGGAAATTTTCTCTTCCTCGGTACCAACTCGGAAGACACCACCGACCTTGGAGCAGAGGCAGACTTCTGGATTGGAGAGGGAAACGAACGGGGAAAAGTCACTTCACCACCTCTCCCAGCATCTATATCCCACCCATCCCCCAAATCTGGCACAACATCATCTGCTCCGTGATGACCATCGTCATCATGCCCACCTCCCACGAGCGCCTCCTGAAAGTGAAAGTAGTCTAATAGCGACGCACGAATCCCTTCCCAGATCTTTCTTAATATTAAACTCTTTCATCTACGGCTTATAAACTACTGGTGGGAATTGTAGCTACTATATTTAACACCACATCATATCCTGATAGCTTGTCAAAAATAAGTGATATGAACGACTAAACAAAAGTCAGTAATGTGCAGCGACACATTAATGTGCTACACAGTGCCAATGATCTAGAAAAACATCTATTGGAATGATGAACTTCTCGTTAATGTGGCTATTATCTTATCTGAGTCGGTAAATTTGGCTTGTTGCGTTTCTTCCCTATTTCACGCTCGAATTCTTTGACCAGAGTTACAACTGCCTTCACCATTTCTTTACTCAATGATGCTGAAAACCAGGCAATCCGCCGCCCCTGCTTCAGGAGCGCGATATTATCCCTCCTATCAGTCATGATATAGAAGCCAATCGCCCTGTCCTCATCTGATAAAAGCAAGTTTTTACGTTTAGTTCTAATTTTGCCCCCCATCGTTTCCAACTTAGTTTATCCTTTTAGTTATTCTGGACTCTAATTTGGCCCAGGAATTATTTTTTATATACGCCAAAATTTTGACTTATCATTAAACATTACAGTACGATTAAGATATATTGCTGTTATCTGTTTTACTTCTTCAAAAAGGCCTGCGAAACAGGTCTTTTTTGTGTAACCACCGTCCTTAATCAGTTGGTCACGGTTCGGTTCATATAATTTAATAGGGGCATACTAGCACAACATGAGTGCAGATGTCAAGTAGCATTTGATAATTTGCTCAAATATTCGTTTAGTTGATAGTCTTATCACCAGAGAAACTTGAGGCGATCAATGAGCATAGGACAAAGAATTAGGCAACGAAGACAGATCCTGAAGATTACCCAGCAAGATCTAGCCAAAGCGATTGGGATGACACCACAACATATTTCACTCATTGAGCAAGATAAAGCGGCTCCTTCTTTGACCGTTATTTCCAAACTGGCCGAACAATTGGGAGTAAGTATTGACTACCTAGTGGCTGGGAAGAGGGGAATTATCACAGATGTAATACCGGCGATAAAGGCCGACGAAATTTTAAGCCTTGAAGCGAAGAAAGCCCTGGTAACAATGGTAGAACTCCTCCGGGCAGCTTCGCGACGAGGTATCGCCCTGAATAAAGACACTTCGTAGCGAAAATACAAACAGAGTTCGGAATATTCTGATACTCATTATTACACTTCTCGACTTTCCCTACGATTAGGTCATTCTTTTATATTCCCCGAGATCTCAACGGGTACCAATTCGAGTTTTGGTTCTAGCACTTCTAAATGTCAAATTATGCTTACAATCCGCCGGTGACAAATTGCCTAATGCTTGAAGCCCACAGGGAGCATTTATCAACCTTGGCAGCCAGGAATCAACTCGAGGTAATATTCGGATGGAATGGTTAATATACTGCACTTTCAGATGAAATGTGCAGTGCGCGCGTAGCGCAATCGCCGTTCAACGCTTTGTTAGATCTCTTGTTTTCTCTTCGATCTTCCCTTTCAATATCGCCGCGTGATTTTGAGCATTGTTCATCATTTTCAGCACAGCCTTCCAATTCGCCCAATGTTGTTCCCAAGCATCCGGGGGAACTATGGAGCGCAGATCGATAGCCGTGACGTTACCCCATCTCTCATAATCCTCAAGCCTTGCAATTCTTTTTTGCAGATCAGTTATTTGTCGGCTTTTTGGCGATAGCTTCGCGTCACTTGTGATCCAATCCATCCAGTACTTATTACCTTTCGACTGATTACATTTACCGCAGGATGGAACCAGATTTCTGATCTCCGAGATGAAACCGGTCGGATTTTGGTTTGCTACTAAAGGGCGGAGGTGGTCCCATTCGGTGGCCTGCGAACCGCAGTACGCGCAGCTTACATTGTCAGGGCTCATCTGTAGAATATCCAACGCAGTCTTGATCTCATCTTCAGTAGGTTCGATCTGAGGGACGATTGCGGACACAAAAGCAGCTGTTATGCTTGATGATCGCCCGGAGATCTTCATCGGGGTGGGCATATGGAAGGCATCACGAATCGACATGATCTATCCCCAATTCTAGCATTCTTTTTAATCTCATAGCAGGACTTTGTCTGGATTATAAAATTAAGTTTACCATCTGTCAATTTACCGAGCTCAGCTTAAATTGAAAGAATGGAGAGATTTATCGCGTGAAATGCACTTTCTGACGAAATGTTACCACTGCGGCTAACAGCACCCTGAGTTATCATGTTATAATAAGCCCTAAGAGATGGTGTTTGATACCAACGTGTAGCCTAGCTAGGCGGATTTGGAGAGGCTGGAATGAGCAAGACTATTCCAGAATTGAAAAGAATATGGAGCAAGGATAGCGAGTCCTATATAACTCAAGAGGTTGGGTCTGGAGTCCAAAGCTTTGTTAAGCATGTTCTAGAATGCCCAAATATTTTCAATCTCAAGGAAGGAGCACTCTCAACTCATACTGAAAACCGGAAAAACGAATTCATCTATGAGAAGAAGACTAAGGATAGGAGACGTGCTGATTTCGACATCTTCATTAATTCTGACATCGAAATTCCAATTGAGGTGGAGCAATATACCAATATTGAGCAAGGTGAAGGTCAACTATTTCAGTATCAAAGTGACCTTGAAAAGAAGTATGGCATATTAACCGACGGCTACATTTGGCGTTTCTACAATAACAGCCTTTACCGGGTATTTACTCTCGACCATCTACTTTCACAAACAGACTATTTCCTTGAATTCTGGAAGGAATATATCAAACCAGAGTATTACTATCTTTCATTCTTTGAGGAAGTGGGGCAACTTTCATTCTTCGGGAAAGAAGAGTTACACATTGAGGATAAACGACAGCTATTCTTTGAAGATATTACCACTCTTATAAGAAGTTTCAGAAATAAGCTTAGAATCGAGGGATATTTTAACGGACTAAATACGAAAGAAGCGTTAAAGAAAGCTACCGAAATCACCTACGCCTATATCATCCAGTTTATCCTCTATAAGACTTTAGTTGATAACAGA
Source organism: uncultured Dehalococcoidaceae bacterium (assembly GCA_964558675.1). Taxonomy (GTDB): domain Bacteria; phylum Chloroflexota; class Dehalococcoidia; order Dehalococcoidales; family RBG-16-60-22; genus CAZLEY01. Next base: position 16,676 of record CAZLEY010000014.1, on the reverse strand, counting down.
TTTGACGATTTCGGTAATGACTACAAAGGCAGGATAGAGACTATTCGTAATGCTATTAAAACCCACAGCTACAAGGATATACTCGGCGTCACTAATGGTATGAGCCACCAGATTTCAGAGAATATCTATCGCCCCTTTGTCAAAGAGCAGGAACATATTGGTGGTAAGTTACTTAAACTCTATTACGAGGCAAAGAATGAGCTATCCGATGTCTCCCCTTGGCTAGATATCGTCGTCTTTATTAAGAAATACAACTTCCAAAACGTTCATAATGAGATATTTGGCTATGTCTATGAGAATTACTTAAAGGAACTCTATGAAGAGGAAAAGAAAGGGCAGTATTTTACAGACCCGTCGGTAGTTCATTTTATGCTTGAGCAGGTTGTTTACACGGCGAAAGAAATCAGGAACAGAATCGAAACTGGCGAATTAGATAAAGTGTCTATCGTTGACCCTGCTTGCGGTAGTGGAACATTCTTGTATAGTGCTACAGACCAAATAGTGAAGTCTTTCAGCACAATGACAGATGAGACTTCCAAACAGATTGAAGATATCGTAACCAGTAATGTCTTCGGCTTGGATGTTGAGGAATTTCCCCTTTATCTTGCTGAGATGAATATCCTGATGCGGATGCTTCCTTTGATTATGGGCGAGAAATACAACAACCCACTTGAAAAGAAGATAAAGGTGTTTTGGACACAGGACAGCATTGCAGAATTCATCGGTTCAGAGCTTATCACCCTTGGCAAGCAAATATCCTTCCCAGACGCAATCATCAAGCCAAAATTCGAGAGCTTTGTCCGTAGTGAAGAGGACTTAACGGAGATGAAAGGAAGTATGACTTCATTCCCCCGGCGCCGCTTTGATTATGTTGTTGCAAATCCACCTTACATATCATATAACGAATGCTCCAAACAAGAGGTCTTGGTGTTTGATTTGATGAAGAAAGGCGTTGTGAAGCTAAACGATATTTACGGAGTCAATCTTCATAGCATCCCTGATAATCGTAAGAAATACTCGCCTAAGCCAAACCTCTATGCCTTTTTCATTGCTTTAGGACTAGCACTACTAAAGGATAACGGAAGGCTTTGCTACATTATTCCGCAAACACTTCTGGTAAACAGCGATTTTGATGTGGTTCGTTTCCATCTTGCTAAATTTTCAACAATCGAAAGAATGGTGATTTTCAGTGGCAAGTTATTCGTGGGTAGAGGTGTTAGGCAGGATAGACCGATTCCTACGTCAAGCTTAATTATAGTTCTCAGTCGACAAATACCAGCTAGCTCACATCAAGTCGAAATTCTAAACTATGAAGACCCAAATGATGAAATTGAAGTATGCCTGCAAAATATATCTAAGGGCAAAAAAACAAGTAAGAAAAGCATTTTGCAGACGCAGCTTCTGAAGAATGTATCAAATTGGAACTTCCTTAAACAGGAAAAAGCATTCAATGACTTCTATGAAGAGTTTAAGGTGAACACTGATGATATAGTAAATTACTACAATCACGTGTTGGCGAAGCAGAATTTTGGTAGCAGGTTCTATTTTGATGGTAGTACTAACATTCCTAAAAAAGATGTTACGGCTATGGGGTCACTCAGCGATAACTTCTATTACATACCAGAATTGAAAGCAGAGGGATATGTAGCCAAAATAACAGGGCAATATCCCAAAAGTAAAAAGATAAAAATTGCTCAAGGGAGCCAAGGTCTAATAATAGCCGAGCCAAAATATAAGATTCTTTGGAAATATATCAATTTTGATAAATTCTATTTCTTGAAAGGTCATTCTATTTTACCGATTTATCAGCAATATTGCATAACATCAGATAATAAAGCAGAAATATCTTATCTGTTTTCACTCTTAAATTCTAGAGTTATTTTTCTAATTCTTAACACATTTTGTAAAGTCCAGCACGAAGACAAACTAAGCTTTCTGCTGGGATTGACTCACATTAAACAGTTTGTGCGTGTTCCTTTAATTACCCCCAAGAATAAGCATATCAAGAAGGAAATCATCGAACGAACTGAACAAATGCTTGCTTTGGAAGAGAAGACGCTTTCGGACTTCATCGATTTTTCTGGAGTTCTGATGCAGAAACTTGATGATGTGCAGGTAGCTGGTAATACCTTAGTGTTAGTCCATGATAATCGCGAAACGAAATTGCGAATTAAAGGAGATACCGAACTTATTGCCGGCACAATAGCGAAAAAGTTTGGGACAGAAACGTTGAAGTTAGAAAAGCACAGAATTAGCCTATCTGAACTTCGAAATCTGCAAGTGCTTGACTTTGAAAGACAAACACAGCAAAAAGATTACATAGATGATTTAGTCTTTGCTCTATACTTCAACATACCTTTGAAAGAGGTCGGCATAGACAAGGCGGAAGAGGTACAGAATGATTGCTCGAAGAGCAAGTATTATCGCCTTTTGTGATTTAGTTAGGGCATGTGCCGTGGTTTACGCTGTTCCCTCACAAAGCCCAATCCCTTCTCAAAAGTTTCGCTACAATCTGCATCATAGCTACGGACTCGCTGCACTTTCTAGCGTTCTGTTACTTACTAGATAAAAACGTTCCTTTTTTATCCCACAGGTTTACGACTAGCCTGCAGGCGTGATATTCAACGGACCTTTTTACAATAACTGTTAACCCTTAAGTTATTGGGGCGAACTACCTGGTTTCCCTATTGGGCGGAGTCCCTAGGCGAGAATCTAGATATTTAGCTAACATTGACTGGATGCTTGTGTGGGTGTACTATTGTCATACTTGCTATACTAGTGGAGGTTGAACATATACTGAAGAAGCTCAAGCTGGAAAGGCCTATCGCTTTCATTGATGTCGAGACCACCGGTACAAACCCAAACTCCGACAGGGTGGTGGAGCTATCAATACTCAGGATCCAACCGGACGGAAAAGAGGAGTACAAGAGCCACAGGGTCAACCCAGGGGTGCCTATCCCGCCCGAGGCGACGTCAGTCCACGGCATAACAGACGCCGACGTGGCCGGCCTGCCGGCTTTCCGCCAGTTCGCGAAGAGCGTGACCGACTTCCTCGAGGGCTGCGACATCGGGGGGTTCAACGTCATCAAGTTCGACCTGCCGTGCATCGAGGCGGAGTTCGCCAGGGCGGGCGTCGAGTTCTCCCGCCGAGGTCGGTACTTCATTGACAGCATGGTCATTTTCCACCAGCGCGACCCCCGTGATTTGCAGGCCGCCTACCGAAAGTACTGCGGTATGGAGATGGAGAACGCGCATTGCGCCGAGGAGGACGCCAAGGCGGCTGCCGAGGTGCTGGATGGCCAACTGGAGATGTACGGGGATTTGCCCAGGGACGTATCGGGGCTGTGCGACATCTGCAATCCGGCTGGGAAGTACTACGTCGATTCAGGAGGCAAGTTCATATGGGCGGATGGCGAGGCAGTGTTCAACTTCGGTAAGCACAAAGGGCGAGCGCTGAAAGAAATGGCTGCGGATTATCCTGATTACTTGGGGTGGATTACCCGCCAGGATTTCTCTGCTGAGGTTAACGAGATAGTGATTAAGGCTCTTGGTGGAGAGTTCCCTGAGCCACCACCGGAGTCTGAGATATAGCATAAAATGCGTATTCATTTCCCAAACAACCCCGAATTCAGCCCGCATAAAAATAGCCCAGCACGGCGTCCGGAGGCCCACCGGTGTCCGTGATTCCCGCCGAATACGGGGCCGATATGGGATGGAGCCATTAACTTAAAGGTTATACGCTCCCCAGACGCGCCTTTGCTGGCGGAATGGGCTGGGGAGGTTCAGGAGAGGGGGGTGTAAGACAGTCCCATTTAAAGTAGCACACTACTAGCAGTTAAATTTGTGATATCTTGCCCAATGCTAATTGGGAGTCGTAAATATGCAAACTCCAAGAATTGGACACCGAATCAGAAGAAGAACTCGCGCAAGATGATGACAGCGCAGGAATGAAATGAAGGGATATTGGTCAATGAACCAAGTTCTTCGGTTTGTCACATTTGTGGACGACTTCAATCTGCCGTTCTTGGGGTTTGAAGGTAATTGTGGCAATGACTTCAGCCTGCCGCCTCTGATGTGAGTTCTGATGTTTTATGAGGTGGGATTTGCCAGTATGCCTGTCAACAATATTCGCGTTTATTTCACGTTCCCAATTTGGCTCAGGATGTTCAGGGACACCCCTAAATAGGAAGCGCTCAAAACGGCGGAAAGCACGGAAATAGTTAACCATCTCTTTGTCCTTCACACACAAATGTTTATTTTATCACAGATTTCCCTAGAACACAACCCCATGACCCAAAATATTTTACCTCAAACAGGAGAGCTAACGGCCGATTGCTGGCATACTCCCAATAAGAAGTTGGCTATTGCCTTTTCTGAATGGAATCGTATTGGCACAACATTATTATCCAAAAATTGGTCGCGGATGGTTATCTTATCTTTGAGTAACCAGATGCCAGTGACTCGGCTATTCTTTACTTCATCCGATGTTTTCGTGAGTAATGGTGCTAAGTTTGGGTCGAGAAACGTTGTCTCGGAAAGCCCTACGAACAGACAAACTCCCGACCGAATTATGTGCCTAGTCATCTCATGCCATTGATCACCAGTAGTTCCTAAGCGTCGATTAACTGAGTCGATGCTGAAGATCAGTTCTTTGCTGTCTGGATGCCCTAGTGAGGGATGGGGAAGGAATCCATGAGGATGATAAATTCGCACATCTTCAGAGCCTTCCAACTCCGGCAGTGTATGGACTACCCTAAAGACATAGCCATGCAACAATAGGAACCACTCGAGCATGCTATCGAAGTTTAGGGTAACAACACGACGAACATTACCACGCTTACTGCCTATCAAAAGACTACCTATTGCTATGAGTAGGTCCCTTCTAAGAACGTCCGTTGTAAGGGAATTGATATCTCTATAAAGGCTTTCCTTGATGATTCGGAAATACTTGTCCTTAGACGCACACTTTTTCTGCACCTGCTGAGCGGCCAGTTGGAGTTCAATGGCGCTTGAGGTTGCAGGCAGTAAAGGCAAACGTACGGTAGTTCTGAGTCGGTTGACCAAGTCTACCCATCCTGGCAATCCGAGCCCTTGGGATGCTCCCGAGCCTAAAAAAAGAACGAGTGTGCCTAGACGCAAGCGTGAGGCCAAGAATTGTTGGGCACGTCCTGGGTCTACAAGTCCATTATCATAACTCATGCTAATGCGTCCTCTTCCTGAAGTCTATGGAGAGGGTTGACGGATGTAGTATCCAAGCACTCAAGAGTCTTGAGTAATTGAACGAGAAAAGGTATTGTGGCAAAGTTCTTGCCGCTGATATGAACATAGAACTTGAAGTTGCCAAATGCATCGAGATGTACTCGTGCTCGTCTCTGCTGGGCGCTCAATTCAAATGAATCAGCAATCGGCGGTTGAAGCTCACACTTAAGAACACACTGCTCGAGAGTCGTGATGCCCTTTCTGATCGGATCTAGGAGGAAATTCTTGTAGATAGAGGATTTAAGGGGGTCATCGCCCCCCAAGCTTACTGAATGTAGCACCGGGTCATCCGAAATAACTGCTTGCAAACCGACGACTTGTGAGCTAATTTTCCTTACATCGGTCTGTGATCCTATTTTACCAACTAGTAGAGACAAGTCTACCTTGATGATTTCGCATATTCTTCTAATCTTGTAACCATCTATGATTCTGTCAGTGATTTCAAGTGCGAGGGCTGAGAAGGGGAAAACAAAAGCAAAATAAGTCACTGAATCGATTAGAATTTTCAGACCGAACAGGTCATATAAGTATGGAGGTGATCCATCTTTGGACAGAGAGACTGTCTCAAGAAGTCTACCACGTGGATACGCAGTGTTAGTTCTTAGCTCGCGGTGTTGAATCTCAAATTCGGGGTAATTTATGTCATCGGCTTGTTTTGAAAGAGCGCCAGCATCAGCTGCCTGGGTCCAGTAGCTATTAAGGGTATAGCCCCCGATGTCTCGTAATATGATGAAATGGAAGTGTCGTTGATCGACTAGTAATTTGAAACTAACCGGCTGTGTCATCATATTATCCCCTCCTTTCAAGGTCTAAATATGAACAGCATGCGAGAAAAAACTTGGCTGTTTCAGCTTCGATGTTTTCGGTGAGGCATGCTGTTTTAAGTTGTAGAAGAAATCTATGCAGCAGAAATACGGTAGGCTTATCAATCTGCTCCTCAGAAAATCCATCGGGTAGTTTATATGTAAATCCCTCCTCGAACCCCTCCTCATCTTTAACCCAACGAATAAGATGGTCTGTAAATAAGCTACTTCGAATATTGCGTGATATGAATATGTTGTTGGCCAAGTCAGCCAAGAAGAGACTGCTCCAAAAGGGGTAGAAGAGGTCTGCTCTCTTTGCTCTGTCACTCAGATAGCTCTTCACTGCATAAATCAAAGACACGTCTAAGATTCCACCAACGGGTTGTGTCAACAATTCTTCAAGTCTCGCTACGCTTGTGTCAAATCGGTCATAAGGCCCTCCATCTACTTTGGTGGAGATAGCCAGTAGGCTGCGCAAAATATACTGACGTAAATCAGCGGCAACCTGAGGGAGTTCACTCCATGAGCGCCATATTAGTGGAATGTAGGTCGATAGATTGCTACCGTAGAAATAGTGTAAATCCAGCACATGGACGAATATTTCGCTAATATTCCTGAACTCCGCCTCATATTGAATCCACAACTGTTCCTCAGGGAGCAACAATAGATTGTCGGTAATATGCTTAATGTTCGGGTTGTCATACTGACCCTCGAGGTCGGATGGTGTCGTGATTGACCCAAATGTATATGTCATGCAACAATATGCGAGAATAGCTACCCTCAGTGACTCCAGTTCATTCCCTGCTTCATATTTCGACTGCATGATATCAGCAAAGCGTTGATAGAAAATTGACCAATTCTGCTCGTCAGTCTTTTTTGTATCTCCCTGAAATAACAAGGAGAGTATGTTTCGAACATATCCGTGTAGTAGTTCATGTGTAATCGTTAGCAGGCTCCAGTCTGGACTGGCCCCGGCAGTCAGTGACTGGATAGCTGCTGATACAGTATATTCAGTTTCGCGAAAGCCTAACCGACCGCTAAAATATGGCAGTTTGGGATACCAAGGTCTCGGCCGAGCTGTTGCTTCAAAGACGTTAACAGAGTATTCCTGCCGCCATGTTGAGCAGTCATAGTTCGGCAGTGTAGCAAGGCTAGGCAAAGGTTTTGCAATCGCCATTTGCTCAATGATAATATCCTCGATTGAATACTGAGAAAAAGCAAACTCAATTGATCGGGTGATTCTCGTAAGAGCTAAGATTGCACTCCCGATCCCCAGCAATGAATGGCGTCGAATAAGGCTCCTTCTTTCAAGTATAGGGACAGCACCGGAAAGCATTTGCGAAGATACATAAGATAGCGCTGAGTTGACTTGAATCAGCCTGTCGATGATCTGACGTTTTATGCGATCGCATAGAAAGCGGTCCGTCTTCAATGCTTCCTCATCATATTCTTCTAGAGTCTTCGGAGGGGCCCCTTGGGGGTTTGATAGGTAAATCAGTTCCGTAACAAGCTCAGCCATTTGATCAACAAAGAGAGGTAAAGTATCGAACTCACTAGGTATATGCCTGAGCAGTTTCGGCGCAATCAAGTCTAGGTTGGAGACTAACTCATCAACGATTGATCTTTCAACGACTGATAACCCCGAGTAGTCTGGTAGCTTTGGCAATGGAGGCTTATCTATGTTCTGGGCGCAAGGTGGGATTGATATATCGATAATGCACGAGTCTTTTATACGCCAGGTCTCTATGTCTCTTGGTGGAGATTCAACTAGCCTCATAAGTTCATCGAAGAGTCGGGTATTATCAGTAATCAAGATTATCGACGCTAAGCCGAGACTGTACCACAAGCTCTTTTTCAATTCTTCGGAGCCCATGCTCTGAAGTCGTCCGAGTACCGTAAACGCGCTATCGAAGAAAAAGAAGTTAAAGATGCAGGAATCGAGATTAGGGTTGAAATGGGTGGAGAGAAGTGGAAATATGGGGCTAGTACGGTAAGGCAACTCATGAGAGCATTTCCCAAGTGTTGTGGAGAGGCTTACCGCCGTCCGACACGAAGTCAGAGCGGGAGGCCAGCAGGGGCTTGACTCATCAAAGAGTACGGTTAACCAAAATCGTTCTTCTGACATTGCACAATCTTCTGTTTTCGAAATATATTAAGATGATATATTATGAACATTATTATCCGATTTTAACACCATGTCAATGCAAATCAACGACGAATACATAGCATTCATTGAGAATTAAGCGCGTTCCGATGCGAAATTAAGAATCAATTCTCAGAATTGGTGCCGTGGTAAGCTTCGCCTCCCCCATCCAGACCGTGCCTCCCGCTACTATCCATAAACGCCCGTAGGCGACTTTGGTCGCCGTTTACGAATCCTCAGGAACACGCCATGATATTAAGGTGGCGCAAGTCCTCACCGTAAGGGAGGCGGCCGAGAGGGGAGAATCCAATGGGAGACAAACATTACGTGTACAGTGCCCGAACCACTAGGGATGGGCTTGCCATCCTGAATAAGGCTAGGGGCGGCAGGGGTTGGGACGGCTTCGTGAATGAGGCAGTCTGCGCCCACTATAACCTCGACCCAGCCGCAATCAACCCACCGCCGTCCAAGTTCCTCGCGGAGAGGGAGGAAAAGAGGAAGGCTAGGGAGGCGGAGAAGGCTAAAAAGGCCGCAGAGAAGAAGCCCAAGAAGACGGCGAAGAAGATAGTAAAGGAGGCTAAAGAGAATGTCGAGAAGATTGAAAACCCTACCCAATCCGCGTAAAATGGCGGAGGGAAAAGGAGACTGGCTCCCCGAGCTGGATTCGAACCAACAACCTAGTGGTTAACAGCCACGGATAAAAAGGTCCGCCAATTTTCGAGTTTGGAGTCTAGGCTTGGAACCCCGGGTTAAAAAGGAACCATTTTTACTAGTGGTTTGAGGGTGTTGATTTATCGCTTTGGTGTACCGTTAGAGTAGAGAGTTTTGTAAGTAATAGAATAAAGCTATTTCGTAGCTACGAAAAGACTATCTATATAGTCATTCTGCATAAGTTGACGATCTCCTTTCCTAAAATCCACAGGGTACAATCCCTTTCAAGAATTCGCAATGAATTCTGTGGTATATTAGTGTAGTAGACATATGGTTTATAAGTATTTGACTTTATTTAATATGTATGCTACATTATGATGCATATCTACGTTAATTCTTGAAGGAGGTGTATCAGAGATGAGAGAAGTGGCTTTCAGTATCCCCGTTTCGGGAGTAATACGCATAGATGGCAATTCCATAACAATCATCGTCAATAGAGCCGAAACGAATATCTCATTGCCGCCGGATGATAGACAAGAAAAGCGCTTATCTCTAGAGGTGGGAAAAACTATCTATGACATCATACTGGAGACCGCCCAAAAGGTAGTACGAGGAACGGGACTTAACCGGTTCTCGGGGCCGGATCTGTTCTACGAGGCAAATGGGAAGTATCCACAACTCAAAAGAAACAGCTTTATGGCCCGTGTTATCGCTTCAACACCTGACCACCCGTCCTATAAGCATCATAAATCGAACAGGGACTATTTCAACCGTATTGGTCCCGGCCTCTACAGGTTAAATGACAGGTATACAGCGTTAATCCCCAAGGAAGAGCGGACCCTGCTTAACCAGTAGTTGCTCTCAGGATAGCGGAGGTGAGTATGAGCAATCAGAAAAAAGTCACGGAAGCTGATGTGAGGAAGGCAGTACAGCGGGCTTTAAAGCAGATGCTGAAGGAAATCGAGAATGAGCCTAAACTTATCATTGAAGCAGGCTCAGATAAAACCGTAGCCGATTCCACACAATTGGAAGACATCCTAAGCTGGCTCTTCAGAAGAAGGGAGGTCAACAATGACGACTAGCCAAGCGATTCTCGGCACAGGAAAGGACCGTACAATCGACCGATATATTATACAGGCATCTGAAGCTGCCGATTACAAACAAGGATTTGGGTTATCGGGTTGCGACCTTTCACTCGGAACATTTTGGGCTGCTTACCAGCGTCAGAGCCAGGAGGAGCAGTCAAACAACAATCGTTTACCCGACTACCTTCATACTTGCGCTTTGGAGGCTAAGAGACTGAATGTTGTTGTGCCTCGTGAGTATGTATTGTACGATCTAGTTACAGGAGAGCATCTTGAACGCCCTGCCATGATCCAACTACGCAAGTTGATGGCAGAACGACGGATTGCCGGCGTTATCTTCCCTGCTCTCGATAGACTGTCTCGTGAACCTCTCCATCATCAAATATTTGAGATGGAAGCAGCCCACTATGGCGTTCAATTGTATTACGCTGATGCTCCCAGTGGCAACGACCCTGGAAGTCAGTTTGCCCGAACCATACTTGCTCATGCTGCCAAGCTGGTTAAGCTCGCCAATCGCAGGAATAATAGGGGAGGTAACATCGGTAGGGTGATCGGCGGAAACGTTCCTGCCGGAAAGACCTCTTATGGTTACAAGTATGAGGCCCAGTATGAAGACCTCGGTCATGGACGCCGGAAATTGGTCAAAGCTGACTGGGTGATTGACAGGAAGACTCCTGAAGGTGAGTTGGAATGGGGTTCCGAAGCCTGGACAGTAATCCAGATGTTTCACTGGGTTGGGTATGAAGGGCGGAGTCTTTACTGGGTGGCCAAGAAACTTAATGAAATGGGCATCAAACCGCGGTACGCGGGTTTATGGTCTCCGTCCCTTGTCAGTTTCGCCGTCAAGAACCACTGCTACATGGGCCACCATTTTTATAATAAGGCTGCCTATGTGCCGAATCCCAGGAAGCCGTTGGGTGATATCACTGGCGCTGTGAAAAGAACAATCCGTCAGGAAAAACCCGAGGGAGAAAGGGTTGCGTTTGAAGTACCAGTTCTTGTTACGAGAGAGCTTTGGGAACTGGCTAACAATAATCTCGCTGAACGGGGTAGGGGCCGGGGTAAGGATGGGAAGAATGTTGAGGCATTATTACGTGGACGAGTCTTTTGTCCAATGTGTAACCGGTTACTCAGCGTCTATAGAGACAGTAATTACCAACATCTTACTTACTATATATGCGTGAGCCGCTCTCAAGGCTGGAAAAAAGAGCGATGTCACATTCACTCGTTCAGGGTCGACTGGCTGGATAATATGGTGTGGGATTGCGTTTACTCGCTAATGAAACAACCAGCATTGGTGGATGAGTATCTATCATCTGGCAACGACAGCAAGCGAGTTAATGAATTGAAAAAACGAATTGCGTCTCTGAAGCAGCAAATTGACCAGGTGGAAGCCAAAATCCGGCGCGTACATGAAGGTTACGAGTCTGATCCGCCGATATACACCGCCAAAGAAGTAGACGAAAGGATAAAGGCCTTCCGGACTCTGATCTCTAGGACTGAAAAGGAAAAACGAAGACTGGAGAATATCGTGGAGCAGCAGGCTGCTGGTCAGAATACTATCGAAATGGTGCGCCGTAGCCTTGAAGAATTACGCAATGAAAATCTGGAGGATGCTAGTTATAAGGATAAGCAGGACCTAATCGCTAGGCTGGGGATAGTAGTCTACCCATCGGAAGATCACAAGATCGTGCGCGTTGCCTCGAAATTGCCAATTCTGGGTAAATTTTCCCCTCAGATAATGAGCATCGCATCGCCAAAGCTGTAGAAGCTATACTTCTGAGTTATAGCTTCCTGATAAGCTTTATTTATGTATTCCCGGCCACCGAAGGCGGTCACCAGCATCAGCAGGGTTGACCTCGGCAGGTGAAAGTTGGTAACCAGGGCATCAACCATGCGGAACCGGTAACCGGGCAATACAAAAAGGTCCACCCAGCCTTCGAACGGCTTCAGCTCAAGGGGATGGCTGTCCCGTGCCGCCTGCTCAACAATCCTCACGGTGGTCGTACCAACACAGACAACTCTCCGCCCTTCCTTTTTAGCCAGGGACAACTCATCGGCGACTTCTCCTGCGAGCACACCATACTCTTTGTATATAGCGTGCTCACGCGGGTTGTCCTCTGTCACCGGTCGGAAGGTATCAAGCCCCACGTGTAAGGTGACAAAAAGACATTGCACACCCTTCCGTTCAATCCTGCTAAGTAATTCAGGCGTGAAGTGTAGTCCGGCTGTCGGTGCCGCCACACTGCCCGCTACCTTGGCATAGACCGTTTGATATCTCTCCGGGTTTGCCAGCGGTTTGTGTATGTACGGCGGCAGGGGAACCTCACCTGATTCCAGCAGTACTTCTTCATCAGAGAAATTTATAACCCTGATGCCGCCTTCTCCCACCCCGGTGATTTCAGCCAGTAGCTTTGCCCCGGGCCGGTCAACTGACAAGGAATCGTTATTTATCTCAACCCTGCTGCCGACCTGGAGACGGCGGGCAGGTTTAACCAGCGCTTCCCAAAAATTGACATCCAGTCGCCGCAGCAGTAAAATTTCTACCCTCCCACCACTGCCAGCCCTTTTACCCCTCAACCGTGCCGGAATGACCCGGCTGTCATTAAACACCAGGACATCGCCTTCCCGCAGGTAATCAACAACCTCGCAGAACCGCCGATGCTCTATCGAACCGCCTTCCCTATTCAGAACCATAAGCCGTGAATGGTCTCTGGGCTCAACCGGACTCTGAGCGATAAGTCTGGAGGGCAGATTATAGTCAAAATCACCTGTTCTCACCAGCATACCCCCGGTAATGCTATAATCACTATACAGTTCCACATGGATAAAGGCAATCTAAATTTATAACGCTTATGTTTGTGTGAATAGAACCCATAATACCTCCGTTTTGAAGCTACTCAATCCTTGTGTTATACTCTAGGTGAAACGATAGAGAACTTCTTGTTTTTACGTTCAAATGAGTCAAGAATCAGAATACGAACCCAAGATACTCGGCTTCCTGTGCAGATGGTGCAGCTATGCCGGCGCCGACCTCGCCGGAACCAGCCGCAAGAAATACCCCGCCAATATCAGAATAATCAAGATACCATGCTCCGGGAGAATCGACCCCCTCCTGATTATTAAGGCGCTCCAGACCGGCTTCGACGGTGTGCTGGTCTCAGGATGCCATCCCGGCGACTGCCATTACCAGACCGGCAATTACCGTGCTCGCAGGAGAATCGCCATAACCAAGAAGTTCCTGGAGTTTATGGGGGTGGAGCCGCAGCGACTTCAGGCCAGCTGGGTTTCCGCCTCAGAGGGCGGTAAATTCGCCGAGGTGGTTTCTGAAATAACCAGAGATTTAAAAGAAATCAGCCCGAACCGATTGTTTGTTGATGAGCGAGACAGAACAAAAGCTACGGAATGAAGCAAGGGCCCTGCTGGAACAGGGCAGGGTCGACTGTATTATCGGCTATGAGGCAGGAAGCCTTAAGTTTACCACCACTCCACTGATAACAGCCGATATAGAAGATGCTGAACGTCTGGTAATTAACCCCTTTATAACGAATAATCTCAGCGTATTTCTGGGGGACGTTACCGGAAAAGCAGGCATCGTTGCCAAGGGCTGTGACAGCCGTTCTATTGTCAGTCTCATTCAAGACCAGCAGGTAGTCAGAGAGAACATATTCATCATCGGCATCCCCTGTGCCGGAGTTATTGACCTCAATAAGATAGAGAAGCTCACCGGCAAAGACAGAGATGAATTGGATGATATCGCCCGGCAGGGTGACAGGGCTTTGGTCACTGTCGGCGGGGTAAAAAAAGAGTTTCAAGCCAAAGACGTCCTTATGGATGACTGCCTTAGCTGCGATATGCCCACCCCCCAAGAATATGACATCCTCCTTGATGAAATCGGCCCCATGGTCTGTGATAAAGAGCTGAGCCGTAGCCAGATTAAAGAACTGGAAGATATGACCCCTGAGCAGAGGTGGGCATTCTGGAAGAATGAGTTCAGCCGCTGTATCCGCTGCTATGCCTGCCGACAGGTCTGCCCGGCCTGCTTCTGCGAACGCTGCTTCGTTGAGGAATCGGAACCGCAATGGATATCGCCATTACCCCGATGGCAGGACAACCTTATCTTCCAGTTGACCAGAATGATACATGTTGCCGGCAGATGTACCGACTGCGGTGAATGCCAGCGTGCCTGCCCGGTGAATATACCGCTGAGGAGCCTGAGCAAGCGGATGGAGGAAATAGTTGACGAGCTCTTCAACTATAAGGCAGGCACGGATAAGGATGCACCACCGCTGATGGCTACCTACAAGTCCGAAGAGGCCGAGGACTTCATACGGTGAACAAATGAAAAAGCTATCGAAAAAGGATATACAGAGACTCCTCAGCCAGTGGCAGAATGAATTCACCGTATTCGTCCCCTCTAAAGATACGGGGGTGGCTGAGATGGTTGCGTGGGATGGTAATGACACTGGTTTTCTGGACTGGTACCGGAATACGATTATCCCACCCAAGGTCAACTTCCTGCCGAATATGGAGAAGATGTTTACTTTCCGCAAAGATGACGGTAGCTACAAACTGGAACTACCGGCACCTGAAGAACAAAAACAGCTGATTTTCGGTATCCGCCCCTGCGACGCCAGAGCCATGGCCATTATAGATATGGTTTTTAAAGATGCCTACGAAGATACCTATTACCTCAACAGGAGAAAGAATACCCTGCTCGTTGGCATGGGCTGTGTCAACCCCTATGACAGCTGTTTCTGCACTTCTCTGGGTCTGGGCCCCGCGGAAACAACGGATGTTGACGTGATGTTTACCGATATCGGTGAAGAGTTCATAATCGAAGAAATTACCGATAAAGGCAAGGAACTGCTGGCTAAGACGGAAGGGCTGGAAGACGCAACCAAGGACGATGAAGCTAAAGCCTCCAAGGCTAAAGATACCGCTTACCAGAAAGTGACCAGAAAAATAGATACCGGAGAAATCGGGAAAAGGCTGCCGGCCGCTTTCGAGAATGAGAAATTCTGGGAGAAAATATCCGCCAAGTGCGTCAGCTGCGGCATCTGCACCTTCCTCTGCCCCACCTGCTACTGCTTCGACATCAATGACGAGAAAGACGCAAGATACAGGAACTGGGACAGCTGCAGCTTTCCCCTCTATACGCAGATGCCGGCAGAAAATCCCAGGGAGGAGAAATGGCGGCGCGTACGGCAAAAGGTCCACCATAAGTACGCCTTTTACCCCATGCTTTTTGATATTATCGCCTGCACCGGCTGCGGACGGTGCATCCGGCTCTGCCCGGTAAACTGGGACATCACTCAAACGCTTTCAAGTCTGCCTGCCGAAGCGGCTGCTGGAACGGAGAAAAAGAATG
This sequence comes from uncultured Dehalococcoidaceae bacterium, assembly GCA_964558675.1. Taxonomy (GTDB): domain Bacteria; phylum Chloroflexota; class Dehalococcoidia; order Dehalococcoidales; family RBG-16-60-22; genus CAZLEY01. The sequence goes on along the minus strand of CAZLEY010000014.1, from coordinate 1,364 downwards.
GCGATTAGCGATATCAGCCACCGGAACAGATACCTCGCCGAAGGGAATGTCTACCTGCCGCATATCGCCGTGATTGAAAACATAGTGGACGAAACACCCGGCATCAGGACTTTCCATTTCAACTTTAAAGATGAGAAGCTGCGTGAAGAATTCACCTTTGAATCGGGACAATTCGGTGAATATTCGGTCTTCGGTACCGGTGAGGCCCCTTTCTGTATCTCTTCCAGCCCCACGCGCCGCGACCACCTGGAGTTCGCCGTACAGAGGGCGGGCAGGGTGACCAATGCCCTGCACCGGCTCGGCGTCGGGGCGGAGATAGGCTTCCGCGGGCCCTTCGGCAACAGCTTTCCTCTGAATTACTTACGGGGTAAGAACCTGGTATTCGTGGCCGGGGGCATCGGCATGGCGCCGCTGCGGTCTTTAATCTGGAACGTCATCGATAGTCGTGACAAATACGGGGACATCAGCATCATCTACGGGGCGCGCAGTCCCGATGACCTGTGCTTTAAGTACGACGTTGAAGCCTGGGAGAAGGACACGACGGTGAAAATGACCATCACCGTCGACCGTGAGGCGGAAGGCTGGACGGGCAACGTGGGCTTCGTCCCCAGCGTAACGGAGAAGGTCGCCCCCTCCGCTAAAGACGCGGCGGCAATCGTCTGCGGTCCGCCGGTAATGATCCGGTTTACCTTCCCGGTGCTTGAGAAACTCGGTTTTGCGCCGGAACAGATTATAACCACGCTGGAAAAGCGGATGAAGTGCGGCATCGGCAAGTGCGGCCGGTGCAATATCGGCGATGTCTATGTCTGCCGCGACGGGCCTGTGTTCAGCTTCGCCCAGATTAAGGCTTTTAACTCGGACGAGTATTAGAAATCGGCGTATTCCAGAGCATTAACCCCACCGCCCTTATCCCACCCCGGATTATCCTTCTCTACCCTTTGGTATTTGACAACCCACCCCCTTGGTTCCCCCTCCCTTGGAAAGGGAGGGGGAAGGTTATGTAAGAGAGGCTTCGCCTCTCTTGGACTCTCCGTAGGGGAACAAGGTGGAGACATCTAAGGATTAGACCATGATGCCACGAGGGCGGTAGGGTGGGAATAGATAACTTGGAGGGTGTGGGTGGGGCAAAGCCAAGAAATCAGGCAGCATTGCGTTCTTATTCTACCGTCAGTTAAAATATTGAGGTGAGATTCAGAAACCAACTAAGCCAAATCTCTGTATTTATCATAGCCATCATCACTGTGTTTGGCGCACTGACGAGTTCTTGTAATATAGATGATAACCAGGTGCCTCCTCTATCCCTGCAAGTTCTATATCCCGATGACGGAACCGCAATTAATAACAACCTTTTAAAGGTCAGGGGA
>CAZLEY010000013.1:0-51223 GCA_964558675.1 uncultured Dehalococcoidaceae bacterium | reverse complement strand
CTTCCAGAGCCCTTTCGATAAGTGTCTTGGTTCTTTCAGAAGCTATCACTTGCACTGGATGTGGCATTAGACCATGTCGCCTAAATCCTAGCGCAACTCCAGGGTCAATAACCACCTTGCGGTCTTTGGTCTTAACCACGCAACATAGTCCACGAACCCCTAAAGATTCCGCACCAATTATCTCTATCTGCATTGTCAATTCCTCTTTAACTTCAAAGCTATGCTACCACTAATCATTGGCGAAGGCAAAGCTAGCTTCCCTTTAACCCATATAGAAAATATGATAACGTAGGAAGGGTCAAGCTGACAAAGGCTTATAAAGAATGATAACTATAAAGTGTGCTAAATGTAAGCGTAAGGTGTTTAGATATTTGAAGGTTGGGAAAGGGCGAGTGCTACACTGTTGGAAAGGCCGGATAATCAAGGATTATAGCATCCGTGATGGAAACGAAGTTAAGTGTCAGTGCGGTAATTTGATTGGTATTGATGAAGGGAAGTGGGTCAAAATGAAGCAGCACTCCTTTATCTGCTGAGGGATAAAAGCAAGATGGTAGATATTCCAATGAAACTGATAGCTAGTTGTCTACGCTCCTATGAGAGGCGGAACCTACTAGTTGATGCACAAATTGGCTAAATGTGTGATTGAGATAAACAAGCACGTTACAATACAAGATGCAAGGTGCTAAATACCTCTCAGTATTCGGCCCCATCGCTGGTGGTAAAAAAGGCAACCCCGGCCGGTTATTCCGGCCGGGGCCACTTCTTTTATTTACGGTAGCTCTCCAGTGAGCTATTTGGTTGTTTTCCGTCTCCACCAGAAGAAGTAGGCAGACAGCCCGCCAATCACTACCACGGCAGCGATAATGCCGCCGATGAGCCCCCAGTTGGTTGTTGGTTCTTCCGGTATTTCTTTTACTGGTGCTTCCACCGCTGGTGGTGCTGGAGTTACGGGTTCTTTCGCGGGTGGTGTCGGTTCTGCTGGAGCCGGTGCCGGCTCCGTGGGAACCTCCGCTACCTTACTTTCAGGAACATTAACCGTAAATCCACCCGATAAACCATTGACGTTTACCGTGTAGTCTCCACCAGTATCCGGAGTAGCAGTGAAGGTAATCTTCTGACTGGCACTGCCGCCGAGTGTAATTTCCTTTGTTTCTTTCACTGCGTCGTTTATCTTGAGTACAGCTGCATAGCCCCCGGCAAGGTCGCCACTATTAGCTACTGTAGCGCTTATGGTTACGTCTTCGCCCTGGTTAATCTCGTCCGGGATTATGGACAGGTCAGTTATAGAGAACTCAGCCGGTCGCGTTTTCGCCATTACAGCATATATAGAGAAATGGCTGATTTCGGTAGCGGCCATGTCTTCCGCTGTATTTACGGTGCTATCCACTTCTACCCATTGAGATGCGCTTTCGTCCCAATTGGCGATAAACAGATTGTCTTCCGAAACCCCATCAGGAATTAAGGTAGTATCATATCCGATGGTGAGAGTTATCGGCGGGTCGAAAGTAGCACCGGCCTGCCCTAGCTCATAGGCGAAACCGATTATCTCCCAGTATTCCTGAGGTTCAACCGGTTCTTTAATAGTGGTGATAGTGATGCTGGTCAGGAACACGCCATTTTTGTTTAATGCGAGTGTATCAGCAGGAAGATACAGCCAGCACATTTTGTCCAGGCTCTCCGCCACAACACCAGCGAATAATATACCGCTCTGCCCGATATCACCCCTCAAGCTGGTGATGCGGCTATCCTCCGTTACGCCGCCTCCGCCACCTCCGCCTCCGCCTCCGCCTCCGCCGCCGCCACCTCCATCAGTGGAACCGGCAGCGCCGAAAGGAGTTCCACTTAAATCAGCCAGTTTTGGGGTTGTGTTGTCACTAATTTTCGCCCAGATATAGCCGCTGTAGTTGATGGTGTCTGTGGTGTTCACACTGGAAACCGAGCATTCCTCCCAGTCGGAGCCGTTCCACCAGTGGAGCTTGAGTGATGATTCCACTTTCCCGGCGATTTCAGCATCGGTATAGTAGAGCCTAATCTCAATCTCAGTAACACCGGTGGCATCATCAATGTGGACATCGATATGCTTACCTATATCACCGCTAAAGGCGGTGCCCGGATTATCGGCATATTTGGCCACCGTGACGTTAGCGCTGCCAGTTACCACGACCTCGGTGTCAGCTTCTGCAAGGGCATCAAGCGTACCATCGGTTATGGTTTCTGTCTTAGAGGCTGCGACTATGATAACCTGGTCCTCGGCCGATGGGCCATCATCTTCTCCATCGCTAGGGGTAACCACACACTTCCATGTCTCCCCCGCGGTCGTATTGGAGGAATCAACGGTATTGGTGGTCAGGCCCTCTTGCAGCACTTCATCCTTATACCATTCATAGGTATAGGTTATGGTATCGCCATCGGGGTCGGTGCTTGGACTGGTGACAGTGCATGTTAGATTGTCACTGGCCAGCGGCAGGTCCGGGGTGACATCAACTACTGGTGCCGTCGGTGGGCTGTTTTCTGGTTCAGCCTCAGGCCAGGTATTCGTCAGGCAGTTATTGTCTTCGCGGGACTCGGCCACCTCATTATTGATATCGGCGCATACCGTTATCTCGTCATAGTCGCCGCTGAGCGTTATCTCTGTGCTGGAGCTGAATAAATACACCATGCCGGGTGCCATTGGGAGTGTAATTTCGTAAGTGTCTATCACCGTGCCGTCCACACTCAGGGAGACATCGTGTCCGGGCGGTACAACGTCGTTGCCGGCATTGCGCACAAAGGCAGTTATGGTATAGTTGTCACCAGATGCCCAGGCTTCGCTCTTGAGCATGATTTCCAGGTCGGGTAATGGCGGCCAGGAGATGCTGTTGACCCTTCTGTTATTGAATTCATGGAGCTCTGGAATCTGTCCCAGGGCATCGGCGGTTAGAATTACACTATCCAGCTCATCCGTCAGCATTACTACCGTGTCAAAGCTGCCGCTCCAGGTATCGCCCGGGTCCAGGGGCTCAGGCACCACTTTTAATTCCGGGCCGGGAAATACGTAGTCTATGGCAAGCGCTACAGAATGCCCGGCCGGGGCTGTGCCAACCCCGATATTCTTTACGGTAAAGTGCACGGTATAGCTTACGCCTTCCTCTACCCACTCTTCGTGCTTTTCGAATATGACCAGGTCGGACGGCAGGTCAAGGCTGAAGTTGATATCCGGGGTGTTTATATTCACGGTAACGGATACAGGCGTGGCATCGTCCCAGTAATAGACATTGTTATAAAACTCGTCACAGTAACTCAAGCCGGTACAGGAAGCACAAGTCCCTACTTTGTGGCTGCCTTCGGGCAGGCCGGACAGAAGGTAGTTACCATCGGTACCGGTATCGGTACCTGCCATCCATTCGCCGGTTACATTATCCATAGCGTAGACATGTAGATTGGGAATGGGGTTACCGAGACTGTCTTCGACATGACCGGATATAGAGCCGCCGATATCAAGGGTGAAGTCGATAACATCGGGACTCGTAACGTTATCAACGGTGACCAGGTCGGCATTGCTTTCTCTCACCTTGTTGTCGTAGTATTCTTGAACATAGTAATCATCACCGGTTCCCCACCTGCCTCCGCCCGGTGAGCGTACTACATAGTCTCCGTACGGTAAGCCCTGGATGGTATAGTCTCCATTACCATCGGTGGTAGCACCATACCAATCGTGGTCACTATCAACAGGACGTTTACATTCTACGCTTATGTTAGCGAGAGTGGCTGAACCGTCGTAATTACTTATGGTGCCGGATATGGTGCCGCCTGCATCCAGATAGAAGTGGATATTCGGGGTATCATTGGAGTCACTAATCGGTACAGATGTAGCATAATCCCGGGAGTAGACATCGTCATACCACTCGGTGGCATAGCCATCGGCATGGATTCGGAGTGCATACTCCCCATCGGGGAGATCGTTGGTCATATAATAACCATCTCCGTTGGTCTGAGCCCCCCCATAATTGATCCACTGACCGGGCAAATTGTAGTCCCACACCTCTATCTGCGCTCCAGCAATCGGGGTAGACCCACCCGTCTCATATACATGCCCGGATATCGTGCCGCCGCTTTCCAGGTAGAAATCAATAGAAGTGTCATCGGGTGCATTGACGGTTACAGGCGTGGCGTCATCCCGGGAGTATACATTTTCATACCACTCGTCAATGTAAGGCTGGCCGACGCAAGATGCGCAGGCCTTTACCTTATAGCTGCCGCTGGGCAGGCCTTCCAGAACGTAGTAACCGCTGGCATCGGTATTGGCGCCCGATATCCATTTATTATTAGAATTGTCGATAGCATAAACATGAAGGCCAGGAATCGGGGTCTGGCCGTTTGAATCGTAGACACACCCCGATATGGAGCCGCCCGGTTCCAGGACGAAGTCGATACCCGGTTTGTTGCCAGGCACAGTAACTTCAACAGAAGCGGCTTCGTCACGATAATAAGTACCGTTGTACCACTCGCTGGCATAACCTTCAGCCGCGGCTCGGACTCCATACTGCCCGGCGGGAAGACCGGTAGTCTCATAGTCGCCGTTTCCATCGGTCACGGCAACACCATGCATAATCCATTGACCCTGTAATGAATCATAGTCCCATATAAATAGAGGGTTCAGTACAATCGGGTCGCCGTTGCCGTCTTCAACATGTCCTGATATGGTGCCGCCAACCTCCAGAGTGAAGTTAATGTAGTCAGGGTTAATACCCTCTTCAACGGTAACCAGCTCTATTTGATCGACGATTTTCTTTTCTTCCCAGAACTCTACAATATAGCCGTCATCACCGCTTCCCGGTTTATTCCATGTTGGTGCTGCTACCACATAGGTACCGTAAGGCAGGCCGTCCAGTATGTAATTACCACTTCCATCGGTTATAGCTACGGAGAGATACCCCGCAAAATCGTGAAGACTAGCGCCTACACTCATGTTGGCGAGAGGTGCACCACCATCCTGCGCCGTCACTGTTCCTGATATTGTACCGCCAGGATCAAGCGAGAAATTGATAGGTGAAGTATCCTGGCCCTCATCAACCGTTACCGGGTCACCGAGGTGAGTGAGATTATAATCCGGATAGAAGAGGCGCTCCTGGCCGTCGGCAAAAGCACTTACCTTGTAATCTCCCGCGGCAAGTTCGGTGATGCTGTAGTGGCCGGAAGCATCGGTATTATCCTCGCCACCCGGCAGCGACTGCTCATCAAATACATTATGGTCCCAGGCGCTGACAATGGCACCAACTATGGGTGTTACGTTATCTGACTCAAAGACGTACCCGGAGATTGAGCCGGTAGTCGGCGTGGTAGATGTTATCCTCGCCCGGAGGCAAACATTGCGACCGCCAAGTATGAGTGATGCGTCATCCCATGTAGCACCGTCATCCGTACTCACGAAGCAGACCCCGGCCTGTATAGGTGGTTCACACTCGCCAGATATGACCTTTTCCACAGGTATAGGGCCGTCAAAACCCGGCGTCGTCATTTTGACGGCGACGGTAAACTGCTGACCATCGGTCATGGCGACGGGCGTATTCAGGGGTATAGAATAATAGCCAAACTCGGCACAGGTGTCCGATTTCGAAGCAAGCTGGTTTTGAAGACCATCAGATAAGTTGCCATCATCATAGACGTAAATTTCATATCCTGCGTTGTGGCTTGTTGTCCAGAAATCCACATGTGTCAGGTCACCATCCTGCTCTGAAGTGAAGACGCTCGCCATCCATGCTGATGATATACCAACAGCGCCAACAGCCTCTATAATACCAGCTTCATCCCAGTAGTAGAGTTGCTCATTGGCATCGTAGTCTCCATATTCCAAATAGGCTATCTCAGTCATACTGCTGGAGTCGTAGGCCAGCCAGAAATAGCCATCACTGGTGCCGGCGCCGCCCGCCCAGGAATCCGCTGTTCCCCAGCTGTTCTTAACGAGCCAGGCGCCGGTCCCTGAATGGTCAGGATCCTGGTACGGCACGTCATCATTCCAGCCGATTATTGACACCAGGTGATTTGGAGGTTCTGTACAGGGGTAGTAGTCATAAATACATCCGTTTCCGTAGGTTGCATTATAGGACTCCGCAGATGAACTGTGATAAAAAGACATCGTAACGGGCCTTTCGTATACTGCCTCTTTTATCAAACTGATTTCACTTGCATTAGCAGTTACATATCTGTACCCGGTCACTTTTTCTACAGGCGGGCAGCTATCACAGAGACAGCTCCCGTCACACTGTAAACTGGATGGGTTGTAAGGACTGCACGTTTCCAAAACAGTACCTTTCTTGATAAAGACTTCACTTGCCATCAGACTATTGCCACCACCGTGGCCAAGTACCGACCCGCAGGGTTCGTCAGCCTCATCGTAAAGATAGACCCAGGAGAGGTCAACGCACATAGCCACACTCTGCTCCGAAAAATCATACTCGGCACTCTCACCCAGTAAAACAGCTGATTCCAGAACAGAGGTTGTCCCAAAAGCCCAGCAGGTTCCACATGGACTCTGGTCTTTCACCGGTGTCACCTTGCCCTGTGTCCTCCAGTCCCATTCGCCCGGTAGCGCCTGTAACATCCTCATCCTGTTCACGGGAATTTCCTGGAGGTGGCTCAAGTCCATAGTCGGAGGAATGTAGCCATAGAAAGGTTCGGGTTGATTCTCGTCAGATTCCAGGAAATCGGAGTTAGGTGAGGCTTCGCGGTACTTCTCGTAGTCTTGAGCGGCCGCCGGTATTGCCGCCGGTAAGGTAGAAATAAGTAACGTGGAGATTACAATTATATATAGCAGCTTACTTTTCATTTTGCCCACCTTGTTAAATGATAACTGCTTGTGCAGGACTTATATTGTTATGTATGCTTATTTTTTCAGAACCTGCCCTTAATATATATAGGCACTAAATAGCGAGTGTGCATAAAACGTTACAATATTTTATATTACCATTTGGCGAAACTTCAATACCAGTAGCACCAAACTTTGGCACTACCCTGGAAGTAAGCTAACTGAAAGGCTATTTTATTACTTCATAACTGAATTATAACAGGACTATAGTACTACCTCATAAATGAGTTGTCAACCCTACTCATCCTCGTTTCTTATCATGTAATGGTAACCTGTAATTCGCCGTAACTATATCCCCATTTACTGTTTCCCGCTCCAGGGCATTCAGATTCTTACCTTATTTATACCAATTCCTATCTGTTATCTAGCCTTAATTGTCATAAAATATCACTTTAAGAGCATGTTTGAGGACCTCTATAACTTATGACATGCATGTTTGTAAAGTGAGGGTATGAAATAGTGAATGAAGCCTTGTCCATTGACCCGCCGGCATCGTTTGGACAGATGCTAAGGAATATCCGCACGTCGCTGCAGCTGACCCAGCGGGAAGTAGCCGAGCGTTTTGGCGTTACTACAAAGGAAGTTGGATTATTTGAGCGCGACCTGCCGGTTGGGCAAGGTGCTAAAATTAAGATTCTAAGGCAAATATATCCTGCAAGAGCTAAAAACCATGAGCAAAAAAAACGGGAAATCTAAAGCAGCCGGGACTACTGCCCGTGATATAAGTTCAGAGCTTTATGAGGGAGATGTTCGGCTGGAGATAGAGTCGTCAGAAGATTTTAAACAGGTAAACCAGTTCAGAAAATGTCTGAAAACGGTTGAAAACCTGAGAATAGCATCGAGCAATTGGTCAGAAGAAGAAGGACTCATGATAATCGTCTCATTACGGAGTCCCGTACCGTTAGGCAGCATATTGAGCCGGATGCCCATGATAGAACAGGTTTATAAAAAACGCAAAAGCATAGTGGCCGTATTAAATGGCTCAGCGGTTGACGTGCCCCCGACCGTTGACCGGATTTATAGCTAGAGTTAACGTTGTCTTAAGCTACTCTCGGGGCAGGCTCTTATTTTCACTTGAACCAGGCGTGTTTTAGAATGCCATGTCCGGTTTCCAGATTTCCCATACGTGGCCGGCCCTCGTCAGTGTTTCCGTCTCCGGCGGCAGGGTTTTCTTGCCCGGCTGCCATCCCGAAGGCATCAGTTCCCCGGTTTTCTGATGGTGCTGGAACGCCCTTAATTGACGCAGTACCTCGGCCACGTTCCTGCCTACCGGTGGTGTCAGGACCTCCATAGCCTGAATGACGCCATCCGGGTCTATGAGGAAACGTCCGCGGACGTCCAACCCTTTCTCCTCATCGTAGACCCCGTATTCAGTGCCTATCTTACCTCCGAGGTCCGATACCATCGGATAAGGTATACCACCTTCCACCATCTTGGAAAGCTCTACTTCCTGCCAGACCTTGTGGGAAAAATTGCTGTCCACGCTTAACGCTAAAATATTTACTCCCAGTTCCTGGAACTCGGCGTACTTAACGGCAACTGCCGATAGCTCCGTTGGTCAGACGCATGTGAAATCCGCCGGGTAAAAGCAAAGCATGAGCCATTTGCCCCTGTAGTTTGAGAGCTTGACCTCCTTAGCTGTACCCTCGTGGAATGCTGTGGCAGTAAAATCCGGTGCCGGCCGGCCTACTTGAACGCTCATTTCTTACCTCCTTCTCATTCCCTTTACGGAGATTGTATTACCAAGTCTTTTCAAATGTCAACAGGATTCTGCCTGACGGGCAGATAGCCGAAGGCTGGTATTGACGGCACATCGCTGGAGCGGGGTGTTTATATTCATTTCCTGATATTTTATACTGATATTAGCCTTACTTACTAACCTTTCAGGCCTCGATTCGTTATATGTATCGGACGGTTTTTACTGAAATGGTTCGTACTAAAGGAGGTATCATGCGTTACAAAATTTTTATCTCAGGTTTTCTGACGGTAGTTCTATTTCTTACCCTGTTGCTGCCCGCCTGCACCCCGCCCGAGCCCGCCGACTCCTACGCGGTAGTCATCCCGTCCGTTTTTTCAGCCGGCAGCAAGCAGGCGGTTTCCGTGACACTTTTTAAGGGAGACAAAACCATACCGGGAGAGGTCGAACTCACCATGTATAAAGGTAGTGAGGATATCTTTACCGTGAAACAGAATATCAACGGTAAGGGGACCGTACCTTTCACGGTGCCGGATGTCGCCGAAGGTGAATACGGCATACGCATCAAAGGCAACAATTTTGAAGATGAAACCAGCATAACGGTAGAACGCAACTTCCTCGTCTTCCTGGAGACGGATAAGCCGATATATAAGCCCGGCCAGACTATCCAGATGCGGGCTTTTACGCTGGATGCCGAACTAATGCCGTTGAGCGCAGGTATCGTCGTTGAGGTCCAGGATGCCAAGAGCATAAAAATCTTTCGCAAAGAGATGAAGACTGACGAGTACGGGGTGGCAACGCTGGAACTGCCAATATCCTCCGAGCCCAACCTCGGCGTCTGGAAGATAACAACCGAAGGCCCGACGGGTAAGACACAGCTCGATGTCAGGGTGGAGGAGTACGTTCTCCCCAAATATGAAGTTAAAGTTGAGCTCCTCAAACAGTGGTTTCTGGCAAACGAGGAAATCACCGGGAAAATCACCTCTGAATACAGCTTCGGCAAGCCGGTCAGCGGTGAGCTGGAAATCAGGGCTTCGCGTTATGTAGGTGTATGGGAAGAATACGCTACATTTAAGAAACCCATAGATGCCGAAGCCGAATTTACCATCCCTGCGGCTGGCTATGTAGCCGGCGTTCCGGCGGCCGGAGGGCTGGGTAATGTTATGCTTGATGTTACCGTGGTGGAAAAGGCCACCGGCTATGAAGAGAAGACAAGCACCCTGCTCACCGTGGCCGAGTCCTCGGTGAAACTACAGATAATACCGTCCGGCAATACTTTCAAGCCCGACCTGCCCTTCAGTTTCCTGATAGTTACCGAGACGCCGGACAACAAACTAATCGACGAAGAGGTAGATGTAGAAATTACCTACCTCAGCAATGATTTTGAGGAAATCGCGCAGATTGAGGAGACGTTAAACACGGTAAACGGCAAAGTAATGCTCGAAATAACGCCCCCCGATGAGTGTGCCGCCCTGCTGATAAAATGTAATGCCGCCGACGCCCATGCCGAGAAGGCCCTCGAAGCCAGTTACTCGCCTTCAGGCAATTTCATCCATGTGGAACAAATCAGTGAAGGCACCCCCGCGCTCGGGGGGAAGATAAGGTTCAAGGTCTATTCCACTAAAGAAGCGGCTAATTTCTACTATGAAATCGTCTCCAGGGGCAAGGTGGTCTTTACCAGCTATACCGGGGAGGATGAAATAGATATTGTTGCCACCCCGCTGATGGCGCCCGTCTCCAAACTTCTCGTTTACCAGATATTGCCCAACAGCGAGGTAGCCGCCGACTATATACCCTTTAATGTTGATGCTCAGTACCCGCATAAAGTGGAGGTGGAATTCAGCAGTCATGAAGTAAGGCCGGGTGACGAAGTCGAGATAAACATCGAGACCGAGGGACAAGCCAAGGTGGGCATTGCGGCCGTAGACCGTTCCGTCTTTATTCTCGCCGAGAACAGGCTCAACCTCCAGCAGGTATTTGACGAGCTGGAGAAGCTCTACATGGAGCCGCAGGCGGAACTGCATGAGGTAACGATATACCAGAGCATAAAGAATCCGGGCGCTAACGACGTCTTCCGCGAGGCAGGCGTGATACTGCTTACCAACAAAAAGCTGCCCGACGGCAAGGAATACGAGAACGAGATTATGGATGAGGGGCGGGGCGGTATACTGAAGTGGTTCGGGGCGGAAGAAGCTGAAGCACCTATGCCGGTCCCGGCACCGATGCCGGCGGCTATGCCGGAAATTGACCAGTCGGCTGCCAACGGAGCCGGACTGGCCGAGGTCCAGAGGGTCAGGCAGTTCTTCCCGGAGACATGGCTCTGGCAGGAGGTTATCACCGATAGTAACGGCAAAGCCTCGTTAAAGGTGGACGTGCCGGATACCATTACCACCTGGATGCTGCGCGCTGTGGCCATATCCCGCGAGAATGGGCTGGGTGTGGCCGAAAGCGAGCTGGTGGCCTTCCAGCCATTCTTCCTTACCGTCGACCTGCCCTATTCGGCAATAAGAGGAGAGGAGTTTCCGGTCAGGGTGTCTATATATAACTACCTCGACCAGCCTCAGAGTGTGCAGGTGGAGATAGAAGCGGCCGACTGGTTCGACCTGATGGACAAGAGTAGAAAGACCGTGGAGATAGAAGCAAACGATATCGGCGGCACCCAGTTCGTGATAAGTCCTGATGAACTCGGCCACAACAGCGTGAAGATAACCGCCAGAAGCAAGGAGGCAGCCGATGCCGTAATCAAGAAGCTTATAATAGAGCCGGAAGGCGTTTCCCGGGAGATGGTTGAAAACCTCGTCCTGAGCGCCGGCACTTCACAGGAGGCTTCTACGGATATACCGCTGGTCGCCATAGACGGCTCCGGGCGAGCTTACCTTACCGTCACTTCCAGCTATCTAACACAGACAATCGAAGGACTGGAGGAGCTTATCCAGATGCCCTTCGGCTGCGGGGAACAGAACATGATAGTCTTCGCCCCCGATGTCTTCATTACCGAATACCTTAAAGCCAGCGGCCAGATAAAGCCGGAGATAATGGCGAAAGCCGAGATGCTGATGATAACCGGCTACCAGCGCCAGCTGACCTACCGGCGCAGCGACGGCAGTTTCTCCGCCTTCGGGCAAAGCGACCAGGAAGGCAGCCTCTTCCTGACTGCCTTCGTCCTGAAGAGCTTTGCCCAGGCCGAAGACCTGATATACATTGACAGCGATATTCTGGACGAAGCCAGAGACTGGATTATCAGTCACCAGAATAGTGACGGCTCATTCGACCCCGTAGGTTTTATCCATCACCAGGAGATATTCGGCGGACTTTCAGGGAAAGATGCCCTGACCGCTTATGCCGCCATCGCATTGATGCAGGCTGGAGAGAGAGTCAATGCCAGCAAGGCGGTGTCTTACCTTGAAGACAGGCTGGATGAGATTGACGAAGCCTATAATATCGCCATCGTGACCTATGCCCTGGAGATGGCAGACAGCCCCAGGAAAGCCGAGGCGTATGAAAAAATGATGGACATGGCCAAAGAGGAGGAGAACGGGTTGTACTGGGGCGATGATGTCATGCCTGAGCCGCTTGAACCGGAAATGGGCCGGCCGGGGCCTTCTTCCCAGCAAACCCGGCCCGCATCCATTGAAGCCACGGGTTATGCCACGCTGGCACTGGTAGAGCACGGTGACGTGGTCAATGCCAGCCGTGCCGCGAAGTGGCTGGTTTCCAAGCGCAACGCCTTTGGCGGTTTCGGCTCAACACAGGACACCGTAGTCGCCCTGGAGGCCCTGACCGCCTTCGGCACCGGCGCCCGGGCAGACATTGATTTGAAGATAAAGATAGAAACCAGCGCCGGAACAGAGCGATTGTCGCTCAGGAAAGAGAACTTCGATGTCCTCCAGGTTGTGGAAATCCCCGTTGATGACACGGTGGAGATAAGCACGACCGGCAAGGGTGAGGCCATAGCCCAGGTGGTGAAGAGATTCAACCTCCCCGAAGCCGAGAAAACCGAAGAAGACATCCTTAAAATAGACGTGAACTACGACGCTACCGAGGTAGAGGTCAATGACCTGATTAATATATCGGTGGAGCTGAGCTTCAATCCGCCGGTGCCCATGGAAGCCGGCATGACCGTCCTGGATATATCAATCCCGACCGGTTTTGCACCGGATAACGAGTCGATAACCAGACTCGTGGAACAGCAGGAGAAGTTCAAGCGTTATGAGGTAGCCGGCAGGAAAGTCATCTTCTATATTGAGAACCTGTTTTCCGGCGATACCCTTAACTTCAGCTTCAAGGCCAGGGCTATGTATCCGGTCAGGGCAAAAGGCGTCAGCTCCCAGGCCTATGCCTACTACCAGCCGGAAATCACGGGAGAGACGTTGAGTGATGATGTTGTAGTCCGGTAGTCTTAAACAAAGCAATATCAGGGCGGGAAGCTCACATTTACAGGCGGTTAATGCCAGGGATGATGAGCTTCCCGCTTTTTCTATGCAATCCAGCGTTTCCTGTGTTGATGAATTTTTCGTCCTGAGCTATGTTTATTCTATGCACCTCCCGGCAGGCACGGGTCAGGTCGGGGGTGGTCAGATGATTTCCAGATAAATGGTATTCCGGCGGCACTGCCGCCAGAAATACCCTGACATACATTGGCAAATAGAGCTTTAACCAGGTGTGCCAGCCAGAGGATTTAGCGTAAACCAGACCATCAGTCTTTATGGCCATAGCTCTCGCGCCACGTCATCCAGGCCGAGTTCCAGCAGCTTCTTCTTACTCGGCCGGCTGGTCACGCGGTCCCAGTCGAGGGCGTCGAGGTTCTCGTTAATCTGGGTCTCGATATCCGCCGATACACCGGCCAGCGGGCCTTCTTTCTGGGGAGGCCGACCGATTATCCTGCCGTGTACCTTATAATCCAGGGGATTGATGCCCTCGCGAAGGTTAAAGACATGCCTTATATTGGCAATCCTCTCTCCAGCCTTGAGCAGCTCCTCCATGGAACGCTTCCAGCCGGTTACGGCGCTCATGAATCCCTCTATATATCTGGGGGGATTATCCACGACGAGGTCACTGTGCATGCAGAGTCCGGCAGCACTGACGACGTGGTCCTGGAACTGGCTGGGTCCGAAGCCCGCCGTGTGGCGTCCCGGGGTGGCATCCATCTGGTATCTGGCGGCGACTGGCTTGCCGGCGAAGGCCGGGAAATCGAATTTGGGGTCGTGCATGCCGAGTTCCTGGCCGCCGATATGTACCGCGTATTCCACAGCTTCCTTTCCGATTCTCTCCGCCGCCGCCTCCACCCCATCGGCGAGGACATCACCGAAGCCCTCCCGCCGTGCCATTTTCTCAATCATGGCAAGCATAGCCTGATGGTTACTCCAGGTAAGGTCAATGCCATCGGTATCCGCCTTGGTAATGAGACCATGCTCGTAACACTCCATGGCGAAGGCGATGGTGGTGCCGGTGGAGATAGTGTCCAGTCCGTAGCCATTGCAGAGGTGGTTGGCCATGGCTATCGCCGCGGCATTACTGTTGAGGCACATCGCTCCAAGAGCGCCCAGGGTCTCGTATTCCGGCCGGTGGGTGCCAGCCGGGTACTTATACTCGCCGGTTCCCTCTTTGAGAAGGCCGCGGCAGGCAACGGGACAGCGCCAGCAGCCTGTTTTACTTACCACATCGGCATTTATGACATCCTTATTCAGTCCCGAAACATCGGGCAGGTCAATAACGCCAACACCGCCCCAGTTCCTGACCGGCGTGTCGCCGCTGTGGGCCGACATGTCGGTGTGGACACAGGTGCCGTAGGTATTCAGTTCCTTAAATATGGGCCCCTTTACAAGCTCGGCTATATGCTCCTTTCGCAGCCGTCTGGCTGCGTCAATATCGGCTACTGGAACTTCCTGGTCTCCCCTGACCGCCACTGCCTTGACTTTCTTGGCACCCATTACCGCCCCCAACCCCGAGCGTGCGGCCGCCGAGCCTCCGTGGTTGATAAGAGAGGCAACGAGGGCCACCTTTTCCCCGGCCGGGCCGATGCTGACGACTCTGGTCTCTTTGCCGTGTTCGGACTGCAACATATCATCGGTTTCATAGGTGTATTTACCCCATAGGTGAGCTGCGTCTCTCAGTTCGGCTTTACCATTGTCAATAAAGAGGTAAACAGGCTTCTCCGAGATGCCGGTAAAAAACACACCGTCATAGCCGGCGAACTTAAGGTAAGGGCCGAAATACCCGCCGGAATTGGCATCGCCCCACCCGTTGGTGAGCGGCGATTTCGCCACCACAGCGTACCGGCAACCAAAAGTGGCAGGAGTACCGGTGAGCGAACCGGTAATGAGGCCAAGCATATTCCCGGGTCCCAGCGGGTCAACACCGCCTTTCTGGCGACTGTAAAGTATCCTGGCCCCGAGGCCGTAGCCCCCTATAAAGTCCCTGTACAGGCTGTCTTCAGGCGTTTCTGCTTTTATCTGTCCTGTGGAAAGGTCCACGAACAGGAGCTTTCCCATGTACCCTCCAGCCATTGGTTACTCCTTTCATTTACTCGAATACCCCAGCGCCGACAAGCTCAACAAACTCTTCGTCGGTTATGCCGAGTATCCTGGTACAGACATATTCGGTATGCTCGCCCAGACGGGGACTGGGGATGCGTGCCTGCGCCGGCGTTTTTGATAATTCAAAGCTCTGCCCCAGGTGGGTATATAACCCCATATCCGGGTGCTGGATAGGCCAGAAAAGGTTGCGGTGTCGCAACTGCGGGTCTTCGACAATTTCAGAGGCATTCTTGACAGCGCCAGCGGGCACCCCGGCCGCCTGCATCCTGTCCATCACCTTTTCCGGCGTGAGGTTAATCGTCCATTCACTTATCAGTTCATTGATTATTTCTTCGTGCTGCTTCCTGTTCCGCATGGTGTTGAACCGAGGGTCGTGTACGTAGTCGGTTTTACCGATTACCCGGCAGAGGTTAGCCCATTGTTCATCGGAGTGTACGGCGATGCTGCACCAGCGGTCATCGCCCTTGCAGGGATATACCCCATGAGGGACGGCGTAAGGGCAGGAGTTGCCCAGTCTCGGGGGCTCTCGGCCATTTACAGCGCAGTCGAAGAGGGCGGGCATAATGAAATAAAGCGCCGTTTCAAATTGAGATAAATCCAGCAGCTGCCCTTTGCCTGTCTTGTTACGGTAATCAAGGGCGGCTATGAGGGCGGCAGCGGCGAAGCGCGGCGAGATACAGTCAGTATAGGGTGATACGCCGACGGGCAGGGGGATGCCATCCGGTTCACCGATGAAATTGGGCAGGCCGGCCATAGCGGCCAGTATCATGCCAAAGGCCGGTTGTTGAGCGTAGGGACCCCAGAGTCCAAAGCCGCTCTGGCGCAGCATGATGATATCGGGCTTGACCTTTTTAAGTTCATCATAGGTCAGACCCCATTTTTCCATCACCCCGGGCGTGAAGTTTTCCATAACGACGTCAGACTTGGACACCAGCCTTTTGACTATCTCCAGTGCTTTCGGGCTGTCCATATTCAGGCTCATACTGTACATATTGGCGCTGAAATGGTTAAAGTAGCCGCTGCGATTGATGCCGGGTTCACCGTCTTTATAAGGGGTGGATATCCTCAGGGTGCAGGGACGTTTAGCGGTTTCCATGCGAATAACGGTTGCCCCATGGTCGGCGAAAAATTTCATGGTGAGCGGCCCGACTATTGCCCAGCAGAACGATGTTATTATCAGGCCGTCGAAGATGCCTTTTTTTTCACCCTTTGACAATATCCTGCTCCTTCTAGATAATCCCGGCCTGCTTGAGGGTAACCAGGTCTTGCTTGCCCAGCCCTATTTCGCCATAGATTTCTTGATTATGCTCGCCTATCAGGGGAGCCCTGAACCGGGTCTCGCACGCGTTCTCCGAGGACTTAACGAATTCTCGCGGATAGGTGATTTTCGTATTCAACTCGGGGTGCTCTATTTCCACCCAGAAATTTCTAGCTTTGAGCTGGGGGTCGTTTAAGAGGTCTTCCATGGTCGACAGGGGACAGATAGAAATTTGCCTTTCGGCGGCTTCCCGTGCAATCTCGCTTTTATCGAGCGCCTGGAAAAACTTCCCGATTGGTTCTGAAATCCGGTCAACCATCTGCTGGTCAGCATTCCACATATCAAAGTTATCCCAGTCCATAGACTTGAGGTAATCGTCGGCCATACCTTTGCCATCCATCCAGTTTACGAGTTCGTACAGCGTTTTAGCGCCGGTCCGGCCGCCCACGATATTGAAGAACACATAGCCGTCCCGGCAGGGCCAGACCTGACGCTGAGTGGAATTGAGACTCCAGCGGAAAGAGCCCGACCGTTTTAAAACCACTCCATTAAGCTCCCAGAGGGGTACGGCATTGGCGAGGAACCAGGCAGTGCTCTGCTGCATTGATACGTCAATATGCTGTCCCTCCCCGGTCATCTCCCTGTGGTAATAGGCCATCATCGTACCCACGGCACCGTCGGCTCCGGCGTGCATACAGGCCTGGGGTATGCTCATATGTTCCGGAGGACGGTCGGAATCGCCGGTCTGGTACAGGATTCCGGTCATGCCCATTGTTACGATGTCCGAGGTCTGGTAGTTATGATAGGGCCCGGTTTGACCGAACGAGGTAATAGATGTCAGGATTATATCCTTCCTGATACTGCTGAGGGCGGGATAGCCGAAACCCAGTTTATCCATGAATCCCGGGGGGAACGACTCGATAACGAAGTCGGCGGTTTTCACCAGTTCTTTCAGTATCTCTTTGCCGTCGGCCGCTTCGATATTCAGGGTGACGCCGCGCTTGTTGGAGTTGTAAGCAAACCAGTACAGGCTTCTCTCCGGGTGCGGCACGTCCGCCCAGAATGGTCCTATCCTGCGTGAAGGGTCGCCTCCGGGTCTTTCTATCTTAATGACATCGGCACCGAGGTCGGCCAGTATTTTACCGCAGAGAAAGCCGTTTTCATCAGTTAAATCTAATGCCCGACAGCCGCTTATCATAGATTCCTTTCCCGCTTAGTATACTACACTTCTTTTAGATTCTTCATGGCAAGATTCAGCGCCCTGGCCGGTTCGGTCTGGCTGAGCAGACCCACCGCGTAGAGAATATAGCTGTCATCGATGTAAAACCTGGGATTCTTCGGCTTGAGAATAGCCGGTGCCGCCTCCTGAAAAAGGGCGCCTTCCAGAATTTCTCTCGGATTTCTGGAAAATACCAGCGGGCCGCCTGTCCCGATGACGCATTTAACGCTGGTCAAGTCCTTACCGCGCTGAATCAGCATCTGCCCGGCGGGTCCGTAGACGGCTTCTATCGTCCCCGCATGCCGGTTCATGGCTACCTCAACCGTGAGGCTGGACAGGAGGCGATGACAGGCTATTTCCTCGGCTGTTTCGGGGAGTTTGCCCCGGTGAAATGACCTGACGATAGCGTCAAAACCGGGCGGCGTGTCCCTCCCTTTGACGAGTTCCGTCAGCGAATCAATATTATATCTCAGGCCGAGGTCTCCTTCCACAGTCCTTTTCTCGTAAGGCTCGGGCAGTCCGCCCATGACGACGTCATTCCGGCCCGGGATTCCCCTGGCGATGGAGTGAACGTCGGTCGTAGCGCCGCCGACGTCAATAACGATAAGCTCGCCGAGTCCGGCCGCGTCACCGAAACCCCCGGCGATGAGTCTGGCTGCTTCCAGCACGGCCGAGGGTGTGGGCATAATAACGTCTTTGATGATGGCCTTGGCTTTAGCGATTCCCTTGGCTTCAATGATGTTCTTCATGAATATTTCACGTATTTCCCGATTGCAGGGGGCCAGGTCCAGTTTGGCTATCTCCGGCATTACGTTACTGGTACAAGTAACCCGCTTATCGGAACCGGCAAAGATGGCTTTAATATCATCATAAGCGGCCTTATTGCCGGCTACGATTATATTGGTTATGGCACTGCCGGTGCCGGACAGCATCCTGGCGTTATGGGTAATGACTTTCCTGTCCCCGCCGTTGGTCCCTCCGGTGAGAAGGACGATATCAGGTGATATCGCCTCTATCTCTTTAACTTCATTCTCATCCAGCTCGTAGGAGAAGCGGCCAACGACTTTGGCCCCGGCGCCCAGGGCGGCACGGTTGGCGGCTTCGCTGGTGAGTTCGGAGACGAAGCCAACACAGACCATGCGCAGGCCGCCGCCGGCGCTGCTACAGGCGAGGGCTTGTTTCTTCTCCGAATCGCTTATATTAATATCGGCGGGCAGCTTCTCGAGGGCTTCGTTGAGTCCCAGGGTAATATCGGTCTCAACCGTGGAAGGAACACGGCTGCTTGAGACTATTCCCTGTTTATCAAGGTCAATGACAGCAACCTTGGTATAGGTGCTGCCGAAATCGATAAGAATTCTGATATTGTCATCCAACGGTAATTTCCAAATCTCCTCAGACTTTTCCTCTGGCTTTCAGGTCGTTGCGGAGGTCTTCGATGGCGGTATTGATATCGGCTTCGGGCGGGTAAACACGGTCGAAGCCCAGCTTCTTGAATTTCTCTTCATCCTCCTTAAAGTCATGCCGGGACACGGCCAGGATGCCGCCGATATAGAGGAGCACATCCCCGAGTCCAGCCTCACGGCATTTATCCTTAAAGCCCTGCAGGTCCATCTCGGCCATGCCGTAGAGGGAGCTTATGAGAATGGCGTCGGCGTCTGTTTCCTGAGCGGCCTGAATGAACTCATCCGGCGGGGTCAGGCATCCAAGTTCGACGACGTTAAAACCGGCGTCCCGGAAGGCGCGAGACAGTATCTTGGTGCCGATAACGTGCGCGTCCTGGCCTACAGTTCCGGTAATTACAGTGGCTTTTTCGGTCATTTTGCCTCCTCTGGTCAGGTTTTCTCTGGCGCTAGATATTAAGGTCACAGTGGGGTTAAGTACCCGTGATTTTCCCTTTGCTGAAGGCCCAAAAATCGTCAATCACTACCTGATAGTCCATCTTTCTGCCCTCGGCCTTTTCCCTGGCGGCTACTTTCTCACGGTGAAAGTCTTTGATTTCCTCCGGCAGGGGCAGATTACCAAAATGGAGATACCGGCAGGCCCCCTGGCTGTCTCTAATGCCGAGTACATTATCTTTAACGTGGATATTGGGACAGAACGGCGAATCAATCACTCCGGCTTCAACCCCCCGTATTGAGCCGACGACGACATCGCCGTCGCCGAGCTCCAGTACCTTTTCCAGTATAGCCCTTACCTCCGCTTCGGCTACCTTCTCTTCCGTGTCGGTGTCCGCAATTTCGAGCTGAATATCCTGTGTCCTGACGACGTTGAAAATCCAGTTGGCCGCCTCGTAGCTGAGGGCGTGCGCCTCTCTGGTGGGAACACCGGCCCCCTCGTCAATCGTCCTGACAAATACCGCTTCGGCTTTGCCTAAAGTAGCCACCATCGCGGTATAGCAGAGGTAGGCGAATGCTCCGCCCATGCCCTGCGGGACGGGGAACAGCGGAATCTGGTTGTTCAGGATGCCCGGAATGGCAGTATCGGTGTAGCCGAATCTATCAAGGTACTCCCTGATAAGTTTCGGCGTCACTCGCATCCAGGCGATGTCCTGCGCCATGTGACCGTTGCAGTGAAGCAGCGGGATGATGCTCTTGACACCCTGCTCGGCGGCGATGAGAGCGTCGATGATAATACAGGCGATGTTAACGCTTAACGGGAAGACGCCGGACGGCACGAATCCGTGGAGGTCCGTGGTGATAACCGAGCCCCTTTCGGTGTAATATCCGGCCAGCCTGTCCGTATACTGGCTGTGTTCGATGCAGTCTTCCAGGGTACGTTTTTTCTCATAGCTGCCGAATTCCAGGAAGGAGCTTTTACCTGCCGCCGTCATACCGGAAGCCAGGGCAATTTCCATAGCCAGTTTGCCGGCGCCCCTGGGGCTGAAAGCGGCCTCGACGCTTTCGGTTACCTTCCTGGTGTTTTTTACTCCATGGTTAACGATGGGGTAGCCGTTGAGCAGCGCGCGGCCGGTCTTAATTGATTGTTCCAGGGCTTGCCCGGCTTTCTCAAACTCATACCGGCGCGTGTAGCTATCAATGGTGACGGGGATGTGACGTATGCCGGAATCCACCAGGGTTTTAACGAGCGCTATCTCATCTTCGAGTACAGGGGTGCCGGCTCTGGGCCAGACGGTCGTCCTGCCTTCCCGGCGCAGCTTTTCGGTAGCTTTCATGAAATTTTTACTTTCAGGCAGGTTCCTGTGGTATTCCACAGCTTCCTCAAGGTCTACTTCCTGGCCCGTCGGCCATTCCGCGAGAATATCTTTACGCATTTCCAGAAACCTGTCTTCGCCGATACGCTTCTGTTTGACTTCAATTTCCATGCTTTCTCCTGATTCCAGCTTTTAAATTACTTCCTCATCTTTCAGCTTTTCTATATCTTCCCAGGTGTAGCCGAGGACGTTCATGAGCACCTCTTCCGTATGCTGGCCGAAGTTGGGCGCACAGTACCGGACACTGGCAGGCGTCTCGCTGAACTTAATCGGCATTCCTATCATTTTAACTCTGCCTAGGGTGGGGTGGTCAACATCGGTAATATACTCGTTGGCCAGAATCTGCGGGTCCGAGGTGAGCTCGGTTGGTTCAATGATTGGTGAAAATGCCATGCCTTCTCCCTGAGTCTGGAGGATATTGAGCCATTCGTCTCTGGGCCTGGTTTTAAACACCTTCTCCAGGATGCCGGTGAGCTCCAGGAAATTACCGCGCCTGTCCTTGGCAGTGGCGAATTTGGCATCTTTTTCCAGGTTTTCAATACCCAGAGCGAGGCAGAAGGTGTGCCAGAACCTGTCGGACTGCGCTTCGCACAGCAGCAGCCATTTACCGTCGGCGCATTCATAGTGGTTGGCAAGAGGGTTTTTCAGTGTTTTACGGGAAGGCCGGGGCATCGGGCGGCCCCGGAGGAGGGTCACGTTAATATTATATGCCTGCATGTGTATTCCGGAGCCCAACAGGGATACCTCAACCTTCTGCCCGATTCCCTGCCTGTCGCGGGCGGACAGTGCCGCCAGAATGCCGTTTACCAGCAGCGTACCTGTCACCTGGTCAAAAATGGCCCCGGCTATCTGGAGCGGGGGGCCGTCGGGGTCACCGACGGTGCACATGATGCCCGAACGCGCCTGGGCTATGGTATCAAAGGCGCGTTTCTCGCTATCCGGGCCGATAGAGCCGTAGCCCGTGGCCAGGCCGTAGACCAGCTTCGGATTATGTTTCTTCAGAGTATGGTAGTCCATGCCGAGGCTATCAATAGCGGAGAGGGAGTAGTTGGTGCAGAAGACGTCCGCTTTTGCAACCAGGCGGTAGAGCAACTCCTTACCCTTTTCCTTTTTCAGGTCGAGTGTCATGCCCTTCTTGTTCCTGTTGGCCGTCTCGAACAGAATGTTGGTGCCGTCGGGCATAATCATGCCCCGGCCGAAGGTGCTTGACATACCACGGACGGGGTCGCCTTTGACTCTGTCTTCTATTTTAATTACCTCGGCACCCAGGTCACCCAGCATGTAGCCGGCGGAGGGAGCGCTGAGATAGCCGCCACACTCCAGAACCCGAATGCCTTCGAGCGGTCCAGTCATAAAAGCCTCCTTTATTAAAACAGGCTGCAAGGCCCGGGCTTTATTCGCCGTTTATGAGCGAGCGGGCAGCAACCGGCGCAGTAGTTTTAGCTCATCCGGCGCAGGCCCGGGAACCTCCTTTACATCGTCGGCCAGCTTCAGGGGCCAGCCGCAGGTTTCACGCACCCGTTTTATCTTATCTTCCAGGCCGGGCAGTTTCGGGTCAGGCAAGCACGCGGTGAGGTGCAGTTCATCCTGACCGGCCGGTTTGGTAAAAATTCCCATGGTAGATATTACCCTGGTTACCCTGTCGCCGGGGCAAGTGACGTAGGGCAGTGTCTCTGGAAAGCGGTCTTTTGACTGATTGACGATGACGATGACTTCCCGGGCATTAGCGGCATCATTAGCCCCGCCGGAGCCCACCAGGAACTGCCCCTGGGAAGTGAGCGTGGAATTGGTGTTTCCGTATCTATCAATCTGACCAACGCCGAGTACGCTGAGGCATTTGTTGTTCCTGCCCCCGATGAATACCCCCTGGACGGTCAGCGTATCCGTTATCATTTTGGAACTGTAAACGACACCCAAACTTTGCGCCCCTAACGGTCCCGATTGGAGCTCGTAGCCGACCTGCCCGTTACCGCTTAAGACTTCCAGTTCGTACCCCTGGTCTTTAAGCTGATGGTGTGCCAGCAGTACCGCCACGCCCCGGGAGCCCGCCCCTACCAGTATGGTCCTGTGCCGTGATTTCAACACGCTATCGGTTATCTCTCTGGCCGCCGCAATCAGCACCATCTCTTCCTGAGTGTAGTCCGTCGCTGGTTCAGGCGGTGCTGCGGGATATTCTATAGACTTTGTATTATCGGTTGTTATTTTTTGTAATGACTTTATCTTTCGGCTGCCCAGTCTGGTCAGAAAATCGTCGTGCGTAGCGCATTCCAGCACCCACTCTTTTATCCAGGTATCAAGCTTCTGGCTGCCGGCGAAGGCCTTATGTAATTCCAGCAGGAAATCAGTATCGGTCTCGTAAGCATTCAGGCCGGTTATACCCGGGTTGGCCATTGAAAATGGGTGAAGACCCATCGGCGCCACGGATACAGCACTAACGATATGGCCGGGAATTTTAACCAGGGCGGCGTGTTTTCTGATAAAATCAGTGGGCACGAGCTTCTCCACGGTGACGAGAACGCCGCTGCTGGCGAGCGAGCCCCAGAGGTCATCGCCATACGGAGTGGCCAGGATGGTATTACCGTTTTCATCGGCGACACAGCCGTGCACTATAGAAATGTCAGGGTTGAGGGCCTGCACCAGGCCTGCTCTGGCTGTGCCCCCGAAGGGGTCATCGATTTCCCGAAAGGAATTCGTATTGTCCATCGCCATGCTGCTGCCGGCAATGGAACGGGTCGGCATGAAGCTGATACCGAGCGCTCCCGCCATGAGCCTCTGCTGGAGGGAACAGAGAGACCAGTTTTCAATGTCAATGCTCTTTTCCGCCCAGACTTTCTGCATTATCCGGCTGGGGCGTCCCGAGGTGGATATGTCGGCACATGCGGAGAAGACCAGCTTCCTGACCAGATTGCAGTGGAGGAGGTTTATAGAATGCCCGGTTACCGTGCTTTGTATTAATTCAAAACCGGGGTTTTTACCGTGATATTGTCTGATAATCTCGCATATGGCGGCACTCGGCCCGCCTATGCCGCCGGCGAGATGCAGCTTCATTCCCGGTTTTACGCAGCGTCCGATAGCTTCCTTGAGGGGCAGGAGCTTTTTTTTTGCTCCGGATTCAGTCTCCGGATTATTACCCGCAATGTCATTCATGTTCATTAATTTCGCCTTATTATAACACAGTAGAGTGTGGTATCCCCAGTCTGAGCGGGATATCCAGCACCGGAGGGATGTTGTAAAAGTGCAAAAAAACAGGTTAAAATATTAAGCGTCTGTTATTAATAATCGTGATGGTTATATACACCCGTATCATCTAGCCCGCGATTTTACCCCGCGTGTTAAGGAAAGACGAATTAGAGGAGGCTACATATGGAATATAAAAACATTATATATGAGAGGAGCGATTATATTGCCCGCATCACCCTGAACCGCCCGAAAACGTTGAATGCCATGTGCCCTGAGCTTAACGATGAGATAGGCCTGGCGATAACAGAAGCCAGCAATGATGACGATGTCAAAGTCATTGTGTTCAAGGGGGCGGGTCGTGCTTTGTGCGCCGGGGCAGACCTGCACGAGGTCGGTTTTGTGTACGGATGGAAAGAGCCGAAGCCTGGAGAGAAATCAAAACGCCCCAGCCAGAGAGTGCGGGTGCACTTTGACCGGCGTACTTTCTGGGAACAGTGCCAGCAGTTGTTGTTATGCCAGAAATTGACGGTCGTGCAGGCGCATGGGTTCCTCCTTGGTGCCGGGTTGAATTTTTTCCTCAACAGTGACCTGCTCATCGCTTCGGAAGACTGCAAGCTCGGCCATGTGGAAGAAAGGCTGGGTTTGGCCGGCCTTACTCTGGAACCCATGATGGTGCTGCGGTGTGGACTGACAAAGGCGCTGGAGCTCTGTATTACGGGTAAGATGATTGATGGCAAAGAGGCCTGCCAGGCCGGGCTGGTAAATAGAGCTGTCCCCGCCGATAAGCTGGAAGCCGAGGTTAATGAACTTGCGGAAGGGCTGGCCAGATACCCGCGTGACGGTATAGCTCTGGGTAAGACGTCACGGCAGTTTCTCTATGACATGATGGGGATAACTCAGGGGCTGACCCATTCCTATATCATGCATACCATGGCGACGAATATGAGCTTCGAGCCCGATGAATTTAACTTCTTTAAGGAGAGAAGAGACAGGGGTGTGAAGGATGCGGCCCACGGGAAGCATGATTTCTATAAGGCGCTGGATAAGTAGCGTCCGGAGGAACGCAGGTTCCTAACCAAGCAGCCTGATGATTTCGGTGGCGTCATCCAGACTCTCAAGCTGACCGACCATTTCTATTACCCTGTCAACGGTATCGGCGGGCAGCGGCTTTATAGAGCCGGCGGCACACTCCCTGAATTTCGCCGCGCAGTCATTAAATGTCATCGGCCTTTCCACGCTGCCAAGGTAGTGCTCTACCTCCTCGGTATACTCCGTGCCGTCTTTCATCGCTATTTTTACTCTGCCCGGCCCGACGCCATGCCGGCTCAGGGAGGGGTCGAGTACGCCGGTTACCTTCCGGGAAATTTGAAGAACGTCTTCGTTTTTAATAGCTGCCCCGGTGAAGTCCTCCAGAGAGACCTTACCCCTGACGAGGGCCGTGGCTACCGCCCAGGGAACACTGAACTGGGCATCGATAGTATTCCGGGGCGTGCACTTTACCTCCGGGGGCACACATATTTCATAGGCCGGCTGGCCGCCATAGGCTGTAATGCTGCTTACCTGTTCTATGTCAATATCATGTTTTGACTTCAAGGACAGTACGGCATCGATAAAGGGATGAGTGAACCCGCAGCAGGGGTACGGTTTATCCCCGATATTGATTCCCTCGAATCTTTTACCCAGGTCGGCGGTCAGGATTTCCGCATCGTAATCTCCGCCGTGGTACTGATGATACATGCCGTATTCACCTTCGAGGATGTTCCTGGCACCGGTAATGCTTCTCTCGGCCATTAAAGCGGCGGTAATGCCCCCTTTTGCCGCCAGTCCCGGCCCCATCCTCTTGGTCAAAGCGCCGTCATTGACACATTGGGAGTTACCGGCGCACTGGTGATAGGCGATGCCTAAAGCATTGACCATTCTCTCCTCGTCCAGTCCCATGAGCTTCCCCGCCATGGCAGCCGCACCCAGGTAGCCGAACAGGGCGGTGGGGTGCCAGCCGGATTCTATCAGGCTGCTTCCCGGTCGGCTGGCCAGTCCCAGCCTCGCCAGGAAGTCGGCCCCCAGCGTCAGCGCCGTGATAAATTCCCTGCTATTTATACCTCCCATCCGCTCGGCCACAGCGAAGCAGGTTGAGACGGCCACACAGCCGATATGCACCTGGGCAATGGGGTGACCATCATCATAGTCCAGGGCGTGTATCATGGTACCGTTGACCTGAGCCGCATCAGGTGCCGGGCACCTGATGCCGTAGGCGATAATGGTACTCTGCTCATTCCCTCCCCACTCCCTGATCATGTCCACCAGTTCGGCGATTCCTGCCTGTGTCGAACCTCCCAGGGCTGTCGCCAGACTGTCCAGGACATCCTTTTTCGCGGCCCCAACCGCCGGACCGGGGATGTCCTCGTACCTTAAGCTGGTGAACATCTTAGCGAAGTCGAATATAGCGTCCATAGAATTACCCATTATGGCGGTATTTAGGTGATGCCGCCGCCAATGCCGATTGTCTCGCCGGTGACATAGGTGGACATGTCGGAAACCAGGAAATAGGCAAGGTCGGCGATTTCATCAGTGGAGCCGAGTCGACCCAGCGGTATGTTGGCACTCATCATCTTGTAGTCGGCCTGCTGGGCTTCTTCCCAGGTGGTACCCTCGGCCTTGCTTATCCGGTCAAAAGCCTCATCTCTCAGATTGGTGATAATGGCACCGGGGTTAATGGCATTGACGTTTATTTTATACTGTCCCAGTTCCAGGGCCATGGTTTTTACCAGGCCAATAGTGGCGTATTTTGAAGCGCAATACGCGACGCTACCGGCGACACCGTGCAGTCCCGCCATCGAGGCGATAATAACGATTCTGCCGCCTTCTCCCTTGGCAATCATGGCCTTGGCTACCGCTTTTGTAATAAGGAAAGAGCCAGTGGCATTTACGTCCATAATAGTTCTCCAGTCCTCCTCAGAAAGGTCAACGGTGGGAAGGCCTACCGGGCCACGGACAGCGGCGCAATGCACCAGCATATCTATCCTGCCGAATTTTTCCAGGGTTCTGGCTAGGGCTGCGTCAACCTCCTTGCTGTTGCAGATATCCATCACTATAGCCATAGCTTCACTGCCCAGAGCCTTGATTTCATCTACTTCGGCGTCCAGGCCGCCCCATCCTTCGTCTCCGGGGAAAAGGCTCTTCGGCGCCGGGTGTTTATCAATAATGACAGCATTAGCTCCTTCCCTGGCCAGCCGTAAGGCAATGGCTCGTCCCATGCCCCTCTTGCTGGCAGCTCCGGTAACCAGGGCTACCTTGCCCTCAAGGCTTTTCATATTGATGTTACCTCCTTAAAATAATCTGCTCACTAACGCATAGACTCTAAACTGGAGCTCCTTTAATGCCTATGGCCAGAGTTCCTGAGCGACGTCTTCCAGTCCCAGTTCTTCAAGTCTTTTTCTACTCGGCGTTCCCGTTTCCAGGTCCCAGTCCATGGCGGTGAGGTATTCTTTTACCAGAGCGTCTTCGTCTATGGTTATACCTGCCAGCGGGCCTTGAGTATGAGGCGGTTTGCCGAGCAATCTGCCGGATAATTCATTCTTTACCGGATTTATTCCATTGCGAATATTGAAAGCCTGCCGGATATTGGCGATTCTTTCGCCGGTTTCCACAAGTTCTTCAAGGGTAACACCCCAGCCGGTGACTGCATTCATAAATTCGGTGAAGACATCAATATGCGGTATGGCCATATTTACGAAGAGACACATACCGGAGCACATAAGAATATGCTGGAAATTGCTGCCCCTCTTATACGCCTGCGCCCATTCGCTGACCGAATCCCGATTGAAATCGGGTATCAATCCTGCACTGTGATGTGTTTCCGACCCCTGGGTGTGGCGGGCCGGGGTGGCGTTGGTAAGATAAGTATTTGCCATGAAGAATCCGGCCAGCGGATTATGCGCCGGTACTTCCTGCCCATGAACGTGTATGGCATATTTCTCCGCGCCTTTGCCTATCTTCTGCGCGGCTGATAGTACGCCCCCGGCCAGGATTTTACCGAAGCCTTCTCTCTTCGCTATTTTCTCGGTCATGGCAACTATGGCCTGGTGATTTCCCCAGGTCATTTCGATACCGTCGGTGTCCGACTTGTTGATAAGCCCGTTCTCGTAGCATTCCATGGCAAAGGCGATGATGGCTCCGATAGAGATGGTATCAATCCCGTAACGATTACAGATATCGTTGGCTTTGATTATGGACTCGATATTGGTATTCAGGCAGTTGCTGCCGAGCATGGCAATCGTCTCATATTCGGGCCGGTAGGAGCCGGCTTCGTATTTATACTCACCGGTTCCCCCTTTCATAATCGCTTCGCAGCCGATAGGGCACTGGTAACAGGCGGTGGGCTTCCATTTATACAAGTCAACAGCCTCACCCCCGAGGGGGTTGGCATCCGGGAAATCTATTTCCGCTATTCCTCCCCAGTTTTTCACCGGCGCGTCGCCTGTCTCGATACAGGCAACAGTCGTAAAGGTCGTACCTAATTTCCTGATAGTTTCGACATTCCCGCCCAGTTCCGCCAGGTATTTCTTACGTAATTCTTTGGTCCCGTTTTCATCGGCGACAGTCACTTTCATGTTGCCTCTTACGGCAACCGCCTTGAGTCGCTTGGAGCCCATTACGGCTCCCAGTCCCGAGCGGGCAGCGACACTGCCCTTGGTATGAACGATACCGGCGATGAGAGATAAATTTTCTCCTCCCTGTCCGATGCAGACCACGGCCGTATCATTACCGTGTTCGGATTTTATAATATCCTCTGTTTCGTAGGTATCTTTGCCCCATAGATGAGTGGCATCTCTCAACCGGGCTTTCCCGTTATCGATAATGAGGTAAACGGGCTTTTTCGATATTCCGGAAAAAAGCACCCCGTCGTAGCCGGCGAATTTTATGTAAGCGCCGAAATAGCCACCCGAATTGGCGTCACCCCAGCACCCCGTTAGCGGTGATTTGCCTACAGCCGTGAACCTTGTGCCGGAAATTGCCCGCGTACCGGTAAACGGGCCTGTAAAAATACCGAAAATATTGTCTGGCCCCAGCGGGTCAACGCCGGCACCCTGTTCGCTGAAGATAATCCTGGCGCCGATGCCGTAGCCGCCAATGAACCGGCGGGAGAGATTTTCATCAAGGTCTTCATCTATCAGTTCTTCTCTGGATAAATCTACTTTCAGTATCTTTCCCATATAACCTCGAGGCATGATTTTCCCTCCATGAACGTTCGTTAGTAATTCGCCTTTAAAAATCGCTCTTCCTGGCTGCTTAGCCAATATCTGGCCGTTGATAACATTCCGGGTTTATTCTAATGAATAACCAGGGTTCGGTACAACGGCTGCCGAGTTATTATACAATATTATGTTATTATAGAAAAATGCCTGTACGGTACATTGTCAACAGGTATCAAAATAAGTTATATTAAAACTTGAATATCGTCATACATCAGAGCAGAGCAATATATATCCACTGGTATTAGACTGATTAACCAGTAAAGCAGTCAAACCTGTATAAAAAAATATGAAGGAGGCGACAGGTGTTACTTGCCAATAGAGTTGCTATTATTACCGGAGGCGCCGTGGGCATCGGCAGAGGCATGGCGCTTAAATTCGCCGAGGAAGGCTGCTCGGTTGTTGTTGCTGACATTTCCGTGGAGGAAGGAAAGAAAACGGCGGATGAGGTCTCCAAAAAAGGCAGTGAGGGTATTTTCGTTAAATGCGATGTCACCGACAGTCGTCAGGTACAGGACATGGTGGCTCAGGCTATCAGTAAATTTAAAAAGGTTGATATCCTGGTCAATAATGCCGGAGGGGTACCCGGGGTAACCAGCGGCAATCTTGAAGACGTTACTGAAGAAGAGTGGGACAGGTTTATAGACCTGAACCTGAAGAGCGCTTTTTTATGCTGCAAGGCAATCGTGCCCCATATGAAAAAGAATAAATACGGCAAAATTATCAATTTTTCTTCTATAGGTGCCGTCCACCCCGCCGTTTCTGTCGTGCATTATCATTCGGCTAAGGGAGGGGTCCTGGGGTTAACATACAATCTGGCCTTTGAACTGGCACCGTATAATATCTACGTGAACGCTATCATGCCCGGTCCCGTACGGACGCCTTTCTGGGAACCGGTAACCAGGGACATTCAGGATAAGGATGCCTATTTTGCAGCTATAGGCAAAAAGGAGGTCCCTTTGCAGAGGGTGGGCACGCCGGAGGATATCGCCGGGGCCGCTTTGTTCCTGGCCTCGGAGCTTTCGTCATTTGTTACCGGCGAAGCTATGCATGTCGCTGGCGGACTACCACATATGCCGCAAAGTGCTACCGTCATCGGTCAACAACCAGCGGCGAAATCACCGGACACAAAGTAATTCCCGGCAGGTATTGCCCGAGAAATCAGGGCTTCTTTGTCTTTGCCCCGGACGGAGCGAACAGCAGCAGCAGGCTGGGCAGGGCAAAAAGCGCCATCAGGAATGAAAGGGCTATCATAACCGCCGTGAGCAGGCCGAAAGCGGCGAACATGGGCATCGGGGCGAAGGCTATCACGGCGAAGCCTAACGCCGTGGATATTGCCGTGCCGAATAGGGCCATACCGGTGCTGTGGCTGGTGGCAGACAGGGCCGTTCTCTTGTCCGGACTCCTGCTCAGTTCCTGGCGGAAGCGTACGGTAAAATGGATGGAGAAGTCGATACCGACTCCGATAGCTATAGCTGCAATGGTGGCTGTCATCATATTCAGGTTATAACCGATGACGTACATGAAGCCGTATAACCAGCAGGCCACCAGTAGTACCGGTATTAGCGTAATGACGGCATATCTCAGTGAGCGGAAGATGGCGAATAATAGTACCAGGCAGGCAGCGATGGCAATAATTAAGGAACGGTTTAGTGAGTCTGCAATGGCATCAAACTGGGCATCACGTACATATGCATCGCCGGTGAGTCCGTAGAAAGTAATACCCGATACTCCTTTCATAGCGGTATCCATATCATTTTGGAGTTCACTAGCTGATAACTTGGCTACAGCCTGCTCCCGGGTACCCGGCACACCAATGTATATCAGGGTGGCATCTTCACCTTCTCCTGATACATCGTGGACGAAAAACTCCCTTATTCGCTGTGGGGTGTAGAGCATTGAATCTTCGTCCAGCGGGATACCTTCCCTAGTGATGTAATCATAGACAGCCAGGAGCTGCTCCGGTGTATCAGGGATAAGGTCGCCGTCAGCATCGGTTAAGGCCAGCCCGGAAGCTGCCTCAATACGTTCGCGAGCGTAATCGCTCTGAATTACGGCCGCCAGGAAGTCGAGGAGCAGGTCATAGGCGTCAGGCTTGCCATCGCTTATTCTCCGGGCTACGTGCTCGTCGTCTTCCATCTCCTGGATTGTTGCCTTTATGCTGTCCAGCGCTTCGAGTTGCGTGAAATCCCCCTTGATATACAGGTAAGCCGGCTCGCCAGCTTTTTGGGCTACATGCTCATCAAGCTTGTCTAACCCGATAATAAGGTCCGACCTGGCATCAAATGCCTCCTTGGCATCCATCTTTGTCTCCAGATTGAGCCAGCCCCAGGCAGCTACTCCGGTAACTATTAGAATGAGCGGTAGCATCACAAACCATTTATTGCTGGTCGAGGAAACGAGTTTACCAATCCAGAGGCCGCGTGATGCCGGGGCGCCCTTACTAATGGATTTGGTGAAGCCCCGACCTCTCCACGCGTCGTACCGCATGACTAAAGCTAGCACGAAAAGTCCGAGAATTATAAATGAGGCAATCATGGCAATGGAGGCAGCGATGCCGAAGCCGACCACCGATTCTATCCCCGATGAGGCGTTGGCACCAAAAGCGATGATAGTGGTCAGCATTGCCAGAACCAGGGCGCTACCTACCCCGTAGGTTGAAGCCCCCAGGGCCTGGCGTGGCTTTTTGCCCTTCTCTATTTCCTCGCGGTACCGGAAGAGGGCGTGTATTGCGTAGTTTATTCCCAGTACCAGGATAGCGACAGGCACAATGAGGTCTAAAATCATGGAACTCTTAAGGCCAATAAGGTTAGCGAAGCCCTTCAACCAGATAATGAGCATGCCGAGGCCGACGCCGGATAATAGCGTTATCAACCAGGAGCGGAAGATTATGGTAATAATGGCCAGCATAAGTATGATAGCCGCTACCAGCATGATGCCGCTTATCTGACTCTCGTCGGCTACTTCCAGGTTCATGTCGATGAAGACACCCCATAACTGGTAGCTATCCTCTTCGCCGCGGAGTAGCCTCTGCACATCGCGGCCGTAGTGCTCCAGAGCGATTTGCTCCGAGTAGTCCTGGCCTACACTGGCAGGGTATTCCTTCTGAACCTGCTCCCTGTCGCATTCGACAATAAATAAAAGAGCCGGAGAATTCCAGAGCTTGACCCCTCCAGCACCTTCCTCATAACTGGCTCCGACGGCTAGCTCGATTTCCATACCTTCAGTGAGGGGGTTACTCAGTACGTAGTCCACCGCCTGCTTGACCTGAAGGTCGGTGGCGCTGGATAAATCTACCGTACCCCGGCTTACGTGCATTAATACAGCATTGACGGAGTCAGCTATTGAATAGACGCCTTCCAGGGTTACGCCGGCCACCTCGTTGTAGCGTCTATAGAGGAAGGGAGACAGAGCGCTCTCCCTCAGTGCTTGCTCATTCTGATATAGCTCGTAAAGGTTTTTCTGGGTGAGCATGTCGCCTTCTCTGGCCTCAACGATGAAGGGCATGTGGTAGACCTCGGAGGGGAATTTATCTTGTATTTCCTCAGTCCACTTGACGACATCGCTGCCCGTAGGGTTGTCGCTGGCCATCTCGGTAGGCTTCATCTGAGACAGGGGGAAAATGAGCAGCAAGGTTACAACCAGTGTGCCGATTATGAGCCACGGTGACCGCCGCTCTATGACATTGGCGAGCCAGCCGTAAAATCCTTTTCTTTCTTCGCCAGAATTAGTCATTTATCGTTTCTCCTTATAGCTATTTCTAGGAGTTATGCTGACCGCTATCGAAGACTTCATCACGTATGCGCGATGGCTGCTTACCAACGCTGGACTAAGATAGTATACTTTGATGGCCACGTCTGAAGCAACCGAATTGGAATGGAAAGCTTGTGGTGGTGACGTTTAAAGCTAATCTTTAGGTACTATCACAATCTCGACGGGTACCAGGGATTTCTTCCCTTTACTCTCAACAGACACCATACGTATGGTATGAAGCCTGTATCCGGGATTCTCCATTTCTATCTGTTCGTAGAGTTCCGGCATGGTGTTGATGTAGTTACTCATATGGCCGGGGTTTCCGGGAATTACAATCTTGCCGTAAGGTTCCACATTCCTTAGTGAGTCACGTTTCTGGCGCATTTTCTCGGCTATTTGAGTAAGCGTGAGGCCCATCTGCTGCTGTAATTTAACCTGTTTGATAATATCAATAACATTATCATCAAATAGTCCGACGACGCCTTTGCGGCGTCCCTGTCCTTTCAGTTTAGGCTTGGGGATAATGCATAAGTCTTTAAGGCGGTTGAGCATGGGATAAGTCAAGCCGGTCTCAGCCAGGACTTCATTTGTGGATTTCATGTCATCTCCAATTGAATAATACATTATCATTATAACTGTTAATGTACGATATTTCAAGGCCTGTTTGAAGAATTACCGGGAACTGAAGTAATTATTATCGACTTTTTAGAGAGGAAGGTTAAAAGGGGGAGGACTATACCGGTCTGTTATTCAGGCGCGAGTCTATAATCTGGTAATTCAGGTCTTCTTCTTGCAGCCTCTTGAGCAGTCCGGAGATGGCGTCATCAGTGCAGACTATGACAAAAGATAAGCCGCATCGGGCGGCTTCAATGGCCGCTTCGGTAACGCCGTAAAGATAGCGTGGCTCAATATCTATCCGTCTTAACGTAATCAGTGCCTCGATGCCAATAGCACCGACCTGCTCATTCCCGGTTACCCGCTCTTTTAGCATTTCCAGGTCGACCTGCCTCGACCCGCCCTTCTGAATGGCAGGTACCTGAAAGATGGTTATCCGGCCGCTTACCAGTTCCACCAGTCCTTCGATATTAGAGACATCCACATCTTCACCCTTCCGTACGCTTGATACGGCTGTGCCTCTGGCGCCAACGTTTATCTGGCTGGTAGCATAGAGTAAGCCGTCCATCATCTTTAGCCCTACAGCCTGCCCCTGATTTATGTCTATCTCGGCTATGGCCGCGCAGACCGTGATATTAGTGATTGCCTGTTCTACCCGGGAACCATAGCTCCGGAGTTCCCTGAGTACCTTAATCATCCAGTTGACACCCCTGGTGCTTATGCTGTAGTTAGCGCGGCCGGTGGCGATAACCAGGTCTTCGTTCACCAGTTGATGAATATATTCAGATACGGCCTGTGGCGTAATGCCCAGTTTGGCCGCGATACCTTTTTGCTGAATGCCGGGGCCGGAAGCGGCAATCTCAACGAGTATCTGGAATCGGGTAGAAGCATTCTTATTTTGCAGTATCTCTACCATAACGCTGGTCTGATTATTCATTAATCAAGTACACTTTCTTTATTATTATACCAGCGTTTAGTTTATGGTTAAAGGAAATGGATTACCTGTATCTTGATAGCCTGTCTTGGAATTTATACAGGGGTAAGGTAGAATATTGGTGTATGGTATTGAGTAATAAATGATTAGAGTGTATGGAGGGTATAATGGCCCGGCAGGAAAGTCCAGAAGCATCCAGGGAAGCGGTGCTCAAGCGCCTTAAGAGGGTAGAGGGGCAGATTCGCGGTCTCCATAAAATGGTTGCCGAAGAACGGGGCTGCGAGAGTATAGTAACCCAGCTGGCGGCGGTTCGTTCCGCTATTGACAGCGTCGGGGCACTGGTGCTGAATAATTACATAAAAATATGTGCCCCCAAGAAGACTACGGCCGACCCCGATATCTATGAATCTATGGTGCGAGTGGTGGGTATCTGGGGGCGGGTACGGTTAGGCGAGTAGACTCAAAGGGAATTGAAACAGCGTTATACCGTTTTACCTGACGGCCAGACCGCAGAAACGCTATTCCTCTCCCTCTCCCTTGGATATCTCTTCATACCACTTGCCGTAGTGGTTTTTGGCATACTTTACGGAGACCTTACCGTCCCACATGGAACGCAGTGACTCGGTCATCCTGGGGTGAATGGTACCGGTATAGATATGTACCAGCAACATGAGGAAAGCCAGAAGAAAAGCAACATCATGGACAATCACGCTCCACTGGAAGAGGCCTGCCGGGGCGGTGTCTTTAAAAAACCACATTATCAAGCCGCTTAGAAAGAACAGAACACCGGTAGCCAGCACTACGAACTGCCACATTTTCTGCCCGGAATTCACGTGCCCCTGTGGTGGCATATTTTCTTCGGGTCCGCCGAAGTAGTATAGAGGAGCCGCTTCAATATAATCAATGTCCTCTATACCCCATGTCAAAGTCTCCTTGACGAAATGCAGCGCCATCCTGGGATTGAGCACCGAGTATATCACCGGTGCGCCCACGAAGAATACTACGGCAATGCGGTGAATACTCCTGGTTACACCACCGGCGGCAGCGCCACCAATCCCGGGGAAAAACAGAATAGCGCCGGTTACGACCAGCACCAGGAAGGCCACCGTGTGAATCCAGTGAAACCAGATTGTCCTTTTCTTAAAGCGTTCGACTACTCGCGGCTGGGTCATTTCTTATTGTTTTCTTCCCTCTTTCGTATGTATTCTGCCCCGGGCAGTTCGTTTACCATTTTGGCTTCCCGGAAGACAATGTAATTAAGCCCGAAACCAACGATAATAGCTGCGGCGGCGCCAATCCCCACCCACCTGAGGACATCCCGTACCAAAGCGGCCGGTGGTTCTTCGGGGTCGACAGGGAGTCCGTATACCTCCGGCGCGTCATCAAGCACGTACATTACGTGAAGTCCGCCCATCTCTTTATCTCCATAAAATGCAGCGTTGGCATTGGAATTTTGCAGTGCGGCAACCCTTTCCTGTCCTTCTTTCACCAGTTCAGACCTTTTACCGAATTTAATGGCGCCCGTCGGGCAGGCTGCGGCGCAGGCTGGCTGCTCGCCACCGGTAACCCGGTCTATACAGAAGGTGCATTTATCCATGACGGCAACACCGCTGACTTTGTTGCTTTCCATCTGCGGAACGCCGAAAGGACAGAACTCGGCGCAATACCCGCAGCCGGAGCATTTGTCCTTGTCATACTGAACAAAGCCGAGATCGTTGTAACTCAACGCTCCGGTGGGACAGACCTTAACGCAGACGGCATTGGTGCAGTGGTTGCAGGCCTGTTTCCTGGAATGCCATTCATCGGCTATTTTAACCGGCTTCAGGGTTGTCCAGACTTCAGGGGAAAGTGGGGGTGGTTGTTCCGGGTCGGGTTTGATGGTCTCCGGCAACCTGTTGTAATTTTTGCAGGCGGCGTAGCACCACCAGCAGCTTATACACTTGGTGACGTCTACCAGCATGGCCACGCCTTCTTGAGTTTGGGACTCCCTGGCGAGGGCTGAAGCTGGAGGCTGAAGCAGCATCAGGGCGGCTGCTCCCGCAGAGGCTTTTAAGAAATCCTTCCGACTTATTTCCATATATTACTTATTATCGTTAACGCTATAGAGTCCGCTAATATGGCTCGGGAATCTCGTTTACGATGACATTTCTGTTGGCTTCCCTCTCCTCCGGGTCGACATCTCCTTCGGTCAGGAACAGTTCCATGTTACCGTGGCAGGCATCGCAGCTTGCGTTTTGCGGTGTGTTCAACTGGATATTATGCGGCGTGGCGTATTTCCAGGTCGGTAAAGCATCATAATCCGGCAGGAGATTTTCGCCGTAGTAGGCGCACGTGTCCGGACAATCTGGAATGTGACGCAGCACCACATATTTGGAGGACCTTTCCGATGACCGTATAGGATTATAGCCAATTTCGAAGTGCATCTCCGACGGGTCAGTGGTCAGGCATGGTATTCCCTTCTGGTCTATAGATACATGGCAGTTATAACAGTTCTTATAAGCTACGGCGTGACAGACCTGGCAGGAAAGGTCTCCCAGGTGCTGTTCGTGCTGGGGGTTCCCCTCGGTATTGGTCCAGACATCAGTATGACAGTCCTCGCACTTCACTGTGTAGGGATTATCATACCGGGTGCCTGATACTGGTTGGTCGGAGCCGTGGAGTTCCTGACCGTGGCAATCAACACATGTCATCCCCGCCTTTGTCCAGTGAACATCACCGGGAATTCCCTCATTCTTACCCAGGTATTCATCGCCAACGCGGGCGCCGTGGCAGGCTACGCAGTTATACTGCATGGAGGGAGTCTCGCGGAATTCGTGCTCGGAAACAAGCCCCCCGCCCAGCTCATCCGGCCGGCTGACATGGCACTGACCGCAGGACGTGTGGCATTGCGAGCAGTGATTGTTAAAAGCTGTGGCCAGTGGAGAACCCTCTTCTATGTTGCCTCCCCTGGCTTCAAGAGCGGCTTTCATCCCACTTACAGTGGTATGCAGGCTGTTCTCATTCATGCAGGCAATGTCCTTGTGGCAGGTGTCACAGTTAACTTCAGACGGGTCGGCTACCAGTCCCTGATGAGCGATTAATTTATCCTGGGCCGTGCTGTCGCCGCCGTGACAGATAACACAGCCCACCTGGCCGTGGATATCCTTGACGAATTCGGCATTATTCACGAAGACCTTTTGCCATACCTCCAACGGAGGTAACTCACCGGCTCAGCCTTCGCCTGAAGTTTCTTCTGACTTTACCTCTTCCTCCGGTGAGGCTACCTTCTTGAGGAGGACTTCGCTGCTGTGGCAGCCCACACAGGTGTCTCCCGCCAACACGACCGCTTCATCGGGTGTGGGGAGAGGTTCTTCCTCGGGCGGTGTAACCGGTTCTTCCTTGGGCACGAAGATATTAGGGGTCAGCTCGAAGTCGTAGTCCATGGAAGCCGTCTCGTTATTGAAGCATTTGGGGGCGACTTCGGTATTCTGGATCCAGGAGCACATACCGAACAGCAGGTTGGTGGCGTCATAGCCCATCACGTTCAGCAGGGCGGTGGCCTGAGAGCCGGTATGGCCGGTATAGCAGTAGGCGATGATAGGCCTGTCCGGGGGTAGCTTGGCCAGGGTATCCTTCTGGGCGAGGGCGGTAAAGCCGATATTGACGGCGCCGGGTATATGGCCCTTGGCGTAGTCTTCCGGCTTACGGAGGCTGATAATGAAGGGGTCATTGGAGGCATCATCGTCATTAAGCAGCATAAAGAGGTCTTCACTGGAGATGTTCTTGGGGCTGGTGTAGGCCTGGGCGGCGCCTCTGACGGATTTATCTAAGGTGGGGTAGGGGTAGGTATCGGAGGCCTCGTTGGGCGTGGTTTCGAAGGCATAGTCCTTGCGTTTTTCCGGGGTAAATCTGTTTGGAGCGACCTCGGTATCTTTAGTCCAGGAGCTCATACCGTGGAGGAGGTTAAGGACGTCGAAGCCCAGGGCGACCAGGATAGCGGTAGCCTGGCTGCCGGAGTGGCCGGTATAGCAGTAGACGACGGTTTTTCTGTCTCTGGGGAGGGCGTTCAGGGTGCCGTTCTTGGCGATATCACCGAAGGCAATGTTGACAGCGCCGGGTATATGGCCCTTGGCGTAGTCTTCCGGCTTACGGACGCTGATAATAAAGGGGTCATTGCCGGTATCGTCATCGTTGATGAGGAGGAAGAGGTCTTCGGCTTTGATGTTCCATGAGCTGCCTGAGGTCAGGTACTGGCTGACGGCTGAATAAACCGCGTCAAACCCGACTGGCTCAGTTGGCTGTACCGGTGTTGGAGTCGGTTCTATTACTACAGTCGGTTCTTCTTCACCGCAGGCCCCGAGCAGTGGCAGCGTAACGAGCAGCGAAATTAAAGCAATAAAAACCGCTAAACTCGCCCATAGCCTTTTTTGCATCAAAGACTCCTCGCTCTTGATTCATATTATAAAGTATCTATGTTAATATCCGCCAGCCCACTGGCGTACGCCGACAAAAATAATACTAACTAGGGCCAATGTGTGAGTACAAAGAGCGCCGACTTAATCGAGTAATATTTGCTAATCTTCACTAACAATTTCCTGTAATATACCATACTGGGGTAGGCTGAGTCAATAATAATTTTGTTTGACACTATCATTAACGCCAGAGTAGACTTAGAATGAGGAGTTGGCCTGAAATTCGACATAATAAGGGGTATGAGGAAGAAGTATCTTATCGGAGGGATAATCCTATTAGTAGTAGTGGGTTACCTGTTATACCTGAGCTTTGGCAGTTCTGTAAGCTACTACGTAACCGTAAGCGAGTTCTTCACCAGGGGCACCGAGCTTTATGATACCAATGTTCGTGTGGCTGGTAAGATAGCCGATAGTAATATTGGATGGCATGCCGACGACCTTTCTCTGAAATTCGACATCACCGAGGGTGGTGATATTATGCCTGTTATCTATCAGGGGGCTAAGCCAAGCGGCTTCAAGGCAGGCTCCGATGTCATGGTCGAGGGGAAATATCACTCTGACGGCATATTTCGGGCGAGTCAGATTATATTGAAGTGTCCCTCCAAGTATGAAGAAGCCATAGAATAGTGCTCATCAATGGCGGAAACAGGATACATTGTTTTAGTCGTAGCTCTCGCGGTAGCTA
The DNA here is from genome assembly GCA_964558675.1 of uncultured Dehalococcoidaceae bacterium. Classification (GTDB taxonomy): domain Bacteria; phylum Chloroflexota; class Dehalococcoidia; order Dehalococcoidales; family RBG-16-60-22; genus CAZLEY01. The sequence continues at coordinate 11,589 of CAZLEY010000013.1, read as the reverse complement.
TATTCTCGGCAGCAGCTTCAATGGTTGGTGCCAGGATTGGCTCCAGGCGTCTGGTATCAGGTGCCCGAACCGGTGTCTTGGTGATTTTTGGCCTGTTCACACTGGCATTTGCCCTGATTTTATATGCCTTCGTCAGCAAGGATTTCAGTGTCAGGATTGTAGCTGAACATGCCAGCCGGGACCTGCCCGCCGTCTATACACTAAGCGCTCTGTATGCCGGTAAAGCAGGTTCTATTTTTTTGTGGGGCTGGCTTATTTCACTTTTCACCGCCCTGCTGGTCCTCTGGAAGAGATATAATCAACAGCCGGGTCTGCCTTATACGCTCGCTATTCTGATTGTCGTCCAGATATTCTTTATAGCCCTGGTTACGTTTGGGAACAACATTTTTGAGCGAATTCCATCTCCGCCTGTTGACGGTTTAGGCTTGAATCCTCTACTGCAGAACCTGGGTATGCTGATTCACCCGCCCCTGCTGTACCTGGGTTTTGCCGGTTTCGCCGTTGTGTTTGCCCTGGTTATAGCTTCCCTGATTACTCGCCGCACCGGCGCCGCGTGGGCTATCGATGTCAGACGCTGGGCTGTCTTTGCCTGGTGCGCGCTGGGTCTGGGCAACCTGCTGGGGATGTGGTGGTCTTATAATGAACTGGGGTGGGGAGGTTACTGGGCGTGGGACCCCGTAGAAAACGCCGGTCTGATGCCCTGGTTGCTGGGGACCGCCTTTCTTCACTCGATTTCTGTGAGAAGACGCAGGAATTACCTGCATAACTGGAGCCTGATTCTTATCATCTTCACTTTCGCTCTGACCCTTTTCAGTCCCTTTGTCACTCACGGCGGCATCGAGTCGCCCCTGCATGGCTTCTACGGCTCGCCATTCCCGCCCTATATCCTGGCGGCCATTCTGGTAACGCTAATCGGCTCATTAACAATGGTAAGTATCCGCAGTAAAGATTCCGGGGGAGAGGAAAAACCAGCATCGCTTATCTCCAGAGAGGGCGCCTTTCTTCTGACCAATATCATCTTGGTAGTTCTGGTATTGATAATTTTCGCAGGGACGGTACTGCCGAGAATAGTCGAGGCGGTGGGGGGGACGACGATAGCTCTGGAACGCAGTTTCTTCGACCGTACCTGCGGTCCTGTTATGCTTGTCCTTGTGTTTCTCATGGGTATATGCCCCCTGCTTGGCTGGGGTAAAGCGGCCTGGCATTCTATGAAGAGGAATTTACTGTTTACTTTTATTGCGGCGGTGGTGATTGCCATTGCCGTACTGGTATCCGGTGCAGGGAACTGGTACGCGGTAGCGGCTCTGGTAGGCGGCTTACCTCTATTCACCATTTGCCTGGAATGGTACCGGGGAACAAGGGCCCGCCACTCTACCAGGCGGGAGAGCCATATTCGGGCATTCTTCTCCTTAATTAACAGCAACCGGGCGCGGTACGGCGGCTTTCTGGTCCACATCGGCGTCATCATTATTGCCCTCGGCATTATTGCCTCCTCTTTCTATGAAATGGAAAAAACGGAGACCCTTAATATCGGCGATACCATGAATATTGGCGACTACCAGCTAACCTACAGCGAACGGATTCTGAAGCAGGATAATGTAAAGGTGGGTGCGGTCGCCTCAATGTCGGTCAGCCGGAACGGGCGACTGAAAGGGGTGATGAACCCCAGCTATGATTACTGGTTCCTTCACCAAGCCCACTTCGCCGAAGTAGCGGTTCGCACCACGCTGGCCGAGGATTTGTTCGTCTCGCTTGTCTGGACGGACTACGACCCCGCGGATAAATCGGCTACTTTCAGGGTTCTGGTGAATCCCCTGATTGTATGGATGTGGGTGGGGGGAGGGTTCTTCTTACTGGGAGGGGCCATAGCCTTTTCCCTGGAGGAGAAACAAGCAGCTGGAGTGGAGGCATAAATTATGCACCGTCTTACTATAATAATACTGGTAATATTGCTGGTTTACGCGTTGCCGGCAGCCGCCCTGGCTCAGGAATCGGCCGAAGGGAAGATTGAAGGTCAGGTAATCAACGGCACCGAAGGAGGCGGCAGCGTGGCAGGCGTGGAAATATCACTGATTATATATATAGATGATGTCATGGCGGGGACAAGACCCGCCCTTACCGATGACGAAGGTAAATTCCAGTTCAGTAATGTTGACATTCAGAACGAATATCTGGTCTCAGCCAACTACATGGAAGTTGATTATTACTATACAGTCACTTTTGTTACGGGGGAAACAACGGCGTATGTCGAGGTCGGGGTCTGTGATGCTACTACCACCGACGAGGCGATAAGGATTAGCATTGCCCATACCATTATAGATATAAAGGAAGAAGACATAGTGGTAACCCAGGTCTTCCGGCTGGTTAACGATGGAGACACGACATATGCAGGGCCGGACAGCATGCTGGCCTTTACTTTACCAGAAGGTGTCTACAGTTTTGAGGCGCCGCAGCATTTGATGGAGGATTATCAGCTTCTTGATGATAACAGACTTGCGTATCTGGTGCCGTTTCCCCCGGGTGAGAGACAGCTTATCTTTTCTTGCAGTCTCGCCATGCCGGATTCAAAAGAGCTTACCATTCCTTTTGTAGTCGACTACCCTACGGATAGTATGGAACTCATGGTGAGCGGCGAGGACATTGAGGTTGCCACAGCCCAGTTAGCCCCTGCCGGGCCTATATTCACGGATACCGGAAAGCAGTATATACGTTTCTGGGGAGAGGATATTCCCCGTGGCACGGTAATAAACCTCCTTATCTCGAATTTACCCGGGGGTGGCGGTGGCGTGTTTTTCATAATCCTCGGGGTTGTTATAGCTGTGGTAATCGTCGGTATCGCTGTTTTCATGTTGAGAAAAAAGAGGAGACAAAAAACCGGTGCATGAAGTAGCTCCGGCTTCGTCCTGTGCCATCGAAGTACGGGGACTGGCCAAAGCCTTCGGGGAGCGTTATGCGCTGAGAGGCGTTGACCTTAAGGTTAACCGGGGCGAGCGCCTCGTCGTCTTTGGTCCTAACGGGGCCGGGAAGACGACTCTGGTTAAGATTATATCCACCTTAGTAAAACCTTCGGCGGGCCATGTCTGGCTGGACGGTATCGATATCCGTGAGAGAGCCGCACAAATCAGGCGCAGGATAAGCCTGGTCAGTCATCAGACCTTTCTTTATGATGACCTTACCGTTTATGAAAACCTCAGGTTTTACGGCAGGATGTACGGTGTCCCCGGTCTGGAGGAGAAAATCCGTGAAGTGGTATCGTGGGTGCAGCTTGAGCCCCGCCTGCATGACCGGGTCGGCACACTCTCCCACGGTTTACAGCAGAGGGCCTCTATTGCCCGCGCTGTTCTCCATAGTCCCTCAATGCTGTTTCTTGACGAGCCTGAAGTCGGCCTCGACCCGCAGGCAAGTAACGTGGTAAACGACGTACTGGGCAGGCTCGATACCGGTAGTCGTACCGTTGTCATGACCACGCATAATCTGGAGCGCGGCCTGGAGCTGGGCGACAGTTTTGTTATCCTTGACAGGGGAAAAATCGTCTATCAAGCCACCAGAGATGAGATAGATAAGGAGGGCTTCAAGCAGGTCTATGACCGCTGCACGGGTACAGGCAGGTAGATAAGGTGTTTACCAGGATTTTTACTATTTTCTGGAAGGATATGCTGACGGAGTTAAGGACCAAGGAGTTCGTTGTCTCCGTGCTGGTCTTTGCCCTGCTGGTGCTGGTAATTTTCAGTTTTGCCTTCGGTGCCAGGACTGACACGACCGAGATGGTAGCTCCCGGGATTTTATGGGTGGCTTTGACCTTCGGTGGTGTGCTTGGCTTCAACCGTATTTTCGCCGTGGAGAAGGAGAACTCGCGCCTGGAGGGGCTGATGCTCTGTCCCGTAGACCGTGCCGTTATCTACTGGGGGAAACTGGCGGGTAGTTTCACCTTTATGCTGGCGGTGGCTATAGTCCTTACACCGATATTCCTTGCCCTCTTTAACCTGCCTCTATTTCTGCCCCGCCTTGCCCTCATCATCGTACTGGCAACTCTGGGATTTGCGGCGGTGGGCACGCTGTTTTCGGCTTTAGCCATCAACACACGTGCCCGGGATATAATGCTGCCCATTCTTTTCCTGCCGGTTGTTGTACCGGTGATTGTCGCCGCCGTGAAAGCTACCACATCGGTACTGGCTGATAAGCCCTGGGGTGATATGCTGACATGGCTGCAAATAATGATTGCCTTTGATATTATTTACCTGGTGGTAGCCACGCTTGTTTTTGAGTTTGTGGTCGAGGAGTAGCTGTAAAGCTCCAGCGGTAGAGGAGATATATTTATTATGAATGGTAGAAACAGTCTGAGAGATAGCATCCTGTTCGGACTGGGTCTGGCGCTGATGATAGCGGCACTCTATATGGTCTTTATCTATGTGCCGACTGAGAAGCATACCGGCGTTATACAGCGTATATTCTATTTCCATGTGCCGGTAGCCTGGGTGGCTTTCCTGGCTTTTTTTGTCACCTTCATCTTCAGTATTCTCTATCTATGGAAGCGGGTGACAAAATGGGATGCCATCGCCCATGCTTCGGCGGAAATCGGGGTTCTTTTCACCACTCTGGTCTTGATTACCGGGCCTATTTGGGCGAAACCGGTATGGGGAATCTGGTGGACCTGGGATGCTCGCCTGACGACATCACTGGTGCTGTGGCTGATTTATGTTGCTTATCTTCTGGTGCGTAGTTTTGCCACCGAAACGTCCCGTAGTGCCAGATACGGCGCGGTGGTAGGTATTGTCGGATTCATTGACGTGCCCGTTGTTTTCATAGCCGTAAGCCTCTGGCGGACGCAGCATCCGACCGCCATTATCTTTGAAGGCGGACTTACGACGCCGATGCTCATGACTCTGCTGGTGTGTGTTGCCGCTTTTACGGTGCTGTATGTACTGTTGACTATCCAGAGCGCCAACCTGAAGTCGATGCAGGCAAGTATCGAGCATCTAAGGAATATTCATATGGAGTAGGAGGATAACGGTATATGGAGAATTTAGGTTATCTCCTGGCGGCGTACACCGTCATCTGGGCAGTTGTCTTCGGCTATATATTATTTATGCAGAGAAAGCAGAGAAGACTACAAAGGCAGCTGGACATGCTGCAAGAGTCCGAGGATACTGCGAAAATAATAGATAATGAATAGCATTACCTGTGCTTGTCTATGATTATTAGCGGTCTGTGCCCGCTGTTTCCTGTCTTCCTCTGAGGTCAATCACCGGGCATGATGTATAATCCTTTATCATTAGACTGACAAATGTTCCTGAAGATAATGTTCAGGGACGCTCTTTTTCCTCAACCATCACTCCGGCAGCTTTCATTACGGCTACAGCCTGTTCAATTATCCACGAATAAACAACCACGACCTGACGTGGTTATTATCATTCACACACTTCATATTATTTTTACAATCAATGCGGTGTTTTTTATGTTTTGTTTATTACGTACGTTGTACATTAGTACCAAATAGAAAGTAGGGGTCAGAACTGGTTGAAGAATCAATTGGGCAGTACTTTAACGGCCATCATCCTCATCGCCGTCGTGATGTTTCTCGCGGTGGACGTCGGGTTTTCCCTGTACAATCCAGACCGACTTGATGCCACGCCGCCTATCTGCACGCTGAACATCATCGGTGGGAATACTAAAGTGCAAACAAAGAACGCATTGACCTGGGCGGACGCCGAGGATGGCATGATACTGGAACCGGGGAGTCGGGTAAGGACTGAAGTTGATTCGTATGCGTCGCTTACTTTTTCTGAGGGGACAACCACAAAGCTTGAGCCCGATACCGAAATGATTGTGTCTAAACTGGAAGGCAATCATGATAATCAACCCGGTACTGTTGTACTGAAGCAGCGCTCGGGCAAGACATGGAATCAGGTATCAAAGCGGCCCGACGATAACGGTTCCTTTCGGATACAGACATCGTCGGCTGATATTGTAGTCCACGGCACCCTGTTTTCAACCGAAGTCGATGAATCGGGTAAGATACTCATTCAAACAACGGAAGGCCTGGTAAACGTAAATGCCAAGGGGCAGGCGGTGCTGGTTGCCGAGGGACAGCAGACCGAGGTCGAAGCTGGTGCCGCGCCGTCTATTCCAACGCCAATGCCACCGGCCAGGAACGAACTGGTTTTCACTATCAGCGAGCCAGTAGTTGGTCTGGTCGTTGACCCGAGCGGGTCAACGACCGGTTATCTTCCGGACGGCTCGCCGTTAAATCAGATTTTGGGTTCCCGTTTGTCCTCGCCTGAGGATGCATATAACACTATCCGAATCAGTGAACCGGGGACAGGTGAATATTCCATCGTTCTAAGCAGTACCATTGATAGCGATAGCACTTTGAGTGTCGAAGGATTTGCCGAAGGTAAAAGCACCTTCTTGCATACCGAATCGTGCAACATTACGGCGGCCAATGAACTGGTCCTGAAGCTGCATCTTGATGTCCTTGACGGCTTGCTACTGGGGGCTACCGTGCTCAAACCTGGGCAGCCGGAAGTCCAGCCAACGCACGTAGTTTCAACTCTGAAGACGGATGGCATAGAGGCAGAGTCTACTGCGTCAACGCCGGAATCTCCGCGTGATGATAAAGCTACGCCTGCTGAATCAGAAAATAGAGAGGCGTCAGGTGAGAAATCGCTCTGGTTAAACCCGGACAGTGCCTATAAATTGAATCCATGGATTGTTATCTGCGGCGTTATCATGCTGTTTGCCGTAATATTTACCATTGTATGGAGGAAGATTTAGAAGATAAGGCGAGTTTCTTTTAAGGAGATTTATGTTTCAATTAACCATCCATAGCATCGTTCAATTCGCCAGCCTGATTATTTATATCATTCTCATCGCCTTAATCCTGTATTCCAAGCGGGTCAGGCTGAAAAAGCTGTTTGCAATTTTCCTGATTGCGGCGGCGGGTATGAGCTTAACCAGTATGCTCATGAATCTGCGGCTGCCTTATGAGCAGATGGTTGTCTGGAAGATGCTGGTGCCGCTGTTTGCCGCCTGGGTGCTTGTTGCCTATGCTCAATTTATCACTGCTTTCATAAGTCGAGGCACGAAAAGAATCGGCAAGCTGGGATATACCTGGTTGGCTCTTGTTTTTGTCCTGGTGCTATTCGGTTATCTTATTCAGGGATTTACCCTTATAGACAATGAGGTAATTACGGCGTACTGCGGAAATGTCATTAATTCCCTTGCCCTGGTCAATGTGTTCATCATGGTGGCAATAGTCTTCTTCCTCGTCAGAAGATTAAAAGGAGCCGCTGACCCTGATGAACGCAATAGAAGCGCCTATCTGCTGGCCGGTCTCGGGTTCATGATTGTCGCCAATACGACCAATATTATTAGCCAGAATAACTATTATACCTTATCTCACATTGGCTACGCCGTGAATGCCGTCCTGATTACCTGTACCCTTATCAAATATCGATTACTTGATATCCAGATAATTATGAAGAAATGGATGGTATATACCGGAGTCACCGTAGGTGTTACGCTGGCTTATCTTGCCTTATTGCTGGGTCTGAGCAACCTGCTGCGTCTTTTGCCACCGAATCTGGGTATCCCGGCCACAATCGTCATGGTAGTTTTATTCGCCTATCTCTTCAACTGGGCGAAAGCAGCCCTGGACAAAGGTGCGGACCGACTCTTTTACGGGAAGCGTTACGTTCACCGGCAGATGTTACTCAGCTTTGCCGGCAAGATGAGCAACTTCATTAACATGAAAGAAATCGCGAATGCCCTGACGGGGCCTCTGGCAAAGGCAATTCGAGCGAAGCAAGTAGGCCTGCTGCTACCCGCAGGAAACTACTTCGCTACCAAATATGTCGCCAGATTAACCGAAGAAGAGCAAGTCGCGCCTGTGATGTTGCAACGCAATAGCCTGCTTATCCGGTGGCTGGAGGAGAAGCGTAAGCCACTCTTAAGAAAGAGCGTAGAAAATGACCCCGAATTTAGCACGCTGTCAGAGGAAGACAGAAGCGTGCTTGGCGCGTCTCAGATTGAAATTTTATGCCCTATAATCAGTAAGCATAACCTCCTGGGCATTCTGGCGTTAGGTGAGAAGCAGCCGCGGGGTTATTACTCCCGTGACGATATAGACTTGGTGGCTACATTAGCCCATGAGTCTGCGGTGGCTATAGAAAACGCACAAATTTATTCTATCGCCAGAGAGAGAGCTGATAATGATGAGCTAACAGGTTTGTGTAATCATCGCTATTTCCAGGAAGCGCTTAATAAAGTAATCGAGGATAGTTCCCTGTCTGGTGATGATTTCGCCCTGCTGTTTATCGACCTGGACCTATTTAAGACTTATAACGATATCTATGGCCATGTCCAGGGTGATGAACTACTGAAGAAATTCGGCAAGCTTATCCGGAGTTCGATTAGGGATGCGGATATCGGTGCAAGGTATGGTGGTGACGAGTTTGCCTGCATCCTGCTACAGACAAATCTTGAAGGCGCCCAGGCAGTAGCGGAAAGGATTCGCCAGAGACTGGAAGCCTACATGGAACAAAAAGGTATCACAGTAACCTGCAGCATTGGTGTAGCCTGCTGGCGGGTTGACGGCGTTATGCGCGAAAAGATCGTACAAGCAGCCGACGAAGCGTTGTATCAGGCCAAGCGTCTGGGAGGCAACCGGGTATGCCTGGCCAGCAAAATCGATACCGCTGAGTCAGTTCCAAAGGAAACTGCACTCAGAGCGGACAATGACGAGGCCATTGAGAGTATAGTCTATGCTCTGGCAGCCACGGTTGATACACGCGACCATTATACTTATGGCCATTCAAAAGCAGTGTGTAGATATGCGATAGAACTTGCCGAGGCAATGGGCTATTCCAAAGAAAGGATACAGCAAATCCGGTCGGCGGCGTTGCTTCATGATATCGGCAAGCTGAACCTCCCGGATAGTATACTTACCAAGCGGGAGCCACTTACTGAATATGAATGGGAGATGATAAGACATCATCCGGAGCTGGGTGTCGGTATTATTAAGTATATCGTCGGTTTACGTGGTTGTCTGGATGCTGTGCTCTTTCACCATGAACGTTACGATGGTAAAGGTTATCCCAGGGGGCTGGGTGGAGAAGACATACCGCTTGATGCGCGTATCATGGCGATTGCTGATTCCTATGATGCCATGATATCAGAGCGCGGCTACAAGAAAAGGAGTCTGACCGAGGAAGAAGCCATCAAGGAATTGGAGAGATGCGCCGGCACACAGTTTGACCCGGAACTCGCCAAGGTTTTTATCAATATACGCAGGAAATCGCTGACACCAGCGTTAAATCTGGAGGAGATTTTAAATAAATAACGTTATTGGAGGATTTGATTAGACGCATCCACCGGTGCATTGCCGGACTAAAGGTTAATGTCAGGAGGTTATCAATAACTAATTGACATGTAAATATCACAGTTATTATAATTTTTTGGCTAAAATACAGCCTGGAACACGCTTCTGCGGGGGTAGAAAAACCGCCAAATCACCACCCGGAATCAGCCAGTATGTCTGTAGACTAGAAGCGCTGGAAAACACGAATGCCAAGCTAATAATATCTGTGAAGAAATTCTGCCTCTTTTGGTGAGAAGTGTTATTATGATTATAGCGAATAGCAAAACCGGATATAAGGAAAGCTCTCAGGAGGACAGGGAAATTTACGTAGATACTCCGGAGTATACTACGAGGCTGGAGCTTCTTTATGAAGTTGCTCAGAAGGCAACGTCATATTCAGAGGTCTTAAAGCTAATACAGGATATCCTGAATGTGACTCAGCGGATACTGCAGGCTTCATCCGTATCTCTGCTTCTTATTGACAAAGGAAGAGGGGTACTTTATTATCAGCCCGCTGATGGCAAGGCGGCAGATGGGTTGCATCAGGTAAACCTGGACGTTGCTTCGGGAATTATCAGCAGGGTAGCCCGTAATGGTGTGCCGGTTATTGCCAATGATGTATCCAAGGATAAGCACTTCAATAAGGATATAGATGGGGTTCCTGGTATTGTCGCCAAGTCAATAATGGCGGTGCCACTCACCAGAGGAGAAAAAGTTGTCGGTGTTCTCAGGGTAATAAATAAAGTTGATGGAAGTACATTCAGTGAGCAGGACTTAACAGTCCTGACGGGATTAGCTTCAACAGAAGCCTTACTTATATTAGTATCAATGGTAATTACAGCCTTAAACAGTATCAATCTATACCAGACAGAACCTGATTGGCATGAAACGGTAATTGAGTCCCTGGTGTCAGTAGCGGACATAGAAGGACCCTATGCCACCGGTCACTCTCAACGGGTAAGGGAATATACCCTGATGGCAGCCAAATCCTTTTCGCTCTCGCCGGAGGAACTTAAAATTATTGAATTTGGCTCCCTGCTTCATGATATCGGTAAGATTGGCATTGATGACGATATACTGCTGGGCTCAGGTTCACTGTCGGAAGAGCAATGGTCCATCATACGCAAGCATCCATGGATAGGGGCCAGTATTGTGGGTGAAATTCCCTTTTTGAAGGAAGCCAAAGACATCGTGCTTAGTCACCATGAATGGTATGACGGCACGGGATATCCGGAAGGGCTTAAGGGTGAGAATATCTCCATTGGCGCCCGTCTGGTTGCTGTCGCGGATGCCTTTGATGCCATGACCACGCATCATTCTTACCGTGCTGCACTGAGTTTGGATGAGGCCTTATATGAGTTGAACAGGGGCGCAGGTACGCAGTTCTGCCCCAAGGCGGTAGAAGCATTTATCTCTGAATTCAAAAGACAAGAAGAGAAACTGGCCAAGAGCAAAGCCGAGCAAGCGGCTGAAGAGCAGGTTGAGACAAAGGTCGAGGAGGACAGGAAGGTTGAAGAAGCCGAAGAATCGGCTGAATCATGGAGAAACAGGGGTATAAAGCTGCTCAGGGAGGGGAGAAACGAAGAGGCTCTTGATGCTTTTCAAAGGGCGGTCGAACTTGACCCCGGATATGCTGGCGCATGGCAGAATAAGGGCACAACCCTGGGCAGATTGGGCCGGGATGAAGAAGCTCTCGAGGCTCTGGTAAAGGCCATTGAACTTGAGCCGGAGAGTGTCTCTGCATGGCATAACAAGGCTACGGCTCTGAGTAATCTGGGGAGAAATGAAGAAGCTGAAGAAGCCAGAGAAGTTGAGAAGGCATTGAAAAAAGAAGCCGAGCGGACTGCCAGGGAGCAGGCGAAGAGGGAGGCAAGAGAATCCGGGAGAATTAAGGACGTTGAATCAGCCAATGAGTGGAGGAATAGAGGTACAGAACTTGTTAGGGACGGAAAAGACGAAGAGGCTCTCGATGCTTTCATGAAAGCTATTAAACTTGACCCCAGATATTCGGGTTCGTGGAGAGATAGAGCTGTAGCCCGGTTCGGGTTGGGGAAAGTCAGGGAGGTCGAGGGAGAAGGGAAGACCAGCGAAGCCGAGGAAGAGAAGCGGCGAGAAGAGGCCGAGAGACTAGCGAAGGAGAAAGCCGAGCAGGAAGCCTGGGAGCAGGCGAAGAGGGAAGCCGAAGAAGAGAAGAGGCGAGAAGAGGCCGAGAAGCTAGCGAGGGAGAAAGC
>CAZLEY010000012.1:0-53775 GCA_964558675.1 uncultured Dehalococcoidaceae bacterium | reverse complement strand
GTAACCTGCTGATTAAGAGTCAGCTGCTCTGCCAGTTGAGCTAGCGGCCCGTGCCCATGTTTGTCGTTCTTAATTCTAGCATTGTTGGTTGCGTTGTGGCAAACTGACGTGAGACAGGTGGCAGGATAAAAAATGGCATAATAATAGCTCCCCCGTACATGGAAGACGGGGGAGCTGTATTTATGGTCTATATTAATACCGAGTCTTTTTCTGGATGTTTGGGGTATCCAGGCCAATCTGTTAGTTCTGTGAGTGCTTGGCCAGTTTGACGTTGTTTATCTGAGCAAGGACAGTACCATCGCTTGTAATTATATCTTTATAGACTATCGTCTCAAAATCCTGGTGTGAACTGCGGAACTTCTTCATATCTTCATCATGTTTCTCGAAAGACTCTTTAAAGTTCTTGTCAGGACTGTTTTTCTTATTTTTTTTATTTCTCCGTATCCACAGTATCAGCATATTGGTTCTACCTCCTGTAATGATTCCATCTTTCGTCTAACATTATTAGCTTATAGTTATTGAGGGAAATAAGGCATAAATAGTTGTAAAAAAGCTGTAAATAACTTATAAATGTTTTGCCGCAGGACTGGCGGCTATGGATTTAACCGGGTACAAGCGACAAATAGAAAGGGCTTAGCGTTTTATCGGCTAAGCCCTTCTGCCTATTGGAACATTACCAAGCTGGGGAACAGCTTGTAGGCTGAATCTCTGATTTATTTATCTCAAGGTGTGTCGTTGTAAATATTGGTGAGAGGGTCGGCGATAGCGGCGGCGTTTCGTTTCAGTGTCTCTTCTATCCTCGTATTTAACGTATTGGTTCCGAAAGGCTCAGTCAGATAGCTATCGGAGCTCAGGTTGAGTCCTCTGACCATGCCTTGTTCGGTGCTCCATTTAGTGAGCATCATAATGGGTAACTTGGTCCATTGCCGTAGCCGCAGGCATACTTCGATACCGTCAAGATTGGGCATCATGATATCCAGGATGATGAACTCGGGTTGTTCTTTATTGAGGGTGTCTCTTAAACGGATTCCGGTATCATGTGTTTTTGCTATATCATACTTACCATCGCCGAGTTCTCGCTCCAGGAATTCATGCAGTTCCGGGTCGCTGCTGATGGTAAGGATTTTAGTTTTTCCCAGCATGTTAGCCTCCTTGAAATTCTCGTCTTCTGTTCTGGTATAAGGCTAACACCCGCATGGTAAACAGAGCATAAACGGCGGCGGATATAAGATAAATATCTTATTAAAGATGGGGCAGGGATTTAGAGGTCAAATGTTACATACGTCTGAGACGTAAATCAAGTAGACATAAAGAATAAATCGAGATAGCCGTTTATTAAGTAGGAATTAAATAAAGAGTCCTCGGCATATCAGGTCTAAAGCAGAGCCCTGAGAACCCAGATTACTCCGGAGACAATAAAATAACCGCCGACCAGAATTGGCAGGATTTTTGGCTTGGCAATAACTAACAGTCCGAACAATATTGAAATAATACCTACAATAAAGATTAAAATAAGATACAAGTCCATCTTATCCTCCCATGGTGAACAACACTATTCACGCTGGCAGTATTATATAAGAACTTATGTTATAAGTCTATAATTTAATATATAACTACTACTGCCAGACATTATTGTCTATTAACGATTCAGGCTGTTTTTCCAGCCCGGCCCGGTGCCAGACCTCCTCATTAGCGATCTGTTTCAATATCTTTATCATGATATACCCTTTGGTATTTGTATTTAACTAAAAAGGGAGCCATTACGGCTCCCCCATTTTCTATATGCCAAAGAGTTCATCAGGCCATGGCCAGATGGTAACCAACACCGGGGATGGTCTGGATATATCTGGGGTTCTTGGGGTCTGGCTCGAGTTTTTTACGCAGTCGTCCGACGAAGACACGCAGGTATTCCTTCTCTGAGGAGTATTCATTTCCCCAGACGGTCTGCAGAAGCATGGTATGCGTGAGGACCTTATTGGAATTGACCGCCAGTTGTTGCAGCAGTGAATATTCGGTAGGGGTGAGTGTTATTTCGTTGCCGTTCACCGTAACGCGCCTCTTGGCGAAGTTAATTTCCAGGCCGTCGCAGGTGAAGTTGGCCAGGGCGGGGGCCACCGCCGCGTCACCGCGGTGGCGGAAGGCTGTATTGATTCGTGCCATAAGCTCGGCGATGCCAAAGGGCTTGGTCAGGTAGTCGTCGGCGCCTAGCTCCAGGCACTTGACCTTATCATTTTCATCGCCCCGGGCGCTGAGTATGATGATTGTTATGTCTGACCATTCCCTGATGCGGCGGCATACTTCTATACCGTCTATCTTAGGCATCATGAGGTCGAGGATTATGAGGTCGATGAAATCCTTTTGCACGGCTTCCAATGCTTCTTCTCCATCGGTTGCCGTGGTAACTTCGTAACCCCTGGCCTTGAGATTGGTACTGAGCAGTCTCAGTATGGCCGGGTCATCATCTACAATAAGGATATGCTTTTTGTCCATGGTCTTTACCCCCTTCAGTTAACCGGTAAACTAAAGCTGAATTTGGTACCTTTGCCCGGTTCGCTTTCCACCCAGATTCTGCCGCCATGCGCCTCGACAATACCCCGGCAAATAGCCAGCCCCAGTCCGGTTCCCTTTCTGCGTCCACTCTTGCGGCCATTGCCCTGAAAAAAGCGGTCGAATATTCTCTGGTGAAGTTCAGAGGGAATACCGGTCCCTTGGTCGGCTACGTTGACAATGACTTCTTCGCCATTGGCGCGAGCCTCAATCGAAATAGTGGTATTTTCCTCGGAGAACTTTACCGAATTTTCAACAAGATTGGTAAGCACCTGGCTAATACGGACATCGTCGATATTAACCAGAGGTATTTCATCAGGGATATTAAGACTGAGATTGTGTCTGGCTGTCAGGTTATCCAGCCTGTCTTTTATAGACTCGACAACTTCTGTTAGTTTATACGGCGTCTTACGCACCTCCAGGGCCTCGGCTTCAAGACGGGACATCATAAGCAGGTCATCGACCAGCCGCGTAAGCGTATCGGCGTCCTTGTCAATTGATTGCAGGAAGTACTGCCGTGTCGGCTCATCAAAAATTACATCTGGCTGCAGGAGGCTGTTAGCGGAGCCTTTAATCACGGCCAGGGGAGTACGCAGTTCGTGGGATACATTAGCCAGGAAGTCGGTGCGCATACTGTCCAGTTCCCGTAGAGACTTGGCACTGGATGCATCTTCATATAGCTGTGCGTTGCGTACGGCGATGGCTATTTCTCTGGCGATTCCTGTAAGCAGCTCCATATTATTGGGACTGAAGCGGTCGGCGGCGCTGGTAGCCACCCCCATGACGCCGATACTTTCCCCCAGTATGGCCAGTGGAACAGAGGCGAAAGACCGGTAGTCTCCTTTTTTCAAAAAGGTTAGAGCGGGTTCGGTACAGTCTTTCAATTCTTCTATGATGACCGGTCTGGATTGATTAAAGATACGTCCAATGATACTGGTGTCCCTGTCAACCTCTTTTTCCATTGCTTTGACTGTTTTTGGTGATAACCCGTGGCATCCCATCAGCACCAGCCGGTCGTTTTCATAGATATAGACAAAGCTGGCCTCTATGCCTGTATATTGAGCTACCCTCTCCAGTGAAGAATCTATAATTTCTTGCAGGTCAAGCGATTGTGATACTGCCTGAGATACGCTCAGGAGGGTATTAGTGATGTAGTTACGCTGCTCAAGCTCGTCTATTAATTTACGGTTCTCAAGGACCAGGCGCTGTTTCTCTAGGCCGCGGCTGAGAATTGATAAAAGGGTCTCCGGGTCCAGTGGTTTCTCCAGGTAAGCAAAGGCACCACGATTCAACGATTGTACGGCATTCTGCACCGATGAATGACCGGTCAGCATTATGGCTATAATATCCGGATGTCTTTCAAGGAATCTGGAGAGCAGTTCGGTGCCGTCAGCGTCGGGCAAGCTTATATCCAGAATAGCCGCATTATAGAAGCGCTCTTTGGTGAGGGATATCGCCTCGCCAGCCGAGGGAGCGGTCTCCACCTCATAGCCCTTGTTCTCCAGAATACGTTTAATGACTTCCAGGAAATCAAGGTCATCATCGACTACCAGTATACTTTCATTATCCTTCATTTGTGTTCACCGAATAGTGCGGCTTTTTGCTGATTCTCCTTACTAAATCGGCGGCTCTAGCGGGGTCAAACGGTTTGTACAGACAGGTAATAGCCGAAGCTTCCTGAGCCTTGTCCACGGCCTCCTTAACTTCATTGCGAAATCCGGTCATCATGATAGGCAGGATGCCGGGGTTAATGTCCTTGAGCCTGAGGAGAGTCTCCAGTCCATCTATTTTAGGTAGCTTCACATCAATGAATGCTATCTGGCAGGAGTTTTCCCTGGCTATCTGGATGGCCTCCTCGCCGCTGCCAGCCGTTAACACCTGGTATCCCTGGGATTTCAGCACCTTCGTCAGGGTCTGGCAGATGTCAGCGTCGTCATCAACGATGAGAATCGGCTGGTCGGCGGCGGCTTCTTGAATCAACTCTATCAACTGGTCGATTCTTATAGGCTTGTTGATTACTTTACGGGCACCTTCTTCTTTGGCCATCTGGATAAGTTCTTCCTCAGAGTACGCTGTCATCAGGATTACCGAAGCTTCAGGGTCCAGCTCTCTTATTTTCCGGAATGCTTCCACGCCGTTCATTTCTGGCATAACGATGTCCATTAATGTAACGTCGAAGTTATGTTCCCTGAACTTGTTTACAGCGGAGGCCCCGTTATCCGCCGTTTCAACACAGAAGCCCTGTCGCTTTAAAATCATGGAAAAGGTATCAAGTAAATCTTCATTATCATCAACTACAAGAATGGTTAGTTCATCGTTCATGTTAAATATTCCTTCCTATCTCAAGCGGTAACTTAACGATAAATGTTGTGCCCTGACTTGGCTGGCTGGATACTTCGATTTTGCCTTTGTTCTGTTCCACGAGTCTTTTACTGATGGCCAGGCCGAGGCCGATTCCCTTCGGTTTAGTCGTGAAGAGTGGCTCAAATATCTTCTCCATGTTTTCCTTGGATATACCACTGCCGTTGTCTTTAAATCGGACCCATGCGTAGTTGTCGTCGAAGCCGGTGTTTATATTCAGTTCCCCTTTTCCGTTCATGGCCTGAAAAGCATTGGAGATGATATTGGTAAAGACACGGCTAATCTGCTCGGCATCAATTCTAACCTGATATGAATTGCCGTTCACATTGGTTTTTATATTCACTCGTTCCGGCACGGTTACCCACCGCAGGCTTTCATTAATCAATTCGTTCAGGTCAGTCTTACCTATGGATGGTGGCTTGATACGCGTGAAGTCCAGCAGGTCTGTAACTATTTTATTGGCTATGTCGATTTGTTTATCCAGTACCTGCAGAGTATTAAGCGACTCGTCGTCCTCTTTTTCGGTCAGATACATTTTGAGGAGGTAGGCGCAGTTTCTTATCACGTTTAAAGGATTGCGAAGCTCATGTCCCACGCCTGAGGCCAGTTCCCCAACGGCGGCCAACCTCTCGGAACGAATCAGCTTCTCCTGAACGTTTTCCAGGTCTTTTGTCCTGTTCTCAACCTCATCTTCGAGTTGCTCGTAGTAACCCCGGAGAGACTGCTCCAGTTCCAGCTGACGAATGGCACCGCCGATTCTTTCGGCGAGTGTCTTGGTCAGGTGATTTCTCTTTTTCAGGTAAGGGTTGCTCCGTGTTGAGTAGATTTCAACAACGCCCGGCGTTTCCCCACCCACAACCAGCTTTTCTGTTATTTTGCTGAAGGATTTCTGAAAATCGGGGCTTCTGTAAACCTGGTCACGAAAGGTGATTCTAACCCTGGTTTCTTCGGGGTATTGCATGGCTTGTGGGATAAGCGTTACTACATTCGATAGGAACTCATCTATAGAATGGCTCTCTCCGGTCGCTTTACCAATGTCATAAAGGCATTTCATCTCTTTCATCCTCTGGCGGTGTTCCTGTTCGCTCTTTTGCAGCATGGCAATCACGGCGCCTACGGCGCTGAGGATTATGACGAATGCTGTAGGCTTGAAGAGGGCGTTGGGGTAATTATCCACCAGTATGGCATGGGGCAGCAGTATCAGCATGGCTATGAGAGCCGTTAGTACCGCCGGTATCACGCCGAGTGCGTAAGCGGCATATACTACCGGGGCGAAGAATACCAGGCCAAGAAAATCAATCCCGTATAAATCGTGAAGGCCATCGAGGCTATGGTGGGCGGAAGTCCATCCAGCCCAGCCGAATAAAACGGGAAGATAATAGAGAATGGAGCAAACCACCATGATACCTACGATATACCAGAGGTGTTTGTTCGCCCAGAGGTATTTATTATTACGCTTAATCCTCATCTTCGGCCTCCATAGTTACCGGGTCGGGCTGCCTCTTCTGCTGCGGCTGCTTTAATAGCTGCTGACAATGCGGGTCTTTGAGTCCAGTTGGCCTACAGTTTCAGACTACTACTGCTTCACCATGAGAGGCAACCATGATAACCCTCTATTTCATCGGGGTATTCCCCCAGTCAAAAGGTAGAAAGCCACAGTATTGCGATAGCAATTTTATTTAGCTTTTCTGCCTTTCCAGTATTATTTCTTTTATCTCCTTTAATTCATCAAAAAGCTCCTGCGCCGTGACGTCTGGCAGTGAGTTGATTAGGTTGGCAAGCGGATTAGCTTCCTCTTCCTCGTCACTGAAGAGACTGTTGAATGAATCACTGTCATCTTCCGGTTTCGGCTCATTTTCTGCTTCTGCCGTAACAGTGGCTTCGGCGCTGGCTTTATCTGTGTCTGCCGGGACGCTCGCTTTAGTGATTGCTTCCTCTACTTCTATCGGGGCGCTGGCTTGAGCACTGGCTTCGTCTGCTTCTGCTGTAGCCGCCGCTTCGGCGCTTAATTCATCTGCCTCGACCGGGAGGACGACTCCGGTGTTAACTTCGATTACAGTTACTTCTTCGTCATTCTCTTCGAGCAGGCTGCTGATGTCTGCCTCGGCTTCCAGGTCCAGCAGTTTGTCATCCGGCTCGACGGTCAGCTCACCCAGAGGTCCATGCGGTTTGGGTGGAGCATCATTATCCTCTTCGGAGTCTTTTGACGTGCCAGAGAGTCCTTTTAGCTGCTGCGCAGTCTCCTTCAGGTTCTTGGTCCTCTTGTTTATTTTCTCTTCCATACCAACCACCTGGGTAGCTGTGTTATCCCCTGATTCAGCCGTGTCTTCTTCAGGCTTGTTATTTGATTTGCTTATTTTAAAACTCTTAAAACGCATTTGAGACCTCCTTGGTAGCAAGCTATGGGTAATTGCTTTTAATTACCTCCTGTTTTTTAACGGAAATATCCCTCGCGATAGGCTTTGGAAAGGATTCCATAGACTTCGTAGAAGTCCGTTTTTCCCTGATCGTGAATTCGCTTCAGGACGTCAGCCCTTTGTTTTAATATCTTGTATACCTGCCTTCTCTTTTCCTCCGGGAAGCCACGTCTGGGGGCGATTTTATTCTCTAAAATGTAGGAGTTCTGATATCCCCGGAACAGGAAGGAGTCGTCAAGCGGTTTCCAGGTGAATGACTCAATGAAGGAAAAGCTATCGCCAACGGAGTCATAGCTGACTATCTCATTGATACTGGTTATGCGTCTGCCCAGCCCGCCGCTGGCAAGACGAACCTGCTGGCATATGATGACGACATTAAGGTTATCAACATATGACTTCGGCACGTTAATCGGGTTTCCGGTGACACGCTGGATAAGCTTGGATACTGATGCGGCATGGAAGGTGCTCATACAGGCATGGCCGGTTTGCATTGCCTGAAAGGCGATAGCTCCTTCAACTCCACGTATCTCACCAACGATGATAAGGTTAGGCCTCTGCCTCAGGGCAGCCTTGAGCAGGTCAAACATGGACACCTCGGATGCATCAGATTCCTTGGCGGAACCGCGGGTACAGCCGCGAATCCAGTTATGGTGTGGCACTTGGACCTCGGGGGTATCCTCGATGCTGACTATCTTGGCCTCGGGCGGGATAAATGTAGTAAGCGCGTTCAGCAGGGTCGTTTTACCCGAGGCAGTTTCTCCGGATACCCAGACGTTCATTCCCTCCTGCAAAATCAGGGAGAGGTAGGCTGCCATATCGTAGTTCAGGGCTCCAAACTGGATAAGTTCAAGTATGCTTAACGGCGTTTCACTGAACTTCCTGATGGAGAAGTTGCTGCCGCGCTTGGAAACATCGGTGCCGTAGACTATATTTATGCGGGAGCCATCGGGCAGTGTGGCGTCAACGCAGGGTTCACGGAAGGTCACGGGGTGCTTGATTCCCTCGGCAAGCTCGATAACAAACTTGTCAAGTATTTCGTGTGTGTCAAAGCCGATGCTGGTTTGGAGAGAGCCGAATATTTTATGCTCAACAAAGATATTTCCCAGGCCGGAGCACGAGATGTCCTCGATATTGGGGTCTAATATCATAGGGTCTAAAAGGCCCATGCCTTCCAGTTTCCGCCGGAGCAGATAACGGAGGCTATTGTACTGGAACTTCGTTATATTTATCTTTGATTTTTTACGTCCCCGGCTCTTAGACGAGGAGCTTTTCTTACCTTTGTCGCCGTCCTTATTATCATCTTTGTTATTTTTGCCCGGGGTTGGTGCCTTGGCACTACCAATGCTAACCAGTCTATCAATAATGTCCATTATTATTTCAAGTCGCTTTTTAGAGTCGTCTATGCCCTCGAGTTCTTCCACGAAGTCGGCCAGGCGCAGCTCTATCTCATCAAGCGTACTATCCTGCGCATCAATAAGGCTCGGTTCAATCGCGATATAGTAGTCCCTGACATCTTCGGGATTGGCCAGCACATGGACAAAAACCCCACCCCCCACCTGGTAGATTAGATTAGGGTCTTTGGTGCCTTTGAGGCTCCGCGTGATTTTTTCGTAATATGCCGGTATGCCGAATCCATCCTCCGGCAGAGAACGCAGGTACTGGAGAAGATGCAGGCTCTCTTTACATACCTCCTGCATTTCAGCAGACAGCTTCGGGTAGAGGGGGCATTTATCAAGATTGGCGCCGCATTCTTTCCCGCATTCCTGAGGGCAGGGCTTTATTTCAAATGGTAGAAGTGGCATGCTGCCTCCTAAACTCTGGCTTTGGCGAGAGGAATAATCCGCATGCCAAGCTTGGGCTCTATATCAAAACTAACAACATCTCCTGTAGGCCGCTCCGCGCCGCGTACCTTGAGCACTTCCATGAGCTTAATCATGCTGTCGCCGACCTGCTCCAGCTTGAGCCTGAAGCGTGCGTCACATAGTGAACGGGTTCGGGAGAGTATATCTTCCTCAAAGGCGTAAGAATGCGCCACCAGGATTATGGTCCTACCTTCGTCACACAGGCCTTTACATCTGGAAAAGAAATCTATAATAGCCACCGGATTGCTGTGTGCCACAAGCAGCGTAATGGAGTCTACGATAATTAGTCTGAATTCTTGAGGCAGCTGGGAAAAATGATGTGTCAGCACGTAAAAGGGTTTCTGTCCGCCCTGCATATTACTGTGAAAGGTAAGAGGGAAAATCCGCAGGTAGTCGGCCAGAAAGTGGTCAAGTACGTACAGTGCCAGAGAGTCCATCTGGCTAATCAAGCTCCTGACATTATTCTCGGTGGTATAATAGGCTACCGATATCTCGCCGGTGACCAGAGTACCGTTGGTCAGATGCTGACATAGGACGCTTTTACCAGCATCGGAGTGGCCTTCGATGAGGCACAGGGAACCCAGTGGAATCCCGCCGCCAAGTTTTTCGTCTACTTCCGGCACGCCGGTAATGATGAATTCCTTCTTCTTCTGTGTAGTCGCCATAATAAATCACCTCTCTCATCTGGTGACTTCAAGCTATCGGGTATATTTCAAGAGCCATTGTTATCAACTTCGGGAGCGAGGTCAATGCAATACTCTTTGTTCTTACCGTCACCGCTTGGGAATACCAGTTTAAGTTTAACCGGCGCTTCCTCTTTTGACTTGTCCACCTCAATTATCTCTTCTTCACTCGGCTCTATATTCTCGCTGATTTCACCCCAGGATGGCTTTATTGGATATAGCGGTGCATCACTTCCGGTCAGTATACCGTGTAAAGACAGCATTGACTGGCTCCAGATTTCGGCTTTGTTGATGTCATCCGTGTGCTCCGACACTATTTCTGACAGGTTCATGATAACCTCTTTCAGTTCAGGTGACAGATGTCCGCTGACGCCATAAACTTCCAGGAATGTAGGTAATTGGTCAGAGCCGATTTCTTTCTTAACTCTGGCAATCCAGTTAATGAGATTCGCCAGAAGGCTAACCTTCGGTATAGATTTGCTCAGTTCGCTCTCGTATTCCATTAAGTGTTCCTCCTCTATCGACTCTATCGGCAGCTCAGGGTCAGCCGTTAGTGATTCATCCTGTTCTAAGGGTTCACCAGCCTCCTCCTGCTCAAGCAGATTTGCTTCGGGTTCCAGGGTCTCATCCTGATTTACTGGCTCCTCTTCTAGAGATAGCCCTGATTCGGTTTTTTCATTCCTGGGAGAGTCAATCACGTCTTCCTCAACCGGAGACAATTCGGATGACTCGTTTTCTGTATTCTCGTGAAGGCCAGCCGTATCCCCCTCATCCGGAGAGAGCTCTGCTTCAGGTTCAGGTTTTGAGGGTTCCTCCTCGGCTCCGTCGCCGGAGCTGGCTTCGATGGGTAAAGAGAACGTACCCTTCATGGTCATATTCTGCTCGCTGTCGCCAAGGGCTGCCAGGATAGTCGAGAACTCGGTAGATGGCAGTTCCATGTTAAGAAGATAATCTCGGACGCTGGAGAGCGTCTGCTTCAGCTCGCCCTTCATCAGCTTGAGTTCTTCGGCCATAGTATCAAGTTTCTTTTCAGTTTCCATGTGGTTTTACCCCCTTTCGGCTTCAAGTTCTTCATGGAATTTTTCCTTATCAAGGTCATTGGGGATTGGACTGAGTGCTTCCATCAGATAAGTGCGGATGTCGAAGAGGATTTGTTTCAATTCATCTTTGGTTTCCTGGAGTTCCGCTTCGATGGCTTCTATTCTGCTATCTGTATCCATGTGGCCTCCTTACATTTGGGAAACGGTTGTAAACAATCCACTGGCTAACACCGGTAAAACGAGAAGGCTTATGCCGGAAATACCCGCTGTTATTCCCAGGTTGCTTAGAATTTTATATTTACTGCCTCCCTCAGCTAAGCTGGGGGTGATGGCGTTGGCTATCGTGAATACTATAACCAGAGGTATCACCATATTGTGCATAAGATCCAGTCCCGAGAGATTAAAAGTGGAGAACGAATGAACGGATGGTGCCCCCGATACTGATGGCATCGCTTCCTGGGCTTTCCCCAGCATATTGCCGAAAGCGACGATGACCTCGGTAATGAATACGAGAATAATGACAACGGAAGTGTGCATCGTCATGCAAAGCCAGCGGAAAGGACCGGATACTGTCCTCCGTCTGGCCCGGAGCAGAGCCACTCTATCGGCGTAGAACGCGGCCTGCTGACCGGCGTGTCCCGCCGAGCCGCCTACCTCGATAGCATCGTAGAACATCCCTACGCTGCGGTTAGCCAGTTCGCTTCCGGTTTCATCGATGAATTTATGCCAGGACAGCTTCGACCGTATACCGGCGGTGAGCCTCGTATGCAGTCTTTTTACTGAAGTCCTGAGGACATTGATGGCATCGAGGTCGAGTCGCGACAGTGCCGAATTGACCGTTGTTCCGAGTGCTGTGCAAACACCGCCCAGAGAACGCAGGAAAGTCCCGACTTCGTCATCCCTTTTGGCTATCTTTCTACTATCTCTACTTGTTATGAAACCAACCGGGAATACCACGGCGGCGATCATCAATAGTGCCAGACCCAGATTCTGTCCGGTTAACATAAAGAAGGCGCCAATAACTACGGCTAGAATCATTGAAGGCATGAACAACTTGTGGACAAGCTGCTGTTCGCTGGAGCCTGCCCAGCGCAAGGTCGTGGATTCTTTCGGCGATACCAGCCATATCAGCCAGACGCCGACAGCCGTGCTTGAGACGGAAACGAATGCCATGGCTACGATGAGAAGAGTCTCAATTTTCCATATCATGGTAGAGACTATTCCAATGACTACCACCAGGACCGCCGACAGGATAAGTGAGATGTAGGCATCGGTCCACATTTTCAGAGTTTCCAGGCTTCGGCCGTACTCGTTTTCATAATCCTCAGCCCGGGCATTGGCTTCCCTGGTAAGAAAATCGGCTTCCGGTTCACCGGATATAAGTGAGCTGGAGAAGCGCAGGAGGAGTCCCTTTACCTCCTCTTCCTTAAGGGGTTCCCCCACGGCGCGGCAGGCCCGGGCATAGTCGTACTTCAGCCGCTTGCGGGAGAGCTCAACCCTTTTGAAATATTCAGCGGAGGCACATTGCAGCTCGGCGGAGCGCTCAAAAATCTGGTCTCGCGGCACGCCGGAAGCAGCAATAGTGGACATGTATGCGAGCTGATAGAATAAATCAAAGCTCATCATACGGCTGGTACCGTGCTTGATCTTGCCCTGTCCGTCCTGCTTAAATAATTTTTGTTTCAGCTTGTCGAACATTAAATAAATATACCTTTCTTTACCTTACGGCAGGCACTAAGGGTTAGCTTCGGCATTGGTCTGGTCGCCTTCAGCCAGCGTATTGTCGTCTATCCTTGTCTGCGTATATCCCGGGCCTCCCTGTGGCCCGCCGCTATCAGTCTCGGCGTAGTTGATAATCCTGAAGTAATCGCTCTCAACCGCTTCATATTTGGTATCTATTCGCGTCTGGTAGCCTTCAGCCAGCGTATCGTCGTCTATCCTTATCTGCATATATCCCGGGCCATCCTGCGGCCCGCCGCTATCGGTCTCGCCGTAATAGACAATCTCCAGGAAATCGCTATCGTCAACTACGGTATAACCGGGAAAATCGTAGGTAGCGCTCTTGGTTACCCAGATTTCTGTTTCATCCTTGGTCAGGTATGCGTCGGCAACGTTGTCAGCTATTATTGTTCTTATTGACCCGTCTGATTTCCTGACCAGTATGTCTATGTCGAAATTAACGTCGCTATTTTTTTTCGGGAATTCGGGGTCGCCCCAGGTCCGGCACCGGTAGTAAACAGTCCAGGTTTGCTCCGGAATCTCGCTGATGCCGCTCAGGGAGAACACATGCCTGGCCGGCATCGATGGCTCGTCCGGGTTATACAGCATTTTCCTGGCCACTTCATTCTGTACGAACGCATCCGTTGTTTCCGTCAGGGCGGAGCCGTCACCCGGAGATGCTTCCGCAAGCTGGTAATATTCAACGCCGGCGATGGTCGTGTTCTCAGAATGAGGGGTGAGCAGGGTATAGCCAGGTCTGGAAAAAGATGCTGTGTTGCAGACACCGTTGGGTGTAGCCATGGTTATGTTACCCGTGGTAGCCGTGCCGGGGAGGGGACTGAGCTTCGCGATTATCACCAGTTCCTCTCCGTGGTTCATCAAACCGGGTTCGAAGAGCTCAGGTTGTCCGTTGAGGTAAATACCGGCCTTTTGCCACTCATTATCACCCGGTGCTCCTTCAGTATAGGGGAGCCACTCTGAATAATAAGAACCGCCATCATCGTGGTAATGTACAATGAAGTCCCATTTATCAAAGCTGCCCAGCCTGCTCTGTCCGTTGTTATCCACGGTCACACGCAGGAGGTCTGACCAGGACAGGTATTCAGCACGTAGTGCAACAACTTCGGTTCTCATCATATCAACCTCTATCGCCCTCATCCTGTCAAAGCTGAGGGCGGTGGTATCCGCTGATGTTAAAATACCCTGGGACAAAGCCATGCCTCCCACTACTATCAGGGCTATACACATAATTGAGACGACAATAGTCGCCATATCGTTCGCTCCTTAATATCGTACCGGTATCTATAATTCCTGCCACTAATGTTCACTCATGCCAGCGGTTTGCCGATTTCAGCCTGTCTTATTACGGTGCAAAATAGGTTGAAACCGTAATGCCGCCGGGAGTAGCGACGACCACCATATTGGTGGTGCCGGCTCCTACCGATGGGTCAAGCTGTGCCCTTATCATTATCGACTCTTCCGGGTTTAATACGTTCGGCTCAAATAACTCGTCTTCTCCATCAAGCCGAATCCACAACACCTCCCATTCATTGTTACCAAGTGTTCCTGTAGCGTAAGGGAGCCATTTGGTGTAATAGGCGCCGGTACCATCATAGTACTGGACGATGACATCCCACTTATCGAAATCAGCCAGCTTCGTCTGCCCCGTGTTCTTAAGTGTTACCTCAAGAGTATCCAATGCGGGCAGGCTGGTGCTGACCGGAGTAAGTTCCGTTCTCATTATGGTTTCATCTCTCTGTCCTATCTCCTCCAGTCCTGTTGTGCTGGCGTCAACGGACGTCATAAAGCCCTGGGCCATTGTCATGCCGCCAAACACTATCAGGGCTATACATATTAAAGAGACAATGATTGTCTCCATATTTTTCTCCGCTACATACTAAAGTAGTATTCGTCGTATATACCGTTAGGTATAATAAATTTGGTAAAGTACATCCCGGTTCCCGGGTCACTGGAATAGGTAATAGTAATTTTAAGAGTGGCACTGGTCTGCCACTCGGAATCGTTCTCCAGG
The DNA here is from genome assembly GCA_964558675.1 of uncultured Dehalococcoidaceae bacterium. Classification (GTDB taxonomy): domain Bacteria; phylum Chloroflexota; class Dehalococcoidia; order Dehalococcoidales; family RBG-16-60-22; genus CAZLEY01. The sequence continues at coordinate 39,114 of CAZLEY010000012.1, read as the reverse complement.
CTGTAAGACCATCGTGGATAACCTCCCTCGGCATCCTCGAAATAAGGAATGCGGGAAAAGTCATCCGACGGACCGCAAAACAGGTCACTATCATCAATACTCACTATACGCTGTGCGCCGACGTTTTTTACCCACAGGTAAACTGACGTACGGTTGGCTGAATTTGCCGCATGTACAATGTTTATCCGGCTCTTCATCCGTTCATCAACCTGTTCGGCCATGCTGACCATAGCCTGGCTGGAACGGTTTACCATCGGATAAACGCTGTTAAAGACAAATATCATACAAACAACCCCCGCTATAATGAGTAGAGCTGTAGTTACGGCCTTGTCCAAGACGGACCTCCATTGTTCCCTCAGAGTCAGTACTTACATTAACCATTCAAGTTTTCCACAGCTTGGGAAAGCGGGAAGCACCATGCATTACCAGGGCAGCTGGGTGGGGGCCGCGTTAGAAAAGCCCCCACCCTATATACTTTTGCTGGTAGCCAAACAGCTAGCGCAGATTCATTATGTTATCAATATAGGCCGGTGTGGTGCGCTCGATTTCAAGAACGGCGCCAACAGGTGTCTGTACTATTAAGCTGAACTCTTTGTTAATGCTCAGGTCAGTGGTGAGAGCATTAATGAGATTGCCCGCACCGGAACCAGTGGAATTTGCCGAGCCGATGGTTATCTTGAATTTCTCGTTGCTTTCCAGCAGGTCATCAGCATCGGAGCCGCCCAGCTTGTCAATGGACCAGTACAGGTCATTAACTGTCTGGTCCTTATCAATATAGTTAATGACAATCTTATTGGGGCTGTTGGCGGCCGCTTTTCCAGTGAGAGTGTCAGCATCCGGTTCGGTAAAGTCAATTGCTTCGCCGCCGAGTACGTTGGATACGGTAAAGCTTACCTGCTGGACGACGGCTCCGGTACCGGTACCGTTGGCAGTAGCAATAACGTTACCCTTGATTTCCAGTGTGCTCTGGGCTTCCTTCAGGCCGGAATATACTGCCTCCTGGCTTTTCTGCGTGGAGAAGAGCCCTGCGGACAGCGTGGTGTACGCAAAAACCGCGGCTACCACGACAAAGGCAATCAGGATGATGGCGGTCTCCAGACCGGTGATACCCTTCTCATGATTTAAGAATTTCTTTAGCATTTTTCCTCCTTTTATCTCTTGGCACTAGGTAGTGAGTTAATTAATGCAGGTGCACAATGGTGTCGATCCAGGCAGGCGTGGTGCGCTCGATTATCAGGGTAGCGCCGGCCGGTGTCAGGATTTCAAGGTTGAAGCGCTGCTTAACCAACAGGTTGGGGGTAAGAGCGGTAGTAAGATTACTGGTAGCGCCGCCGATAGTTATCTCAAACCTTTCGTTTGCCTCCAGTAGATCGTCAGTATCAGCGTTCCCCAGCTTGGAAATGGTCCAGTAGAGGTCATCGGCTGTCTGGTATTGGTCCTGGTAATTAATTACCACTACGTTGGGGGAATTGGCGGCAGCCAGGCCGCTACCACCATCATTCGGTTCCGTGAAGTCAACGGCCTCGCCACCCAGAACATTGGCCACTGTGAACTTCAGAACGCCTATATCGCCGCCACTGCCGGTGGCGCTGGCGACAGCGATAACGCCGCCCCTGAGCTCCAGGGTGCTCTGGGCTTCCTTAAGCCCTGAGTAGACGGCTTCCTGACTCTTCTGTGTGGAAAATAGACCAGCGGAAAGTGCGGTGTAGGCGAAGACCGCGGCTACCACGACAAAGGCAATCAGTATGATGGCGGTCTCCAGACCGGTGATCCCTTTCTCATGATTTAAGAATTTCTTTAGCATTTTTCCTCCTTAATTGACGGTAATTGGTCGAGTTAAGACGTTTCTTTTCCATTTTCTAATATCAACTACTATTCCCTTAGACATCACCCCCTTCCATTCCTTGGTTTTTATTATGTTTAGTTATTACACCTGATATTCACATTATCTTCTACCTCCCTTAAGGATGGTCTGGTCGTGTCCGCCGCGTCGGTCTGGAGTTGGCTGCCGGGTAAAGTAACTTCTTTAATAACGGCGCAGGCCGATGTAACAAGTTACATGTCAAATCGTCAGTACAAATTAACAATCTGGTCTACCCTGGCGGGGACAATCCGCTCGAGGACGAGTACAGCGCCAACGGGGGGTTTCACTTCCAGCTGGAAGATATGGTAGGGGCCAGGTTTCTGCTCTTCAGTAGCATTAGCGCTGACACAGGTCAGGTCAACGGTAATCATGAACAATTCGTTCTTGTCGAGCAGGTTGTCGGGGTCGGTCGTATTAAGCTTGGTCATTGTCCAGTTTACGGTGGGGAATATCTGGTAGGCGTCACTGTATGAAATGATGACGAGGTTGGAGGAGTTGGCTGATGAGGTGTCGGTGAAGTCAATTTCACCGCCTCCCGTGGTAGTAGCCAGGGTGAAGTAGATTTCCTGCAAGACGCCACTTTCCATTCTGCCGTAGATGTTACCTTTCACCTCTATGGTGCATTGGGCTTCCTCCAGGCCGGCGTGGATGGCTTCCTTCGCTTTCTGCGTGGAAAACAGGCCGGCGGAAAGGACTACGTAGGCAAACACCGATGCTACGATAACAAAGGCGATGAGAATAATGGCTGTTTCTATTCCGGTGATGCCCTGCTCTTTCTTGAATATCTTGCTGATTAATGTGCGCATCACAATTCCCTCCCATAAATGGCATGGACTCTTCCAATCTACCTCTGATAGTCTCCAGATACTACGAGTCCATCCCCAATCTTGGTAAGCCATTTTTCTAATAATGCTCTGGTGAAATTAACCAGTTTTAAAGTAAGGTAATCCCTGAGATAAATTGGGGGGCTGCATGTATTGCAATTTGGGGGTTCAGATGGCACAATCAAAGCAAGTATTCGCCAAATGGCATAAATGTAATGGAATATTAATGATATTTTAATGGAAAGTTTATGAATATTTATTAAACTCTTTATATATATAGGTTACAATCATCAATGGTTAGAATTTGGTATGAGAAGGTTAATGTGGATTAGTGGAAAGGAAATTTATAAAGTCAAATAGCTGTATTTTCTTATCCGGTCCACATTTTCTTTGAAGCAAATTCCTGATACTTAGAAAGACACAAATTGAAAGGCTGTAAAATGGTTCAGATAAAATCAGAAACGGTAAGCCTGTATATAGTGGAGGAGCAGGAGATATACAGAGAGTTATACAGTTATGTCCTGCCGACGAGAGAAAATATTGAGCTGCTGCGGGTTTCAGCGAATGGAGAGCCGGGAGCCATGACTCAAGCCGTATCGGAACTCTGCCCGGATGTTTTACTTTTAAGCGTCAAAAAACTGGATGCAAATACTGTTGAAGAGTTAGAGCAAATCAGGAACAGATATCCCAGAATGGGGATAGTCATATTATTGGTATTTTATAGTTCTCAGGATATTGACTTGCTACGCCGGCTGGCGCTGAGCGGTGAGAGCGGCATGGCACTCTTCTTGAAGCAATCACTGGACAAAGTGGACCAGTTATGCAGCCAGGTTCAAGCAGTCAGCCATGGACAGGTCATTCTTGACCCGCCGCTGGCTACTTTTATGTTCGCCGGAAAACCTGAATGCCCGTTCCTGAAACAACTCACCACCCGGGAACTGGAGATTCTAAGCCTGCTTTCACAGGGATATACCAATTCGGCCATAGCCGGAACCCTTTACATTGATATCAAGACGGTTGAGCACCACCTGAACAGCATGTACAGCAAACTTAAATCTGACCCTGATTATGATAGTAAACACCTTAGAGTAAGCGTGGCGAGAATTTACCTGGAAACTATGGGTGATTTGTATCAGAAAGAGGAATCGCTGTTACAGGCTGCCGGACGCTGAGGATGCCGTAATTTACCCGCAATGAGTGAATTAGCCGGCGTCTGATTCGAATAGAGGCTCCACCCCCAGAGCCCCTAAAGCAGATAAAGAAGCACTTCCTTTGTATTCCATATAGCCACGAGGGCCAGCAGGGCGATGGACGGTATAAGAAGTCTACCCGGCATCAGCCAGGCGATGAGCAGGGGAATGGCCAGTTTAACCACCAGGAGCAGAGCCGGTATATCAATCAGATATCTGATGAAAGGGTTTATTTCAGAGAAGCCCAGATATACGGCCAGAACCGTCAGCGTAAGGTCAACCTGATTCAGGAGAACGAAAGAGACTTTTTCAGCCTTACAGCGTTTGAATGTACCTGAAGAATCCCACCAGCTAGCTTTCATTCCGATAATAAACCATCCAGTACGAACACCCTGATTTTCGCCATCGGGCTCATTTTATTCTCTTGATTATAATCCAACCGATTATTGCCTGACAAGTAAACTACCGCCCCGCCGGGTTTCCTCTATTTTCTCTCGCCAGTAATACTTCATTATGGCAGTTTAGTGTATCAAGCAGTGTTTAATTTTGTCAAATAGACCGCAGGCATAATGGTATTTGACATTCGCCCTTGGGGAGTTTAGACTACTTCTGGTACTCCACGCTGGATTACAATTTCTCCATAAAAATTTACGTACCAGGAGGTTACATTGAAAGCTGCAGTTTGTTATGAATTTGGCAAACCTCTGGTGGTCGAGGAGGTAGATATAGAACCGCCGCGTAAAGGCGAAGTGAAAGTGCGTATGGCTGCAACGGCTGTCTGCCATAGTGATATCCATGTTATCAGGGGTGACATTCCTTTGCCTTTACCTTTCATAGCTGGCCATGAATCGGCAGGTTATATAGAAGAGGTTGGTGAAGGTGTTACCTCGGTGAAACTCGGCGACCCCGTTGTAGCGTCGCTTCTGGCATCCTGCGGGAAGTGCCTGTATTGCCGGACGGGGCGGTCCCATATGTGCGAGGCTCAATGGTATCGAGACAAGGAAAGCCCTTTTCGGAGCAAAGAGGGGAAATCTCTGCTACAAATGACCAAGATAGGTAGCTTCGGCGAGTACACTATTCTTCATGAGTCCCAGGTAGTAAAAATTCCTGAGGATATGCCTCATGATAGGGCATCCCTTCTCGCCTGCGGTGTTATTACGGGATTCGGAGCCGTGGTCAACCGAGCGAAAGTTGAGGTGATGAGCAGTTGTGTTATCGTCGGCACGGGTGGTGTCGGACTCAATTCGGTGCAGGGAGCGGCTCTATCGGGTGCCTATCCGGTTATCGCGGTGGATATGTTGGACACCAAGCTGGAGGCAGCCAGGGCTTTCGGCGCGACGCACACCGTGAACGCCGGGAGCGATGATGCTATTGATGCCGTCAAAAAAATAACGGGTGGGCGGGGGGCCGATTATGTATTCGTGACGGTTGGCAGTATCGCTGCCATACGCCAGGGTTTTCTGATGTCGGCGCCCCGCGGCATGACGGTTATGGTCGGGCTACCGTCGATAAAGGAGACCATGAGTTTCTCACCGTTTGAGTTCATTAAAGATGAGCGGGTGCTTACGGGCAGCTATATGGGGACTACCCAGTTGCAGTTGGAGATTCCCAAACTGGTGGCGCTTTATCAGAACGGAATTCTCAAACTGGATGAACTGATTACCGGAAGGTATTCTCTGGAACAGATTAACGAGGCAATAGAGTCTGTGGAAAGGGGAGAAGCACTCCGCAACGTCATAATATTCTAGTATTTGAGTTTGCCCCTGACATTCAGTTTACCCGGTAACTGTTATAATTTCAGGCACCAGTCTGGTTACTGTCTTATCCCTTGACGTCTTTAGCCTTATATAATTTGCACATGAGTGCTGTAAGGTCCGGCGAGCCGAACATGGGGTCGCAGTGTTCGTTGGAGGTGAGAATGTTGGGATTGGATATTAAAAGACCGTGAAGCGGCCCGGGCTCCTCGGGGTATATGCAGTTGGCGGTAGCCATGACAACCCTCGGGTCGATACCGGGGAACAGCCTTGCCTTTTGCCTTATTCTACCTCGCGGGGTCTCAATCCAGGTCCAATCGCCATCATTGATACCCAGTTTCCTGGCCGTCTCAGGATTTATCTGGACGATGGGGTCTTTCTGGAAGCTCCTCAGCCAGGGAATATTACGGTACTGGGATAAAAAATAGAAAGGCTGGCGATAGCCTGTCGTCAGGACGAGGGGGTATTCCTTGGCCAGTTTTGGTGTGGAATAGGGGCTTTCGCCCGGCTCCTGGAAATAGGGCAGAGGGTCATATCCCATACTTTCCAGTACGGTTGAAAAGAGTTCAAGCTTGCCGGTCGGCGTGGGAAAACCGCCGCCTTTTCTCCAGTAATCGGTCTTGTACTTATAATATGTCTGGTCTTTACCCGTTCTGGCCAGAACGCCCTTCTGGCTGAACTCCTTCCATGTCAGGTTGGCCTTGCGTAACTGGTAGTCCAGCATCTTCTCTACGTTTTCAAACCAGTACTGGGGGGCGACTCTTTTACCCAACTCGTTAAATATCTTGTTATCCGCCCAGGCTTCACCTGGCGGCTCCACCACTTTATTGTGAGCTTCTATCATGAAACGCGGATGCATGTTATAAATATCGTCTATCTCCAGCCAGTGGGCGGCCGGCAGCACGATATCGGAATGCTCGGCCATCGGCCCCATAAACTGGTCGGCGTGCGCCAGAAACTCCAGATTCGCCAGCGCCTGAATTACCTCTCTGGTATTTGCCAGGTGGACTATCTGCTGCCCGCCAACGCTGAACCATACCTTGACCACCGAATTATTATTGAGCAATTGCTTGATGACGGTATCGGAGTGGGCGGTACGGGCAGCTCCCAGCTTGTGGACATCACTGCCGACAATCCCTTTTCGCATGTCGTCCGTTATCGGGATTTCATTGAAAAAGTCCTCCAGCTGCCCTGTATCCGGGGGAATCCAGCTTATCATGCTGCCGGGTCTTTCGATGTTACCGGTTATGCCCAGCAGACATATGATAGCCCTTATGGTCTGGCCGCAGTTTGCCTGCCGCTCCAGGGAGCTGCCGACCTGAATGCATCCGGGCGTGTCGACGGCAAAAAGCCGGGCGGCCTTGATGATATCCTCGGCTGGAACCCAGGTAATTTTGGCAACCCGTTCGGGGGTGTACTCCTGAACTCTTTCCTTTAGCTTATCGAAGCCGTAGGTCCAGTTAGCCACGAAGTCCTTATCATAGATTCCTTCGTTTATGATGACATTAATCATACCAAGCGCCAGGGCGGCGTCGGCACCGGGTCTGACTTGCAGCCATAACGTAGCCCTGGACGAGAGGGCGGTTTCTCTGGGGTCAATCATAATCAGGTTCTTGACATGCCTCAGGGAGTTCATATACCATACCGCCATCTCGCCGTCGGCGCTGCTTATTTCCAGTTGCTTCGCCCAGGATATCTGTGTTTTGGGAAATTCACCTCCCCAGCCGTGGTAATCACAGTAAAGCCTGCCGTAACCGGTGACCAGCCCGTATAAGCCAAGTCGCGGACTGTGGCAGATATAGCCGGGCGTTATGATGTTGGCGGTGCCTATGGAACGGGCCAGCCGGTGAGTATATCTATTGTATCCCCTGCCTGTCCCCTGAGATATGGCTATGGAAGATGCCCCGTTTTTCTCAATAGACTCCTTCATCTTCCCGGCGATGGTGTCCAGGGCTTCATCCCAGCTTATTCTCTGCCACTTGCCTTCGCCACGCTGGCCGGCCCTTTTCAGGGGATATTTAAGGCGGTCTGGATGGTTAATATGCTGGATGCTGGACAGTCCTTTAGAACACATGGTGCCCAGAGTTGGGGTCTCTGGATTGCCCTCAATGTGGGTAATTGCTCCATCCTCGACGGTAACAAGGACGCCGCAACCGCCATGGCAGCTTTTACAGGTCGTATTTATTATCTTTTTCTCGCCCATAATTCAATGATGTACCATATTAATATATAGTGTGTAAGTCTGGTGTCTTACAGTCCGGGAGCCAGCCTATTTTAAGCGGATGGATAACTCGCCACGGCGACCAGCGGACTATAGGCGCCGGCCTTCAGCACGCAATACCTCAGGGCCAGGCCGCCGATAACTTCACAGCCTACACCTGTGACCAGCAATACTGCTGAAACTTCCCTGATAAAATAGCTGGAAAAGGCTATAGCCAGTGGTACAATAATGCCCAGTATCACTATACCTATCCAGAAGATGGGAGCGCCGCTGCCCCGTATCTGCTCCATGACTGATTGCTTGCCCGTTGTCTCCCGATTTGCCGCTCCCCAGAGGTATATGGCTATGAGAAAGGCGTTGACAATGATTAGCCAGCGGCTCCCGGCCTCGGCGACGGTAATATTGACGTGTCCGCCGTTCAGGGCGATGATTACAGACAAACCGAATCCGCCCAGGATGCCGCATAAAACAAACAGTAAAGGCAGCAGCGAAGAGTTCCAGAAAGGCACGGCCTTGACGGTATTCAGGACGAATCCTGTGTATATCGCTATAGCCAGAGCCGTTATCCCGGCTAAAACCTTGAATGCAATCTCACCGGCGGTTCCTGGCAACCAGAAAGAGAGTATAAGCTGTATAGCCCCGAAGACAATAAACAGCGTGACGAATATGAAGCCCCTGGCTAGCCAGGAAGACTGCGGTCGGGAGACGATTCTCCAGAACCGCTGAGGTTTGCCCAGATAGAGAAGGTGGGCGCCGCCCTTGAGCACGGCTATGATGAGCCAGCTTATGAACATGCCCCAAAGGCTGTTAAAATACAGCGATACTAAATACAGTCCGCCGCCGAGTCCGCCAGCATAGAAGGCAATCCACAGGATTAGACCTCTGCGGTCAATCCACTCCGTCTGCCGGGTATATTGTATCATCCATTCGTGTGTTTCCAATTTATCTCACCGCTCCAGTCGGGGCAGGTTCTCTTACGCTTTCCTGCTCTGTTTCTTGGGTATATAAAGCCCCTATTTTCCCATCGATAAAATATATGGACGGGTCAGTGCCGTATTCCGGATGAAGCTGGAAACCGTTTCTTTGGCGTATCAGCCGTGATACTTCACTATCCGGGTCATCCAGGTCACCGAAAGTCAGCGCCCGGGCCGGGCATGTGTTAACGCAGGCGGGAGTAGCTTCACGGTCAATACCCGGCTTTAACCCTTTGGCGAGTCCGGCATCAATCCTCTCCATGCAGAAGTTGCACTTCTCGGTGGTTCCGATTTGATGGGCGTATAATTTCTTGCCTGCCTTCTCGAAGTCGGTCAGGCCGTTACCGGGGAAAAAGCCCTTGTCCTTGTCTTTGGAAAGGAAAGTCCTGTTCTGGTAGGGGCAGGCAATGACGCAGTATCGGCAGCCGACACACATGTCTTGGTCAACCCAGACTATCCCGTCTTCACGCTTTTGGGTCGCCCCCGTGGGGCATACCTCTACGCATGGCGCCTCCCGGCACTGGTTGCAGCGCACCGAGTATGTGGATACGGTAGGGTTGTCCCCGCCCGTTTCCAGCGCCATCAGCCTTGGCCAGGACATGCCCATGGGGAGGAAATGCTCAATTCTACAGGCGGCTATGCAGGCATAGCACCTGATGCATCTGGTTAAATCTACGACCATTCCCCATCTCATAATTTGTGCCTCTTATATAGAATATCACATTGCAAAATAAATGTCAATATCTATAACGAAAACGTAGTAAGTATATCATTATATTATGCAATAGAGTTGTCATATTGTTATAATGATATGTATAACGTAAATCACATTGTGACTTAAGTTACAATGTTTTATATATCACTATTCTAGGTAAGGAGATGGGGATAAAGGGGGTGAGGTTAAGCTGATGAAACAAACAGAGACGAACAGAAGCATAGCTAGAGGGATTGACAAGATATGACTTAATGGTATAATGATAATACATAAAAAGGAACGCTGGTTCCAAGAAACGGAACGTCATTATATATGGACACAAATCCACCGGCAGTAAAGTCTATCAGTCGTGCCGCCAGTATTCTTTTTTGTCTGAGTGATGGTACCAGCACGCTTACAGATATTGCCAGTTGCTGCCATCTTAGTAAATCAACTGTGCATAGATTGCTCAAGGCGCTCGAGGAGTCCCATCTGGCGACGCAGGACCCGCTGAATCATAGATATTACCTCGGGCCTATGCTTACGGGACTTATATTGAGCCCGCAGATTACTCATGGCTATCTGATTATGTGTGCCGTTGAGGAGATGAAGCGACTCTCGGACGTTGCCGAAGATACTGTAGCCCTGGATGCAATGATAGCGATTAAGCCTGTGCCGTTATATGAAATACCCAGCAAACAGGACCTTAGAGTTAGTGAAGATGGTAAAAGACTTGGGCCATTATTTGCCGGAGCACGGGCCAAGGTAATGTTTTCACAGCTCAGCGATGAAGAACTAAAAATAGCTTTGAATAACATTAATATCGCCCCTGTCACGAAGAAAACGGTAACTGATAAGAATGTATTAATGGAGCAGATGCATGACATCAGGAAGCAGGGATATGCCGTTGCTTATGGTGAAAGAATCGACGGGGCGATTTGCATAGCTGCTCCGGTTAATAAATACGTCTGCCCGGTTGCTTTGAGTGTCATAGGACCTGAGGGCCGTATAAAACCGAGAATCAACAACATCGTTAAAGAGCTGAAGGCGAGCGCCGGCCGTATTTCAGATAGTATTGCCGAAGTATTTAAGAAAGAGTAAAAATAATAATCACTGGTAACACTTCTGAGTTACTCTGGTAATGCATATGATGTTTCCTGTATCATAGCGTTAGAAATCCATTCTGCAATATCATTAATTAATGTCCCGGCATATACGGTGGGTTCTATATTATAATAGGTAGTTGGATATTATGCGACTCGTTTGTTGAGGAAAGGATTACGAATTGGCAACTGAAAAGGGGGGCTATTCGTTCCGGTGTATGAGGTGTCTGGGGGGCAGGATATCCGTGCCTCTTGGAGATACTGAAGCATGGTGCCCTCACTGCGGTCAGGGATGGCGTATTACCTGGGTAACCCCCGAAGTGGCTAAAATAAGGGGAAGAATCATTAAAGCAGGAGAAAGCAATGGAACGGCTGGCAATCGTTGACCTTTCTACCGAGCAGGTGGAGTGCCGTGATATACCGGAAGAGATACAGAGAATGTATCTTGGCGGGGAGGGGCTAAATGCCTATCTGCTGTATAATCATCTGGCCCCGGGTGTTGACCCGCTTAGTCCTGAAAATGTCCTGATATTCGGGGCTGGTCTGTTGTCTGGATATGATGTTTCCACGTCAAGATTTGAGGTCACCGCAAAATCGGTGGAGGGAGAAGGGGGCTTTGGAACCAGTAACGCGGGCGGCCACTGGGCTGCAGAGCTTAAATTCGCCGGATTTCAGCATCTGCTGATTAAGGGTAAAGCATCCCGTCCCACTTATCTCTGGATACATGACGGCGAAATTGAGTTTCGTGATGCTTCTTTTCTGTGGGGACGTGATACCTACGAGTGCCAGGAGTTGATACAGGATGACCTTGGTGATAAGCATGTACAGATAGCCAAGATTGGTCAGGCAGGAGAAAACCTGGTGCGTTTTGCCAATGTCATGCATGGATTGAAGCGGGCCGCCGGCCGGACCGGCATGGGCTGTATTATGGGTTCGAAGCTGCTCAAGGCGATAGCTGTCAGGGGGAAGCAAGGCCTGAAGCCAAACGACCCGGAGAGGTTATTAGAAGTATATACCAACCATTATCGACAGATAACTTCCACTAAAATTTATCCCGTTATTTCACGGTATGGCACACTCACCATTTTTTCCGTGCAGAATCAGAGCGGGATGATTTCGGTCAAGAATAATCAGTATAACTACTTCGAGGAAGCCGAAGGGCATCTGGATGATGAAATATTTGAAGAGCAGTACAAGACGAAGACTCTTGCCTGCTTTGGCTGTCCGTTGCGGTGCAGCCACCGCTACCGGATAAACTCAGGTCCTTACGCGGGGGTCTGGGGAGAGGGGCCTGAATTTTATATGATGGCCGGGTTCGGACCGGCCGTCGGTAATGCCGATTGGGATTGTATCCTGGCAGCCAATACGTTGGTTAACCGTTATGGTCTGGATGTAGGTTCATCCAGCGGCTACATCGCCTGGCTGATGGAACTGTGGCAGAGGGGGATTATTAATGAAAAGGACACCGGCGGCCTGGTACTGGAATGGGGCAACAAGGACGCAATACTATCCCTTCTCCACCAGATGGCCCGGAACGAAGGCTTTGGAGGTATGATAGGACAGCAGGCATCAAAGATGGGGGAAATAATCGGGAAGGGCTCTGACCGTTATCTGTACACGCAGCGGGGGATGATGCATGAAAGCCCCGAGAATACGCGTGCCTCCCGGGCGACAACGCTGGCGGCAGCTACGACCAGCCGGGGTAGTGACCATTTGAAGGGCAGGTGCGCCCTGGAATTTTTCGCCATGCCTCCCGAAGTGCTGGCAAAGATATACGGGCGGCCCATCGCCTCGGACTTCAGGTCGTGGGACGGCAAGCCCTGGATGGCTGCCTGGACACAGCATTTTACCACCATTGCCGATTCCCTCGGCTACTGCAAATTTGCTACCATTTGGCCTGGCTCTACTCATAATCTGAAGTATGAGCAATTCTGTGAAACAATTAACGCTGTCAAAGGATGGGATGTAACGCCCGCGGAGCTGATGGAGACCGGGGAAAGAATCTGGAATCTTGAGAGAATGTTCATACAGCGCGAGACCGGCGTCCTTAGGGAAGGGGACATACCACCTTCTGTATATTTCCAGCCGCAGCCGTTAGAACCCAATAAAGGAGAAAAGCTCGACCGTGATGAGTATGACAGGGCGCTCGATGAATACTATGCATTACGTGGCTGGACCAGTGAGGGTGCCCCGACCTCAGAGACGCTGGCGAGGTTGAAGTTAGAAAGGGAACCATCACATCTAATATAAACCAGAGAAGGGATTTACCTGTGGAACAGAAGACATTTTTTATACGGGCTGAGTTTTGTACGGGCTGTGGAATCTGCCAGCTGGCCTGCTCACTGGTCAAGGAAAAAGAGGCCAACCCGGCCAAGGCCAGGATATTCATTGAGAGAGTGGTGATGGACGGCCTTATGATTCCCCATATTTGTTTAAATTGTCGGAAGCCATCATGTATCGAAGCATGCCGTCGAGGCGCTATTACAAAGGATGCGCAGACGGGGTGGGTAACGATAGATAAAGAGAAGTGCAATAACTGTATGCTCTGTGTATCCGCCTGTCCCTTCTCGGCCATAGTCGTCACGCCGGAACGCGAGGTGCTTCTCTGCGATGTCTGTGGAGGGAATCCGAAATGTGCGGAGATGTGCCCGACGGGAGCTATTCAATTTGCTGACCGCGCTAAGGGAGTCGCCGGTTCGACCGATAAAGCGGCGGTGAATATTTTCCAGACTTAGTGGCGGGCGGTTGTCATAAGGAGTGATATGACCGGTAAGGAAGCAGTAGTAACGACCCGGGCCGGTAAAATCGAGGGCAGCTATGAGAATGGCATTTACATTTTCAAAGGGATTCCCTTCGCCGAGCCGCCGGTCGGGGAGCTGCGCTGGCTTCCACCTCAGCCGGTAAAGCCATGGGACGGCGTGCGCACGGCGAAAGAATACGGCGCGGCTGCCCCTCAAAACCCCATGCCCGTCAGTCCTCCGGGAGCCGATACCGAAGTGGGGCGGCAGGATGAAAGCTGCCTTTTCCTGAACGTCTGGACGCCCGGTCTGGACGATGCCCGTCGGCCGGTGATGGTCTGGATACATGGCGGCGCTTTTATCATCGGTTCTGGTATGGAACCGAGCTCGCACGGGGGTAACCTCGCGGCGAATGGTGATGTTGTCGTCGTCAGCATTAACCACCGTCTGGGGCCTCTGGGTTTTATGAACCTGAAAGAAATAACTGGTGGTAAAATACCGGCCACCGGCAATGAAGGCCTGCTTGACCAGGTAGCTGCTCTGGAATGGGTGCGGGATAACATTAAAGCCTTCGGCGGTGACCCGGATAATGTCACCGCCTTCGGTTTTTCCGCCGGTGGGATGAGTATCGGCTGCTTGATGGGTATGCCGGCGGCGCGCGGTAAGTTCCACAAGGGTATTAACCAGAGCGGTGCCGCCAACACGGTGAGTTCGCTGGACAACGCCGTCAAAATGTCGGAACATTACCTTCAAGTACTTGGCCTGAGCGGCCGTGATGTCGAGCCTTTGCGGGCGCTCACGTACAAGAAGCTGCTCGTTGGACTGATGCATCTGGGAATGAAGTTGCGTGAGACCGAGCACGTTATAACGCCTTTTCAGCCTGTCGTCGATGGCGAAGTTATTCCCGAACTGCCCATAGAGGCCATTAAAAAGGGTTCGGCCAGGAACGTCATAACCCTGGCGGGCACCTCTTTGGAGGAATGGAAGGGTCTCAGCGTGGGAGAACCCGGCATAAGGGACATTGATGAGGCTCCCTTGCTTGCACGCCTGGAGCGCTTGCTGCCCCCCGAGGACGTAACGGGAGTGATAAATGGTTACCGTGATGCCCGCCGGAAACGCGGCGTGCCTGCCGGACCGTTTGAAATTCTGTCTGCCATACAGACCGACCTCATGTTCCGTATGCCGACGATTAACCTGGTCGAAGCGCAGCGTGACAACGGCCAGCCTGCTTACAACTATATCTTTACCTATGAGTCCCCCCTGGATGGGGGGATGTACGGCGCCTGTCACGGGCTGGACCGTCGTTTTATCTTCGGCACTTATGACGACCCTGCCTGCGGCACCGGTCCCGTCGTCGAAAAGCTTTCGCGGTGCATACAGGATGCCTGGCTGGCCTTTGCCCGTACCGGCGACCCCTCCTGCGAGAGTATTGGCAGGTGGCCGGTTTACGGGAAAGAACGTATGACGATGCTTCTGGATAAAGACTGCCGTGTGGAAGCGGCGCCCTACGAGGATGAACGCCGTATCTGGGATGCGGTTGATATCACATTCACCAAGCCGATATAAAAACCGGTCGGGTAGCTACTTCCCGGCGGTTATGTAATGGCTGGCTTCTGATGCTGCGTTGGGGTCAAAGGTCTTCTTTAGTTGCCTCAGCCACTTTGTATAGTTGGACGCAGTTGGACCGTACATGTCGTGAATCGGGTCGCTCCAGACATGGTGCGGCACGCCGAAATGTCCCTCGACAGCGGTTCTGTTGGCCGCCATGTATACCTCGAAATTGGCCTGCACGGAAGCCGGGTTGCTCGGGAAATAGCGGATGAGCATCTCTCCGTGCCCGCAGTGACCGTGCTCAATAAGCTGTACGAAGGGGTCGGTACCGTCGGCCAGAAGTGCGTCTTTCTTGATGAAATCCGCCTTGACTTTTGATGCCTGCCCGATGTATTTGCTCATGAGGTTGAATACATCGGTGCCGCCCACCTCTCCCCCGAAGACTCCTGTAGCCCGGCATGTCTCCCGGATAGAGCCGGTGACCCTTATGAATCGGTACAGGAAACCACCGGCGTTTTCGGGGTCTTCAACCGGCTCAAGCGATTTACCGCCGGTTTCCTCAATAATTTGTTCCAGTGTCTGCTTTTTAAACTCGAAGTCGTTCGGGGAATTGCCGGCTATTATAATCATAAAGCCCGGCCCCTGTACCAGATCGGTATATTGCTTCAGATATTCATGGTCTTCATCGTTGTTCGTGGCTATATTTGCCGACATCATGGCAGGATTGAAACCCATCAATATGAAAGCTATTTCGCTTTCACCGACTTTTCTGACCGCTTCTGTCAATAACTCCTGTGATTTGAATGAGAAGTAGCGTACCATGAAACCCTCTGGAATATAGCTTGGTTGATATTTCGGTGATACGCCTTCAATGGGGAAAATCGGTGGCCCCGGCCAGTGATAGACCTTTTGTGCTGCCCTGGTGTATACGCCGAGACCTCCCAGTGGCATCGTGTTTCCGCGTATGATACCCCGCAGTGAGGGGCCGGGCCCATCGCCGCAGAACCACTCATTCAGCACCCCCAGCGAACCCGTTCTTACTATTTCCCCGTCCGGCGTTACCCATTCCAGAGCCAGCTGATTTCGCTCACCGAAGCTGCCGCTGACGCTTAAATGTCCGAGGTTGGAATGTGCCGCCAGGGGCAGTGCCGAACAGTTACTGCCGGCCCCGGTAATATTGCAGTTCAGGCCCCTTTTCATCAGCTCAGCCTGAAGCTGGGCGTAAATGACATATGGTTCAACTACCGCGTACATGTTCTTCTCATTGATTTCTATGATGCGGTTCATTCTACGCAGGTCCAGTTTTATCACGCTTGGTCCGGCAGGGTCGCAATACGGCCCCCAGCCTGTGCTGGACGCTTTGAACTGTATACCGCATTTGTTGCAGAGCTTCACTATTGCCTGCACTTCCGCAGTGTCTTTCGGGAGAGTTACCGCTTCGAACCTGGGCACGAATTTCTCCAGTCCCGCGACGAGCCCTGACCGCCAGGCATATGAGTCCAGTATTGCCGGGGCATCAGATATATTATCCGGTCCCACAATGTCTTCCAGCGCCCTGTAAATATCTTTAGCTAGAGTCATATTTCCCACTCTCCTTTATGTCGCTTTGCTTAGCAGTTGAAAAGCCATACGCCTTAATACCTATAATATACGCTATTATTTTAAATATTGCCAAGGCCAAGTTCATCCAGTTTCTGTGGGGATGGAATGCCCTCTTCTGACCATCCCCTGAGTTCGTAGTAGCGGTCGAGGAACTCGTCCTGGTTTCTAACTATTTGTCCATCCCCCGGGGCTCCCCGGGTGATTAAAGGCTCGGTTCGTATCCGCTGCGGCAGCGTGTCCTGCTGGCGATTGAAGCCCTCACGAACGTTAAACATCCTTTCAAGGTTAGTTATACGCTCTCCGACACGCCGCAGGTGGTTATTATCTGTATACTGGTCGATACCTCTGGCTGCGGACAGCATCTTGCCGAAAAGGTCGGCGACCCATCCCCAGCCACCGGCGAAGCCGCAGATAATGCCTGTCTCTTTCCAGGCGGTCTCGTCCTGATTGTAAATAACTACGTCTGCGTTTTCGACCTCGGCGAATCGGTCCGTCGGTCTCGGCTCGATAGCTCCCCAGATATCCTGGGCGGCATAGCCGTAGCAGTGGCTGGCCCCTATGGCGGATGTTGCGTAGTTGAAGCCCATAGATTTGGCGCCTCTGGGTTCGTAAGCGGGTAGTTCCAGTCCCTTCACGTGGATGGCATAGGCTTCGGCTCCTTTACCGATGACACCTGCCGCCCGCATTGTTCCCTCGGCCAGTATGTTGCCGATGCCCTCCCGGGCTGCAATCTTCTTAATCAGGGCTATCATGGCTTCATGGTTCCCGTACGTAAGCTCCAGACCATCGGTGTCTTTTTTAGTCAGTATACCATTCTCATATAGCTCGTAGGCAAAGCCGATAGTATTGCCGGTGGAAATGGTATCCATTCCATAATCATCGCACAGCTGGTCAGCGGCGATGGTGGCTTCAATACTGGTACTTTCAATCGGTCCGGTAAACGCCCAGATGGTCTCGTATTCCGGTCCTTCACTGTGGGCGCCGTTATACAGGCCGTATGTAACCGTGTGTACTTTACCGCAGCGTGCCGGGCATGAATAACAGCCGATATCACCCGTCCTCAATTTACGATATTCCTCGCCGATTATTTTTTCCCGACCGTCCAGTCGACCGTAGCGGAAGTTTCTTACCGGGTAAATCCCGATTTCATTGGTAAAGTCCTGAGTGCTGGTAGTACCCCACTCTTTATGGTTCTGAAAGCCCTTGTTACCTGTTACCAGGTTCACCTGTTCTTTAACCAGTTGATTGTATGCCTGTGGGTTATAGAGCTGTATGTTATGCTGTGCGTTGATAACTATCGCCTTAAGGTTCTTGGAGCCCATCACAGCGCCGGTGCCGCAGCGGCCAGCCGACCTGCGGTCGCTGAAAATACCGGCATATTTCACCAATCTCTCACCCGCCGGGCCGATGCACACAGTTCGGGTAGACTTGCCATAAAGCTGGCTCAACCGTTTTTGAGTTTCCCTTGTGTCTTTCCCCTACAGCTCGCTGGCGTCATGAATGCGGCAGCTGTCCCCGGTTATATGTATGTATACGGGTTTTTCCGCTTTACCCTCGATAATAATGAATTCATATCCGGCAAACTTCAGCCAGGCACCGAAGTCCGCCCCGCCGACGGAACGGGCGAAGGCGCCGGTTAACGGACTTTTAGTGACAACCATCCACCGGGAAACAGCCAGGGCTGAAGTGCCAGCCAATGGGCCGTTGAGAAATATAAGTTTATTTTGCTCACCTAAGGGGTCAACATCGGGAGTCGATTCCCGGTAGAGGTACCTGATACCGTAGCCCCTACCACCGATGAAGTCTGTCGCCACCTGCTCATCAACGGACTCGGTTGCTGTCTCACTATTGGAAAGATTTATCCTGAGAAATTTACCAGTATTTACCGTCATACTTGCCTCACCTGAAAGGTATCTTTAATAAATATATCACCTTTGCATATATACGGTCTAGATTCATATTGATTTAAAAATGGTATGAGGAGTAAAATCAGGTTCGGTATCCACCTGTTGTTAGAATGATTATATAAGGAGGCATTTGCCATGAAAGTTCTGGGTATTGTCTGCAGTCCGCGAAAAGGGGGAAATATAGTTTACATAAACGGATGTAATGAAAACACATCCATTAACAGAGGCCGTACCAGGCTACAAGAAACTGTCGCCGTAGTTTGCAGATAATATTGTTTACTTCATATCGAGGGCTGATACAATCTGGGGTAATCCTCCGGCTACACACAGGGTCTGGCACGTAACAAAAGCTCCGAGTTCAGATGCCAGGAACAGGGCAGCCCCGGCCATATCCTCCGGAGTACCTACCCTCTGCATAGGTGTCTTCGTGCCCAGGCCTTGATTGAAAAAGGCATCTTTCTCCGTATCGGACATTGAACCGGTCATCCGCTCGTAAAATGACGTGCGTATAGGACCCGGCAGAATAGCGTTTACGTTTATATTAAGGGGGGCCAGTTCCTTACCCAGGTCATAGGTGAATCCTATAATACCGGCTTTAGCGGTATTGTAATGAATCTCGTGGGCGGGCGGCTGGATGGCTCCGATGGAAGAAATACCGATAATCTTGCCGTATTTCTGTTTTTTCATATGAGGCACAACATATTTGCAGAAAAGGAAGTGACTTTTCAGGTTTAAGGCCAGAATTTTATCCCACTCTTCTTCAGTTATATCTTCAATTGGCTTATGAGGAGCTATCGCCCCGGCGTTATTTATCAGTATATCAATCTTTCCATATTTGCTGATGACTTTGTCCACGGCTTCGCGAACCTGATTACCGTCGGTAACATCGCATTTGATGGCCAGTCCTTCTTTCCCTTTCTTGGATACTTCGGCAATGGTATCGTTTGCCTCCTTTATGCTGATGTCAGCAATAGCGACGGAACAGCCTTCCTCCGCGAATTTAAGGGCCATGCCTTTTCCCATTCCCTTGGCACCACCGGTGATAATAGCTACTCTATTTTCAAGTAACAATTCCTCTCCTCCTTCTAATAAAATCTAAAAATGTATTATGTCCGAAAGGGCGTATTACTGCTTGGTGGTCTATATAATTATATAGAAAATGACTGTGAGATACAATGTCGGTAGTGTTCGGTGTACCGCCAGCCAAATACGCTATTGCTTAATCCGGGGTATCTCCCACCCTTTTGTATTGACCCGTCAGTGCCAGGTCCACGAACAGAACGGGTTTATTTATTTTAGCGAAATTCAACGGACCGTGTTTTAGCCCCGCCGGGATATATAAGGCTGTAGGCACTTTGATTACGTGCTTTTCGCCTTCTTCACCTAATGAAATCTCGACTTCAGCGTCGAAGTCCCTGGCGTCCTCCGGGTTCGACGAGAAAAAGTGAAGGCACTGATTGAATTCATGTTGGTGAGGCTGGGTTATCATCAGGCGGGGTGTCGTGATAAAAAAGCAGTCCAGTGAGTAATTATGTCCACCGGACCACTCCAGATGTCTGGTAGTCGTAAGGAAGACGCCCTCTGTTACGGGACTTGGTTTGATGCAATCTGTTGTAAAGTACTTACCGTATTTTGTCTCAGCCATTTTTTCTCCTTTTCTTTGTGTTATTCAAATAGACTTGATACGCGGAGGTCTCTTAACCGTATACCAGTATGTATCCCAACCGACATCCTTGAGCGGTATCAGTCTCCGAAAGCCCCTTTTGGTCTCGGCTTCTTCTGATACTTCTGTAAAATGCTTGATAATGTCCTTATTGATAATCCTGACGATAGGCTCCCAGTCGAACTCTATAGCCCCCTGCGGGCAGATTTGCTCGCAGTATGAGCATCTGTCACATGTTTCTTTTAAAATCGGCGGAGATAAAGACATGTCTATACTGTGAGTCGGGCAGTTGTCCATGCAAAGTGTGCATTTGGGATAAAGGCATTTCTCTTTATTGATTGTGTATTCAAAAGCCCGGATACCTAAAAGCTCTTGTTGCTCCGCCGTCCTCCGTATGCCTCGCGGCGGTCCCGGGTACAACTTGTCGTATTCTCTTCCCTGCGGTAATACCGGAACGAGATGGCTCTCACCGGCGTATACTGACCGGCTGCGCTCTACCATTTCCCGGCCGAAACTATTCGCCAACTTAAGGTCGATTTCATCGGGGTGTCCATCGGTAAAATACGGTTTGGGCTTCTCCGGCAGAAAGACGCTGCCATACCAGTTATTCCAGCCGATAACTATTAGACCCCTCTGTGTCATCAGGGGTACTACCCTCGCCAGGAAGCGACCCGGGAAAAGGCCGTGAGTGCAGAAAGCAAAGCCGTGTTTCCCCTCCAGGGAATTCATGTAAAATTCTATAAACTCCATTACATTGGCCGGCTCTCTCCTGTGCCATACCGGGGCGCCCAGTCCGATTAAATCGTACTTAATCAAATCTTTAGATTCTATATCCTGGAGGCGGGCGATATCGCACTGCTCCGATAGCTCGCTCATGCCGGTGTGGATTGCCTGGGCAATCTTCCTGGTATTGCCTGTCTGTGAATAATAAATAACGATGCTTCTCATATAATCTTCCGCAGGTGGTCTGTTACTAAGGAATCATCTCGGGAAGACCCGGCAAAGCGGTTGTCATCCATCTGGTGCCATCTTTGCCGATATGGTACATGTCCCCTATCATCACAAACGGCGGTTTTCCGCCTTTGCCCCGTATCATGGGGTGTACCGCGTAAACCTCGTCCGTCAGGATTGTCCATTCCATGTAATCGCGCTCATGCGGACCTGCCGTGATATACGGCGCATCGCCATAAGAAAGCCCCAGGCCATGACCCAGCTTGTCGCACTCGAAACCCCATTCATCAACCAGGTCTTCAATTTTTTTGCCGGTCTCCGTTATCTCGAGTCCGGGTCTGAACTCCTGCACTATCATCTTCCTCATTTCATCGCACAGCGCGAACAACTTCTTGTAAACGCCTCTGGGCTCTTCCCACCAGTAAGCGCGTATCATTTGAGCGCCGTATCCCAGCTTTCTGGTAAATTCAGGGGAAAACGTTATGGGATTTGGCTTTTCTATAACCGTCGGCCCTGGGAAAGAGGGGTAGGCCAGTTCCGGACGACTGTGGATTAAAATAATCCTGTCGCCCACGCCGTGAGCTTCCAGCACATCGTTGGCTTTGCCGGCTGCCTCCTCCTCGGTCAGGCCCGGCTTCAAGTTGGCCAGAAAGGCGTAATGAGCCATGTCAGAAATCTGCATGGCCTTCTCTATCAGAGCCATCTCCTCGGCGCTCTTGGGACCACGTATCTCGCCGAACAACCTGTGCGCCTCCACGAGTTGAACATCGGGACAGAGCTCGGAAAAGGTCTGGTATTCAAACACCGGCCAGAAGCGAAAGCTGTCAATGCCTACCTGGCTTTTCTGTAATTTAAGGCTGATGATATACTTGGCCGCATCTGCCGCCAGGTTCGCCGAGGAACGGATATTTTCCGCCGGCACCCAGCAGCCCTGTTCTACCAGCTGCTGACCCGTCATGCCGGTGTTGCTGGGAATTAGCAGAGCCGGCTCTCCATCGACCGGAAAAATCACCATATTCATCTTGCTGCCCCATACCCTTGTCAAATAGTGAACCGGTACGCCCAGCTGGGTTCCGCCGTAGACGATAATAGCCGACAGGCCGGCTCCCTTCAGCTTGGCTCTAAGCAATGACCAGCGGCGCTCTTTCTCTTTCAGGCTCAGCTCTGGTTTTGATTTCTGTTCCGGCATTTTCCCCATCCTTTCCGATTTACTGGTGTTGTATTCCTCACGTCACGCTTCTGATTGTAGTCTGAGTATTAAGAATCAATAAAGGATGTGATGAAAGCATGTCCATCTTTATGGCTGTAACTGATTGTACTCCTTCCGCCATGTCACAATCAATATTTTTGATTCTGCCAGTGTCAACAATATCTATCACGTTGATATTTGAGCTAATAAAAGAGCCGGTTGAGTTCTATAAAGCAGGCAGGTGGCGGTGTTGCAGTTTCATTGACCTGAGCCTGAATCGGTTGTAAAATGCTGGCGATTGTTGAATAATTGTACTGAAAGGAGTAGCAAATGTTATACGGATATATGGGAAAACTCTTGTTCGTGAATCTTTCCACGGGGGAGATTACGGAAGAAACACCCGACGATAGTTTCTACCGCGATTATATTGGAGGCTACGGCGTTGGCGCCAGAATTCTTTATGACCGCCAGAAAGGCGGCGTAGACCCTCTGGGACCGGAAAATATCTTCGGGCTGGTTACCGGTCCGCTTACCGGCAGTCCTGCCGTCGGGGGTGCCCGGTATCAGGCAATGGCCAAGTCGCCGCTCACCGGAGGGTGGGGAGATGCCAATTCCGGCGGGCACTTCGGTCCAACTCTCAAGTTTGCCGGCTATGACGGGGTGTTCTTTTCCGGTATCTCGGAAAAGCCGGTTTATCTTTTTCTTGATGATGGCAAAGCCGAATTGAGAGACGCCTCTCATCTCTGGGGAAAGGACATATATTTCACTGAAGATACGCTGCGGGACGAGCACGGTGCCGCCGCCAAGGTTGTAAGCATTGGTCCGGCCGGCGAAAAGCTTTCTCTCGTGGCCGGTATTATCACGCATAAAGGAGATGCCGCCGCGCGTTCGGGGCTGGGAGCGGTCATGGGCTCTAAAAAGCTCAAGGCAGTTGTTGCCCGGGGCAACAGGAAAGTACCCATTGCCGATATGGAGACGGCCAACAGGTTGAGAAAGGAACATATAGAGGATTTAAAGGAATTCATGGTGCACTTTCATGAGTATGGTACGGGTTCCCACGGGGACATGTCGGCCCACAGCGGCGATACTCCGGTCAATAATTGGGGCGGCATTGGCGTCATTGATATACCGGATGTCTCGGGTCTTAATAAGGACCATGTCATCGCCAACCTGGACAGGAGATTTGGCTGCTGGCGCTGCCCGGCCGCTTGCAAAGCCAGACTGAAAGCAGGGACGGGCGAATATAAGTACCCGGCGGGCACTCACCGGCTGGAATATGAGACGATAGGCGCTTTCGGGGCGAACTGCGGCAACACCAATGTGGAGTCGATAAACATGGCGAATTACCTCTGTAATGCTTATGGAATGGATACCATCTCCGCCGGCACCATCATCTCCTTTGCCATGGAGTGCTATGAGAACGGTATTATCACCAGGGCGGATACGGATGGAATTGAGCTCAACTGGGGTAATCACAAAGCCCTTGTCGCCATGGTCGAGAAGATGGTCAAGCGCGAGGGCTTTGGCGACGTCCTCGCCGACGGCGTAAAGCTCGCCGCCGAGCGGATTGGAAAAGGAGCCGAGCAATTTGCCGTGCATGCCGGTGGGCAGGAACTGGGCATGCACGACCCCAAGGTCGCCGGGCACCAGTTCGCCGGTATGCCATCGGCTGCCATGTACTGGATGAATTCTACCCCTGGTCGGCATACCCAGGCTTTTGGCCGACCCTCTTTCATAACTCACCTTAATAATGCCATGGGCACCTGCATGATAATATTCCTGTGGCCGTCGGCTCGTGGTCCTTACGTGCAGAGAATGATGACTGCTGTAACCGGATTGGACCGCTCTATGGAGGAATTGCTCAGGGCGGGCGAGAGGATTGGTTGTATGAGGCATGTCTTTAATCTTCGTGAAGGTCTCAATCCCCTGGAGCACTACATACATCCCAGGGTATATGGCGAACCCCCGCAGGAGGACGGCCCCCTCGCTGGCGTCACCATGGACATAAAGGAGGAGGCATGGTGGCACCTCGGCGCCCTGGATTGGGACCGCGTAACGACTATTCCCAGCAGAGATAAACTGCTGGAGCTGGGTCTGAATGATATAGCCGAGGAGCTCTGGCCGCCGGAAAAGATGCCCAGGATGGAACCTCCTGGCTAGTATAGCGAAGCGGCTCTGGCTTTGGTGGGTCAGGTTGAATGAAAATGGAGATATCCGGCTGTATTTAAACGTGTCATACATATGTACGGGCTGCCGCAGGAAATAACCACGCTTCGTGAGGTAGAGATTGAGCTGGAGGAGGGAGCGGGTATGTCAGACGTTTTTGCTGCCATGAAGGAAAAAATACCGGCCCTTCCAGGGCCGGTTATTCGTACCGGTGAAAACAGGCTGGAGCAATTTTACAAGTTCAATATCAACGGAAATTTCTACTACGACGGCATGGACTTTCAGCTCCACAGCGGCGACCGTATTGCGCTGCTTGTGCCGGTTACCGGCGGATGATTGGTTGGAAAATGAGGCACTGTACAGGAGGAGGTCTGCGGGAATAACTGCGTATCTATTTACATACTCACGTATCCAAAGTTAACATGAAAGCTACCTGATATCGCCCTGATAATGCCATTGGGTAAAAATAACATATGAAGTTTGCGCAGAGTTTAGCACGATTTTCAGGGTATGTCAATTTTTTAAACAGGGCAAATAGCCGTAATTTTATCGTCTGATAATGATGAGAAATTTTTATCAACAGGGAGATTCGGTGCAATTGACAGCCTTTAAAAATGGTGGTAAACTCTGCGAAATTCCTGTAAAATTGCTTTGTACGCTTTTCTTCATGGTTTGAAGTGGGTGGGCTTCTCATACAGTATTGAGGAAGAAGGTGTTAGCGACAGGGCTCCCGTTTAGATAAATCTGTTGATTCAAACACGGTCAGGAAAGGAGTATACCCGATGGCAGACAAGACGGGCGCTGTATATGAAACGCTCAGTCCCTGGGCGGAAGCTGACCCTGTTCCATGCGAGCCATCGCGACGCAGTCGGGAGGCGAGGCAATCTCTATGATGATTTATAACATAGTTAGTCGGGACTAATAGTGTGGGAGGACTGAGTATGGAGTTTGAAGGAAAAATAGCTCTTATTACCGGGGCGGGCGGTAGTGGTAGTGGCCAGGGAAGGGTTTTTGCCCTCGCTTTTGCCGCCGAAGGAGCCGATGTGGCGGTTAATGATATTGACCTGGCGAAAGCGGAAGCGACGGCGGACGAGATAAAGGCGTCAGGACGTCGTTCGATAGCCATAAAGGCCGACGTTTCCAGCGAGGATGAAGTCAATGCCATGGTGGACAGGGTTGTCAGGGAGCTGGGGGAAATCGATATTCTCGTCAATAATGCAGGGTTCGGTCACCCCATACTGGTTGAGGATATGACAGCCGAGGAGTGGCACCGCACCATCGGTGTAAATCTTGACGGGACTTTTTTCTGTTCCAAGGCAGTAATCCCGATTATGAAGAGTCGCGGAGGAGGCCGGATAATCAATATCGCCTCTCCGGCAGGCAAGGCCATGACCGTTAACGGCTGCGCCGGCTATACCTCGGCCAAGGCCGGGGTAATGGGCTTCACACGGCACCTCGCCTTCGAAGTCGGGCCTTACAAAATCACCGTTAATTCTGTCTGCCCGGGCATGGTAATGGGGGGAGAGCACATGCCGCCGCCGGACGTACTTCAGAAGATGAAGGAAGGCTCCCTCCTGGGAGACGTAACCACCGCCTGGGATACGGCCAATGCCGTTCTCTTTCTGGCGTCGGAAAAGGCGAGGATGATAACCGGCACCAACGTGGATGCCTATCCCATTGCCCCCGGCGGTAAAGAGCACTGGAATAACTTTGTCAGGAGACGCAAGGATTTCAAGGCTGGAAAAAGCGAGAGACCCTGGTGATTTTTAGTTTATCAATAAGTTACTAATTAAGTGTCAAGAGAGAGGTATCTGATGGCTAAAGCAACAACTGAAGCGGTATTCCAGCACCACATACAGACAATGTCGTCGGACAACCTTGACGAAGCCATGAAGGACTACACCGAGGATTCGGTACTCTTTACCCCCACCGCGACGTACATAGGGCTGGATGACATCAAAGCGGGCTTTGTGGCGATGGCAACGCTTCAGCCCGAGGTGGCAGCTAACCTCAAGATAATCAGTCAGGAGATTCAAGGCGAATATATTTATTTCCTCTGGTCGGCACTTCCGGCAATCCCGTTCGGCGGGGATACGTTTTATATCCATAATGGAAAAATCTTGATGCAGTCGGTTTTCTTCCCAACAGGCCGTTAAGTTCTCTTTGTGATCTGTATCCAATATCGATAAATAAAACCGGGAATGCTTAAACCTTGGTAAGTCAAATAAAACTCTTTTTGATAAAAGGAGGTAAAACATTATGACTGCGGATAAATCGGTCGCCTCATATGAGGTGCTCAGTCCCTGGGCGGAGGCTGACCCTATACCGCTTAAAGGCCTGGCGCCTCGTGTAGCTGACCTGGCGGGTAAGAAAATCGGTCTCTTGTGCAACAACAAAAGGGCGGCGCCGCTTATATTAAACGTTGCCGAAAGGCTCTTGAAGGAAAGATACCCCACTTCTGAGACAAGCTGGTTTTATGCCCGTTCGTTTTCGGTATCCTCTCTTGAAGCGGATAGGAAAGCGGAATTTGACGACTGGATTAAAGGACTCGATGCCGTCGTTGCGGCGGTCGGCGACTGAGGGGCATGTACTAAGTACCTTGTGTACGATGCCATATATATCGAGGAGCATGATACGCCGGCAGTTACCTTCGCCTTTGAGCACTTTTTTAATGATGCCATGTCGGCGGCGTCCAGCAAAGGTATGCCCGTTGTCAGAATTGTGCCGGAGACTATCGTCTCTGAGTCTACGGTCGTCGAGGACATCGAGGCGGCCATCACGGCGGTGGCTGACGACATGGTGGTGGCACTGACCAGGCCGCTGACGGCTGAGGAGAAATCCCCCAGGCCGCGTGAGCCGGAGCATCCTGAGAAAATAGTCTTCAAGGGCAGCCTGGAAGAGGTGAACCGCTTCTTCTACCAGAGAGGCTGGACCGATGGCCTGCCTGTTATCCCGCCGACTGAGGCAGCGGTTGCCGAAATGCTCACCGGGACTGACCTGCCTGCCGACCATTTAGTAGCGGAGCTTGAGCCCCGACGCGGTAAGGCTACTGTGGAAAAGATTGCGATTAATGCCGTTATGGCTGGCGCCCTGCCGACATATATGCCGCTGCTCATCGCCGGAGTGCAATGCCTGGCGGATAATCCTGTTTCCGGTATGATGGCGGCCAGCACCGGCTCGTTTTCACCGTTCTGGCTCGTTAATGGCCCCGTAGCCAAGGATATTCAAGTTATCTCCAGCTACGGCGCGACTAACCCGGGGAATATCGCCAACGCTGCTATCGGGCGTGCCATGGGACTGATAACCAAGAACATACGCGGTGTGCGCAAGCAAATCGAGGATATGGGAGTATTCGGTAATCCGGGTAAGTATTCCTGGGTCGCTGCCGAGAACGAAGAGTACAGTCCCTGGGAACCCCTGCATGTGGAACGCGGCTTTAAGAAAGAGGACAGTGCCATTACCCTTACCTTTCCTCAGTCCTTTCAGCAGATGATGCCCTTCGGTACGGATGATAAGGGCATACTGGCTACCGTCGTTGGCAGTGTTTCGCCGGCGCGCATGGGGCTGTTCGGTCTTCTGCTGACACCGGCCCATGCCAAGTCCTTCGCTGACCGGGGCTGGACGAAGAAAGCCATCAAGGAGTATATCGTTAAGAATACGATTGTCCCCGATGATTACTTTCCCAGGCTCGGATTAAAAACCGATAAGCCTTTCGACCGCGGCAACGTTACCGGTCCCGGCCTTGGTCCTCAAATATTCCGTCCCAGTCCCCGCGACCCCGACCCGGTTCAGGTCTTTGTCTTTGGCGGCTTCGGCTCCTGGATGGGTTTCATGCAGGGTGGACCGCCGCCCGTGACCAAAAAAGCTGAGCTGCCCGGGAACTGGGATAAGCTGGTGGCCAGATACAAGAATATAGTCCCGTCATATGTAAGGTATTAAGTCTGTGATTAACGGAGTCAGGACATGTTTGACTGGGATGTCGTCATTATCGGCGGCGGCCCGGCGGGTCTGACCGCCGGGTTGTATCTGAGCCATGCCAATCGGAGGGCTCTCCTTCTGGATAAAGACAGCTTCGGCGGCTACATCAGGAATGTAGAACTGATAGAGAATTACCCCGGATTTACGGAGGGTATCGGTGGTGCACAGCTTGCCTCGGAGATGGTGAAACAGGCCGAGAAATACGGACTTCAGATGGAACTGGCTGAGGTGACCGGCCTTGAGGTTTTTTCCGGTACACGCTGGGTTGGTTGTGCCAGAGGCCAGGGTTATACCACCAACATTGTCGTTATCGCCGGCGGTTCTCGACATAAAAAGCTGGGCGTTCCCGGTGAGGATGAACTGGAAGGGAAGGGGGTCTTTAGCTGCGCTTTCTGTGACGGCGGCAGCTTTGCCGACCAGGTGGTGGCGGTGTGCGGAGGTGGCGATTCCGGCCTTACTGAGGCTCTTTACATGGCGAAAATAGCCTCCAGAGTCATCCTTATTGAGGCCATGCCGGAGCTTACCGCCACGGCAGTCCTTCAGGAAAGGGCTCTGTCCAATCCAAAGCTGGAAATTCGCTGCGGTGTCAAGGTTGAGGCTGTAATCGGCGACGGTAAGGTCGAGGCGATAGAATGCCTGGATACTGCCAGCCGGAAGAAAGAGACGGTAAAGGTGGACGGTGTCCTGGTTCAAATCGGCCTGGACCCCAATACAGAGTATCTGGACGGTATTGTTCCCCTGGATAGCTATGGACAGGTTATCATAAACGATAAAATGGAGACGGAAGTGCCCTGCGTGCTGGCCGCCGGTGACATCAGGAGCGGTTCACCCCGGCAGGTAGTTACGGCGGTGGGCGATGGCGCTATGGCGGCTATCTCCGCCCAGAGAATTCTTCAGGAAACGGCGTGAATCAAAAGGGTGTGTTATACCCGGACAACAAGGCCGGTGATAAGCAACGAAATCGCCCCCTGCTTTAGACCTTCTCGGCGGCGGCGCTCAGGCCATTAAGGCGACCGCTCATCCAGGCATAGCCATGGCTGAGGCCGGCGCACATCGTGGGATAGTCTACCGCAAAACGGTTGCCGATGGTATTCCCGGACATGTATAGTCCCGGGATAACTTTTCTGTCTTTATCCAGCGGCTGGAACCTGGTGTTCGTTATAACGCCTCCCAGAACCACCAGTATATGCTGCTCGATTATGCCTGCGTAGAATGGTGGTTTCTCTATGGGCGTAAGCCGGTCAGGACGCTTGCCGTAGTCCAGGTCCCTGCCCATTCTGGTCAGTTCATTGTACCTGTCTACCGTAGCCTTGAAAGTAGCGGCGGGCACCTCCATTTTCCGCGCCAGCTTTTCGATAGTGTCCGCCTTTACCGTCAGCTCCTCAACCTGTGCCCGAATCATATCGGTGGCTTCGTAGAATGTGCCCAGGCCCACGCCCATTTTCTTTATATCCGTTTCCCAGTTGCTGTCAAACACCTGCCAGACCCTTTTACCGGGCTGACGGACAATTGAGTTAGCGCTGCTCTGGGCGGGCACGTCTTCGTTTTCGTATCGCTCGCCGTCGATGTTTACTCGCAGAAACGAGTTAGCGCCCGAGGCACCTACCGTAGCGTGGGACATCGGGGCGTGAGGTGCCTGCTCCATCACCGCACCAATCAACATGGCCATTTGATGCCCGTCACCGACGTTGAGCGGTTCCGGGGCATCCTCCAGGTCCTTGTTCCGGGTCATGTAAATGTTGCGTTCGCGGGCGACCTCCGCGGCAGGGGCGCAGTATTTCTCCATCATCCAGGGATTATTCCCGTAATCTCCCGTACTGAGAATCATAGCCTTATGGGCATTAAACTGTACATAGTGCCCGGCTTTATTACGGGCGATAACGCCGGTAACCCGGCCGTTTTGCTGTCTTATCAGTTGCACGGCTGGAGTCTGGTAGCGGATGTCAACCCCGAGCTTCAGCGCGCGGTTCTGGACGCATTCCAGCGCAAGGCTGTGGTTGAGCCCCGGGGTCTTACCGTCAGTGTGCATGTGGCATACCGGGAAATCCGGGTAGTATTCCTTCTTCGGGTCGTAGCCGGCCGGCCGTGGCCACTGGTATGTTATCGTCTTTATACCATCGGCGTCGGTCATATCCATCAGCCAGTCCATGACCGCCCCGCTGTTTTCTGTCCAGACCCTGTATAGCTTCTGGTCGGGCTTGTTGGCTCCATACCGCATGAGTTGCCGGCAGATTTCGTCTTTATCCAGCACGATTCCCTCTTTTTTCTGCAACCTGCTGTTGATAGCGGCTATCATGCCACCACCCCACCGGTAAGTAACGTGCTTATCAATCTGTATTACCTTGGCGCCTGCCTCGGCGGCTGATAGCGCCGCGGCTTTCCCGGATGTCCCCGCGCCCACCACCACCACATCTGTATTAAATATTTCCTTGATGTCTTCCGCTGGAATCGGTTTTTGTGGCACCACAAACTTTCTCTTATCCTTTTTGTGTTCTTCCACTCGTTTAGTCCTCCTGAAATTCCTATAATTTTGGGACAATAGCTTCCTGAGCAGGTGTCCGATAATTCTGCGAGCTGGGCGGCCGTACCTGGTTGTACTCTTTCCGCTGCTGCCTAACTAATATACACGGTTCAACTGATTGATTGCAAAATTACCTGTATTTTTAACCCATCACGCAATCTGGCGTTTAATATTATGGGAATCACTGTTTACCACTCAACTGTGCTGTTAGTCTAACAGTCCCTGCCCTTCCGATAATCTAACGGCTGTCTTGATGGCTTCTTCAAGACTCTGAGGGTCGGCGATGCCTTTCCCGGCGATATCGAAAGCGGTGCCGTGGTCGACGGACGTGCGTATGAAAGGCAGTCCCATGGCGATGCTTACGCTTTTCTCAAAGCCATATACCTTGATGGGTATATGCCCCTGGTCGTGATACATGGCGAGGACGGCATCGAATTCTCCGGCGATTGCCCGGTTAAAGACCGTATCGGCAGGAAATGGCCCCCGGGCGTCTATACCAGACTCCTGTGCTTCCCTTATAGCCGGTATAATCTGCTCTATTTCTTCCGAACCGAACAGGCCTCCTTCACCGCCATGTGGATTGAGCGCAGCGACAGCGATACTTGGTTGACTGGTTCCCCACTGTCGGAAGGAATCATGAGTCAGCCTCAGCCTGGCCAGGACTCTCTCTCTGGTCACCAGCTTACAGGCATCTTTCAGTGGGTAATGGGTGGTCAGATGCACTACCCGCAGCGGACCGGATACCAGCATGGTGGCGTATTCGGTAGACTTGGTGAGACGCGCCAGGAATTCCAGGTGCCCCACGTCCCCGTACCCCGCCAGCACGGTTGCTTCCTTATTTATTGGCGCTGTTACTATGGCTTTGACACGACCCTGCAAGGCCATCTGGGCGGCTTCAGAAACGTATTCCATAGCTGCCTTGCCGCAGGCTCTGCATACCTGGCCCGTAATAACATCCTTGCTGTCGAGATTGTGCAGGTCAATGAGGTCGATAGCGCCGAAGCTGCCTTTTGCCTCTTCCAATGCCTTGACCGGGCTTAACTTCAGCGGATTGCTCAGTGACTTTATGACGTTAGAAATAATGGTGCCTTCGCCGACTACCAGGGGGCGGCACGTATCGTAGATATCCTTTGACTGTAGTGCTTTGATAACAATCTCCGGCCCGATGCCGGCGGCATCTCCCATGGTAATAGCTATCATCGGTCTCTTTTTAATAATCATCTAATTCGTGCTCCCCGCTACTGTTATAATATCATATATTAAATAGTGTATTTACTTCTATCCTCAAGGAAAGTTTTTGTGTTGACATTTCAGAATCGGGGTGGTCATAATATGGAAGTTGTTTTATTGCCTCTTATCAAAATGGCCTGTCTGCCCAGGCTAATTTCACAGTAAAGGAGTAGCCAATGAGTGAAAAGATGGTGGAATTGGAATTGCTTAACCCGCGGGGCTTGATTGAGTCCCAACCGGCCTTAGTGCCGGCGCATCGTGTCGGGGATTTAGCGGGCAAGAGAGTCGGGCTTTACTGGAATAGCAAACCGGGTCTGGATAACTTCTATACCGTGTTCGAGGAACTGCTGAAAGAGCGGTATCCCACGGCAACAACCAATCTGCTGAGGGGTGCGTTTGAAATCAGGGATGATGATGTCGATGCCTGGGTGAAAGAAATAGATACCTTCGTATATGCTGTGGGCGACTGAGGGTCGTGCACATTTGTCGGCGTGGCCGGCACAGTCAAGTTGGAGAAACTCGGCAAGCCCGGGGTATTTATCAACTGCGATACATTTGACGAAGACGCCAAATCAGCCTCGATGGATAACGCCATGCCCGCGGTACGCCGCTGTAAGATAAGCTCCGCGGAATTTTACAAGCTGCGGGGGAGTGTTGAGACCATCAGGCCCCTGGTTGAGTCTGTCTTTGACGACTTAATTGATGCGTTGACCGCTCCCCTGACACCCGATGAGGAAAATCCCCCCGGACAGAAAGTGGAGGAGGATGAACCGGCGGAGATTACCGTTACCGGGGAGTCATACCTGGAAGCCGCCGAAGAGTTCAACCGGGTATTCCTTGATAATCGCTGGGGCGATGGCTTACCGATGGTCCCTCCCACGCCGGAGCGCGTCAGGTGGATGCTGTCGGGAACGAGCCGTTCTCCCCAGGAAGCAATAGGTAAGGTAAATCCCAAGCAGGGCGTCGCCACGATAGAAAAGATTGCTATTAATGCGGTGATGGCCGGGGCCAGGCCGGAATACTTTCCTGTAATCATAGCCGCCATGGAGGCCCTGACCGATAAGGACTACGACGACCTGCACATCCTGGCATCGGCGGGCTCTTTCACGCTCCTGATAGTGGTAGGCGGGCCCATTGCTAAGGAAATTAAAATGGAGTCCGGTATAGGCTTTCTGGGTCACGGATGGCGGCCCAATAATACTATCGGTCGTGCCGTAAGGCTGGCTACGCTCAATATCGGCCAGACCTGGCCGGCCAAGAACGATATGGCGCTGACCGGACGTATATCACCGCATACCTTTTATACCTTCGCCGAAAACGCCGACCTCAGTCCGTGGGAGCCGTACCATGCGAGTAAGGGCTTTAAGGCGGGAGATAGCTGCGTGACCGTGGCAACGACTTACGGTTTCGGTCCAATACAGAACTTCTATGGCGGTATGATAGGGACTTGGACGGCTAAAGAGATACTGGACAATATGGTAAATGACCTTATAAGGAGAGACCGTCGGTCGTTATTTATGTGGGGTAGCAAGGGTGTGGGGCCGGTGCTTGGCTCCGGCGGCGGAGCGCATAATCACATGATTGTACTTTTCCCGGAACTGGCTGCCGAGCTTAAGAAAATGGGCTTTGACCAGGAAAGCCTGAAGCAGGAAGTCTACCAGCGGGCGGCGGTACAGTACGAGGAGCTCAATCCGGAGGACACAAAAGGCATACAGGGAGGCATTGAGCTGGGCGTCGTCCCGGCCGACCGTAAGGCCGTCTTCCAAGCCGCCCTGAAACCGGGAGGAATGGTGCCGGTTCTCATATCGCCGGATAACCTCCATTTCTTTGTCGCCGGTGGCGCGCCGGGCTGCGCGTTCTCGTTCAGCTACTACCGGATACCGCCGTATAACCGCATAGCAATTCTGACCAGGCCGGTCAACGGAGCCACGCTTACAAAGGCTGGCTCGCTCTAGGGAAAGAATACATCAAGGGACATAGCGTCTGTTACTGTCTCTACTAGAGGAGAGGAGTCTTGATATGTCTGACTGGGATGTTGTCATCATCGGCGGCGGGCCGGCTGGCCTGACAGCCGGTTTGTATCTGAGTCGGGGTAATTGGCGGACGCTCCTTCTGGAGAAGGAGAGTGTCGGCGGCTACATTATGAATGTGGAGTATATAGAAAATTACCCCGGTTTTGCCGATGGTGTGGTGGGTTCTGTGCTTGGCATGGAAATGAAAAATCAGGCAGCCAAGTACGGATTGAAGATAGAGCGGGCCGAGGCAACAACACTTCAGAGTTCCCCGGGCAGCAAGTGGGTAAACTGCCTTGACGGCTCTAATTACACGGCCGGGGCGGTAATTATCGCCGGGGGTTCTATCCCCAAGAAGCTGGGTGTCCCCGGTGAAGAGAAGTTCCGGGGAAATGGCGTTATTAACTGCGCTTTCTGCGATGGTGGCGAGTTCGTCGACCGCGTGCTCGCGGTGTGTGGCGGCGGCGATGCCGGCGTTACCGAAGCCCTTTACATGGCGAACCTGGCCTCAAAGGTTATCCTTATCGAGGTGTTGCCCGAGCTCACGGCTACCGCGGTCCTTCAGGATAGAGCTAAAGAAAACCAGAAGATTGAAATACGCTGTGGTGTAAAGGTCGAGACGATAGTGGGCGATAGTCAGATTGAGGCGATTGAATTTCTTGAAGAGGGAAGCGGACAAAAAGGGACTCTGAAAGTGGATGGCGTTCTGGTTCACGTTGGACTCGACCCCCATACAGCTTACCTTGAGGGTGTCGTACCCCTGGACAGTCAGCGGCAGGTTGTCGTGAACGAATGTATGGAGACAGAGATTCCCGGAATCTTCGCCGCCGGTGACATCAGAAGTGGCTCACCCAGGCAGGTAGCCACGGCAGCCGGCGATGGGGCTACAGCTGGTATGGCTGCCCAGAGGTTTCTCCAGAATTTGAATAAAGAATAAGTAGCGGCTCTATTTCAATGTTCGGGATTACTTCCAGTCACACGGCTTTCCCGGTGCGAACGCCAGTTCTCTCATTATATGATGGTATACCATAGTGAATGTTGTACTGGCGACCCCGGTGGGATTTGAACCCACGATCTCCACCGTGACAGGGTGTCATGTTGTATTCCCTGTCCCCTCGGTCAAAAGTCCCCCGCCTGGTGCTGAGCTCTGTAGTCTCAACGCTTTTCATGTTTCCTCTGGACATGCAATATAACGGGGTGACGTTCAAAAGTCTATCACACGCCGCCTATGGGCTGTCAAGGCGGTAGTACCCGCTTAATACTCCAAGTCTGAATCACCACAAATCAAAGAAGTTTCTATAAACAGGAGCACGCTTCATTTGTTTAGGCTTGCCAGCACGATGGGTATGTCTAGCTTCCATATCTAGGCCAGTGTCTAGTAAGCCAGCTTCGGAGTATCGGAAGTATCTGGCAGAAGGGAATCTTCTATTTACGAGGTGCGATAACAGACGTGATTTTACTCCTATTCTGCCATCACTACTTCCACGATATATTATGGTCTTGTTGCGGTTTGCAATTTCGTACATGCCGCATATCCCGCTAGGTATCCTGTTCATGTTCGCCGGATTGTATGTAGTCCATCTTTTTGCTACTGGCATGGTAACCTCCTATATGAAAAGGACTTTACATGCATGTTATAATGATAATGTTGCATACAAATCGCCCCTCTTTTTGGCGGCGGGGCGATTTGAACGCCCAAAGGCACGAGGCCACCGAGTTCCAAGCTCGGCCTGTATGCCACTTCCAGCACGCCGCCAACAAAGTGGGAGGGACTGCTCCCGCCAAGTTGCTAGTCCCTCTCCCCACTCCTCAATTAAGACACTATCATATTTTGCAAGATTTGTCAATGGGTAAAACAATAGTAAACGTAACTACATTTAGTGATAAACCTGAATTAATGGGAGTACACTATGGCTGTGTGTCCTAATTGTTACAGTAGAGAGATGATTAAGTTTGGTAAGTATGGCAGACACCAGAAGTGGCATTGTCTTAAATGCGGGTACACTACTATTCGTCCTCGCCAACGTAGACCGAAGGGACTCAAGTAAATCTAAGTCATACTTTTAAAAAGTAACCTCACTCCTGGTCTTCAAGGCTAACCCAGCCGTGCTTCATAGCCTCCAGCACCGCTTCGGTTCGGGAATTTACGCCTATTTTGGAGAAGATAGTCTCAAGGTGGCTCTTGACTGTGCGCAGACAGATGCCGAGTTCACCGGCAATGTCGCGATTGTTCATTCCCCTGGCTACCAGCTTCAGCACCTCCATTTCGCGGTGTGTTAAGTGTTCGATAGAAGTGACCGCCAACGGTCGCTGGGTCGCTCGCCTGTATAGTTTCTGCACGACCATCGGGGCGGAGACGAACTGCCCAGCCCGCACCAGCCGGATGGCCTGCGCCAGTTCCTCGCCATGGGCGCTTTTCAGCAGGTAGCCGGCGGCGCCGGCCCCTATGAGTCCGGCAATGTATTCGTCGTCATCGGAGTCGGTCAGGATCAGAACGGCGGCCTGGGGATGTTCTAGCTTGAGTCGCCTGGTGGCTTCGACGCCGCTGAGCTTGGGCATCCGGGCTTCCATGATGATAATTTCGGGATTTAGTTCGTGGGCCAATCTGACCGCTTCCAAGCCGTTATCCGTCTCGCCGACAACCTCGAAGTCATTTTCACGCTCCAATAGTTGCCGGATGCCTTGGCGCACCATGTGGTGGTCGTCGGCAATCAGTATTCTGGTCTTTTCTATAATTAGCTCCGCCACAATTCCCTCCCTTCGCCTTGAGGAGGGCTACAACCGCTACTAGAAAAGTCATTCGCGTAGAGCGCCATTATAAGCTCAACTCCCAATAAAGAAGAAACGGGGCAAGCAAACATCGCTCGCCCCGTTTCTTCTAAGTTTAACCTTTTAGCTAATTTTATATCGGAATGGGTAAGCTGTCAAGGGCTTTTGATTAGAGAGATTCCGCCGAACTTGCTAACAAGGTGGGCGATACCTTAAAACCAGACTTGATTGACCTGATGAACCCGTTTACAGGCTGGGGGTTAACGATCCAGAAGAAAAAAAGGCTTGAATGGGTTGGCTACCTTTAAGCGGAGCTAAGTCGGGCAAAGCCTTCGTTTTTGTGGGGTTAGGGAGTAAACTTCAGACTCTGTGGTGAGAGTTCCCATTGTCGAGAAAGGCTCTGCCACACTGCCGAACCAGTTGGGGAGTTAGTATACCGACATAATGAAAGAGGCCAGCTACGGAGCATACGACAAACTGGCTTTGAAACTGTTGAAGGCTATAGTGACAGCATACCTTTCGCAACCGCGCCGACCTCGGTGAAATAACAGCAGTTTTTGTTAGCCGTTTATATTAAAAAAGCGTAGATGTCGTGAATTTTCACAAGGTTTTAGGAGTGGGTTTGTAGCTTTTCTCACGATGAATGATTTCCGTTTTGTCGCTACTGGTGAATCATTAGGTTAATAGAACAACTGGTAAAAGGATGAGCTGCCTGCCGCTATCGAACAATCCGCCCTTTTGTTAACTGACTTACGGACCAAAGGTGATTGCCTGAAGCTCAGCTTCGTAGGCAGCCCTGCTCTGGAGCCTCATATCCGATCATAAAAAGTGCAGACTGCAACGCCAAGAGCCGTAATCCGGTGGGCAATTCTCCGAAGAGGCCTCGCTCAGCTAAGGGTTCGAGTAGCCAGGCGACCTTCAAATTGGAGGCTGCGTACTTTTTCTTTTCTCCCCACCTGAGTTTGTGAAATTGAAGAGAACCAGCAGAGGGGTCCCGGCTGGTTTTTGTTCGGCTTGGGGGGAGGCCGAGAGTAAGTTGCTCCGGCACCTTCTTCAAGCCTTTCTCCTGACAGAAGCTCCAGACAAGGAATCCTAACCCACACGCAACTCGACTGTCGTAGATCGGAAGGTCGTCAACGAGGAGGGAATATATCTTGCTGAAGCCGGAGTTCATGTCTGTCACAACTGAAAGATTCTCTGTGTCCGCGCTTTTCGGATCGAGTTGCTCTGCGGCTGCGCAGAGCTGGGAGAGCGCTCCCTGCCCTAAATCACGTAACCTCCTTATATTGCGATATACGCCGCCCCACTGGACAACGGCAATGGCTGCCTTGAGGAAGTTATTAGTATCGCCCTTGTCAGCATTCTCCCGAAGCATACGCTTCAGTCTGTCAAGCACATTGACGTTTTCGTCGAATGACCAACCTTCGGTTACATGAGACTCCCCAGGTAGTGTCACGGAGAATCGCCACTTAAACCGGAGATATGCATCAAAAAGTGACTCACATGACCATTTACCCCACTTTGGGCTATCCCACCCATGGGACAACAGCCGCTCGCCACTGGCCAGGGGAGTAGCCCATGCGATAAAGGCGCGTACCTGACAGTGATTTTGATAGGTGGAGCGATTCATCAACAGAATGAGTCCTACTCTCAGTTTCAGAATCTATTATAACAACTAATTCCGCAATGGCAACAGCGATAACCAGTGTTCAAGCTTAACCAAATATTGCACATCACGCTATCTTGTAACCTTCGAAAATGTGAAAGGGAAATGCAACACTTCATTTACCGGTTAATAATGTCCGCCGCTTTAGGCCTAGGACTAAACCTCATTCTTTTTATGACTAACCAGTATAGGTTTACGTTCTTGGCGAGACATAAGGGTAGCATAAGGGCCCAGCAAACGCTCATATTGGCGGTGATAAAATTCCGGTAAAACATCCGTCTCATGTTCGTGAAAAGCTCTGAATTGTTTATTAGTATTTAATAAATTCAATATATTGCGAAGTCTCCCAATCATTTGCCTGTTACCCAGAGTTTTAACTAAGTTGTATCCGGATGGGAATGGGGCAGGAACGTTCTTTAGTCTTTTCAGGAGCATACTGCCGGAAGAAATGTAAGAAACCATATCAATGAGTTTCTCATAAAAGACCACCGGGCTATAATTCTTTAACGTGTATACCAGGTATGGCATGTAATAGAAAGTAAATGGC
>CAZLEY010000011.1:0-59541 GCA_964558675.1 uncultured Dehalococcoidaceae bacterium | reverse complement strand
TTTGCCATCGGGTCTTTTATAATGGGGCTTTGCGGCAGCTTGTTTGCTTATTACCTGTTTATTGTCAGCCCTCCGGCTGTGATGAACCTTAACTGGATGTTCCTCCCTATTCTTATATGCGTACTGGGGGGCAACGGGACGATTTTAGGCCCCATCATCGGCGCTTTTGTGGTGGGGGCGCTTTTTACCTACGGCGATGTCTACGTGGGGCAGATACACCCGATGCTGTCAGGTATAATTATCATCCTCGTTATGAAGTTTATGCCTACAGGCATCATGGGGCTTAAGGACAGGATATCACCTCACCGCTAGTTAATATTAGCGGTACTTTCACATCAGCCAGCTAAAAGTTTACCCCCGGCTTTCCCGATTTTTAGTAATTGCCGGGGGCAAACCTAAGGTTCATACCATAAGGATTAAATCTAGATGCCTGTTTTTACCGCTCATCCCAGGGCGGCATCAACTTGAGGGTCCACACGTCCGGAGATATGGGGAAAACCGGCATGCGTTCTCCACCCATCCACTGCAGTGCCACCGCCGGGAATTCAGCCAGTCCATCGGTGTTGAAGGCAAGGTCGCCTTCGGTAGTATCTTTAGCCACGAATGTACCACTGTAATAGACATCCCTGACTTTGGTTGAGTCAAGCGAACCGGCCGCCTCGATAGCCTGGGCGAGAGCCTGGACAAGGGAGTAGAAGTTCCCGATGGTGACCGAGTACTTCGTCGGGCCAAATTCGGCTCGATACTTGTCACCAAGCTCCTTTGACCCTGGAGCCCCCAAAGCCTCGGCCCAGTGCCCGTCACTGACAATGTAATCAGCTTCTGCGCCCAGGGCTTCACCGAACTCGATGGGCCAGAACCCTTTCGCGCCCCAGATATACTTCAGATTATAGTTATTCTCTTTTATCTGGCGTATTAGCGTCATGCCGTCGGTCGAACTAATCAAAGTGATTAACCCGTCAACATCAGCCGCCCTCATTCTGAGAATGGACGAGGAGAAGTCCTTCGTTCCCTCAATAAATGGCTCGTACAGGGCCAGATTGTAACCATATGCCTCCAGGGTTGCCTTAGCTCCCTCTCCAAAGCCATGGCCATCCGGGTTGTCCCCGACCAGGACGCAGAAATTCTCCGGTCTCTGGTCTGCAGGAATTGCATCCAGACACCCCGCTGCGCTGCCCGCCAGCTTGGCAATAGAAAAGAACGAGTCTGCAACCCACGTGAAGTGATTCTCCGCAAACATCTCCGGGAAGAAAGTGGTGGTGATAAAGAGCTTCTTATACTTCTCAGCCACGGCGCCACCGGAAGTGTTTCCTGGAGTGTTGACAGTGCCCAGGACAAAGTCTACCTTTTCCAGCTTGATGAGTTTTTCCGCGGCTGCCGCCGCACCATCAACCGCACTCTTATCATCCACCACGATAAGTCTCATAGGCAGACTTTTACCGAGCTCCTCTACGTATACACCACCTGCCGCATTGATGTCATCAACCGCCTGCTGATACGCCCACCTGTGCTCATTACCCACCATAGCCTCAATACCAGTCATGGAATTGATGGCACCCAGAAGTATCTCTTCAGGTCCAGTTGCTGGTGCCGGGGTGGGGGCAGGTGCCGGGGCCGGGGCAGGTTCCTGAGCTGGCTCAGCACAACCGCTAAGTACCAGCCCGCTTATTAAAACTAAGGACAGGATAATAAATGCCAGTTTTTTCATCATTAGTATCTACCTCCTTCATCTATTATAAATTCACTATTAAGCTATTACCCCACATCATTTTTTTCATCATGTCATAATTATTTCTCCTTACGCATGAAAACTCACTTGAATGTATAAGAGCTGTTCAACATAGCTATTGCCGGACTATTTTCAATCGAATCTCGACAATTCGTTATAACGCATGTTAACACCAAAAAAATTACGTTGTCAACATATTCCGCAAATGAATCTCTCTTTACTATATCATAACGCACGAGTACATCAATAAGTACTGGACTATAGATTGGGATTTCTTATTATAAAACATACGAGCACTTTTTATCAAGAGATACAAGATATGCCTGCGAAATTATATCGAATGGACAATTACCTTGCAGTATGACCATAATATAATCAGGTGAGTATTATATAATTAAATATATTTACGTTTGAAGAGAGGAGTATTTCAATGGCAGAAAAAAATTACCAGAAAAACCTAGTAAACGTACCCAAATACGAAGTAGGCGAGGGTAAAGAGATTAAGGGGCGGCAAAACCCTACTATGACTTACATGAGCGATGACCTTGTGCCCGGGAGCAACACATACATCGAAATAGGCTGGATATACGAGATGCCGGAACCTAACCCTCATATAGACAGGCATACTCATGATTATAATGAGCTGGTGTTACACATTGGTGCCGATCCTGAAAATCCAGAGGATTTAGGCGCTGAGATTGAGTTTGTTGTTGGTGATGATAAAATAATTATTGACAAGACTTCGGCGCTTTTTATACCTAAGGGGGTTACACACGGGCCATTAACCTGGAAGAAGGTGAATAAGCCTCATATTCAAATGGTGGTCATGCCCGGAGCTGGCACCCTGAAAGAATCAAATCCGGCGGGATATATACCTACCTAAAGCGGTGACAGATGTATACGTAGAAGTAACGGGCAATGCTAGAGAATAAAGGGATATTTGTAGTATTAGCATAGTCTGATAGGTAATTTGCCTGGAAAGGTGAATGTACCTGATGATATCGGAGAACTCACTAACCATATTCACCGGCGAGGTATACAATAATGAGTACAACAATATTTCCCGGACGTTACATACAGGGCTATGGTGCTATCAGGAGACTAGGACCCGAAATTGCCAGATTGGGCAAGGTTGCCTTTATACTATGCAGCAATACCGTTTATGGCAAGATTCTCCCCGCTTCTAGAGAGGATATTGCCGAATATGCGCAGGTGTTCCCTGAGAGATTCCAAGGTGAATGCTGCGATGATGAGATAAACAGAATAATAGAATTAGCTGGTAAAACAAACTGCGAGGTGGTTGTCGGCATGGGCGGAGGCAAGGTGATAGATACTGCCAAAGCGGTGGCAAACAGGTTGCGGATATCCCTGATTATTGTTCCTACCATAGCTTCCAGCGATGCACCTTGCAGTGCGGTATCTGTGATTTATACTCCGGATGGAGTATACGATAGACCCATGGAGCATCCACGTAATCCTGATGCAGTACTGGTGGATACGAAGATAATTGCCGAATCCCCGGTGAGATTCTTAGTTGCCGGTATGGGAGATGCTTTGTCCACGCGGTTTGAGGCCGAGTCATGTCAGGCGAAATACGCCCCTAATATGACTTCTTCAGATGATATAGGTTCAATGACTGCCTATTCCCTGGCTCAACTCTGTTATCATGTAGTTATGGAGTATGGCCTGGCCGCTAAAAGAGCTTGCGAGACACATTCTGTTATACCAGCCCTGGAACATATTGTTGAAGCGAATACCCTTTTGAGCGGGCTGGGTTTTGAGAGTTGTGGTCTGGCGGGGGCGCATGGTATCCAGATAGGGTTTACGGCTCTCAAAGAAACTGAAAATTACTTGCATGGCGAAATAGTCGCCTTCGGAACGCAAGCATCACTGTTTCTGACAGACAGAAAAAAGGAAATTATCGATGAGGTTTATTCTTTTTGTGAATCAGTGGGATTGCCGACAACGTTAGCCGAAATAGGGCTACCGAATGTCTCGGATTCGGCTCTGGCGAAAGTTGCCGAGGTTACCATGGATAAGGATAACCCGGTACACAACGAACTGATACCAGTTAGCCAAGAAGTAATTATTTCTGCAATAAAGGCGGCTGACCACACGGGCAGACTGCGAAAGAGGGAGACAGCAGGACAAGCGTAAGCTTATCCGCTTTTATACGCTACAGGCTATACTGGCTATATTAATCGTATTGTATTACCCAGCGCCCGACGACTTTCCTGGCAAGTATTGCCTCCCGCACCTCATCAAGGTCATCCAGCGTAATCAACCTGGTAATCAGTTTATCGGTCTTCAAGATCCCGGTGTTCATAACCTCCATCAGAATGGGCAGGTCTTCCGTAGGATGAGTCTCTCCGTACAGGGTGCCTCTTATCGTCTTGGCATGCAGCGGCGCGTAAAACATGGGAATACCAGTTGTCGAATCGATAGAGGTTATGCCGATAGCCACAACCATCCCGGCGGCGCGTAATGCATACCATGCCTGTACCTGGGCTCCAGGGTCGCCGGTGGCCTCAATGGCAAACTCCAGGCCTTCTCCGTCCGTGAGGCCTTTGATTATAGGAATCGGGTCATCTTTACTGGAATCAATAAAGTGGGTAGCCCCAAACTCCATAGCAATATCTCTTTTAGATTCTTCGAGGTCGACAGCGACTACCGGGTTACAGTTGCGCAGCGCCGCGAAGCGGATGGCATTCAACCCGATGCCGCCACAACCCCATATGCCTATCGAGTTGCCTTCGCGGGCCTGTGCCACGTTGACGACACTAC
Source organism: uncultured Dehalococcoidaceae bacterium (assembly GCA_964558675.1). Taxonomy (GTDB): domain Bacteria; phylum Chloroflexota; class Dehalococcoidia; order Dehalococcoidales; family RBG-16-60-22; genus CAZLEY01. The sequence continues at coordinate 55,028 of CAZLEY010000011.1, read as the reverse complement.
CCCAACCCGTAGCCACCGAGCAACCGAGCTGGGAAAGCTGCTCAGCGGGCAGCTTGATATGTTCGGGCACTTTAATTGCACCGATCTCAGGCATGATGCTATGGGTAGCAAAGCCGGCAACAAAACTGCCCAGTCCAACCCTCTTGCCATTCTTATCCGTCAACCGTGACGTGCCGTCGAGTAGATTACCTTCCTGGAAGAATTTGGCGCTTGTCTCACAGAGATTGGGACGTCCCCTCCGGCACTGGAAGCAGTGCCCACAGGGCACCATCCAGCAGCCGATGACACGGTCGCCCGGCTTCAGCTTCGTAACGCCCGGCCCCACTTTCTCCACCACGGCACAGGCTTCATGACCGGGAACCATCGGTACATCCTGCGGTATGTAGCCCAGCCATAAAGACGCGTCGGAGTGGCAGAACCCGCAGGCCAGCATCTTTACCTGCACCTCTTTTTCACGGGGCTCAGCAAGCTCTAATTCTTCGATTTCCATCGGTACACCATATTCTCGCAGAACGGCGGCTCTTATCTTCATCTTTACTCCTCTACACAGTTTATTTATTTTTTTAACTGATCAATTACCGTATTATTTATACACCTTCCTGTTTTACAGTGCAAGAAAAATATAACTGCAATTATTGCGGTAGCGACGACAAAGAATGGTAGTGCCCTTGATTAAATTGATTAGCGAAATGTGCTACTCCCGGTTAGTCAAGAAGTATTTGAAAGAGTCGGCTGGCCAAATACTTTCATCATCACCTTGGTCATGTCGATACCCCACAACATGATAAGCTAGATTGTGCAGACCTATCCTCGCCACTTACCGAACGATATTCGATATAGTAAATAGTCCCACGAGTTGCCTAATAGGTTGCCAAGCCGAATCATCCGGAGCATTAAGTGAATGAATTCTGTCTTTTCAACACCGTATGTCTGATGCAACTTTCGGACAGCCTCGGGGTCAGGATGAGCATCGGATTCAGCCCAGTGCTGCGCATAAATTACGGCCACAGCGTCCTCCACTGGGCAGTTATCAACATCTCTTGATAGTAGCCGGCTAATCTCTTCTGGAGTAAGCCCACTTTTCAACGCTTGCTTAGCATGGAAGTAGGAACAATAGCGGCAGCCGTCTACTGCGGTGACAGCCAGCATGAGCCTTTCCCGGAAGGCAGGTGATATCAATCCCTTATTGGTTACTTCCTTCAATCGCTTCCTGTTTCTGATTGGAAACCACAAGTCGCTAAATAATTCTTTTATGTTCCTATACGTTCTTTTATTAAATTTCATGAATGGTACTACCGAGCCCATGTGATTACTCGCGATAATATAAGCTAAGTCATAGTCTCTCTTAAAGCAGCCTTAATTTTATCACGGCTGGGCAGAGCATATTGTTCCATAGGCGGACTATATGGGATTGGTACATCAAGGCCGCATACCCGCTTTGGAGAGGACTTTAAACGTCTAAAAATTCGCTCATCCTCGACCACCAGTGCAGTGATTTCGGCGGCTGCCCCGCATGTAATACAGGCTTCATCGACCACCACCAGTCTGCCCGTCTTCACCACTGAAGCCTTGATAGTTTCCCTATCCAGAGGGATAAGCGTACATGGGTCAATTACCTCGATCGATATCCCCTCTAGCTTCATCTCTTCAGCCACAGTCAGAGTCTCGTGCACCATGTTGGCCAGGGCTACAACAGTTACATCGGCTCCTTCCCGCCTGATTACAGCCTGACCAAAAGGAATAGTATATTCATCCTCCGGTACTTCTCCCTCTATTTCTTCTAGAGCCGTGTGCTCAAAGCAGATAACCGGATTATTATCCCTAATGGCAGTCTTCATCAGTCCCTTTATATCATATGGGGTGGCTGGCAGAATAATTTTCAGGCCAGGAACATTCATATACATTGAGTAAGGGCTGATTGAATGCTGGGCGGCGAATGATTTGCTGGCACCTACGGTCATGCGATATACGATTGGGAATCTGGCCTGCCCGCCGAACATATAGGTTATTTTAGCCGCCTGGTTGACGAACTGGTCCATGGCCACGAAGCCAAAAGTGGCCATCCTTACATTAACCACCGGCCTGAAACCCGAACCGGCCAGACCTATAGCCGCCCCGACAAAAGACGACTCGGAAATAGGTGTTTGCCTTATCCTGGCTTCGCCGAATTCCTCCCTCAAGTCGGGCGGAACATCCGTGGACAGGTGGACGGTCTTTTCGTCCCGGCGGAACTCCTCCAGCAGGGCCTCCGATGCTGCTTGCTCATAGCTTATCTTTCTCATCTTTCAATACCTCGTGTTCTATCATTTCACTCAGGAAGAATAAACATCCTCAAGGGCATCTTCGGGCGCGGGGAGGGGACTGGCCAGAGCGTAGCTGACCGCATTCTCAATCTGTTGCATTACCTGAGTGTTAATCTCCTCAAGTATCTGCCTTGATACAATGCCGTCCTCCAGCAGTATCCGCTCTAAACCAGCTATAGGACATTTTTCCTTCCAGGCTTCGAGTTCTTCGACCGGGCGGAGGTCTGGCATGCCGGGCGCTTCGAAGTGACCGCGCCATCTGTAGGTCATGAACTCCAGAAAAACAGGCCCTCCCCCAGCCCTGACCCCGGCTACCGCCTTCTTAGTTGCCTCATAAACGGCGACCACATCGTTGCCATCAACGACGACACCGGGTATGCCGTACCCGCCGGTGGCTCTCTCTGAAACATGCTCCAGACCCGTGGCGTACTGCACCGGCGTGTTCACACCATAAAGATTGTTCTCACAGGCGAAGATGAGCGGCAGCTTCCATATCGAGGCCAAGTTTAATACTTCATGAAACTCGCCCTCGTTGGTGGCACCGTCACCAAAAAACAATACCACCACTCTGTCGCCACCCTCCAGCTGCGCCGCCAGCGCCGCACCCGCTGCAATGGGCAAGCCACCGGCGACAATCCCGTTGGCCCCCAGCATACCGATGTTGAAATCAGCGATATGCATCGAGCCGCCTTTCCCCTTGCAGTAGCCGGTTTTCCGACCATATATCTCCGCCATCATGCGGTTTAGGTCTGCACCTTTGGCGATGCAGTGCCCGTGTCCTCTATGATTGCTGATAATGCGGTCATCCAATTGCAGATTGGTACAGACACCAGTAGCCACTGCCTCCTGACCAATATAGGAGTGTACTATACCCGGGATAGCCCCGCTGTGGTAATCTACAACTACTCTTTCCTCAAAGCGACGGATAGCCAACATTACCTGATACAAATGGACCAGTTCCTCTCTCTTGTTTTTCATTCGCGATTTCATGCTTTTAGCCTTCTTTCTCATCAGCTATGACAGTCCTATAATACTATATTAGCGCCCCCTTAGGGTAAAAAGAGCCCTTTGATTAACATTATAACTATACTAATTATTGGAGGTCAGGTCACACAGCTCGTTGAAAGGAAGTACCCCGAAGGAGTATGCTGAAACAGCGATCGGACTCTAGACAGTGGTGCTACTAATTCCGGGGTAAGGTCAAGACGAACCAGATTTACCAATTACCACCAAGATAAAAAACCATAGGTATCTGCAACACAAATTGGCTGATTGTTCATTCAACGCCTTTTTCCTATATAATGCTAGTATAACGGTGCCGAATGTCTGAGCCATAAAAGCTTGCTTCAAGAGGGAGAGATTCCAGGTGGGGTTAGTGATGGCAAGTGGGAAATAGAGTGTAGTAAATCGTCAGGGACGGCGAAGAAAGGATTTCTATGAAAGATAAACATTAACCAGTTACTCTTTTACTCCAATAATTTGTATTACCAATCCCCTATTGAGCATTAGCAAATATGCAAGGTATCGAGGTTTCCTTAAATGTAGGTATATGGCAACAAAGTACAAACAATACGTATCTGCAATTCATAAATATAGGCTGGAAGCAAAGGAGGCCAGTAAATGTATGGGTGGCGTACTAGGTTGGGAATAATAACACCTTCCTCAAATATAGTAACTGAACCCGAATTTAGGTTAATGACACCAGAGGGAGTATCCTGCCACTACCAGAAATTTGCTTTTACTGGGGGTGGTGTTGAAGCTCTCAAGAAGTTAGAGCAGCTGGTTCCAGATGCAACTGAGTTGATTTCTCACGCTCGCCCCTCGGTAGTAGCCATGTGCTGCACTGGTGGTAGCTTTGCTGGCGGGTACGGCTATGATCAAATGTTGATACAGAAGATGAAAGAGAAAAACGGCAATGTGCCAACAACCACAAGCTCTACCGCAATGATAGAGGCCTTTAATAAGTTGGGAGTAAGGAAAATATCATTGGCAGTGCCCTATCTTGAAGAGGTAGCCATGGCAGAGAAGAAATTTGTCGAGGACCATGGGATACAAGTTCTGAATGTAAAATGGCTCAATTTGCAAGACGCGATTGAAATCGCTACCGTACCCAAGGAAACAGTATATAGCTTGGCCAGTGAGGTTCATGAGCCAGAGAGCGAAGCTATTTTTATCAGTTGCATTGCTTTGCACACCATAGAAGTCATTGAGAAACTAGAGTATGATTTGCAAAAGCCGGTTATCTCCAGCAATCAGGCGACCATGTGGCATCTATTGAGGCTGGCTAATGTAAACGAGAAGATTGAGGGTTACGGGCAACTTCTGTCAAGGCATTAGGCGAAAATACTCAAAATAGAAAGAGGGCTTTCGCTTTCGTTAAAGTCCCCGAAAAGTGACAGCGCTTAATTATTTTTGTATTTGGTGTTAGTTTTTGTATTTTACTGCTCCTTATGGTGAAGGCGTAACATCCAGACTTCTTATTAAATCGCGGATTAAAAAGGTTCCTTGAAAGACCTTACGTAATACCCCTAATCCGGATTAGCCGGCAGCCGTTCCGCAATGCCCAGTTGTGTGAACAGCTTGAGCGTGTCCGCCACGTCCCAGTGCTCCGCAATCATCCCGTTCTCAACGCGGAAGATATCAACGACATCAAAGTTCAAGCGGTTACCGGTGGGTGGCTGTCCGAGCCATGTGCCGCTGGTATGGGTGGCCGTGGTGGTGCTGTAAACCATCACGATATCACCCTCGGCGGCGATTTTCCTGACGGTGTACCGGAAATCCGGCAGGGCTTTGAAGGTGTTTACGAAAAACTCCCGGAACCCTGCTTTACCCTGCGGTACGTCCTCGTTATGCTGTATGTAATCGTCCCGCATATAATCATCCAGCCGGCTGAGATCTTGCCGGATGAACACATCGGTGCAGAACGTCTCAACTATTTTGTGGTTATTTGGTGTCATGGGGCCTCCTGAATTTTCCTAGCTTTTTGTTGCAGGTGACCTATGTAGAGGCCATGCCGCCGTCCACTGGCATGGCGTGCCCGGTGATGAACGAAGCCTCGTCCGAGCAGAGCCAGACGACGGCCTCGCCCATGTCCTCCGGAGTGGCCAGCCGTTTCATCGGGATTATATCGAGCATGTGCCCCCCTTCGTCCGGCATGGAACTCGTAAGGTTATCGAACAGCTTGGTACGTTCCGTGGGGCCTGGCAGGATAACGTTCACCCGGATGCCTAAAGTGGCGCATTCCAGCGCCGCCGTCTTGGTGAGGCTGATTAAGCCGCTCTTGCTGGCGGAGTAGGCGCAGAATCCCGGCACCGGTTTCAGCGCGCCGACCGAGGAAGTATTGACGATAGCCCCGTAGCCTTGCTTGGTCATCTGCCGTATCTCGTACTTCATGCAGAGAAAAACGCCTTTGAGGTTGATGTCCAGCGTGCGGTCCCATAACTCCTCAGGGCAATCGGCGATATTCGCGATGGGTACGCGTTTGACGTCCGGGCCGATACCGGCATTGTTGAATGCGAAATCGAGTCGCCCATACGTATCCACGCACGCCCTGACCAGGGACTCGACTTCGTCTGCCCGTGAAACGTCGCACTTTACAAATGTGGCTTTACCCCTGGCAGATTCGATTAGATTAACCGTTTCTTCGCCGCCGCGGATGTTGGCATCCGTGGATACGATAACGCTGGCGCCATAACGGGCGAAAATCTGGGCGGCCCCCCGGCCGATCCCGGAAGCCGCCCCGGTCACCAACGCCACTTTATTTTCAAATTTGCGGGTCATGATTTCACCTCAAATATAAACAATCGCATATGATTGTACTCTTTTCAGTTATTAGTAATCAATTTCTCGTCTTGCAGGTTCTCTATCGCAGAGACTTTGGACTAAATATATACCTCAGCACTAAATATACACGAACACTGCTTACTCTTAATAACGAAGACGGCTTTCTACAATTTCGGCAATATCTCTCAGCTTTACTCCGTCTCCTTTAAGTTGAATAGCTTCCTGAAACATCAAGAAGCAGAATGGGCAGGCAGTAGCTAATGTTTGGGGATTAGCCATAAGACCTTCTTCCAGTCTGGTCAGGTGTATCTTATCTCCCTCTTCTTGCTCTCTCCATACGCTGCCCCCTCCAGCACCACAACAGAAGCTATTCCTGCGATTACGTGGAAATTCGACGACGCATCCTGATATCCGGCTCAGTATCTGACGGGGTTCTTCATAGATATTGTTATACCGTCCCAGATAACAGGGGTCATGGTATATAACTCTCTCTGGCTCCCGCCAGGATTCCTGTAACTGTATTTTATCGTCCTTTAGCAAGCTATTTATTAATTGAGTATGATGGACTACCGTGAAATTACCTCCGTACTGAGGATATTCGTTTTTCAGCGTGTTATAACAGTGAGGGCAATGAGTAAGAATGAAATCGAAGTTGAATTCATTTATTTTACTGATGTTTTCTTCGGCTAATTTCTGAAACAAGCCTTCATCTCCAAGCCTTCTGACAAAATCACCACAACATTTTTCTCCCGTACCAAGCATGGCGAATTTTAGTCCGGCCGCCTTCAGTATCTTCACCATAGCCTGTGCGGTTTCTTTTACCCTCTCATCGAAAGCAGCGACACAACCCAGCCAGTATATACAGTCGTACTTATCCTCTTTATTAGCTTCCTCTACGCCTGTGTTCTTTGCCCTGTTGTTCCACCGTATGCCCCAGGGATTGAAGTCCCGCGCCACTCTCTCAAGTGCTCTTTGATGCCCCTTATCGAATATCCCTTCGTAAACGAGTCTCCTTCTCAGTTCGATGATTATGCCGGGCTGGTCGTTACATACGGGACAGACATCGGTACAGGCCCCGCAGGTAGTACAGGCCCATATCCCGTCTTTATCTATCACTTTTCCGAGCAATGCATCATCAGTGCGGGTAGCAGAAACCGGTGTAGGTCCGGCAAGCAAATCAGCACTGACCCTCAGCAGATGCCGCTTGATTTCCCGGACTACTTCTTTAGGATTAAGCAGTTTGTTTGAAAGGTAAGCCGGGCAGACTTCCTGGCAGCGGCCGCAGACAACACAGGAATAACATTCAAGGATTTGTTTCCGGGTAAGGTCCCGTATGCCCGCGACACCGAAGGCATCGGTGACTTGAAAATCGACGGGGCTAAGAGCGCCAAGCGGAGTTGAGGGACGCAATAAGATATTAAACGGCGCAGCTATTATATGCAGGTACCTGGAGTAGGCGATATAGACCAGGACAAACAGGACGGTAGCCCAATGCGCCCAGAAAAAGCCGATATTGGCATTCTGTACTGAGTTTAAATCAGCGCCAATGAACAACTGGCTTAATGCCGAGCTTATGATGGGTGTTGCGAATCCCAGGCCAGAAGGCGGATAACCCAGAGCGATACCTGTGGCCTGCTTGAACAGGTGAGTCAGCGGGTGTATGCAAACGGTAATGAGAATAACCATGGCTTCGACCGTCTGCTCTCCCTTTAGCCTCGGTGGTCTGATAATATATCTGCGTATGATGCCCCATAAAGCTGCTATAACAACAAAGGGAGCAGCAATGTCCATTACCCATGCATAATAGTAGAAGAAGCCGGTATTCTCCAGGGTCCCGGATATGCCTAAGCCCGCACCGATGATGATGAAGATGAAGTAATAAAAAACAAATACGAAAAAGCCCCAGGCCATTAAGATATGCCCCACGCCGGCAAAATCTCTGATTGAGATGGTCCTGAACTGGCACCACTGCGCCACGACATGAAACAGGCTGGTCAACATTCTCCTTGGAACATGAGCGAACTCACCCCAGCTACGGCCCAGCAGCAGATAACGCCAGAGCCTGTACGTCCTGCCCAGAAAGAGCGCTAGAGCAATGATGGACAGCCCCCAGAAAATAGCGTAGCCCGGTATAACCCAGTAATTCAGGCTAACCGGCAACACGATAGCCTCCATTGGACTTGTTGCCTGTCATTTCAAAAAATCTCTAAGCTGAGAATAAATTTTCCTGGCTGCTTCTCCCGGAGTACCCTCAAATAGCTCCTTTTTACGTCCAAGCTCTCCTCTCATCATTTTCAGTCTTTCCTGCATCGAGAGAGCAGAAACATCGATACCGGTTTTGACCCGGGGGCGGGGCTGTGTAAAAAACAGGCGCTTTACCCTTTGACAGGTCTTCTGACCGTCTATATGTGCCCCGGAAAATTCAGCCTTTTTCTTCATGCCTTCTCTGTATGTCCTGCTGAAAGGCGCAACATACCTAGGTTCATTGATTCCTTCCTCGATACCCAGAACCGCAGGAAGCCGCAGCCTGTATGTTTCCCGTTGCCCTCTTGGCAGCCTTTTGTGAACAACGAGTTCTTCCTCGTTATCTACCTCGAGACCTATGATTCCCGTCGCTGAGGAGCAATCCAGAGAATGTGCTAAAGCCGATACCATAAAGCCGCCGCTGGTATCGCCGCTTCTGGTTCCGCAGAGAACCACGTCGAAGCCAATCTTATTCAACCCATCCTGGATAACCTGTGAAATTAACCAGGTGTCGGTATCTTCTAAATGTTCATTCCAGAGTCTTATCGCTCTATCCGCGCCATGCAGTAATGCGTCCTTGAGAATCGTGTCTCCCGTTTCAGGGGCAACGGTAACGGCTGTAACCTCACCGCCCAGTTTCTCCTTCAGCGTTAGGCCTTCTTCTAGGATATAGCGTCCGATAGGGTCGAGAACCATGTGTGTGTTGCGAAGCTCATCGGTTGTGATGTCGAATTCCGCTATATCAGGGTCTATGATTAATTTAAGACAGACGGCAATCCTCATTTTTTCTCCGGCAAATCAGCCTCAAGCAAAGCAATTAGCTCAGGCACAACCTGATGCAGATCACCGACGATTCCGAGAGTGGTATATTTAAAAATTGGGGCTTGTTTGACTAAATTAATAGCGATGGTATTTTTAACCTCCTTAATTCCCATTGTATGCTGTGGAGCGCCCGAAATCCCCATGGCAATGTAAAGGTCGGAATCCAGCCACTTCCCAGTAGTACCTATTTGTCTTTCCAGTGGCATAAGGCCGGAATATACTGCAATTCTGGTGCCACCGATGACACCGTTTATCAGTCCGGCCAGTTTATTAATAGCATCCATGAATTCCGCATCGACCCCTTTACCGATCCCAATGACAATCCGTGCTTCGTTGAGGTCCATCTCCGTAAGACCTGTTTCCCATTTCCTAAGTAGACGGGTAGAGGATTGTCTCTCAATGATTTTTAAAGAGATTACCTCAGGCTCGGATTTACTCTTATCTCTGGCATCTTCCAGCGAGGATACATCTATGGTCGCCAGATAGGGAGCCGGAATCATCCAGGAATATACGGCATGTGCCTTACCGCCATAGACTAGTTTGCGTGCGAGCGGTTTGCCATCATCCAGTTCAAAGTCAATACAATTTGATACCAGACCTCTTTCCAGTGCTGCTGCCGTCCTGGCGGCTACTTCGGCTCCGGACGGAGTGCCGGCGAAGAGAATGAGAAGCGGATTGGATTCCGATGCGGCCGTATGAATCGAACGGGCCATGTCCTCCGGAGATAGCGAAGGCTCACTCTCGAAAAAATACAGTTTCTTCAGTCCATACCAATTTAATGGTTCTAAGGTCTCGGACGGAAACGAACCGAATACCAGTCCACAGGCGTCTGCGCTGAATATTCTGGCTGTTCTTCGTGCTTCGGAAGCCATCTTACACGCCATGTCCGTAAGACGCCCATTCTCAACCTCTAATAAACTCCAGACCTCATGCAACATATTATTCTCAGATTGCTGTATGTGACCCCCGGATAAAAGGCGGCATCGCGCTTTTCAATGTGCTGTTTCCAAAAGGTTGTGACTATAATTCCCTGCCCAGTTTATAACCATCATGGGTAGCATTCAGAATCCACCTGGGTGCAAGGGCATCACCTATCAGGTGGCATTCGATGCCTCTTTGTGTAAGAGCGCCGTACATCTCGGTATTGGAATATTTTGTAGTCACCAGGACCACATTATCAGCTTCAACAACATACTCTCTTCCCGAAAATACATAGAAACACGTGACTTCTTTTCCTGATATATGTTTTATCCAAGTGTATGGTGTTATCTTCACACCCAGTTCATCCAGCTTCGACAGCATGAACGGCATGTCAGACCAGACTGACAGGTTGGGCTCGGTGATACAACTCCGTGACGTAATAATTTCGACTTTCTTACCCTGTTCAGCGAGGAGTTCGGCAATGCCCGGAGCCACCCGGTCACTGAAATCATCGACGATAATAACTTTCTCTCCAATAACGGCTTTACCCAAAATAACATCTTCATAGGTGCAGACATTATCTTGCTCCCACCCGGGAATTGGAGCGCAGGAGCCTCCTGCCGTGCCTTCCGTGGCTGGCCTGGCCCCGGTGGCTATAACGGCGACATCGGGTTTTTCACTGGACAAAACTTCGTCAATATTCTTATCGGTTACCTCAACGCCCAGGTTGACCTTTACACCGAGTTTTTGCAGTTGCCGGTCAAGGTAATCTACGAAGACCTGAGGATATGTCTGGCCTGGTAGCCTTTTTATCAGCCGTATCTGACCGCCGGTTTCGTTCTCCCTGTCATAGATAACAGCATCATGGCCCCTTTCGGCGGCTACCATCGCGCACTCGAGTCCCGCCAGCTCGGCACCCAAAACCAGGACCTTTTTCCTCTGCGCCGCCTTTTGCATAGTCCAACTACCCCACCTCAGTTCCTCACCCGCCGTCGGGTTCACAGTACACCGTATGCCGTTGGTTATTCCCCTATTAGCTGCCCGTGCGTAGCATCCCTAGTTACAGGTTATACACGGGCAAATATCCTCTTCCCTGCCTTCCAGTGCTTTCCTGGCGAAATGAGGGTCGGCGATTACCGTCCTGCACAGGTAGACAAAATCACACTGTCCGTCGGCAATCATTTTATCGGCAATACCGGGGTCATTAATCCTGCCGGCGACTGAAACAGGTAACTCCACTGCCGCCTTGATTTTCCTGGAATACTCTCCGGACCATCCCGGTTCGAAATTGGCATAATAGGGAGCCCCCTCGATATGCACCGACCTGAAGCTGCTCAGGACCAGCCCCATGTAGTCCAGATTACCAGTCGCTTCAAGCATCTGTGCTATTTCTGCACTTTCATCGACAGTGATGCCATCTGGCTCCAGTTCGAAAGCCAGTAACCGTACACCCAGAGCGGTATCTTTACCGATCGCTTGCCTTATTTTATCGATTATTTCCATGGCGAACCGGCACCTGTTCTCCAGTGAACCTCCGTACTCATCGATCCTTTTATTGGTTACTCTCGAGATGAAATTCCAGAGTAGCTTGCCATGACCGAGTAGCAGCTCTATTCCATCAACTCCTGCCTTAACCAGTCGTAATGAAGCCACTACGAATTTATCTTCTATCTCTCCAATCTCTTCACGGGACATTTCCTTCGATATCACAAACGGTTGCTCCACCGTAGGGAGCTGTGATGCATCTCTGGGTACCGAGTCGAGCGTCACGTCACATCCACTGTGAACCCCCGGGTGTCCGGGAGCACCGAAGATTTTACAATCGTTACTATGGACGACATCCACTATTTCTTTGATACCCGGAATCACATCGTCTGTCCAGAGCCCGAAAGCGGTAAGCGGGAAGTAATCGGAGGTTTCGTCGACACTGGAAAGCGGCAGAACAATCAGCGACGCGCCCCCTCTGGCCTTTTCCTCGAAATATCTCAAGGTTCTTTCGTTTGATAAAAACGTTACTGGGTCCTGAAATCCGTTGGTATGCCCGGCGCATACTATCCGGTTTTTCAGTATTACCGGCCCAAGCTTTATCGGAGAGAATAGATACTTGTATTCTGCCATGGTAATTTCCTCCTTTTTAGTTCTGCATCAGCCAGCAAAATAGCAGATCTTGCAATCGGGTAACTGAAGCTTGAATTGTATTACGAGTCTTTTTAGAATACAAGAGAAACACCAGTTCAAAGGCGTGCGTTCACTACAAGTCAGGCATATGATTTACCCGGTCCCGCTGCGAAATGGAATACGGGCCTGCTGATTTCAAGTATATTCAAAGGATTGTGGACTACACCTGCCGGGATAAAAGCCAGAAAACTTTGATTCATCAGGTTTCGCTCATTATCTATCCATAGCTCAACTACCGCTCCCAAGTCGTTCGTATTCTCCCAGTTGGTACCAAAAAAGGCAAGTACCTCATCGTAATTATGGGTATGGGGTTCAGGACTGCTTTTATCTTCTTTGTCCGTAGGCCATAACCAGACGCATTCTACGTAGAAAGCCCCTTTGATGACTTCGCTATCCATGTACATCACGCGTGTGCTGGTCTCAGGAGAAAGAGAACCACCCCAAGGGGGTACAATAATATTTTGTTTAGGCTGAGTGATAATATATTTTCCGTGTGTGAATTCTTCCATTGAATATTCCTCCTATTCCAAAACTGGGTTCTCTTAACAAATAAATTATAGTTGCATAAAAAATTTTAAACAAGAAATTATCTTACCTGATATGCCAATAAGCTGAACCTTGATGCGAACGTTTTGGTTCTGTCTATCGTACAGTACCGCCCACTTTACTGGTCTTGAACCAGGATTTCCACGGAAAGGACTCAAACCCAGCTATTTGTATTCCCATTGATAATCTGGGAACAAGCAAAAAAACACCGGGAACGCTGTATCCGTCTGGAAGCGAGGTCAAGATTACAGCCGTTGTGTCGGGTGTTTACGGTGTTTTTATCGGTATCGATTTAAAGGTAACTTGGATGATTCAACCATTCAGGGCGGTATCTGCTAACAACCGAACCCAATAGCATAAGGCAGCCAACGGGCGTGGAATGCGCTTTACGGCGCGAGCAAGTTGGCGCCTATCGCTATGAGCTTGAACCAGACGGCACAAGTATGTTGCAAGTTTGACTGGCTCAACAACCACAATCTGGTGTAAGATTTTTAAGGACTACAGCATTGTTTCAGAGGATGTTGTCCCAGGAGTATAGAAAAGCCGGAGGTAAGTTATATGGGTAATTTGAAGGAATACAATGAATACGGCGCTGTTCTCGAAAGCTCAATGTTGCTCAGGACGTCCCCGCTCGCTATAAAGATGCTGAAAACTGAAAGCGATATCCCTGAAGGAGCATTAAGGCCGAGGAGGGATAGGAATTACCATCTTGCGCAGTGCCAAGCCTTTTCTCTGTCACGCCGTCAGGGCATGACGGTGGCCATGCTTAAAGAAGACAACTGGTGTTGGGGGTCGCTGTTCGCGTACGGGCTGATTGAGCGCAGCATTGCCGATAATTATCGTGAATTGCAAAACGACATTAAAATCATCCCGATGCTGGAATACGGCAAGTACATTGGGGTGGTATCGGCCCCGTTGAAAAAGGCAAGCTTCGAGCCGGACCTTATCATGATATATTCCGATACGGGACAATTGAGGCATATGCTCCATGTGCTGAGCTTCATCGGCGAAGGAGTAGTTGATTCGCCGATATACCCCGTAGCTTCCTGTGCGCTATCGGTCGTCCCAGCGCTCGCCGGCCGTAACTGCATCACTTTGCCTGACCCGGGTGAGGTAGGCAGGGCACTAGCCGGAGAAGACGAAATTATTTTCTCCTTGCCAAAGGAGAAAATAGCGAATCTGGTCTCGCAGCTCAGGGCTTTCGACGAGATGAAAATGGGGCACAGACATCACTCTTTCCTAGAGATGAGGCCGGACTTCCCCAGACCGGACTTTTATAAGCGGCTATATCGGGAGTGTGGTCTTGATGCAGATGATACGCCTACATGGCCAGAGTAATGTTAAGCCTGTTACCCCTGAGGAAATACCTATCAATAAGAGTTCCGGGGTGAATTTCATTCACGGCCTCGCTACGCCGCTGCGCGGCTCGCATCTCCTCTCCAGACTTGATCGATTTAAGGCACCCGGTCAAGTCGGTTTTTGTCCTTTCAGTGATTATGGCTTACCCATCCACGTAATTCTTTAGATGGTGTAAACGGTGTCTCTGATTCCGGCCTGTACTCGAAGAATAGGGGGGTCGATATCTCAACCGGGCTGAAATCGACTTTCACCATGTGCAATTGCCTCACTTCTAACTGGTCAACGTGGTTGGGCCAGGACTGGCTTTTAGAATACTTTAAAAGACAACCTAGAAGTTTGGAGTAGTAGGCATTAGTTTGGGGGGACCGAACTTCGGCTTGGAGGGAAAACAGAAATCCATCCACAAGATCTTGAAGACCAATTCCTCTTTGATTATGTTGCACCTTTCATTGCGGTCGGCCCTGTATTGTATTTTACTTAGTCTCCCGGTCGCTCCTGGCTTCACTCTAGCTTTGAGCTTTAACCGAGTCAACTAGTCGCTCACGCTTATGGTGGCAGCGGCTGGGATTGAACCAGCGACCAAGGGCTTATGAGTCCCCTGCTCTACCACTGAGCTACGCTGCCAGCAAAGAAAAATATATCACTAATTAAATCAGGCTGTCAATGCCGCCCGATAACATGATGCCGATAGCTTCATAGATAAAAGAAAAGACTGGAGAAATATCTAACGTCAAGCCAGGGCAAGAGCGTGCCACGGCTGTATATGCAACCCCTTAATAGTATAATTTCGTGTAATTTTTTAATATCCCAGTTTTGACGGCAAGGTTAACCTTCTGTTAAAATTGATACCGGCATTCTACTTGGTAAAAATCCCCGATAAATAACCTCCAGTTTACAAGGAAACAGGCACGATTATGGAAATAAAGAAGGTCGGGGTGGTCGGCTGCGGGCAGATGGGCAACGGCATTGCTCAGGTATGCGCCCAAGCCGGCTACGCAGTAGTAGTTTCCGAAATCAATGATGAACTCCTGAAGAAGGGACTGGCGGCGATTGATGCCTATCTGACCAGGAGCGTACAGAAAGAAAGGATTACACAGCAAGACAAAGATAACACCCTGAGTCGTATAAACGGCACAACCGATAACGGTGACTTCGGTGATTGCGACTTCTTAATAGAAGCTGCGGTAGAGGACCTGGACTTGAAGAAGAAGATATTCGCCGAGATAGATAAAATCTGTCCTGAACACACCATACTGGCCACAAATACGTCCTGCCTATCAATTCTTAGCATGGCGGTAGCCACTAAACGACCGGATAAGGTACTGGGAATGCACTTCTTCAATCCGGTACCGGTTATGAAGCTTCTGGAGGTAGTCAGGACCACCGCCACCAGTGAAGATACCCTTGACACAGGCAATGACTTCGGCCAGTCCCTGGGCAAGACGATTGTCATCGCTCAGGATTCTCCCGGCTTTATTGTAAACCGTCTTATGGCACCGCAAATCCTTAATGCCATCCGCATGCTCGAATCCGGTATCGCCACTAAAGAGGATATTGATACCGGTATGACCCTAGGCTTGAATTACCCGATGGGACCGCTGGCTCTGGCCGACCTCGTCGGACTGGATACACTCCTTTTTATCGTTAATAGTATCCATGAAGAGCTCCACGACGCACAATACGCTGCCCCGACCATGCTGAAAGAGCTGGTTTCGGCTGGCCTGCTGGGGCGAAAGACAGGTAAGGGGTTTTACGAATATAAGTAAGCGCAGTAAGTCATTGTCATCACGGTCTAAGGTGGGCATTAATCCATGTTTGTCACTGCTCAATTAGTATGAGATGATGAAGGAGAGCAACTATGAGCATTGAAGGCAAAGTAGCTATGGTTACAGGCGGTTCCGGGGGACTGGGAAGGGTACACTGCCTGTCCCTGGCCAGGGCTGGCTGTAACGTGGCCGTTATCGGGTATAGCCACCTGGAGAAAGCGGAGGAAGTGGCCCGAGAAATCCAGTCCATGGGGAGGAAGGCTCTGGCAGTCAGGATGGACCTGCCGGATTTAGAGGAAGTTCAGGCAGGCGTGGCAAGAGTGGAGAATGAACTGGGTGCCGTGGACATCCTTGTGAATAACGCCGCCTTCGGCATTGTACGGGCTGTCACCATACCGAAAATGGACAAAAAAGACTGGGACCGGGACCTTAGCGTCAATCTTACCGGGGCTTTCAATACCATCAAGTGCTGTATGCCGGGTATGCTGGAGCGGGGGTGGGGACGCATTATCAATATCTCCTCCATTGCCGGTACTATGGGTGGTGCCGGCCAGTGCAGCTACGCTGCTACCAAGGCAGGTCTCCTCGGTCTGACCAAGACAGCCGCCCTGGAGGGAGCCCGTAAAGGCGTGACTTCCAACGCCATTGTACTGGGGGTTTTTGATGGTGGCAGCTTCTATGATGTTGCCCCGGAGTTCCAGGAACGCATAATCAAGCGTATGGCCATGCGCCGCACCGGCGACCCGCAGGAGCTCAGCAACATAGTGGTTTTCCTGGCCTCCGAGGAATCGAGCTATCTCACCGGTGAAGCTATCGAAGTAAGCGGCGGCGCCAGCCTGTTCACCTTCTAGAGAATGAAACAAGGGCATGTTTATGTAGCTATTGCACATAGAATACCATAAAACGGAATGAAAGGAGAAGATTTTCATGAAAGAAGCTGTAATTGTCAGTGGTGTCAGAACAGCTATAGGTAATTATGGCGGGGCTCTGCAGGATGTACCAGCGGTCAAACTGGGTAGTATCGTCATTAAAGAAGCACTGAAGAGGGCGGGCTTGAAACCGAAGGGAGACGCCAGCTATGCGCCCGATTCGCTTAAGGACGAGGGAGTAATCGAGCTGGAGAAAAAATACGCCGACTGGGATGATTCGCTGAAGGAAGTCAATATCGACGAAGTTATCATGGGAAACGTTATTCAGGGAGGACAGGGGCAGAATCCGGGGCGGCAGGCATCAATCTACGCCGGCGTCCCCAAGGAGGTAAATGTCTTCACGGTGAACAAGGTATGTGCCTCCGGCATGAAGGCCATCGCCCTGGCGGCTCAGGCGATAAAATGTGATGATGCCGATATCATCGTTGCCGGCGGTATGGAAAACATGAGCGCCGTTCCCTACTACTTCCCCAAAGCCAGATGGGGAGTCAGAATGTTCAATGCCGAGATGATTGACGGCATGGTTCACGACGGGCTCTGGGAGATATTCTATAACTACCATATGGGTGTAACCTCCGAGAATATCGCCGACAAATATGGCATCACCAGAGAAGAGCAGGACAGGTTCGCCCTGGAGAGCAACAACAGGGCCCTGGCAGCGACAAAGGACGGCATATTCCAGCAGGAGATAGTGCCGGTTGAGGTAAAGGTAAAGCGGGAGACAAAGCAATTCGACACCGACGAACACCCCAGGGAGACCTCGATGGAGCTTCTGGGTAAGCTGCCCACCGTGTTTAAAGCGGATGGCGGCGTTACCGCCGGTAATGCCTCGGCCATAACAGATGCTGGCGCCGCTCTGGTGATAATGTCAGCGGAAAAGGCGAAGGAACTCGGCCTCAAGCCGATGGCAACCATCCGCTCCTATGCTTCCGGCGGCGTCGACCCGGCCTACATGGGACTGGGTGCGGTGCCGGCTACCAGGAAAGCCCTTAAGCTGGCCGGCCTCAGCCTAAATGATATGGACTACATCGAGTTGAATGAAGCCTTTGCTTCTCAATCAATAGGGGTGATAAGAGAACTTGGCATAGATATGGGTAAGACCAACCTCCACGGCGGCGGTATATCACTGGGGCATCCCATCGGTTGTACCGGGGCCAGGATTATCGTGACGCTCGCTTACGAGATGGTACGCCGCGACCTCCATCTTGGTCTGGCGACCCTGTGCATCGGCGGCGGGCAGGGGATGGCGACTGTTATAGAGAGGAAGTAGGGCGAGGGTATTTATTAACCTCACTCCCTTTGTCCCTTTCATTAGCGAGGCGGGGCGACAAAAGCGACATTTCTTAAGGGAAACAATTCGAGGCTAAATAGGCTCTGAGTAGCTTTGATTTGTTTTTATAGTTATGTTAAGTGGTTTGAGGAGGGGCTGACGCCCCGTCCCCACTGGCTACCCCCGCTTCTCATATTCGGGGCACCAGGTGGCGTTGGGGCGGGCTGGATTACGGCAGGCCCCGCGCCAGTTCCATTTGCAGCTATCGCAAAGAATTACGTTCATACCCAGCCACTTTTTTACGCCGAGTACAAACCGGTCTTTCCAGCCGGGCCCTGCCTTTGCTTTCATCCTGATTCTAGTTTAGCAGACCAAGTGCTACCCAGGCAATAAGATGGAGGCTGCACCCACACAAGATACAGCCTCATGCTTAATCCATACAGCCCGAGGTATTCCTATATGCACGCAATTATGTTAAAATGCGGTAAGGCTTTTAACTCAAGGGGTAATCGGCTATGGCTAGAATAAGGGTCAGGAAGAAGGCCACAGAAAAAGTTAAGGAAGAACAACCCCTCAACATAGAGAGTGTTAACTGGGGCGATTTAACCTGGGTAAATATTGAATCGCCGACCGAGCGGGAGACGGAATACCTGGCGCAGAACTACCCCTTTCATCCCCTTGACCTGGATGACTGTCTCAGCCGTATACAGCGTCCCAAAATAGACGAATATAAAGACTACCTGTTCCTGGTCTTCCATTTCCCCGTATTCAACAAAGAAGCCAGGGCGATGAACCCGAGCCAGTTATCCGTTTTTATTGGCGACAAGTACCTGATAACGCTACACAAGGGCGAACTCAAACCGCTGGTAGCCCTTTTCCGTGACTGCGAGCTTAATGAAGATACCAGACAGGAGAATTTCAGCCAGGGTTCCGGTTACCTGCTTTACCGCATCCTTGACCGTCTCGTTGACTACTGCCTGCCGATAATCAATAAAATAAGCGCTAATATCGAGAAGACCGAGGATGACATCTTTCAGAGTCGGGGCATGCCCCGGGCCGTCGGGGAGATATCCATGCTCAGGCGAGATGTTATCTCCTTTCGCCGTATTATCTGGCCGATGAGAGCGGTTGTTGCCAGTATGGAGCCCAGAATAAGGCGCTTTACCAGCATGGACCTCTCGGTTTACTTCGGTGATATGACCGACCACATAGACAAAATATGGGATGCCCTGGACGAGTTTAAGGAGATAATCGAAGGACTGAATGATACCCACGACTCACTGGCTACCAACCGCACCAACGAGGTAATGCGGATGCTGGCCGTGATTGCCACCGTTCTTCTTCCGCTGACGCTACTTGCCGGCATCTACGGGATGAATGTCCCCCTGCCCTTTCAGGATTCCCACTACTCCTTCATCCTGATATTCGTTGTCTGGGTGCTTATTGTTACCGGCATGCTATATTTCTTCCGCCACCACCACTGGATATAGGAAATGAATATCTCATACCGACTGGTGATAATCACCGCCGTCTTTATCACCTGCCTCATCACCGCGAATATCATTGCCGTTAAAGTAATCAGCCTCGGACCGTTTATTTTACCGGCCGCCGTATTTGTTTTTCCCCTGAGCTACATCTTCGGCGACGTCCTTACCGAGGTTTACGGCTACCGTACGGCCAGAAAGGTTATCTGGCTCGGCTTCGCCTGCAACCTGATTTTCGTCTTCTTCGCCTGGGTGGGGCAAATGCTGCCGCCGGCCGATTTCTGGCAATCTCAGGGAGCTTACGAGAGCATCCTGGGCTACGCGCCGCGTCTGATGGCCGCCTCCGTATGCGGCTACCTGGTGGGCGAGTTCGCCAATTCATTCGTCCTGGCGCGAATGAAAATAATGACCAGAGGCCGCTGGCTGTGGAGTCGGACTATTGGCTCAACTGTAGTGGGAGAGGGACTGGACACCTCCATATTTATCACCCTGGCTTACATCGGCACCGGTTCACCCGTACTTACAATGATATGGCATCACTGGCTGGTAAAAACGGCCATTGAAGCCGTGTGTACCCCGGCAACCTACGCCATCGTCAACTCGCTCAAGAAGAGAGAAGGCATTGACGCCTATGATTACGAGACCAGGTATAACCCATTCAGAATATCGAGCTAGAGGTATCGGCCATGGATATAGAAATTCTGGGTGCACATAACATAGAATCGAAAAATACCGGGCACGTAAGCCTCTTAATCGATGACGTCCTGGCGATAGAGGCAGGGGCTCTCACTTCCAGCCTTACCTTTCCGGCGCAGCAAAAGCTCAGGGCTATCCTGCTCAGCCACCAGCATTACGACCATATCAGGGATATACCGGCCATCGGCATGAATTTCTTACTGCACGAAAATTCTATAGAGGTCTATTCCATCCAGCCTGTATACGATATCCTATCCGCTTATCTGCTTAATGACGACATTTATGTTAATTTCATAGAAAGGCCGCCTGGAAAGCCTGCAATCAAGTTCAAGATATTGGAACCCGGCAGAACGGAGCTGATTTGCGGCTACAGCGTACTACCGCTTCTGGTAAATCACTCCGCACCCACAGTCGGTTTCCAGATTACCTCTGCGGACGGTAAAACGGTATTCTATACCTCGGATACCGGGCCGGGACTGGCCGATGTGTGGCGGCAGGTATCACCGGAGCTGCTCTTTATTGAAGTAACCACGCCTAACAGTTATGACGAATTCGCCCATAAGTCAGGGCACCTTACACCGGAGTTGCTCCAACAGGAACTGGACAGTTTCCGCGAGATAAAAGGCTACCTGCCTCAGGTTGTCCTGGTGCACATGAACCCCCTGGAGGAAAAGGCAATAGAGGCTGAAATCGCGGTGGTAGCCGGGGCGTTAAATACAACAATCCAGCTTGGCTACGAGGGAATGAGAATACATTTGTAGTCATGCGGGGAGATAGTGCCATTAACGAGATACGGTTTATCGTCGACCATAACGTGGGGAAGCTGACTAGGTGGCTGAGGATGATGGGCTATGACAGCCTGTTCTTCAATGGCGATAATGACTCCGACATGGTAAGGCAGGCACTGGCCGAAGGCAGGGTAATATTGACGCGGGACACCGAGATTATGAAGAGAAGGACTATAAACCGCGGACAGCTCAAGGCCATCATGATTGAGAGCGATGAACCGGAGCGGCAGATGCGGCAGATAATGAACACGCTGGACCTGCAAAGCCATCTCCGACCGTTCACACTCTGCCTGGAATGCAATAAGCCCCTCATAGAGAAGAGCCGGGAAGAGGTGAAAGACCGCGTGCCCTCGTATGTATACAAGACACAGAGTCAGTACATGGAGTGCCCCGACTGCGGCCGCATCTACTGGCGGGGGACTCACTGGAAGGCAATGACGAGGAAGCTTGAGCAAATTGTTGAAAACAGTGACAGTTCACCAGATTGAGGAGGTACTTATATGGATGTCTACGAAGCAGCCGTAAAGCGCCGGGCGATAAGGCGATTCCAGGACAAGCCCGTTTCTTACGATATTCTGGAGAAGTGCGTGGATGCCGGCCGGCTGGCGCCGTCAGGTCGGAACCACCAGGTATGCGAGTACATAATTATCAACGATGCCGAGGTGCTGCCCGGTATTTTCGAGAATATCGGCGGCTCGGCGAAGCTGCCCCCCGAAAAAGGAGGCCCTCTGCCGGCCAACTCACCCAAAGCCTATATTATCGTCCTGATTAACAAGAAACGGGAAGCGGACGCCAACCGCCGGAGGATTACACTATACGATGTCGGCATGGCGGCGGAGAACATCATGCTGGTTGCGCTGGAGCAGGGAATAGGCGCCTGCCCGATACTGATGTTCAATGAAAACGGCTTGAGGCAAGCCCTCGATATACCGGATGGATACGATGTCGCCCTGGTGATAGCCATGGGCTATCCCCATGAGAACCCGGTGGTCGAGGCGGCTACCGACTCGGTTGAAGGATGGGTGGACGACCAAGGCGTACGCCATGTACCGAAAAGAAAGCTGGCGGATATCGTGCACCACAACCGATTCCCCTAATAGCCGCGCCACCGTTAAGTCCCTTGACCATAGTCCCGAATATTGCTACACTCAAAGCAACAGGAGCTTATATATCCAGTTATGAAAATATTAACAGCCGAGCAGATGAGGCAGATTGACCAGGAGTGCATACAATCAGGCACACCGGCCAGCGTGCTCATGGAAAATGCGGGCAAAGCCGTGGCCGAGGAGACCAGGGCGAGCCTGGGCGCCACGGACAGCCAGCATATTGTGTGCATCGTCGGGCCGGGAAACAACGGCGGCGACGGACTGGTCGCCGCACGCTACCTTCACGACTGGGGTTTCAGAGCCAGCCTCTATCTTTGCAGTCAGAGGCCATCCGACGATTCGAACCTGAAGCTCGTTCAGGAACGCGGCATTACCTGCATTGAAGCCTCACAGGACGAAAAGCTGGAAGAATTTGATAGACTGCTGGAATCGGCCACCTGCGTCATTGACGCGCTGCTGGGTATAGGAAAATTGCGTCCGCTAAAGGGCATCTTCCGGCAGGTAATGGATAAGGTGAGCGCTGCCAGGAAGAACCGGAAAATAATTATCATTGCCGTGGATTTGCCCTCCGGACTTGACGCCGATACCGGCGCCGTCGACCCTGCCTGCCTCTACGCCGACAGTACTGTAACTATGGCCTTTCCCAAGCTTGGCCTTTTCAACTTTCCCGGGGCAGAAAGGGTGGGCAAGCTGAAAATAGCTGATATCGGTATTCCGCAGTCGCTGGCTGAATCCATAAATACCGAACTCATCACCAGTGACTGGGCCAGGGCGGCCCTCCCGGAAAGACCGCTTAACGCCAACAAAGGCACTTTCGGCAAAGTCCTGGTCGCCGCCGGTTCCATCAACTATATAGGCGCCGCCTATTTAGCCTGCAGCGGCGCCCTGCGGGTCGGGGCAGGACTGGTGACGCTGGCTACCGCTGGCAGCTTACAGCCAATTCTTGCCTCCAAGCTGACCGAGGTAACCTACCTGCCGCTACCGGAGTCCCAACCCGGCATCATATCAGTAGAGGCGGCGGATATAATCATCCGGCAGTGCCGCCAGTACAATGCCCTTCTCCTCGGCTGCGGTCTGGGGCAGAACCCGACTACGGCAGAATTCGTTAAATCCCTGCTTTCAGTGAAGGGGCTGCCGGCGCTGGTGCTTGATGCCGACGCCCTAAATATAATGTCCAGTATACCCGACTGGTGGCAACAGCTAACCGATGACGCTATACTCACCCCGCATCCCGGAGAAATGTCCAGGCTGTGCGGGTTAACAATAGAAGAGATACAGTCAGACCGTCCGGGCGTAGCCATGAAGTTCGCTGCGGAATGGAACAAGACCATCGTCTTAAAAGGGGCATATAATGTTATTGCCAGCCCCGATGGCGGCTGCCGGGTCAGCCCCTTTGCCAATCCCGGACTGGCTACGGCGGGGACGGGTGATGTACTGTCCGGAATCATAGCCGGGCTGCTGGCGCAGGGGCTTTCGCTTTTCGACGCCGCCTGCCTGGGTGCCTACCTGGGCTGTGAAGCCGGTGAGGTTGTTAGAGATACTCTCGGCGATGCCGGTATGATTGCCAGTGACCTGCTACCGGTGCTGCCGTCAGTTATCAAACAGTTAAAAAGTGACTAGTGTTGGCGGAGGTTAGATAGAGATACTATGTTGTTAGCTATTGATATCGGCAATACCAACATTACCATAGGCATGTTCAAGGATGACAAACTCAAGGCTACGTGGCGTATTGCCACCGGCATTCACCGCATGACCGACGAGTACGCAGTGACATTGCTTAACCTGCTCCGCCAGCAAGGACTGGACGTTCCCAACGTGACCAAGGTGGCCATTTGCAGTGTTGTCCCGCCGCTTACCGCCGTCTTTGAGGAACTTTGCCAGAAGTACTTCAATGTTGTACCGCTGGTGGTAAGAGCGGGGGTCAAAACGGGAGTTCGTATCCGCCTGGATAACCCGTCAGAGGTTGGCCCCGACCGTATTGTGGATGCCGCGGCAGCTTACAACCTGTACGGCGGCCCGATAATCATTGTTGATATGGGTACGGCTACCGCGTTCGATACGGTATCGAAAGAAGGCGACTACCTGGGTGGCGCCCTAGCGCCCGGAATGAGTATGGCCGCCGAATCTTTGTTTACGAGGACAGCCATGCTGCCACGCGTCGGCCTGACCCGCCCGGAACATGCCATCGGCACAAACACTATCACCGCCATGCAGTCGGGACTGGTCTTCGGCTATGTTGGCCTTATTGAGGGTATCATAGCGCGCATCCTGCAGGAACTGGGCGAAAAAGCCAAGGTAGTTGCTACCGGAGGCTATGCCGAGCTCATCGCCAAAGAAACAAAGGTAATCAATGCGGTCAACACCGATTTAACGCTGATAGGGTTAAGGCTCATCTACATGATGAATAAAGTCTAGCCAGCCGGGGAGACGATAATGCTGAGCAACAAGACCATAATTCTGGGAATCACCGGAGGTATCGCTGCCTACAAGGCGGCGGAGATTGCCAGCAAGCTGACCCAGGCAGGAGCCAGCGTTGAAGTGGTCATGACCGAGTCAGCCACCAAATTAATCACGCCGCTAACCCTGCGTAATATCACCGGCCATACGGTAGTAACCGACATGTTCGAGCTTCCCTCTGAATATAGCGTCGAGCACATAGCCCTGGCCGAGGCTGCCGATGCCGTCCTTATCGCCCCGGCGACGGCCAATACCATCGCCAAACTGGCGGCAGGCATTGCGGATAATATGCTGTGCTGTGTGGTGCTGGCAACCGAAGCGCCGGTTATCATCGCACCTGCCATGAATGACGATATGTTGCAGAATCCTGTTACCCAGGAAAATCTTGCCAAGCTGAAGGCCAGGGGCTTTACTATTATCGATACTGAGTACGGCCGTCTAGCATCGGGCAAAACGGGCTGGGGACGGCTGGCGGAAACAGATAAGATAATTAAAACGGTTGAGCAGGTGCTGGGGCAGAAAGAGGACCTGACCGGCAAACGCATCGTGGTCACGGCCGGAGGCCCTCAGGAGCCCATCGACCCCGTCCGCCATATCAGCAATCGCTCCTCGGGGAAGATGGGTTACGCCCTGGCCGAGGCGGCGCGCGACCGGGGGGCTGACGTCACGCTGGTCAGCGCCCCTACCGCTCTTAAGTCACCGCCTGGTGTGGAAGTCGTGCCTGTCAAAACAACCGCCCAGATGAAGAAGGCGGTGACCGATGCTGTAAAGGACGCCGATGTACTGATTATGGCGGCGGCGGCGGCTGACTACCAGCCGAAGGACTTCGCCAGGTCCAAGATTAAGAAAGATAGTCCCGAACTGATACTGGAACTGGTCAGGGCACCGGATATTCTCGCCGAGGTGCAGGGCGACTTCATAAAAGTGGGGTTCGCCGCTGAAAGCGAGGACCTGGTCGCCAACGCCAGGAAGAAACTGGAGCAGAAAAGACTCGACCTGATTGTGGCTAACGATATCACCGCCGCCGACAGCGGCTTTGACGTGGATACCAACCGGGTAACCCTGATTGATAAGAGCGGCAAGGCGGAAGAACTGCCGCTGATGACCAAGCGCGAGGTGGCCGATAAGGTACTGGACAGGGTGGTGGGGATGATGGGGGAGAAATAATCCATCCCCCTAACCCCCTTCCTTTGATAAAGGAAGGGGCGACATTTACAAAGGGAATCTTGCTGAGCGGAGCTTTTATATAAAAAGGCCAGTACCTGGAATAATTATAAAAGACGCCGCCTCCTTTTCCCCCCACCAGGGGGAAAAGGGGTGGGGAATATTTAAGGTCTAAGCCGTGGATGATACGAGGGTGGCAGGGTGGGAAGAGATAACAAACGGGGGGCGGGGTTTTAAAAATACAAACACTGGAAAGAGGTAATCATGACACAGACCCCCAATACCGAAGAGATGCCCAAAGCCTACGAGCCGGGCAAGGTCGAGCAGAAGTGGTATCAGTTCTGGCTGGAGAAGGGGTATTTCACGCCTGAAATAGACCCTGATAAAAAACCCTTCGTTATAATTATGCCACCACCCAATATCACCGGCGAAATTCATATGGGGCATGCCATCACCGCAGCCCTTGAGGACATTATGATACGCTGGCACCGTATGAAGGGCGAACCAACGCTCTGGCTGCCGGGCGTCGACCACGCCGCCATCGCCGCTCAGGTCGTCGTCGAGCGTCAACTGGCTGCCGAGGGCACTGACCGCCACCAGCTCGGCCGTGAAAAGTTCCTGGAGAGGATGAGGGAGTGGGTGGACAAGTGCCGACATACCATTACCCAACAACACATAAAGCTGGGCATCTCCTGTGACTGGACCCGGGAGCGTTATACCATGGACGAAGGGCCGAGCCGGGCGGTACGCACCACCTTCAAGCGCCTTTACGACAAGGGGCTGATTTACCGCGGCGAGCGCATTATCAACTGGTGCCCGCGCTGCGCGACGGCCATTTCAGACCTTGAGATAGACCACAAGGACCTTAACGGTCACCTATATTATGTAAACTATCCGCTTGCTGGAAATAAAAGTCAATTCATCACCGTGGCCACCACCCGACCGGAGACCATCGTCGGAGATACGGCCGTGGCCGTTAATCCAGACGACGACCGATTCAAAAAAATGGTCGGCAAGAAGGTAATCCTCCCTGCGGTTAACCGCGAGATACCTGTCGTCGCCGATGAAGCAGTGAACGTCGAATTCGGCACTGGCGCCGTGAAAATCACCCCGGGGCACGACCCGGTTGACTTCGAAGTAGCCCAGAGGCAAGGATTGCCCCTGATAAATATCTTAAACGCCGATGTTACCATGAACGAGAATGCCGGGCCGTACCAGGGCATGGACCGCTATGACGCCCGTAAGGCGATACTGGCCGACCTTGAGAGAGAAGGGCTGCTGGTCAAGGTAGAGGACTACGTCCACGCGGTGGGCCATTGCCACCGCTGCCAGACCACCGTCGAGCCAATTGCCAGCCAGCAATGGTTCGTCAAGGTGAAACCCCTCGCCGGACCAGCCATCTCCGCCGTCAGAGAGGGCAGTATCAGGATAATACCGGAGCGTTTTACCAAGGTATACCTCAACTGGATGGAAAATATCCGCGACTGGTGTATCAGCCGGCAGCTCTGGTGGGGACACCGCATCCCGGTATGGTACTGTCGCGATTGCAACGAGATTACAGTGGCTGTCGAGACGCCGACTAGATGTGCTCATTGTAAATCCAGCAATATCGAACAGGACCCTGACACACTGGACACGTGGTTTAGCTCCGGTCTTTGGCCTCATTCCACATTGGGCTGGCCAGACGATACGGAAGACCTGCGCTATTTTTACCCGACATCGGTTATGGAAACCGCCTATGATATCCTTTTCTTCTGGGTAGCCCGGATGATAATGATGGGCATTGAAAACACCGGAGAAATCCCTTTTCACACCGTCTATCTTCACGGCCTGATACGCGACCCCAAAGGCGAGAAGATGAGCAAGACCAGGGGTAATGTAGTCGACCCACTCGGTCTGATGGCAGAATACGGCACCGATGCCCTGCGTTTCGCCCTGACCACGGGCATAGCGCCGGGAAATGACAGCAAACTCTCCACCACCAAGTTGGAGGCTGGCCGGAATTTCGCCAACAAGCTGTGGAACGCCACGCGTTTTGTGGTCAGGAACGTCGAGTCTGGCGACAGCGCCGGTCAAATTCAAAGGGATACCCTTCCCCCGGAAGACCGCTGGATTCTCTCACGGCTCAACCGCACCATAGCTGCCGTTACCGGACTCATGGATGACTTCCAGTTCAGCGAGGCTCAGAGGCAGATACATGATTTCCTGTGGGGCGAGTTTTGCGACTGGTATATAGAGTTTGCCAAGATTCGCTTATCATCAAGCAGCCAGTCGCCATCACCGCTGAAGGTGCTGGTGCATGTCCTGGAAAAATCACTACGCCTCCTGCACCCATATATGCCGTTTCTCACCGAGGAGCTATGGCAGAACCTGAAAAAACGCCTGGGCTGGCCGGAGACCGATTCTATAATGGTGGCGGCTTACCCGGAAGCCGATGAAGCGATGATTGACCCAGCGGCTGAGGCTGAGATTGGAGCCATTATCGAAATAATACGCTCTATCCGCAATGTCCGGGCTCAGTACAAAGTGGAGAGTAGCCGGTGGATTGAGGTAAAAATCCATACCGAATCTTCACTTCACCGGACAATCGCCCCCTACACGGAGTCCGTCAAGACACTGGCGCATGCCAATCCCGTCACTTTCCTGGAAGGAGCGCCGGGAGACGAGACGGGAGATAGCTCACTGGTATTGCCGCTGACACAGGCTACGGTAGTCATTCCCATGGCCAGCATGTTTGATTTAGAGGCCGAAAAGAAGCGGGTACAAAAAGAGCTGGAGCAAGCTGAGGCCGAGGTAGGCCGACTGGAAAGCAGACTGCAAGACCAGGCATTCCTGACCAAGGCACCGGCGGCGGTTATTGAAAAGGAACGACAAAAACTATATACTCTGAATGATAAACTGGAGAAACTGAAACAACAAAGTTCCAGATTGTAGGAGGTAAGGGAATGTTTGAGAGAGTGCTTGTCCCTTTAGATGGCTCTAAAGTTGGTGAAGCCGCCCTGCCCGTCATTGAGAAACTCGTGACCAAACTACCCCCTGAAACAAATATAGAGATTACGCTTCTGGGCGTGATAACACTGCTGAGACACTGGGTAGTGGTTGGAGAGGCAAGCGCCCCGGTTTCCTATACGGAAGAGGAACTGGACCTGATAAAACAACGGGTTTCGAATTACCTTGAAAGAACCGCCGAATCTCTGAGGGGCAAGGGGATAACGGTCAGGGCTGTTGTTAGTTCCGGCAATGCCTCCGAAGAGATTCTTAAAACTGCCGATGAGATTAATGCAGATTTGATAGCTATGTCAACACATGGAAGGTCAGGACTACGCCGCATGGCTTTCGGCAGTATTACCGATAAAGTGCTGAGGGGGGCCGGCCGGCCAGTGCTGATGGTAAGGGCACCTGAAGGCACGGCCAATATGTAGTCATCTGGCTATAGCGGTCAACTGCGATTAGAGTCTGTCATCTGGAGCCGTATCAGTAGCCAGCGCCTGAAAAACGCCCTTCTGTTGCCACTGCCGTTTCAAGTATCCCAGCGCCTTGGTGGTGTCACTGGCGATTCTGGCTTTTTCACTCTGCTTTAACCTGTATTTAAACAACCAGTAGGTGAACTCTTTCAGTTCGGTTATGTTGATAGACTTAAGCTGGGGGTGACCTTTTTCCTGCCTGAAGCGCTTTAGCAGCGACGTCCTGGGGGCGTTATATATCCTGCGGTAGGCTTCATCCGGAGATTCCTCTTTACTGCGGTAGCCCCATATGTGCCTTTCCTTGTCTATCTCTTCCTGCACGGCGAGGAGCAGGGCTTCTTCAACGGTGACGCCGTAGAAGTAGTTAAGATACTGCCCGTACTTGCTGCTGCCGATAAGCTCCTTGACTTCCCGGGCGGTCAGTTCAAGCGGGGGTATGCCCGAAAAAAGCATGGCATTCTTCTCATCTTCGGGCAACAGGCCGTCCACCGTCTCGCAGAGTCGCTCGGCGAGGAGCAGCCAGTCAAAGGCTTCTCCACCAATGAGGTATTTATAGGTGCGGTCGTTACGGACTTCGCTGGCGCTGGTCCAGAGTCCGATAGAACCGAGCAGGGCGATGTACCAGTGCTGGCCATCAGCGATGGCCTGTTTCAGATAGCTTATGGCCTCGGCATCGCCGGCCGAGGCGGATTCAGAGAATACCAGTTTATTATTCAGCTCTATCATGGGGCACCTCAAAGCCGAGCCGAATGAGCCCGCTCCGGGAACTCCGCTTTAAGTTTTTCGTAGTATTCAAGCCTGCCGGTGGTCACCAGCTCGGTGAGCTTTTTGGTGATGGCCTCCCCCGCCCCGGGGATTTCGTTCAGTCTATGCTCAGAGACCAGCTGCTCCACCGCTACCGGCAGAGCCTCAATGGCGCGCGCCACCTTCTGGTAAGCCCGTATCTTGAAGATGTTGTCCTTCCTGAGCCCGAGCATTTCGGCGATATCATCAAAAACGGCGGCGATTTCTGAGTTATTCATTTGGTCTTTTAGCCTTACACCCTCAAAATCCCCACAAATTCATCTGCGACTTCATATAACTCATCAGCAGGGGGTGTTTCTCTCCGTATTCGCACAGCAGGCCATAGTCCATACTGGCCCTGACTTCCTGACTGAGGCTGTGCTTCTCCCTGGCCTTCTTTATCTTCTCCAGCGCCTCACATTTTAGCTGAAGGAGGACTTTCTTTTTCCTCTCTTCCCGGTTCAGGTCTTTTTCAGATTTTGCAGCAATATCATCTATCTGCTCTGATATGTCCTTAATTAACGTTTCCAGCTCTTCGTCGGTCATAATCCATTACCTTCCACAGCAATGTTTATATTTCTTGCCGCTGCCGCAGGGACAGGGGGCGTTACGCCCGATTTTCTTGCTGCCGGTAGCTGCCTTGGGCTTGCCGGCACCCGCCGAACCGACCGCCGCCCTAGCCATCGGCGACGGCTGCGGCCGCGGGGCTTCCCGCTGTTCAATTCTCACATGAAATACAGTATGGGCCACATCATGCTGAATAGTATCTAATAGCATTTGAAACTGCTCGTAGCCGGAACTCTTGTAGGCATCTACGGAACGGGTCTGCCGTAAAGTCTGCCATCCCGCCTGGAGACGCATATGCTCCATGGCCGTCAAATGCTCTATCCACAGCCTGTCAATGACCTGGAGCATCACCAGCCTCTCCAGCACCTTTGTCTTATCGGCGCCTATTTCCTTCTCCCGCTCCTCGTAAAGGTCACTGGCCATCTCAATAAGCTTCTCTTCAACCTCTTTCGGGCTCATCGCGGCGATGGCTTTTTCGTTTAACGAGGGGGGGAGGGGAAAGACGGCATTAGCATCAGTCAGCAGGGCAGATATATCCCAGTCAATGCCATGCTGGTCACCGATACGAGAGGCAACAATACCCTTTATCTCCTCGGCAACCATGGACAGAATGTTCGCCTTGAGGTCAGCACCGCCGAGTATCTTCCGGCGCTCCTCGTAGATAAGCTCGCGGTGTTTATTGACGACATCGTCATACTCCACCAGGTGCTTGCGCATGTCAAAGTGGTAGCCTTCAACACGCTTCTGCACATCAGTGATGGCCTTGGTAACCAAGGCATTCTCGATAGGGGTATCCTCGTCCATACCCGCCCAAGTCATAAAACCCTTAATACGGTCGCCGCCAAAACGGCGTATGATGTCATCCTCAAGCGATAGAAAGAAGCATGAGCTTCCCGGGTCGCCCTGCCGTCCGGCCCTGCCCCTTAACTGGTTATCAATCCTCCTTGCCTCATGGCGTTCCGTCCCGACGATATGAAGTCCGCCCCCCTCAATCACCTTATCATGCTCCGCCTGCCACGCCCCCTCCCCATCTCCATCAGCGCTGCCTCCCAGCAGAATATCAACGCCCCGGCCGGCCATATTGGTGGCCACGGTTACCGCCCCCGGCTCCCCCGCCCGGGCGATAATTTCTCCCTCCTTCGTATGCTCCTTGGCATTAAGTATCTTGCAGCTAATGCCCTGCCTCTTGAGCAGGTCAGACAGGTACACCGACTTTTCGATGGATACGGTGCCAATCAGCACCGGGGTCTCTTGCTCGTAAAGGCGCTTAATCTCACGCACCACCGCCCGGAATTTCGCTTCCTCGGTTTGATAAATCTGGTCAGGTAAGTCCTCACGAATCATGGGTTTATTGGTGGGGATAGTCGTTACCTCAAGCTTGTAAATTTTATAGAACTCCTCGGCTTCGGTGGCCGCGGTGCCGGTCATCCCGCCCAGCTTCTCATACATGCGGAAGTAGTTCTGGATAGTAATGGTAGCGAAGGTCATCGACTCCCGCTGGACCTTGACATGCTCTTTGGCTTCTATGGCCTGGTGCAGTCCTTCGGAGTAGCGCCGACCGTACATTAAGCGACCGGTGAATTCATCGACAATGATGACCTCACCATCTTTGACTACATAGTCACGGTCCCGATTATATACCACCTGAGCCCTAAGGGCGTTGTTCAGAAAGCGGGTCAGTGATTGATTGGCGGGGTCATAAAGGTTGGGGGATTTCAATAGCCCCTCACGCTTGAGCATCCTTTCGATGCTGCTCATGCCATTGTCAGTGAGGTTTACGGTACGCGACTTTTCATCAACGACATAGTCCTCTTCCACCCGCAGCCTAGGGACAAGTCGGGCGAAGATTTGATAGCTTTCCCCTGATTCCTCAGCCGGGCCGCTGATAATGAGCGGCGTACGGGCTTCATCAATGAGCAGGTTATCCACCTCGTCAACAATGCCGTAGTACAGGGGACGCTGTACACACTGGTCCAGGTTGGTAATCATGTTATCCCGGAGGTAATCAAAGCCAAACTCGCTGCTGGTGCCATAGGTAATGTCAGCCTGATAGGCCTCTTTTCGGGAGATGGGGCGGAAATGCGGCCAGCGGCTGTCATCGGCAACATAGTCGGGGTCATAGATACGGGAGGGGGCACGTTCGTCCGGGTTTTGCATCGGGTAAATGCTGGCGACGCTTACCCCCAGGGCGTGATAGATGGGCGCCATCCAGTACGGGTCTCGCCGCGCCAGGTAGTCATTCACCGTAATCAGGTGGCACCCCCGACCGGTAAGGGAGTTCAGATATAGGGGCAGGGTAGCTACCAGAGTCTTACCTTCACCTGTTCTCATCTCGGCAATCTTGCCCTGGTGCAGAGAAATGCCGCCCATCAACTGTACGTCAAAGTGGCGCTGGCCTATGGTGCGCGTGGCGGCTTCGCGGACAGCCGCAAAAGCCTCGGGCAGCATCTCATCCAGCGAGCTGCCGTCCTTGAGCCTGACCTTGAATTCGTCAGTTTTCGCCTTGAGCTCGGTGTCGCTGAGTTTTTTGAACTCAGGCTCCAGCTCATTGATACGGTCTACCTTCGGCTGGAGCCGTTTCAACTCTTTCTCGTTGGAATCAACCAGACCGCTTAAGAACTTAAACATGGTTATCACTCTTGATTAATTGTCGGGCACTATCGGCCATTGCCGCCAAGACCATAACCTTAACCTCGCCCATGCCATCTATAGTAAACATATGCACCGAAGGCGCTGCGTTTGACTTCAGGAAGCAGGGTACTCCGTAGCTTTCCAGCAGGCCCTTGATTACCTGCGCCTCCATCTCATTTGGGGCTTTATATACTTCAACCAGTTTGTCGTTTTTACTCAAACATGGCTCCTACGGATTGTCCGGTATGAATACGGCTTATGGCTTCGCCCAGCAGCGGCGCTATGGATAAAACGGTAATCTTGTCTATAATCTTGCTATCTTTTACCGGGACAGTGTCGGTAACTACCACCTCTTTTAACTGGCTGGAGGCTATCCTCTGTACGGCAGGGCCGGAGAATATGGGATGGGTGCAGCAGGCATATACTTCGCTGGCGCCGCGCTTGATAAGGGTGGATATAACCCCCATTAGAGAGCCAGCCGTGTCTATCTCGTCATCCACGACGAGAGCTAATCTGTCCTCCACTTCACCGATTACGTTCAGCGTCTCGGTATGGTCGTCATTGCCGGTGCGTCTTTTTTCCATAATAGCCAGCGGGGCGTTTAGCTTGGCGGCCACGTCTCGTGCCCGTTTGGTGGCACCTATATCGGCCGCTACCACGACCAGGTTATTAAAATCCCTCTCCTTAAAATAATCACTTAGAAGATATACAGCCGTCAGTTCATCGACAGGTATGTTAAAGAAGCCCTGAATCTGCGCCGCATGCAAGTCCACAGTCAGCACCCGGTTGGCACCAGCTACCGTAAGCAGGTCGGCTACCAGTCTGGCGGTGATGGGCACCCGGGGCTGGTCTTTCCTGTCGCTGCGCCCATAGCCATAGTAGGGGATTACCGCCGTAATCCGGCCGGCTGAAGCACGCCTCAAAGCGTCAAGCATAATGAGCAACTCCACCAGGTTGCTGTTGACAGGAGATGACATAGGCTGAATAACAAAGGTATCACGCTGACGGACATTCTCCAGAATACGAACAAAGGTGTTTTCATTACTGAACTGCATTACTTCACACTTGCCCAGGGGTATGCCCAGATATTCAGTTATCGCCTGAGCCAGGGCCGGGTGCGCATTACCGGTGAATACCTTTAATTCATCCATTGGCCATCTCCTCCTGTAAGTATTGGCATTGCCGCATAATTATTATAGCACTATTAGACAGCAAGCTCACCATTTCAGTATTTTACAACTTACCCCTTTTTAAGGTTAGCGGAATCAATTTTAAGAAGGGGTGGGGTCATAACTTACAGGATAAGTGGAAAAAGAGATTGCTTCGTCGCTAACACTCCTCGCAATGACATCTGTTGGGATGGCGTGGGTGTATTACAGGATAAGCCGCTGATGCCGCGAGGGCGAGTGGGCGGGGAAAAAGATTCCGGTAAAGGAGGCGGGGAGGCGGGGAAAGAAAATAGTTATAGCCACCCACTTACGGGGGGCACTTGGCGCAAAAAGACCTGAACAAGATGGTGCTGAGGTAACGGTCGCCGCGGTCAGGCAAGATAACAGCAATCGTTCCTCGAGTCATGTCCCTGGCAGCCTGTAAGGCACCGGCCACGGCAGCGCCGCTGGACATACCAACGAGGAGCCCCTCCCTTACCGCCAGCAGCCTGGCCGTCTCAAAAGCTACACCATCCTCAATAGTGATTTTGTCATCCAAGACTCTCTTATTATAAATACCCGGAACAACACTCTCTTTCATATTTTTCACCTTGAGTTTCTATAATATCAGTCATCAATGCCAGGCACGGGAAAGCGCCGGCAAATCTCCGCCACATCCTGCCTTACCTCATCCTGGACCTTCTGGTCAGCGGAACTGTTTACTACCCTGACAATTAATGCCGCGATGAGCTTCATTTCTTCTTTCCTGAAGCCGCGCGTGGTTACGGCCGGCGTACCCAGCCTGATGCCGCTGGTCACCAGCGGTGGGCGCGTATCGAAGGGGATGGCGTTCCGGTTGACGATGATACCGGCGTTTTCCAGAGCCTCCTCCGCCTGCCGACCGGTTAGTCGTTTATCAGCAAGGTCAACCAGGATAAGGTGGTTATCGGTACCACCGGATATGAGGCGAAGACCTAACCGCTGCAGCTCCGTAGCCAGGGCAAGGGCATTATCAAGGACAGAGCGCTGGTAATCAGAGAAGTCGGGCTGCATGGCCTCGTGGAAGGTAACTGCCTTGGCAGCCACGACATGCATGAGCGCTTTCCCCTGCGCCTGGGGGCAGACGGCAGAGTCTACGGCGCGGGCCAGTTCCGGCCGGCACAGTATAAACCCACCGCTCGAGCCGCGTAGCGACTTATGGGTGGTCGACGTCACAACATCGGCATAAGGCACCGGTGTTGGGTGCAGCCCCACCGCTACCATCCCGGCAATGTGGGCAATGTCAACCATGAGGCGTGCCCCGGCGGAGTCGGCAATACGGCGGAAGCGCTCGAAATCGATTATTCTGGGGTAAGCAGTGGCCCCGGCTACAATTAGCTTCGGTTTATGTTTTAGAGCCAGCCTCTCGACCTCCGGGTAATCAATCCGCTCCGTCTCCCGGTTCACACCGTAATGTACGAAGTTATACGACCTGCCGGAAAAACTGACGGGAGAACCATGGCTGAGGTGCCCCCCATGAGCCAGGCTCATCGATAAAACGGTATCACCGTATTCCAGCAGGGCGAAATATGCGGCCATGTTGGCCTGGGTGCCGCTGTGCGGCTGGACATTGGCGTGCTCCGCATGAAACAGTTCCTTAGCCCGCTGGATGGCCAGCTCCTCGATGGCATCCATGTTCACGCAGCCGCCGTAGTAACGCTTCCCGGGATAGCCCTCAGCATACTTATAGGTCAGAAAGGAGCCCTGGGCCTCGAGCACGGCCCGGCTGGTATAGTTCTCGGAAGCGATAAGGTTAATCATATTACGCTGCTGGTCTTTGTCCAGCTCAATGGCACGGCTTATTTCGGGGTCGGTCCGGCTTAATAAACTCATTTAAACTCTCTCCTTGGGGAGGAATCAGACACAACACATAGTCTACACTGGCGCTTTGAGGGTGTCAATTTCAATCCAGCCAGGAAAGCTTGACAAATGAGCCTTACCTCCTTATAATTAAAAGAAACCCCCACATGATTCAACAGTCTGTTTCTATTTCTAAATAAACAGTGCAAATAGTAATTCCAGAGGTACTTTATTACAGAATCTTGAACCAACTCCCAGGTTATTCACAAGGTTAAGACTGGAAGTATTCCAGATTACTTAGAGATTGGTTCTCGTGTATGCCGAAGTATATCTTTGTAACCGGAGGCGTGGTCAGTTCCGTAGGGAAGGGAATCACTGTCGCCTCGGTTGGTACAATTCTGAAGAGTCGTCAGATTACCGTGACTGTACAGAAGCTGGACCCATATCTTAACGTTGACCCGGGCACGATGTCGCCTTACCAGCACGGTGAGGTATTCGTCACCAAGGACGGAGCCGAGACCGACCTTGACCTAGGCAACTACGAGCGCTTTATCGACGCCGAGTTTACCGCCGATTCCAACGTTACATCGGGTCAAATCTACAGCGCTATTATCGCCAAGGAAAGGCGGGGCGACTTCCTGGGTGGCACCATCCAGATTGTGCCCCATTTAGTCAATGAAATTAAGGACAGGTTCAAGAAGCTGGCCGAAAAATCGCAGGCTGATGTGATTCTTATCGAGGTAGGCGGCACCGTGGGTGATATCGAGGGGCAACCATTCCTTGAGGCTATCCGGCAGATGAGAAACGATGTCGGCAGAAACAACGTGCTCTACATCCATGTTACATTTCTCCCCTATCTCAACTCCACCGGGGAACTGAAGACCAAGCCCACCCAGCACAGCGTCAACGAGTTACGCCGTATCGGTATCCAGCCGGACGTCATTATATGCCGTAGTGACTATCCGATAGCGGAGGGGATAAGGGACAAGATATCCCTTTTCTGTGATGTGGAGCGACAGGCAGTTATCCCCCTGCCTACGGTAGATACCATATATGAGATACCGTTAATACTTGAAGAGTGGGGCCTTGGACAGATAGTTGTGGATAAGCTCGGCATCAAGGCACGCTCCGCCGACCTGCGGCAGTGGCAGGGACTGGTGGAACGCATCAAAACACAGCATGAGCCAGTTAATATTGCCCTCGTCGGCAAATATGTAGAACTGAATGACGCCTACTTCTCGGTACGTGAGGCACTCTACCATGCCGCCCTCTATAACGAAAGAGAGCTTAATCTGCTCTGGGTCCACTCGGAAGAACTTGATAAGAATGGGGCCGATTCTCTACTGCGCTCCGCTCAGGGTATTATTATCCCGGGTGGCTTTGGAGAGAGGGGAATAGAGGGTAAGATAAAGGCAGCCAGATACGCCCGTGAAAACGAAATCCCGTACCTTGGTTTATGCCTGGGTCTTCATGTCATGGTGATTGAACTCGCCCGCTATGTCTTCGGTTCGGACAAGCCCAATTCCACCGAGTTTGACCCCTCAACCAGCTATCCCGTTATTGACCTTCTCCCCGAACAGAAGAAGGTAAAAGCGAAAGGGGCTACCATGCGCCTGGGAAATTACCCGTGTAAACTCGTCCCGGACAGTCTGGCCGCCAATGCCTACGGTCAGTCCCTGATACAGGAGCGCCACCGGCACCGCTTTGAATTTAATAATGATTATCGGGAGCCGCTGCACGAGGCAGGTATGATTTACAGCGGGGTATCCCCTGACGACAGACTGGTCGAGGTTTGCGAACTGGCTGACCACCCCTGGATGTTAAGCTGCCAGTTTCATCCCGAATTTGGCTCTCGTCCCGGACGCCCCCACCCACTCTTCCGCGATTTTATCGGCGTTGCCAAAGGAACACTGCGTGAAGGAGCTCAACCGCCATTACCCCTCTCAACCTGATACTGGAAGGAGGACCGAATGCAAATCTTTCTGGATACAGCCAATATCGACCAGATACGGCGCGCTGCCAGACTGGGTATTGTTGGCGGGGTTACCACCAATCCTTCGCTTTTATCCAAGGAAGCGACATCCGACTATGAATCGGTGACGAAAACTATATGCTCAATAATCAGCGGACCGGTTTCCGTCGAAGTACTGGCTGAAGACGCTGATTCCATGATAGAAGAGGCCCGCCTTAAGGCGTCATGGGCACCCAATGTGAATATCAAAATACCGGCAACGGCCGACGGCCTGCAGGCAATATCAACCCTGAGCAAGGAGAATATTAAAATAAATATGACGCTTTGTTTCTCGGTTAATCAGGCACTTCTCGGGGCGCTGGCCGGGGCTACCTACGTCAGCCCGTTCGTTGGCCGACTTGACGACGCCGGACATGACGGCATGGCGTTAGTAAAGGATATTGTGGACATGTTAAAAAATTATCCACAGCTATCCACACAGGTGATTGCCGCCAGTATTCGACATCCTTTACACTGCGTAACTGCCGCCAAGATAGGGGCTCATATAGCTACCATTCCCTATAGCGTGCTGATGCAGATGATACAGCATCCGCTTACCGATGTCGGCGTTAAACGTTTTCTGGCTGACTGGAAGAGCGTAGCGAAATAACTTTTCATATTTCATAAGGAGATTTATCAAAAAGAAAATAATGCCCCCTTCCGGTAGGAAATAGGGTCAGAGTGAGGTAGAATCATGAACATTGTTGATCTTGAAAACAAAACCAAAGAAGAGCTTGTTGAACTGGCCAAGGGAATGGAAGTCCAGATTCCAGCTGGTCTCAAGAAGCAGGACATCATCATGCGTATGCTCGAGACGCATACCGAGCAACAGGGAAATATCTTCTGCAGCGGCATCCTGGATATCATGAATGATGGCTATGGCTTTCTCAGGCAGGATACCCTGCTGCCCAGCCAGACGGATGTATATATCTCGCCGTCCCAGATACGCCGTTTCAGTCTACGCAACGGTGATATGGTTACCGGGCAGGGTAGGCCGCCTAAAAGCAACGAGAAATACTATAGCCTTCTCCAGGTAGTAGCTATCAACAATATCGACCCCGAGCTTACCAAGAACCGGCAGCCCTTCGGTTCGCTCACGCCCACCTTCCCCGACAGGCTTATTAACCTGGAGCACTCATCGAGCGACATCTCCACCCGCCTGATTAATCTCATCTCGCCCATCGGGCGCGGACAACGAGGCCTGCTGGTATCACCGCCCAAGGCCGGCAAAACGCTCTTGCTTAAATCAATAGCCAGCGCAATTACCGCCAACTACGAGGATATTCACATGATAGTGTGTCTTATCGGTGAGCGTCCGGAAGAGGTCACCGATATGAAGCGCTCGGTTAAAGGGGAGGTGATTGGCGCTACCTTTGACGAGATGGTAGAGAACCAGACGCGCGTCGCCGAGCTGACGCTGGAAAGGGCCAAGCGCCTTGTGGAAAGCGGCAACGACGTGGTCATTCTTCTTGATGGTATTACCCGCATGACCCGAGCCTATAATCTGGCCATGCCTTCCAGCGGACGTACATTATCGGGCGGCATTGACCCGGCCGCTCTGCACCCGGCCAAACGTTTCTTCGGGGCCGCCCGCAATACCGCCGAGGGTGGCAGCCTGACCATTATCGCTACCTGCCTCGTCGATACCGGCAGTCGGATGGACGACCTTATCTACGAGGAGTTCAAGGGAACCGGCAACATGGAGCTTCACCTTGACCGCAGGCTGTCGGAGCGGCGTACCTTCCCGGCGATAGATATACAGCGCAGCGGCACCAGAAGAGAGGAGCTACTGCTGGATGAAGAGACACTGAAACAGGTGTGGCTGCTGCGGCGCATGGTGGCGATGATTGCCTCCGATTCCAATAACTTCGTTGAGGCGACGGAGCGTGTGCTGGAACGCATGCGAAAAAGCGAGACCAACACCGAGTTTTTAGTCAATTTGAACAGAGAGATGTAGCACACCGGTCATGCTAAAGAAGCTGGTTATTTCCGCCTACTTGACAAAGCTGCTTAAAGCCTTATCATGGTATCAGGACGAGGAGAAAACATGTTACAAATCAGGAAAACATATACGGAAGCAAACCCCGAACTGCTCTACGCCGAGATAAGGGACTTTGCCCTGAAACAGGGGGCTACCCTGAACGAGGCTAAAATGGAAACCTATACCCTGCCGGACGAGTCGGCGTCGTTCGTTTCACGAGGCACCCTGACGTTTAAAGCTAAGGACAAGGAGTGCCTCAGGGCGCACATAGTCGGCTCGGTGAGGAGTGAAACGAAACTGATGATTGATGTGGATACAAGTCTTTTCCCGAAGGAGAAAATGACGGCACTTCAGGAAGATATCGACTTTATCTTTGGCGCTTACGAGGTTAAAGAATAATACAACCCTGTACTATCTGGCCTTCGGATAAGACCCCAGGATTTTCACGAATACCGCATGCTCTTCCAGCGCCTTCAACGCGCCACTGACATCCTTTTCCTCACGGTGCCCGGCGAAGTCCATGTAGAAGTTATATTCCCAAGGCTGATACCGGGTAGGCCTGGACTCAAGCTTGCTTAGATTGATATTGCTCGAAGCGAACTCCTTCAGGCAGTCGTACAACGCGCCCGGCTTGTGCTTGAGTGAAAATACTATGGAAGTCTTGTCGTTACCCGTGGGCGGTGAGTCTTCTTTGGATAGGATGAAAAAGCGGGTGAAATTGTGCGGGTTGTCTTCTATCTCCCTGGCGATTATCTTCATGCCGTAAATTTCGGCTGCCCTGGCACTGGCAACAGCGGCGCTATCCCTCAGGCCCTGCTCTTTTATCATCTTAACGCTGCCGGCGGTGTCGGACTCAGGTATCAGCTCGCAGTCCAGGTGGCTTAAGAAGCTGCGGCACTGGGCGAGCGCCTGCGGGTGGGAATAGACCTTCTTTATGGCATCGAGTCCAACTCCAGCCCCGGCTATAAGGCAGTGACTGATGCGGAGCTCTATCTCACCGCATACCATAAGCGGCGAGTCGAGCAGGAGGTCATATGCCCTGGTGATACTGCCCTCAAGCGAATTCTCGACCGGGACCACGGCGAAAGGTACGTCTCCCGCTTCAACAGCTTCAAAAACCTCATCGAGGCTTTCATAAGAGCGGCTTTCGGTTGATTTCCCGAAGAAACGGAAGGCGGCTTCTTCCGTGTAGGCACCGGGTTCACCCTGAAAAGCGACGGCTACCGCCTGTATCTTCTTGCAGACATCGATGACATGACGGTAGATATTTTCCATATCGCTGGGGCTGATGCTTTTATCGCGTGCCATAGCCCGGACATGTTTCAGAACCCTGAGCTCTCTCTCCCTATCCTCAATAAGCTTATTTTGTTCTTTCTTACCCTGGCCTATTGCCTCGGCTACCTTTACCCTTTCACCGATAAGCTCAACAATCCGGGCGTCTATCTCGTCTATTCTTTTCCTTAAATCATCAAGGCTCATTTTATCACCTTCGGAATCAGGCCGGCCCTCATGGCGAAATCACACAGAGTTACCGCCATCATGGCTTCAACCACCGGTACTGCTCTCGGCACGATGCAGGCATCGTGCCTGCCGCCAACACTGATACTGGTGTTTGCCATCTTTTGAATATCCACCGTTTCCTGCTCAATGGCTATAGAAGAGGTTGGCTTTACAGCCACCCTGACCACTACCGGCATACCGCTACTGATACCGCCGAGTATGCCGCCGGCATTATTTGTGGCCGTTACAATTTTACCGTCTTCAATGCGGAACGGGTCATTATTCTCCGACCCCCTTTTGCGTGCCGCCGAGAAACCGACGCCAAACTCAACGCCCTTGACCGCCGGGATAGCCAGCAGGGCTTTAGCGAGCTCTCCGTCCAGACTGTCAAAGACCGGCTCTCCCAGTCCAACGGGAACGTTAAGGGCGATGCCTTCAATAACCCCGCCCAGACTATCGCCCTCATCTTTCACCTTCTTAATGAGCTCGGCCATTTCCCTCGAAGCTTGCGGGTCGGCACATTTAAGAGAATCCTGTGCGGTATTCTTCTTTATTTCATCAAATGGCACAGGCCTTGCCGTTATGCCGCCGATTTCCACGGTGTGCGCCACCAATTCAATACCGATTATACTCAACAGCTTTCTGGCGATGGCGCCCGCCATGACAAAGGTAGCGGTAATCCTCCCCGAAAACCTGCCCCCGCCCCGCCAGTCATTAAAACCGCCGTACTTCATATAAGCGGTATAGTCGGCATGACCCGGCCGTGGCCGGAACCTGATTCTCTCATAATCACTATCATCGACATCTTCATTTTTTATCAGCATACAGATGGGAGCTCCGGTGGAGAAACCATCACTGACCCCTGAAAGAATCTCAACCTTATCCTTCTCCAGTCTGGTGGTAGTGCCCACACTCTCGCCAGCCCGTCTCCTGTCTACCTCTTTCTGGATATCCGCGTCGGCGACGGGCAGTCCGGCGGGGCAACCATCAACAATAATCCCCACACGACTACCGTGGCTCTCGCCGAAACTGGTTATGGTAAAGAGTCTGCCAAAGCTATTCTGCATTTATCTCCAGTTTACCCCCTATACTCTTCAATGACTCCCAGAAATCCGGGTATGTCTTGGCGACACACTCGGCATTACTAATGGTAATACCGCCGATAGCAGCACCCAGCACGCCGAAAGCCATGGCAATGCGATGGTCAGACCTGGAATCGATAACGGTATTTTCAGGTTCCGGGGCAGCGGTTTCCGTGGAGCCCTCCTCAGTAGTCTCTCCTTCTTCAGCTGCTTCTTCTTTTTCAGCGTCCGGCTTCTTTGTCGCCAGACCGGTGATGGTGAGTCGGTTTCTATCTTCAGTCACGGTTACGCCAATTCGCCCCAGTCCTTCTTTCACAGCAGCCACGCGGTTCGACTCCTTAATCCGTGCCCTCTCGATGCCGGTGAATACGCTGGTGCCATCAGCCATAGCGGCGAGAACCGCCATGGTGGGCATCAGGTCAATACAGTCGGAAAGGTCAGCGTTTATCGCCTTTAGATTAGCCCGGCTCACGGTAATGGAATTACCGGTTACCCTGACCTTAGCTCCCATGCTCCTCAGGAATTCCAGCATCATCCGGTCACCCTGGACACTTGCCGTGCTCAGATTTTCCACTTCCACTCCCTCAGAAACAGCCCCAAGAGCCAGGAAATAAGAAGCCGATGACCAGTCTCCCTCTACTTCAAAGCGGGTCGGCTGGTAGCTCTGCTTATTCACCACAAACTTGTCTAACTCGGAGCGGACATCTACCCCGAACTTCCTCAGGCACCTCAGCGTCATCAGGAGGTATGACTTCGATGTTAAGTCAGTAGTCAACCTTATGCTTACTTCCTTCTGGGCAAAGGGGGCTATTAATAATAACGCCGATACGAACTGAGAGCTTATGTTTCCCGGCAGTTCCGTTAACCCCCCTTTCAGAGTGCCCCCCTCTATGGTTACCGGCGGTGTCGTTTTTCCCTCGATAGAGCACTTTACTCCCAGCTTTCCCAGAGCTTCCACCAGCGACCTTACCGGTCTTTTAGATAGGGAAGGGCCACCGACGAGACGGGACTTACCGGGAATCAGACAGCAAATGGCCGTCATAAACCTGAGGGTAGTCGCCGACTCG
The DNA here is from genome assembly GCA_964558675.1 of uncultured Dehalococcoidaceae bacterium. Taxonomy (GTDB): domain Bacteria; phylum Chloroflexota; class Dehalococcoidia; order Dehalococcoidales; family RBG-16-60-22; genus CAZLEY01. The sequence goes on along the minus strand of CAZLEY010000011.1, from coordinate 11,139 downwards.
CCACAGAAAAGGTCGGCATCCGGTGGCCTTAAAGTACCTCCAGCGACGTGCCATAAACCCTCCTCCTGCCGGACGTGAATTCCGACCTTGCTCAGCACATCTATAGCCGCCGTGGTGTCTTCGCATACCAGGGGGTTAACTAACTCGCTCTCACCCCTGGCCAGGGCGGCGCACATCAGTCCCCGGATGGCCTGACTTTTAGAAGAGGGGACCTTCACTTTTCCCTGGACTTCGCTTTTGTTAACGGTAACCTGCATGCTCTTTCAATCTTTCTATTATTAACTCGACAACCGAGTCGGTCTTCAGCTTTGAAGTGTTTATTATTATATCGGCAGCCCGTTCGTAAAAAGGCCGGCGAAACCTTAAAAGTTCCTTAATCTGCGAGGTGCGGTCAGCAACCGCGAGCAGCGGCCTTTCACTGCTATCGTCCGATGTCCGCCTTAATATAACCCCCGGCGATGCGGTAAGGCAAATGATAACACATTCCTTGCGCAGTCGGTCAATGTTTATTGTATTGATAACGATGCCGCCACCGCAAGCAATAACCGCATTTTTTTTAGCAACAGCCTCTTTGGTAACCTCAATCTCGATTTCCCTGAAGGCAATCTCACCATCCTGCTGAAATATCTCGGGGATGGTCTTTCCCGCTCTCTTCTCAATTGCGTCATCAAGCTCAATGAATTCCTTGCCCAACCTGGCTGCCAGTACCTTGCCCACGGCTGTTTTACCTGTACCCATAAAGCCTATCAGGGCGATGTCAGTCTTCATACCTCTCCAACGCCTTTATAGTTTCTTTTCGCATCAGGTCAAATGGGGCTTTCTGCCCAACCCATTTCTCAAAAGCCAGAGCCCCCTGCCAGACAAGCATTTCAACCCCCTCTATAGTCCGGGCACCGGCTGCCTGCGCGTCTTTCAGCAACCTAGTTCTGACAGGGTTGTTCACGATATCGAAAACAACGAGGTCAGACCTGAGCAACTCCGCGGGAGCCGGGCTTTCCTGGCTTTGCGGGCTCATACCAACGCTGGTGGCGTTAACCAGGATATCAGCCCCCTCCAGCGCCGCCGCCAGGTTCTCAGAGGAGAGTTCCAGTACCCGTACCTCCTTTTCAAAGTCGTGGTATATCCGATGGGCAAGCTCCTCCGCCCAGTCCAGTTCCAATTGCCGGTTAAGGATAGTAAGGTGAGCGTTCCTTTCGGCGAGTACGTAAGAAATGGCCCTTGAGGCACCGCCGGCGCCCAACACAACGACGTCTTTTCCATCCGGCTCAATTCCGCGCTCAAGCAGCGCCTGTAAAAAACCGACGGCATCGGTATTATAACCCCTGAAATTACCGCCGTCATTCACCACGGTGTTGACGGCACCAATCTTCTCAGCCAGGGGGTCCAGGCCATCCAACATGGGTATGATGGACACCTTGTGTGGTATGGTAACATTAAAACCCATGATATTCAGGGCTCTAAGACCGTCAACGGCTTGAGCCAGTTCCCCGGCTTTTACCCGGAAAGGAACATATACATAGTCCAGGCCCAGTTTCCTGAAGGCGGCGTTGTGCATCACCGGCGACACGCTATGCTCTATGGGGTCGCCAATCAAGGCGCAGATTCTAGTTTTACCTGTTATGACACTATCTTCCATCTTGCAACACCCCGTAAATTCCTCTGAGTTCCCTCACCGTTATCTGCCCGGGGGCGGACTCTTCACCCTCTTCAATTGAGGCATAGGTAAAATAGCCGCCGACCAGCGGACAGAGGACTCTGGATATATGCCCCAGAGTTCCCATGGCGAAGGAGACTACCCTTGTCTCCGGGAAGTCAGCTATAAGCTGCAAGGTGGCTACATTGTCCGCGAAACTGCGGGCAGTGGTAATCAGCTTGCAGATATCGGCACGGGCGGCCATTTGATGGTTAATAATCTCCCGCATCTCCTCAAGAGGAGGCGTTCCTTCAAGGTCATGATATGACAACAGACAGTCTGCCTTGCCTTTGATTTCCCCGACTACTGCTTCCACCCCTGACGTGTTGAGTTCAATATCAATAATGTTGACTCCCAGCTCAACAGCCTTGAGAAGCTCTTCAATTCTTGCCGGCTCACTCCCCCGCCAGCTACCGCCTTCCCCGGCCTTCCGATTGCAGGCTATCCAGGGTTTCTCGATATGCTTTACAAGCTCCCGCCAACCGCTGCCAATGAGGTCAATGCGTACCTCAAAAAGGTCAACCATTGGTGACACCAGCCTTACCGCTTCCAGGTCATTATTTACGATGGCGGCACAAATCCTGTAATTATTTCTGTCCAAATAAAACCTCCTCCACCAGAGAAGGACTGACCTCATCGGTGATAAAGGCATTACCGATTGATTTAAGCAGGACAAACCTTATTTTATCCTGCGCGACTTTCTTGTCATGTTTCATAGCCCGCATCACTTTTTCCTTATCGAGGTCCGGCATCTCCGCGGGCAGGCCGGCTTTCTTGATGACCTTTTCCAGCTGCATGACGTCATCCTCACCGAGTATGCCCATACGATTGGAGATTCTGGCCGCCGCTACCATACCGATGGCCACGGCCTGGCCGTGTTTTAACCGAAAATCCGAGGCCGTCTCAACAGCATGGCCTACCGTATGACCGTAGTTCAGGATAGCCCTCAAGCCTGATTCCTTTTCGTCCTTCTCCACCACCTCGGCCTTTATCCTGACACTCTCCAGCACAATCTTTTCAAGCATGCCCTCGTGAAACGCCCTGACTCTCTCAAGGTTGTCATCAAGAAATTCAAAGAAGCTGCTGCTCCTGATGGCGGCATGCTTGATGACTTCCGCCATCCCGTTGGTCAGTTCGACTTCAGGAAGCGTCTTCAGGGTATCAACGTCAGTGATGACCAGCTTTGGCTGGTAGAACACGCCTATCATATTTTTCAGTTGGCCGTGGTCTACCGCCGTCTTACCGCCGATGCTGCTGTCCACCTGCGCCAGCAGTGTAGTCGGTATCTGTATCAGTGGTACACCCCGCATATATGTGGCAGCTACGAATCCAGCCAGGTCGCCAATGACCCCACCACCCAGAGCTAAAACGGGGGTTGTCCTTTCCGCATAAGCGTCTGAAAGTTCGCTATAGAGTCTGCCAGCCGTTTCCAGAGATTTCTGCTCTTCTCCAGCAGGCACTTCCAGAACGGTTGCATCAAAGCCGGCACTTGCCAGACCCCGAACGAGAACATCAACATACAGACCTTTTACCGTGGTATCTGTAATGATAGCGGCCTTGCCCGAGAGACCTATTTCTTTCAACCACAGCCCTGTACGGGCAAGCAAGTCGGCACCGACGCGTACCTCATAGCCACGACTGCCAAGTTCTACTTTAACCTTTTTCATTTATGCCATTTTACCTTTACTTATTGGCAGATGCAATAAATATAGCAATTTTTTTTACTAGTCTTTTGTCAATGAAAAAACCCTCCTGGGGGAGGGCTCTTATTATTTTCTCTGCTCTTATATTTCAATAACTATTAATACCTAATATTTATATACCTCGGCCCTCCCGGTGCGTCTTACGCACCAAGTAAATGTAAAATACTGCTGATAAGACTTTTCAGATAAATAATAAACAGACATTGCTATATTTACCTCAATATGAGTATAATATAACAGAATACCCCAGTTATGTCAACAAAATAAGAAATATAGGATGCGGGTTAATTAATCCTTACATTCCCTAGGTAGAATGTTGACAGACTGTATTGATTTGTGATAAATTTTATATTTAGTGCTCAGAATTCACTAATAGCTGACAGAGTGACGTAGATACCTCAATCTGTCGCTAGGTTTTCGAATGGATGAGCTAAGGCTCATCCATTGTAATTGTGGGGATAAGGAGGAGATAATGCCAACAATAAATCAGCTGGTTCGGAAGGGTCGCAAGGTCGCCTCCAAAAAGGCCAAGACGCCGGCACTGCGCTACACCTATAACGCGTTAAAGAACAGGGTGCAGTCGGGCAAGGGCTCCCCGCAGAAGCGAGGGGTCTGCGTGCAGGTAAAGACAACTACGCCCAGGAAGCCCAATTCGGCACTGCGCAAGATAGCGAGGGTACGGCTGACCAACCATATGGAGGTAACGGCCTATATTCCCGGCGAGGGACATGAACTGCAGGAGCACTCGGTGGTCCTGATTCGGGGAGGGCGTGTCAAAGACCTGCCCGGCGTCCGTTACCACATCGTCCGGGGGGCACTGGATACCAGCGGTGTATCGAACCGCCGCCAGGGGCGCAGCAAGTACGGTAGCAAAAAGTCTAAAGAAAAGGCAGAGGTTATTTAACCAGGGGAGTTCAAATGCCGAGACGAGCCCGAGCCGAAAAAAGAGAGGTAATACCTGACGCCAAGTTTCGCAGTGCCACTGTGGCCAGGATGATTGCCAAGGTGATGATGTGCGGTAAAAAGCGCACAGCCGAGGATATTGTGTATGGCGCTCTTGACTTACTGGGACAGCAGGTGTCAAAAGACCCGGTAGCCGCACTGGAACAGGCAGTAAGAAACGCCACGCCGCTACTTCAGGTCAAGCCCCGGCGTGTCGGTGGCGCTACCTATCAGGTCCCGGTCGAGGTTCAGCCTGACCGCGGTCTTTTCCTGGCTCTGAACTGGCTGGTAGCATCAGCCAGAGCGAGGAAAGGCAAGGCCATGAAGGAGAGACTGGCTGACGAACTCAGTGATGCCTTCCATGGACAGGGAGTAACAATTAAGAAACGTGAGGACACGCATAGAATGGCCGAGGCCAACAGGGCCTTTGCTCACTATAGATGGTAAGGGGTTTTTCGAATTATTAGCACTGTTAATATAAAAAATCCAAAGATATCGGGAGAGAAGAAAGTGCCCAGGGGTTTTCCTTTAGAGGACATCCGGAACATAGGCATTATCGCTCATATTGATGCCGGTAAAACTACCGTCACCGAGAGGATACTGTACTATACCGGGCGTACCTATAAAATCGGTGAGGTACACGAAGGCACGGCCGTAATGGACTGGATGGAGCAGGAGAGGCAGCGCGGCATCACCATCACGGCGGCGGCAACCACCTGCTACTGGCGCCAGCACCGCATAAATATTATCGACACACCGGGTCATGTGGACTTTACCGCCGAGGTAGAGAGAAGCCTCAGGGTACTTGATGGCGGGGCGGTGATTTTCGACGCCGTAGCCGGAGTCGAAGCGCAGTCGGAGACGGTATGGCGGCAGGCCGACAGGTATAAGGTACCCAGGATTTGCTTCATCAATAAAATGGACCGTATTGGTGCCAACTTCAACCGGACGCTGTCTATGATTGAGACCCGCTTACAGGCAAACCCGCTACCAATACAGCTTCCTTTAGGTGCTGAAGATAAGTATGAAGGTATTATCGATATTATCGAAAATAAGGCCTGGCACTTTGATACCGACCTGGAATCGGAACCGGAAGAAATCACCATCCCCGAGGTAGAAAAGGCCAGGTGTGCCGAACTGCGGCAATCGCTGATAGCCAAACTGGCCGAACATGATGACACTATTATGGTAGCCTACCTCGAGGGCGATGAAATTGAGCCTTATGAATTAAGACAAGCCCTGAGGCGGGTAACCCTGAAAAACAAGGGGGTGCCCGTTCTCTGTGGTAGCGCCTTGAAGAACATGGGAATTCAACCTCTGCTGGATGCTATTATTGACTACCTGCCCTCACCCCTGGATGTACCACCGGTAACGGCTATAGAGACCAGGACGGGCAACGAGGTTACCCGTGAGGCCAGTGATGATGCCCCTTTTGCGGCGCTGGCATTCAAGGTAGTTACCGACCCATTTGTGGGTCGGTTGGTTTATTTCCGGGTGTATTCGGGCCGATTAAAGGTAGGCGCACAGGTATTCAACTCGACTCGAGGACGGCAGGAGCGTATCGGACGTCTGTTGCTGATGCATGCCAACCGCCGGGATGATGTCGACGCAGCCGACGCTGGGGCTATTGTCGCCACACTGGGCCTTAAGAATACCTTCACTGGCGACACTCTCTGCGACGCCTCCAGAGCGGTACTCCTGGAGTCCATCCGCTTCCCGGAACCGGTAATCTCGGTTGCTATTGAGCCCAAAACAAGGGCCGACCAGGACAGAATGGGGGATGCACTGCAGAAGCTAACCGAAGAGGACCCTACCTTCAAGGTAGCCTATAATGAAGATACGGGACAAACCTTAGTTTCGGGTATGGGAGAGCTTCATTTAGAAGTAATAGTAAGCAGACTAATCAGTGAATTTAAAGTAGGAGTCAAGGTAGGGCAGCCAAGGGTTTCTTACAGGGAGACGATTACTATACCGGTACAGGCAGAGGGTAAGTTTATTCGCCAGAGCGGGGGTCACGGTCAGTACGGACACGTTAATATTGAACTCGAGCCCCTGGAACGCGGCCAGGGCTTTCAGTTTGTGGAGGCCACTAAAGGCGGCACCATACCCAGGCAATATATCCCACCGGTTAAGACCGGCATCAAAGAGGCAATGGAGACCGGAGTGCTGGCTGGCTATCCCGTGGTGGATATTAAAGCTACCCTCTACGATGGCAGCTACCATGAGGTTGATTCGTCCGAGATAGCCTTCAAGATGGCCGGCTCGATGGCGCTGAGGGAAGGTTTCATGAAAGCAGGGCCCGTACTTTTAGAGCCTATCATGAAGCTGGAAGTGGCTACACCGGAGCAGTTTCTCGGTGATATTATAGGTGACCTGAACGCCAGGAGAGGTCACATAGCGAAAATTGACACGCAGGGCGAGACATACGTCGTTCACTGTCTGACCCCTCTTTCCGAGTCATTCGGCTATGCGACCAGATTAAGGTCATTAACTCAGGGCAGGGCGACGCACTCACTGGAGTTCCATAGTTACGTGGAACTGCCGGCGGAATTAACCGACCAGATTGTAGAAAAAGCTGTAGGCAGGAGATATGGCTAAGCAGAAAATCCGTATTAAACTAAAGGGTTTTGACCATAAGCTGGTGGACCAGTCGGCGCAGCAGATTCTGGAAGCAGTAGAGAGCACCGGAGCCGTCGCAGTAGGACCGGTGCCCTTGCCAACGCGCATCCAGAAATTCAGCGTAATCCGCTCTCCCTTCATAGATAAAGACTCGCAGGAGCAGTTTGAGATACGCACCCATAAACGCCTCATTGATATCGTTGAGACGACCTCCAAGACAATAGACGCCCTGACCAAGTTGACCCTGCCTTCGGGCGTGGAAATAGACATCAAGTTATGACGATTGAGTAAACCGGTGAGATTATGACAGAAGGAATTATCGGCAAGAAAATAGGCATGACCCAGGTATTCCGTGACGACGGCAAAGCCGAGGCGGTAACCGCCATCGAAGCCGGGCCGTGCGCCGTAGCGCAGGTAAAAACCGCAGATAAAGAAGGTTATAATGCCGCGAAGCTTGGCTTTAGCGCATTAAAACAGCCGAAGACTTCCCGCAAAGGACGCACCAAGAAAAAGGAACCGACACGGTTCAGACATTTACGGGAATTCAGGTTAGATGATATCGGCGATATTGAAGTCGGCCAGACGGTTGATGTCAGCCTGTTTAAAGCGGGAGACATAGTCAATGTGACCGGAATCTCCAAGGGAAAGGGATTTGCCGGTACGGTAAAGCGCCATCACTTCCGAGGCGGGCCAAAGACACACGGGCAGTCTGACCGTCACCGCGCCCCGGGCTCTATAGGTATGTGTACCACTCCCGGAAGGGTATTCAAGGGAATGCGTATGGCGGGACACATGGGAAACCGGCGTGTAACCGTACGCAATCTGGAGGTATTTGAGGCTGATTCCGCCCGTAACCTGCTGCTTCTCAAGGGAGCCGTGCCCGGCACGAGGAACAGTCTGCTGCTGATACAGAAGTCCAGGGGGAGGGGAAAGTAAGGTGCAAATTCCGGTTTACAGCCTCACCGGAGAGGTGGTCAGGCAGATTGAAGTAAGTGACCTGGTTTTCGGCGTGCCGTTTAATGAGGCGGTGGTGCATCAGGCAATGGTGAGCCAGCAGGCCAACGCACGCCAGGGGACGGCATCAACGAAAACCAGAGGAAACGTCAGGGGTAGTACACGCAAACTATATCGCCAGAAGGGTACCGGCTATGCCCGTGCCGGCAGCAAGAAATCGCCGCTGCGCCGTGGAGGCGGTATCACTTTCGGGCCACACCCGAGGAGCTACCACCAGGCACTGCCTAAAAAAATGCGCCGCCTGGCCCTGAGGTGCGTGCTTTCGGCCAAGGCTGGAGACGGAGAGTTGAAGGTCGTGGAGGAATTGAATTTCACCGAGCCCAAGACCAAGAAAATGATAGAGGTCCTGTCGGCGCTCGGTGTGGATTCCTCGGCCCTGATTGTTACCCCGGAGCCGGAGGAAAACGTCATTAAATCGGCACGTAATCTGGCGGAAATCAAGACGATGCCAGCCAGCGTGCTGAGCGTGCTCGATATACTTTCTTACAAGACGCTTTTAATGACCGAGGCCGCGGTACGTATAGCGGAAAAAATATGGGGCAACGGAAAGACTCAAGGGGGAGAGAATGCATCTGTACGAGGTGCTGCGCCGTCCGCTGATAACTGAGAAAAGCACTGAACTTCAGGTTCAGAACAAATATGCTTTTGAGATAGCTGATGAGGCGAATAAGCCGCAGGTCAAACAGGCTGTAGAAAATGCCTTCAATGTGAAGGTGACCGGCGTCAATGTAGTTACCATGCCGGGCAAGACCCGAAGAGTGGGACGGCGGCTTATTCAAACACGCTCCTGGAAAAAAGCGATTGTCACCCTCCATGCGGGGGATAAGATAGAATTCTTTGAAGGTGTCTAGAATGAAGGGAGAAGCCGAGTGGCATTAAAGACATATCGTCCAACTTCCCCGGGTCGACGGGGGATGAGCGGCTATACCTTTGACGAGATAACCAAGGACAAGCCCGAGAAAGCGCTGCTCAGGCCCCTGAAGAAACAGGCCGGCCGCAATAATCGCGGTAAGATAACCGTGCGGCACCGGGGCGGCGGGGCGAAGCGCCGACTGCGCTTGATTGATTTCAGGCGGGATAAAATAGATATTCCCGGCCGGGTGGCCGCTATTGAGTACGACCCCAACCGTTCGGCGCGCATCGCTCTTATCTTCTATGCCGATGGGGAAAAACGTTATATACTGGCCCCTGTGGGACTTAACGTCGGAGACGCGGTAATGTCGGGCAGCAATGCCGAAATAAAGCCGGGGAACGCCATGCCTATGAGGTCAATGCCGACGGGTACCCAGATACATAATATTGAAATGCAAAAAGGCAAAGGCGGGCAGATGGTACGCAGCGCCGGGGAGGCCGCTCAGTTGATGGTAAAGGAAGGGGAATACGCCCTGATTCGGTTACCATCCGGCGAAATCCGCCGTGTCCGCAGCGAATGCCTGGCCACCGTCGGCCAGATAGGTAATGTCGAACATCAGAATATCAGTCTGGGTAAGGCAGGCCGAAGGCGATATATGGGATGGCGACCTACCGTAAGGGGCTCCGCCATGACCCCGCGCGACCATCCCCATGGCGGCGGCGAAGGCAGGGCACCGATTGGCATGCCCGGACCGAAGACCCCCTGGGGAAAACCAGCCCTGGGTTATAAAACGCGTAAGCCCAAGGCTTCAGACCGGATGATTGTTAAACGCAGAGGAAAGTAAGGGGATAGCGAGGTAAGATGTCAAGGTCAACTAAAAAAGGGCCGGCTGTCGAAGATAAATTAATGAAGAAAGTGGACTCCGTTATACGCTCGGGCCAGAAGACGGTGATAAAGACCTGGTCACGTTCGTCGACGATAATGCCACAGATGGTGGGACTGACAATCGGTGTCCATGACGGCAGGAGACACGTGCCCATCTACATCAACGAAAATATGGTAGGACATAAACTGGGTGAATTCGCCGCCACACGAACTTACCGGGGTCATGTTTCCAGGTCGGACAGGGTTTCGCAGGTAAAGAAGAGGAGTTAGGCTAATAAATGCCTGATAAAGGTGTAAGATAAAGTGGAAGTTAGAGCCGTAGCCAAAAATACAGGTATACCCGCCAGCAAGGTGCGTCCGCTGGTGAATATGGTGCGGGGCAAAAAGGTAGATGACGCATTGACATTGCTCAAATTCACACCGACACCGAAAGCGAAGCTTATCGCCAAGCTGGTCAAGTCTGCGGCATCCAATGCCGAGAATAATTTCCAGATTGACCCCGCCGACCTGAAAATTATTAAGATTTTTGCTAATGAGGCTAGAAGCATGCGGAGGTACCGTCCGCGGTCCAGGGGGCGAGTAAGCCCAATCCGGAAGCATTCGAGCCATATCACAGTCATAGTTACGGAGGAGGGATAATTGGGGCATAAAGTTCACCCGCTAGGTTTCAGACTAGGCATCATCAAGGACTGGCAGTCGAAGTGGTACAGTGATACCCACTATGCCGAATTCGTGTATGAAGATAACCGGCTTCGAGAGGCGATTAAATCAAAGTATTCCGAAGCGGCTATCTCACTGATAGAAATTGACCGCCAGGCGAAGGACGTGACTATTACCCTGTATACTGCCCGGCCCGGCATCGTCATCGGACGGGGAGGACAGCGGGTTGATGAAATGAGGGTCTACCTTGAGGGTCTCGTTGGGAAGAAAATCAGGTTAAATATACAGGAGATTCGCCAGCCGGAACTGGATGCCTATCTGGTAGCCAGGTCGGTAGCCGAGCAGATTGAGCGCCGGATAGCTTACCGGCGAGCCATGAAACAGGCTATCTTCCGCACCATCCAGGCTGGGGCCAAAGGAATAAAGGTCAGCTGTGCCGGAAGACTGGGTAATTCCGAGATAGCACGCCGCCAGACGTCACATCAGGGGCAGGTACCTCTGCACACGCTGCGGGCCGATATTGATTACGGTTTCACTGAGGCACATACCACCCTGGGGCGGATAGGCGTAAAAGTCTGGATATATAAGGGACAAATCCTGCCTGAGCTCAAGGTAGCGGAGGTTGAAGAAGCTCCAGCTACAGAGCTGGAAGAAAAACCCGCCGAGGCCGTAGCCGAAGCCGTTCCGGTTGCCGAGCCGGAAGAAAAACCGGCCGAGGCCGTAGCCGAAGAAGCTCCGGTTGCCGAGCCGGAAGAAAAACCGGCCGAGGC
>CAZLEY010000010.1:0-59605 GCA_964558675.1 uncultured Dehalococcoidaceae bacterium | reverse complement strand
ACGGCGTCAGGATATTGACACAGCCTCCCCTATCAACGCTGTCCGGATTGCCCGGTTCAAGAGGGTCATATTTCCCCGAACCGTAGTATGAGTGCACCACGCCCGGCCTCATTCTCTCGGTAACATCGGCTATGCAGAGCACGGTGCCGCGGTCGTTATAGAGCTTAACGATGTCGCCGTCTTTAATGCCCCTGGGCTCGGCATCCGAGGGGTGAATGCGCACCGGGCGCCAGTAGTAGCCGTCTTTAAGAACGCGATGTCCTGGTATCTCTGCCAGCCATCTGGTCTTGGCATCATAATGGGTGTGGAAGGAGAACCTGGGGTGGGGGGAGATAAGCTGCAACGGGTATTTCTTGGCCAGCTCCGAGTCATAGCCCTCCCAGCTCGGGATGTAACGAGGCAGGGGCGGCCTTTCCTCATCATCGGGGAGATGCTCCAGCAGGCTCTGCGAAACAAATTCTATTTTGCCGCTGTAAGTCCCCAGCTCTTTGCCCTTCTCCGTATTCCTTTTCGGGTTAAAGTGGTCGGGCGTATCGCAGTCCCGTCCCTCATAGAACCAGCGAAGTCCCGGCGTTGGTTTGTAGTCTTCCGGCATCGGCACTATGAAGTATCCCTTTTTCTTGAAGTCTTCAAATGACATATATTGCGGAAGGTCCGAGTAATGAAATACCTTCTCAATCCAGTCCTCCTCGGTATTGCCTTCGGTATACTCCTCCCTGATACCCAGCCTTTCGGCCAGTTCCGAGAAAATCTGGTAATCAGACTTCGACTCGTAGAGAGGCTCGATACATTTATGCTGATAGACAATGACCCTGTGGTTGCAGGCGTTGGAGCCGTGATGCGTATAGCCGCCGGTATTTGCCCATTCGCCGATGTCATTCCGCTCGAAATTGGTGCAGGCCGGCAGAATAATATCGGCCAGACCTGTTTCCGTGCACCACCAGCAGTCCTGATTGACCACGAATTCCAGCTTCGGGCTCTGGTACATTCTTACGAAGCGACTGGTGCCGGTCATTGTACCGAGGAACGAGCCGCCGTAGCGATAGAACATCTTAACCTCGGAGCAGCCAGGAGCCGGATAAGTATAAGGGACAAACTGCTGCTCAAGTGACTGTCCACAAAATGTCTGCCCCAGCCAGTGGATGGGAGGATTGAGGATAGCCTCCGGCATGAGCAGGCGGTAGATGCGCTGTTGCACCGGGTTCTCCACCTGGTTTCTGGCGAACTCGTTCAGGAAATTCGGCCCAAAGGAGCTATAGCCCGGAAAGTCGAATTCGGCGTTATAGGGAGTACCCATGGTGGTGCCCCAGATATTGACGCCCGGCTTTCCCAGTCCCTGCATCGCCTGCAGGAGCACCATCAGCCTGGACCACTCCGTTCCGTAGGCCTGCCGGCAGGCACCGGACTGCCCGCCCCGGGAACCCGCCGCGAGCATCGTTCGCTTGGATGCCCATTCCCTGGCCAGGCTTCTGATGGTATATTCCGGTACACCGCATATCTCAGCCGCCCATTCCGGCGTCCTGGCAACACCGTCATACTTACCCAGGATATGCTTAACAAAATCTTCAAAGCCGACCGTGTGCGTGGCTACATAGCTTTCGTCATAAGTACCCTCTTTAAGCCACACGTACGCAATTGCTTCCGCCATGGCAGCATCGGTACCCGGACGCGGCGCTATCCATTTATCGCCGAGAATAGTAGCGGTGTAATTACAGAACGGGTCAATGAAAATCTGCTTAATGCCAAGCTCTCTCAGCCATATTCGCCATACAGCCGATTCCTGCCCTCCATAGATGCCACGTGTCGAATCGGGGTCGTTACCCCAGTGCACCACAAGCTCAGTATTCTTTAAAGCGTCCTCAAGCAGGTCATATTGCTCAGGCATACCCAGTCTCCAGAAAAAACCGTAAACATGTGTCGCGCCCCAGTGCCACCCTTCCCAGCTGTCGGGATTGTCCATGATATCCGTGAAGCCAATCATATTAAAAAACCTGGCCCACGTCGACGTGCGATAGCCCAGATTCCCCCAGTTATGGTGAGAGGAAGCCCGTGACATGACAGCCTCTGGACCGTAGGAATCCCTGATTCTCAGCATCTCACCGGCAACAATATCCAGGGCTTCATCCCAGCTGATGCGTTTGTATTCAGACTTCCCTCTGTTTTCCGGATGCCTAGCGCCATTAGGGTCGAAATCTACCCTCTGCATGGGGTACTTAATCCTCGCATCGGAGTATATTCTTGCCTTCTCGACCATGGTGAAAGGGGCGACACAGGCCTTCCTCAATGGTGAGAATTGCCTGCCTTTAACGTCAATTGTCCATGAAGCCGCATCCTTATCGTTCAGTACCAGGGGGCGGACACGGATTATCCGCCCGTCCTTCACATAGACCTGAACAGGCCCACCATTGGTGAGGTTTGTGTAAATCTTATCCATAACTATTAATTACCCTTCCAGTGATGGTGCTTTACCAGATGTTGAAAACTGAATATCAAACTGGATATGATACTGTGTAAGCGGGTTAGTATTTTCTCCTATATTGAAAGTATAATAAATATACGCTGCTGATATCAAACTGTGGAGAGATGGGCAATGAAAGAAACGAAGCTACTTTGCTGGAACGTTAACGGCATTCGGGCTATTAAGGGCAAGGGCTTCCTGGAATGGCTTTACCGGGAATCCCCTGACATCCTCGCCGTTCAGGAGACCAAAGCCCATCTTGACCAGCTTGATACTGACCTGAAAGAGCCGGAGGGATATCATACCTACTGGAATTACCCGGAGAGAAAGGGTTACAGCGGCGTGGCCGTCTTTACCAGGGAAGAACCGCTCAGCGTTAGGTATGACTTCGGCCCAAGCGAAATCGAGCTTGAGGGAAGGGTCATTATCGCCGAGTATCCCGCATTCGTGTTGACGAATATATATTTCCCTAACGGCAAGAAGAACCAGGAGCGCCTGGACTATAAAATGGCCTTCTATGAGAATTTCTTACGATATGCGGATTCGCTGAAAGGTGCAGGCAAAAAACTGGTTATTTGCGGCGACCTTAATACCGCCCATAATGAAATCGACCTGGCCCGGCCCAAGGAGAATTCTAAGATATCCGGCTTCCTGCCCGAGGAAAGGGCCTGGATGGATAAATTTATCTCTCACGGCTACGTTGATACTTTCAGGCATTTTAATAAAGAACCCGACCAGTATACGTGGTGGGACATGAAATCGGGGGCGCGTGAGAGAAACGTGGGGTGGCGGCTCGACTACTTCTTTGTCACTGAAGACCTGCTGCCGTCGCTTACCCGGGCGTTTATAATGCCCGAGGTCATGGGCTCCGACCACTGCCCGGCGGGTATTACCCTGAATATATCCTAGTCAGATGATAACGTCTTCAATCCTTCAATGACATCATAGAAATTATTAAAAGGGGTATAGGCGAGTTTTTCCTCGCGGCATTTTTCCAGGAGGTCGCCGGTAGCGAAGACTTTAATAGACTGCCGGGAGGGATATATATCGGACACGCCGTTACCCACGTAGACCACGCTATAACCCTCTTTGGTCAGCAGTCCGGTATAGGCTTCCTTGAAGCCGGCTTCCATCTCGCTGCCGTCAGGTCCTATATACCTGACCTTCATGCCGTCGGGGCTGAACTGATTTTGAGCGGCAAATACCTCTATGCCGTCTACACCCAGGTTCTCCAGCATGGCCTCTATATAGAAAATAAGGCCGTTGCTGACTATAACGAACTTATAGTCCTTCTGACTACAGTATTCCAGCAGCTCGCGAAAGCCAGCGCGTACTTTTACACGTTCGCTATTGAAAACAACGTCAAGCATTGTCTTCCTGTCGGCTTTGACCAGGGCAAACACCCTTCTGTTAAAAGTCCCGACCGGTATCTTGCCCGTCATGTATTCTTGCAACATCTCTTTCCATTTGCTGCCGATAAAAGTATCCAGCAAAAGAAAGCTCACGTCTTCTTCGGTAACGGTACCATCAAAATCACATTGGACGGCTATCTTCATTACTTGCGTTAGCTCCTTCTCGTATTCATTCAACCTAATTTACTATATCCGATTGAGCGTGAGCGGTCAAACTGGTATAAGCGCTTGGAAAAGTAAAATGCTAATGTTAGAATGAGCGCAGGAGGCGTAAAAATTAGTGCAATACTACATCGGTACGTCCGGCTGGCATTACGATGACTGGCGCGGCAGGTTCTACCCTGAGAAACTACCCAGGAACAAATGGCTGGAGTTTTATGCACAGCGTTTCCCTACGGTTGAACTCAACAACAGCTTTTACCGGTTGCCCTCGGAGAATGCCCTTAAGGGCTGGTATAATTCATCGCCACCCGACTTCACTTTCGCGGTAAAGGTAAGCCGGTTTATCACACATATAAAACGGCTGAAAGATTGCGATGAGGCCATAACAAACTTTATGTCAAGAGCAGGTATTTTGAAGGAAAAACTCGGGCCCCTCCTGTACCAGCTACCGCCCAGTATGCACCGCAATGACGGGACATTAAAATCGTTCCTGAATAGCCTACCGCAGGGGTTAAAACACGTGATTGAATTCAGGCACCAGTCATGGCTGGTGGAAGAAGTATTTGATATACTGCGCCAGTATAACGCCGGACTCTGTATTTTCGATATGCCCGAACTAACGTGTCCCCTAGTGGCCACGGCCGATTTCGCCTACATCAGGTTTCACGGAAGCGACAGCCTCTACTCAAGCTGTTACTCCGATGAAGAGCTATCCGACTGGGCAAACAGGATAGCCGACATTTCAAAAAGTCTGGAATCGGTCTATATCTACTTCAATAATGATGTGGAGGGGTTTGCACTAAAGAACGCAGAGACGATTAGGGGGTTGTTGGTCTAGTCTGTGGATAATTACTTTTACCCTGTGCAATGCTACACATGCAGCTCTATCACATCCCCGTCCTGCAGGACGTGGTCTCTCCTAGCCATGACGCCGTCGTGCTTGCCGGAGCCCCAGATGCGGGCATACTTTAGCTTCCTGGCGAAGTCCTTGTGCACTGAAGCCGCGGCCGCCTCCAGATTGCTTCCATTTTCCAGGACTATGGGGTCGGTCATATCGGGCTTGTCGCCGGGAGTTTTGGTATAGACGCGTATAATATTGAGCATCTGAAATATCTTGAGCCTGAGCTCATCAAGTCCCCTGCCCAGAGCGGAGATAGCGATAACGGGTAACTGCCCGCCGTACTTGCCCTGTAAAGCCCGGTAACTCTCGCCACCGCTGTCCAGGTCCATCTTATTGCCTGCCACCAGTGTCTTTTTATAGCTCAGCGGATATTCTTCTGTGGATTTGATTGTCTCCTCCCCCAGCCCAAGCTTCTTATCTTCCAGCCTGGCAACCAGTGCTTCCATTTGCGATACAGGGTCGTTGCTCAAATCAACCACCACCAGCAGGCTATCAGCCCGCCTGATGATGTTCAATAACCACCACTCAGGAGGCTGTTCGCTTAAAGGCGGTGTGTCTATTAGCTGTATTTGTATATTCTCGAATACCATCATCCCCGGCGTGGCGCTGTGCGTGGTGAACGGATAGGCAGCCACCGTTGGAGTAGCTTTGGTCATGCCAGCGACTATCTGTGACTTGCCGGTATTGGGCGGGCCGATAACGGCCACCTGGCCGGCCCCTACTTTCTCAATCATCATTGACGCCCTCTGGGTGGCCGTTTTCTTGTCAAGGGACTGCATCAGCTTGGCGATTTTCGTTCGCAGGTCGGCACGAAGATGGTCAGTGCCCTTATGTTTGGGCATCACCGCCAGCATTTCCTCCAGAGCCGCTATCTTCTCCAGGGGGCTCTTCGCCATACGGTAATTCCTTTCGGCTTCAAGGTACTGGGGAGTCAGATTGGCGGGCATGGCTACAGGTACTCCTTTATATTTTTTACCTTGTCATGATTCATGCCTGTGGCGGCTACCAGCTCTTCAACGGAAGCCTCTCTGATTCTCTGGACAGAACCGAACTGTCGCAGCAGGGCTCTCTTGCGTTTGGGGCCGATTCCAGGGATATTATCAAGTGCCGAGGAAAAAGTTTTCTTCTGGTGTACTTTGGTATAATAGCTTATAGCGAACCGGTGCGCCTCATCTCTGAGTCGCTGGAGAAGCTGCAGACCGGGGGAGGAGCGGGGTAAAATAACAGGCTCTTTCCTCCGGGGTATGAAGATTTCTTCGTTTTCTTTGGCCAGACTGGCTACCGATAAAGCGGTTCCTGTTTCGTCTAACGCTGACAAAGCCGCATTCAACTGTCCCTTGCCGCCATCGATAAGGACGAGGTCGGGCATGATTGCCCAGGTATCCGTGGTTTTTAATTCGCCTTTTGAACTGCGTTTAAAGCGGCGCTGGAGCACCTCCTGGAGCATGGCGTAATCATTAGCTCCGGATACCGTCTTGATTTTAAAGCGGCGGTAGTGGGCCGGTTTCGGTTTACCCATCTCAAAGACAACCATACTGCCTACCGCCGAGGTGCCCTGTATGTTTGAGATGTCGTAGGCTTCCATACGCAGGGGCAGGCTCTTCAATTTGAGCTCCCTTTCTATCTCGGCAAGAGCTGCATCAAGCTCCTTTGGCGTCGTCAGAGCTTTAATCTTGAGTTGCTCCAGGCCCTGCCGGGCGTTTTCGACGATGATATCTATCAACTGCTTTCTGCTACCGCGTCGCGGCACCTGAATCTCGACGGTACCTTTCCTTATGCTTTGCAGCCAGTTCCTGATAACCAATTTGTCTTCCAGCGGATACTGGAGCAGGAGCAGCGGCGGTATATACTGACTGGAAGCATAATACTGCTTGATAAAACTGGTTATAATCTGCCGAGGTTCTTCATGTCTTGTGCCCTGAAGGAGGAAACTCTCCCGACCAGTCAACTTGCTGCTGCGGATGAAAAATACCTGGACATAAGCCTGGTCTCCGTCCTGGGCAAAAGCGATAACATCCTGCTCGCCTCTGACCTTGGCAGCGATTTTCTGCCCTTCAATTACCTGATGTATCGCCTGTATCTGGTCTCTAATCAGCGCCGCCTTTTCGAAGTCCATGCCCTCAGACGCCTTATCCATCTTGGTCTTAAGACCGCGCACTATCCTGTCCTGTTTACCTTCGAGGAACAGGATTACGTCGTTGATTACTTCCGCATATTCTTTCCTGCTTACCGCACCGATGCATGGAGCCAGGCAATGCCCCAGATAATACTCCAGGCAGGCCCGGTGAGCCTTGCCGGTGATAGCTTTGGAACAGATGCGAAAAGGAAAAATACGCTGCAAAACCCTGAGTGTCTGTTTTATCGACCGGGCACTGGCGAATGGGCCGAAGTACCGTCCGCCGTCCTGTTCCAGACGGCGTGTGATGCAAACCCTAGGCCATTCTTCGTTAATGCCTATCTTCAGGTAAGGAAAGGTCTTGTCATCTTTAAGGCGGACGTTGTAACGTGGGTGGTACTGCTTGATAAAGTTCAGCTCGAGTATCAGGGCTTCCTGCTCCGATGCGGCTATAAAAAAGTCAATGTCTGACACCTGGGAGACCATGCGCATTGTTTTAGGCGTTAATTTAGATGCCGCCTGGAAATACGACCTCACGCGATGGTGAAGGTTGGCGGCCTTGCCTACATACAGTATATCTCCCCCGGTATCTCTCATGAGGTAGACACCGGGACTATGCGGCAATCTACTCAGCTGCTCTTCTATTAGGTTACTGACCAACTTCGCTCCTTCGGTACTACCCACAATTTATTCTATCATAGCCGATTTAATGAGCAAAGGGTTCAGTGGAGATATAAGTGTGGATACAACGCAGGAGCTAATGATTACGCTTTATCAGGCGTAAAAACACCCCTGCTGATTTTTAAAAAACCCTTGAACGTTATATAATATACATGCCGCCATTTAAAATAATACCGAGGTAATACGATTAAAAACCTGGATATTCTATCTATTGTAAGCGAGGTCAGCGAAACACTGTCGCTTACCAACAAACCCAAACAGCTTCTGGAGACAGCTCTGGACACTCTGGCGCAAGTTCTTAATACGGATTGTTGCTGGGTCCAGTTGATTGACTTTGGTAATGATAAATTGCCCCTGGCTGCCAGCCTGGGCTTTACCCCTGAAATGAAGCGTGAAATGGCTTCAATGGAGCCGGGGCATCTTTTCAACCATGAAATAATCGGCCTCGGTCACAAGATAGTAATTCCCAGTTTGAACCGCAATGGCAAGTATAATATCCCAGTGTTTAAAAAAGCGGGCTTTCGTTCCCTGATTGCCGTGCCCATAATGACATACCGAGTATATGGAATACTGGGGGTGGCTTATCGAGCCAGAATGAGATTCAGCGACGAGCTCACCCAACTGGTCTCGGTAATCGGCAGTTTAATCGGCATGTCTTTAAATATGTCTATGCTGAATAAACAACCGCCACAGAAGAAAAAACAACATGAACCTCGGTCTTCCTCACCTACTGACTCAGGCGAAAAAATCCCTGATAATCAGAACACGACGGTTGAATCGGAAAAGATTGAAGATATTGGACGAAAATACCGGACCAGGACAGAGAAATATAGCACTGGTTTTCAGGTGCATGACCAGGATATGAGACGTTTCAACAGGTCTCATAAGTAATGCGGCAAATTCGCCTCCGTCGTCTATATCTGGGTACGGGTAATAAATACTGAACCATAAGCTCCAATCGCGGTTGGCGGACTATAAATCCACCTGTTCCGCAGCTGGCCATTTAGTCTATCGATATCAATCCCTGCTTTATGGCGACGACTACGGCTTCGGTGCGGGCATTAGCGTTTAACTTACGCAGGATAGAGGTTACATGGTTCTTAATGGTCTGCTCGCTGATGCCAAGTTCGGCAGCGATTTGCTTGTTCAGGTAGCCCTGGGCAATATACTGCAGAATCTCTATCTCCCTGGGAGTTAGCGGTGATATAAAAGCTTCTGCTTCGCTCCGGGAGGAGAGTTCCTGGAACTGCTGCAACACGTGTTCAGCTACCTTGGGTCGGGCAGTAAGGCTTTCATTTATGGGGTGTTCGCCTTTAGCGACACGCCTGACAATATCAACAAGCTGTTCAGCGGTAACTTCCTTACTCAAATAAGCTACGGCCTGTGCCTTTAGAGCTGAAAAGAGCTGGCTATCATCGGTGTTGGAGGTAAGCACAATGACACCGATATTGGGCGAGCGTTGTCTGATTTTCCGGGCAAGGTCAAGACCACCTTCTGAGGGACCATCAATATCCAGAAGGGCAACATCAGGTGGCAGGTTATCAATGGCTTTAAGCACTTCGTCACTGACTCCGGTAATGCCTGAAATAGCAATGTCATCAATATCGGTGAACGAATGCTCAATTCCCTGTTGAAATAATGATTGCTGACTAACGACAAATACCTGTATCTTGTTATTATTGTTCATGATTTACACTCCTATTCAGGCCATTAAGGTGGTGGCCCAACCTCCCTTTAACTCTTGGTCTCTTTTTTTGTACCTATAAGATTTTTTTCATATATTGAAAGGAATTTTTCAACCAGATAAGGATCAAATTGCTTTCCAGCGCCTCGCTTTAATTCTTCTAACGCATTTGTACGGTTTAAGGTGCTGGTGTAAGACCTCTCTGACATCATAGCGGTAAAGGCATCAGCTATGGCCAGAATACGTGATTCCAGTGGTATATCATCACCCTTCAATCCGTCGGGATAACCACTCCCGTCATACCATTCGTGGTGGTGCCGGATACCGACTGCACAAGCAGCCAATTGAGGTACATGCCCGACAATGGTTGCCCCAAGCTGAGGGTGACCTTTCACGATTTCCCACTCTTCCGCCATTAACTCGCACGGTTTATTCAGTATGTCATCACTGATGCCAATCTTGCCAACATCATGCAATAAAGCACATATCTCCAATTTTCTCATTGCCGATGTTTCCATGTTAAGCGCCTTCCCTAAAGCC
Source organism: uncultured Dehalococcoidaceae bacterium (assembly GCA_964558675.1). GTDB lineage: Bacteria > Chloroflexota > Dehalococcoidia > Dehalococcoidales > RBG-16-60-22 > CAZLEY01. Next base: position 49,651 of record CAZLEY010000010.1, on the reverse strand, counting down.
AGAGCATATTCGGTTACTTTCTTGGAGTGGTTTCGAGCTTGGTGACTTCTGATATCCACTGTTTCTGCCAGATTGTGAATAATATTTACAGTTTCATTATCATGGCTGTTTTCTATGTTTATGTCTGGCTCAGCGAAATATAAGGGTGACATCGTACCTGAGGCACAATAGCTGCGGTTGCCGCCGCTCCACTTAGCACGGTAAAGTGTTAAATCCGCTGAGGCAATAATATCAGTATGGCTTATGCCGTCCTCTGGCCAGCTGGCCAGGCCAATACTGGCTGTAACTTTGATATCACCGGTGTCTAAATCTGAGGCGATACTAGCACGGACCCTTTCGGTTACCTGAATGGCGTCTTCAATGTTAGTATGCGGTAAAAGAATAGCAAACTCATCGCCACCGTATCTGAACGCCTGGTCAGTACCTCTTATAGCACTCCTGATAATATAGCCGACCTGGCCCAGTAGATTATCACCAGCCAGATGTCCCTTGGTATCATTAAATGTCTTGAAAGAATCAAGGTCAAGTATAGCTAACGAGAAAACGCCACCATATCGGGAGTGACGGTTAATTTCCGTATCAATCATCTCGTCCAGCGAGCGGCGGTTAAGCAGTCCGGTAAGCTCGTCAATGCGTGCTTCCTCTTCAGCTTTTGCATATAGTCGAGAATTTTCCAGCGGTATGGCAATCTGTGAAGCAAGCTGCTCAAGAAGTAACAGGTGCTGCTGGCTATAGGCATTCGGCTGACGGCTAGCCAGTATAAGGCTGCCGATGGCTTTTCCTTTGGCCATTAGCGGCAGGTAAACTGTTGAGCGCATTCCTTGCTCATAGAAATTCTGCCCCGTGGAAAACTTCATCTCTTTCGATAGGTCGAGCTCAACCAGGGATTTCTTATGCGTTACTACCCATCCCGTGCCGGTCCCGTGCATCGGTAATTTTTCTCCCACCTGGTAGGCTGAACCTTCTACGGATGATACCGCCACGCAGCAAAGACCGCTCTCATCAACAAGAACGATTGATGCCCAGCTAACATCAACCACCTTCTTCAGTTCTTCAATGAAACTGCCGTATATTTCCTGAATATCAAAACTCGAGGTTATGATGGCGCTGGAATTATTGATTACCGATAATTCCACCTCTCGCTCTCTGAGTTGCTCCCGAAGATATTCCTTCTCCATACTTACCGCTACTCGTTTGGTAACATTTTCAAGCGAATTGAAGTCCTCAAGCGAGTACCTGCTGGATTGCTTTTTCCCGAGCATTAGAATAGCTATCAACCGGTCGCGGCTTATTAATGGCATAATTATCTCTATTTCTCTTGATTCTATCTCTTCCTTCTCCTGCGACCACAAACCCAGAAATTCGGGAAGTACAGCCAAATCCTCTCTGGATAACGGTCTTCGTTCACGCTCCAGGTATTTAACAATAGGATTATCCGCCCTCAGTTTCAGCTTGGAGAACTCGCTTTCCTTGCCTCTAGGCTCGGTAAGTTGAATGCCGAAATCCTCACTGCCGGCTTCAGGGAAAAGCAGGCAGGCATACTTAATGTCAATGGCTCTGGTAATTAAGGCCAGTAACTCACTGCCCTGCTCTTTTAAGCTGAAAACATTGTGTATTCTACTGATGAAATCAGAGAGTCTCTGGCGGTGTTCATAGCTTGAGCCCTGGAAAGCCCGGCTCATCACCGCAAAGAAAAAACCGCGTAACCTGTAAATGAATATGGCCACAAGGAGCCCCGCACTGGTAGCTACAAATGAAGCTGTCAGGCTCAGCTCAAAATCGAATAAAGTATGAAGGACAATGAGTAGAAGCCAGTAGCTGATAATGCCGACAATTCCCAGGCTCAGCCAGGCTGTACCCTGCCTTATTACTATTTTGATATCAACCAATTGATGCCTGATAACGGCGTAGCTTAGTATGAACGCATTGATGAGATTGGCAAAATGACTTATTGGATACTCCCTACCCCAGGGCAAGATAGTTACTAGGGAAAATATAGTCAGCACTGATAAACCCAGCATTAGAGTAATAATTTGATTGTACATTACTGGATTATCCAGGGTTTTTAACCTTTTTCCGAAAACGTAAAAGTTCCTGGCTACCAGTATTAGTAGAGGGAAAGCTACGAGGAAAATCCATTTACCATACTCTGGGTAGAGCTTATTGTCAATTACCTCGACACTTTCAGGGATATATCCCAGTATCATCAGGATGGCGAAAACAAATAGTGAAATATAAGCGAACGGCAACCAGCGCCTTTGGCCAGGACCGAAGAAAGAGGAGGTAAAACAGTGGAATTGTACGGCCATCGCAGTAAAAAGAAGAATTGTAATCTCACTCAGAATAAGGCTAGATCGCGGGTAATAATTACTGCGCCAAAAATAGTCAGCTAGGCTCCACATCATAGCCAAGACTAAAAAGATAATGAACAGCGTATGTCGTCTCTGCCAGGGACGGCTACCAGCTACCGTCACTATTAAGGGTATGTATGCAATAACAGCAATTAATGGAAACAGGGCATAAACATTCATATATGGGAATTATCAGTCCAAATGTGACAACTGTCAAGGGGTAACCAAAGTAGGCGAACTAACGTAGGGAGACTAAAGTACTATGATTATACGGCTAATTTACCAGCTTCGGTTCCGTCTTCGGCTTCAACTGCAGTTTCAGCTTTAGCTTCAGTTTCAGCCTTAGCCTTCACCACTATAATTTCTTCTGTCTCGGATAACAGTTGCGATAGTGCCTTGTTTGAAGGATTGATATGGGGCGGTTTGAGATGCGCCAGGTCAGCCCCTTCAGCCTGCCTCTGGGCAGTGTAGCCGGCAAAAGAACCTTTAGGTAAAAATGTGGTCTCTATTTTGAATTCAATGAAATTCGCAAAATCGTGTCGAATCGTATAAGCAATATCGCCTTCTGATTCCAGTATCTTTTGGTATATAGCACCAGCAACATCTGCGGCATCGGCCTTGCAGTCATCTTTTAGTTCAACAAATATATGTAAAGTCATATCATCTTTAACTTCCTTTTGTGCCACCCAATCCACGTAAGGAATCCCGGTACTCTCTATAGCTTGCCAGATTACCTTTTCGGTAAGTCGGGTCACACCGAAATCAACAATGTCATCAGCTCGCCCCTCAAAAACCATCTGTGGAAGCTCAATACCCAGTTTATCATTTCGCAGTGATGTTATACGGACCATGTCCCCAATTCTGTATCTTACCAGGGCACCGCCGTGAAAGTTGGTGAGTACCAGTTCGTAGTTCTCACCTGCCTTTACCTGGTCAAGTAAAAGAGTTTTCGGTCGGTAACTGTGGTCCATCTGCCACTTTAAATTTTCATCTTCCGGTACAAACTCCAGGAAGTTAAGGTTGGGAACGAATGTCATACCATCATAATCCCACGTCTGGGTAGCGATGATACCTCCTTCAGTAGCAGCATACACATCCAGAGGATACCTCCCCCAGAGCTCCTTTATCCTATCCCGGTAAACCCCGCTATCAAGGCCACTGCTTATGATTCCCTTTACTGACCACAGGTCTTTGGGCAGCATCGGCCGACCGGCTAATTTACTCTTAATGAGTCCCTTGGCCAAACGAAACAGGATTTTAGGATTGGAAAAGAGGTAACGAATATGTATCTTATTCGAAGAGCCGCTAAACTTATCCGCAGCAGCAACCAGAACTAGAGAAAGACCGAAGAAATAATCAATACCCTTGGATAAAGCTTGTTTGAAACCAAGCTTCACCCTATCTTCAAAAGGCAGACCTTCAGCCTCTTCCATAGAAGGTAAATATTCTACAGGAGTCTGCTCCTCTAGCATATGTGCCATGGCACCTGACATATAGGGTCTGGGGGCTACTGTGTAGACAAGCTTAGGGTGCTGAGGAAGCTGAGAAGTATCCCCCAATCCCTTACAGTTAGACAAATTCCCAAGACCGTACATTATTATGCTCAATTCATGTGAATATTCAGCTGTCATCGGTACCCATTTACAGGAATACTCACCAGATTTACCAGAGGTACGCACCCATTGAGTTACCTTGGCTGGTAATGTATCCTCTTTCTTTTCTGTTAACTCAGGGCAATAGTCAGCATAAGTGGTTAATGGCACCCTCTGCCGGAACTCCTCTACCGTCCTCGGCTTCGCTCCACGTATTATTTTCCTGCCCAGGACACAGTTATTTAATAAATCTATTTGCTCTAATAAAAGACGCTTTTGTATAGCCATAAATTCCCCGGTGCTGAGACCGAGAAAGCCCAAGCACATTTTCCAGAGTTCTTCGCTTTTACCCTGACGCAGAAGCTCCACCGCTGTTGCCATGTATTACCTCCCAAGCCAATCTTTTGCCATATGGCATATTGAGGCTGCATAGAAAGACTATGATATAAAGGTAGGCTTGGGAAGTGATTGTGTTCTAGAATATAGTTCTATTACACGTGAGGATATGATTGAAAGGGGTGGTTGTGGGGATATTAAAGGCGGATTCTGGGAGAAGGGCTACGATTCGTCGGCTTCTTCGTCGGAGATATCATCATCAGTTTCTTCGTCAGATATATAAAACGATTCTAATTGCTGACTTAATGCCTGGAAGTCGTCTTTCTGTTGCTTCCGGCCTAACGCCATTCCATAACTGACGAAAAACTGCAGGAAATTATGCAGGAGTTCCATTATTTGTCTTGTAAAACGCTGGAGCTCCTCTTCAGTAACGTATTTCTGCTCGTTTAAACAGTCCTTCAATTGACACTGAATAAGATAATTAACGAACTCAGTGCGGTTCATCTCACCGCGGTTTTCATCGATTTGCTTGACGACATCCTCCTTGACAACCATGATCAGGTCATTTTCGTCCAGCATCAGTGTTCTTCTCATTGAAAACCTCTTTGCTTCACACTTCCAGCAGTAAAATCGACTTTATGAATTTATCTACAAGAAAGTGTAGCATCAGTATATAAAGTCAAACATAAAAGTAATAAAGGATTTATAAAGATTTGCTTAAGGTTTCGTTAAAACGTAATGATAAAAGGTTGCGGAGGATATTTGAGGAATTTAATGGTAAGAGAATATGTTGTGTTATAAGATGACTTATTCAGATACAAAAAATCCTGAGGATTCCTTTATCCTCAGGTTATCTAAAAAGCTTACCTTATTAATATTATCTGACTAAATGACGGTGTTTTTGTTCGGTTCGAGCATCTCCATAAGAGAATCTATTGCCTTCAGCAGCTTCAAGCCGTTATCGGTTACCTGATAGGCCACCATAGTATTATCCATGTTCACCTTATTAACGAAACCCTGATTCACCAGATAATCAAGGTATTTCTGTATCTGGCTGTAGCTCATATTGGCACTGTACATGATTTCTGTCTTGCCAGCGCCATTTTCGCCTACCCGCAACATATCGGCGATTATCTCTATGTTGGAACGCCGCTGACTGACAGCTGGCCATTGTCCAGCATCGCTGCCCAGAGTACGTTGACCATTTAGTCCTATATTCATTTAGGACTATTGTACTATCCGGTGGGTACACTGTCAACATTTGTACATACTGTCAACATCTGTACATATTATATATAACGTAACATATATGCAGAAGGTGGACTATCGTGACTATGAATAACCGGAATTAGAGGAACCCCAGGTACCAGTTGAAAATTTCATTTCCCCATAAAAGCACTGCTATGGGCCCCAGGGCCAGGAAAGAACCATACGGAATAGCGTCTTTTCTCCCTTTTATCCTCAAAACGAGTAACACAATTGCCACCAGACCGCCCGCAAATATCCCTATTAAAAGGGCGACGATTACAAGTGGAAATCCGGTAATGATCCCTATCAAGCCTGCCAGCTTTATGTCTCCCATACCCATTCCCCTGGGGTTGATAAGGAAGACTATTAAGAAAAAGAAAAAGCCGATGGCGCCACCGAGGATACCACTTAGAATGCTAAGCTCGGGTAGAAAACCAAGATTCCTTAAAATGCCGGGCTCCGGCAATAGAGAATCAACAGCGAGAATAATGAGGGCGGCTACTGCCGCCGGATAGGTTACCCTGTTAAGTATTAGTTTTTGTTCCCAGTCGATGAAAATAATTAACAGGAATAAACTACAGTAAACAGCCGTAATGGCAAATTCAGCGCTCAAGCCAAAGCGCCAGTAAGACAGGAAAAAGAGGACGCCGCTGGAAATTTCTACCAGTAATGTGCGAATGGGGATTCGTGCCTGGCAATAGCGACAGCGCCCACGCAGCCACAAATAACCAAGCACCGGTATTATATCTAATAACGAAAGCTGGTGCTTACAGGAATCGCAATATGACCGTGGATAAATAAGTGACTTTCTCGAAGGCAAACGGTCAATACAGACATTAAGGAAACTGCCGACAACTACACCAGCTAGGGTGAAAATAACGGTTAGCAGGATTTCCATGTCTCTTAATTTTGCCCCTTTTGGGGCAGCTAGTCAACAGTGGTCGTCTTTATTCTGCACTACGTGAAGGTAACCCATTTAAAATAGGGGTTTTCCTCCAATGCAAATGGGGGTATATATTATCGTAATATTACACTCAAACAGATAGACTGGAAAAGCTACAATGTGTACTTGAATTACTTTACGATTTTGCAGGCAATATAGGACTTTATTCCCATATCAAAGCGTGACTAATAACTCATTGAACTTTACCTGTATTATGCTAAGCTGAGAGTAAGGAAAAAAGTAATTGGATACGTAAAAAAAGAGAAAGGAGATAGCTGAAATGAGGAAATTTATGAGGAAATTCCACTATGGCGAGAAAGGGTTCACCCTTATTGAGCTGCTGGTGGTAGTCGCCATCCTGGGAGTCCTGGCGGCTGTAGCCGTTCCTAACGTCGGCAAGTTCATCGGCAAGGGTAAAACGGAGTCTTACCAGACAGAGCTGCACAATGTCCAGACGGCGACCATGGCTTTGCTGGCGGATAGCAAAACAGGTAATATAACTGCAAATCCTGCCAGCGGCTATCCTACGTATGAGCTTAATGGAGTAGGTACTTTGGACATCAGTGGCAATACTATACATGTGTCAGACTACATGACAGGGCTGGGAGATTCACCAGCCACCACAAGTACTACTGAGGCGTATGCCCCCAAGAGCGGCTGTAGTTATAGCTTCGGCGTGACAGGGAACGTAACCCAGCATCTGCCACCGTAATGCTATCTTCGTTATTCAGCTTTAGAGATATAATATAATCAACTGGTTAGAATAACAAAAGCCTATCAGCTACGATAATGACTCTGGCTGATAGGCTTTTTCGTTCTATCTCTGTTTTGGCTGTTTTACCATATTAACATCACTTTTATCTGTCTTGACCTCTTTCTTCAAAGGGTCTTAGACCCTGGTCAACCTCTACCAATACAGTCATTTTGCGTGACTCATGTCATCATCTTACCTTAGGGGGTAGGTTTGCTAATTAGCGTGATAGGTCTTATATGCCATGAGGTAAGCTGGTAAGGAAAAGACAGTCAGAAAATAGTTATGTTGAGGGGAGAGAGACTCTCCATTAGATGTAAATAAAAGGGCTTTGATTCCTATGGAATTATAGTGTGGCCCTCGTGTTATCTACCCCTGGTGGGGCCGATTCAAACTGAGGGGGAGCCGTATAGTACGGACTGGGCTCTTCTTCATCCTGATGCCAGGCCTCGGTTCCTCCGGTAAGCCTGGTTATCTCATCCCGGTCGTTACAGAATTCAAAAACGGACTCCAGCGAGATAATGCCATCATGATACAGTTTGACCAGCGCCTGGTCAAGTAATTCCATGCCCGCTTGAGAATTGATACGGATAGTATTGGGCAACTGGTAGGTCTTGCCTTCCCTGATGAGATTTTTGACGGCCGAGTTTGCCAACATAACCTCTACCGCTGCTACCCTGCCAGTACCCGTAATTCTGGGAACCAGCGCCTGACACATAATACCGAGAAGTAACGACGCCAGCCTTGTCTGAGCCAGATAACGCTCATGCGGGGGGAATAAGTTAATTACTCGTTCCACAGCCTGAGAGGCACTTGGAGCATGGCCGGTGGTCAGCACAAGGTGACCGGTTTCAGCCACGGTGAGTGCCGCCGACGCCGTTTCCAGGTCTCTCATCTCACCGACGAGAATAACGTCAGGGTCCTGTCTCAATACATGCCTGAGTGCCTCGGCAAAAGACAGTGTGTCGCTGCCGAGTTCACGCTGTGTAATAGTACAGTTAAGATTGTTATACGTATACTCAATAGGGTCTTCAATGGTAACAACACACCGATTCTCGACCTGGTTCAAGTGGTCAAGCATGGATGCCAGAGTTGTGGACTTGCCGCTACCGGTAGGCCCGCTAATTACCACCAGTCCCCTGGGGCGGACGACCAGTTCCCGGCATATCTCAGGCACCCCCAGTTCTTCAATTGTAGGTATCCTTGAAGGTAAAAGACGGGCTACAATGCTGATGGTACCGCGCTGTTTGGCCACGTTGAAACGAATTCTGCCAACATCGGTCATACCACGGCCGAAATCAAGTTCCATAAGACGGTCAAATTCATCCAGCTCCCGCTCCGTTATGGTATCCTTCAATGCTTGCTCCATATCCTCACCGGTCACTGATGGGTGGTCATCCAACGGCGTGATCCTCCCGTCAATACGCAGGAGCGGCGGCTGGCCTACAACCAGATGTAAATCAGAGGCGTTTCTTGATTTCCCCAGTTTAAGTAGTGAGAAAATATCCATTATTCTGCCTCTCTGCTGTTCAATTTAAGACTTAAAGAAAAATTCATGATAGTGCTCTCATTATCACTGGATGTATCCCTGTTAATGCTGGAGACAGTGACTTCAGCAAATCTGTTGGTATTATCCATATTGCGGGCGTATTCCAGGATTTCCACCTCGGTTAACGCCTTTCCATTGATTTGTAAATTTTCTCCAGAATGGCTTATGTTTGACAGATCCAATTCATCGACTACGTTATCTACAGTAACCACTAAATCACCATTTGTCTTATCGCAGAGATAATTGATATTTTTATGGGCAGCGACGAAACTATTATACTGCTTCTGCACACTCTTCATTTCTTTCTCCGCCTCTTCAATATTCGCCACAAGCTCCTCTTTTTGCGTTTGCTTTTTCTCGATCTCTAAAGTGGTAGAATCCAGCTGGTTAGTCGCTGAGTCAATAAAGGCGGCTGCGTCTTGGATTGTCATCGCCAGGAGAATGATGACACCAATAGCCGCAGCAGTGGCGGGTAAGGCCATTAATTTGTTCGTGGGAAGCGGCTTGGGCAGGTAGGAACCGGGTAACGTGTTAATATTCGCCACAAGAGGTCCAGCTTCCTTGGGTAGCTCCTTGAGGGTAAGCCCGACATTTACCAGATAATGTGACGGGTCTAACTGTTTCGGACATTTTAATGGTGATGTAAGTGGTGATACCGGATGTCCCATCTCTTCGCCCAGGGATTCATATGATTGTGCCTCATCAGCAAGTTCGCCGGAGACATATATGGGCACACTTGATTCAATGCATTTCTCCGGGTTATTAGAATTATAAAACTGAATAGTCCGCTTAAGTTCATCCTTTACTATCGATAGTCTTTTTTCAGGAGATAATGTATCCTGGGGAAAGGCTACACTACGCATAGGCTGGGGAATGCCATCAACCAACAAAACAATGTCAAATTCCTTTGGCTGGACATCAATAACTATAGAGGTCGCTTCCTTAGCCAGTCTGGATAAAGCCAGTGGTTTTATGTCCATCATATACGGCTTTAATCCCACCTGGTCCAGCACTCTGAGCAGGGAATCAGCAATCTGACGTGGTATGGCCACTATGAAAGCCCGCATATTGCTGTCATCAATTGCGGAAATTTGCCAGGAGATATAGAGCTGTTCTGGAGGCACCGGCAACAGTCTTTTAGCCTCTCTCGTCATCGCCTCGTCCTGCATGGCTTTAGGTAACATGGGCAGAACAGCCGGACGTGATAGACAGTGAAGCCCACTAATGCCAATGATAACCCTCTTCGTATTTATCTTGTTGGTTGTGATGAGGTGTTTAATCTTGGCAGCTAGTTCAGCCTCATTATCTTCAGCGCTGACTTCAGCTATGTCGATGTCCAGCGGGACGTCGGCCAGCTTGCTTATCCGTTTGCCATGGGTGACCATCAAGCGGATACTTGTATCACTAATATATAGCGTAGTTATTTTGTTAGCCACAGTTAATCCCCCTGATAAGAATAGATAACCATATTGATATTAGCTGTTACATCCTCTTCGCCAATGGATATCTGGGCCGCTCTTATGTAACCAGTGGTATAATCATTATTCAGGCTGATGATAAAGTCAATAATATCAGACAGCTCTCCCACCACAGTAGCACCAAGTGATATGGCAGTACAGGTGACACTACTGAAGTTTTCCTTTGTTAGACTTGTAGACGTGATATGCATTACCTTTACATTTTCTTGTGCTGCAACCACGAAGAATTCGTCAGTCACATCAATGCTTTCAATCGGCTGGCGCAGTACATACTTGACATCATTGAGCTGTATTAATTTCTCATCTAATTGCGCTTGAAGGCCATCATACTGTTGTTCTAACGCAGTAACGTCCAATTTATCTAATCTCATTTGAGTTACAGTCAGTTCTTCCTCAAGTTGAGTCCGCTCCTTCATCTGCTGAGAGTGAGTTAAGCCCAGGCCAACCAGGACGACTACAAAAACGCCCGCCGAAAGAATAACCCAGCTGGTTTTACTTAATCTAAAATTTTTTATCATGATATTTAATTATCTCCAGACGATTAGAATGCCTGCCCGTAAATCGAGTACATGGCTGAGACCATTGACAGGGCAATCAGACCGACGATGCCTGCTATTACAAGCGTCATAACTGGCTGAATAAGGCCTATTAATGTCTTAGTCTTATCATCGGCCTCAGCTTCGTAATTTTGAGCTATGGATATTAAAGTAGCATCAAGATTACCGGTTTCCTCACCGACCTTGACCATACGTACTACCATTGGCAGAAAGATGGGAATTTTAGACATCGGTTTGGACAGCCCTTCACCCTTTAGCATATCCTGATGGACATCATGAAGCGCCCGAGACATCACTTTACTATTGGTGCCCTGTATAACCAGAGGCATGATTTCAGTCAGCGGCAGCCCGGCCGTATACAAAATGGAAATACTGCGACAGGAGCGGGCAAGCTCGTTAAGCTGTTTTACCCGGCCCAGCATCGGTAAACGCAGGATTAGCCTATCCATGTAAACACTGCCTTCCGGTGTTTTTATATAGATAAAGGCCGTACCGCCGATAATTAATAGCGCCAGAACAATAATAAGACCGTTATCGCGAACCATTGTGGAGAAATCCATCATTATTCTGGTCATGGTCGGCAATTCAGCCCCAAGAGACCCGTAAAGGTTACCGAAAGCCGGCAAAACGAATCCCACAAGAATGCCGACCACCACGACGGTAACGACCAAGGCAAAAATCGGGTACATCAGGGCACCTCTGATACTTTTACTGGCACTGAGTTCCTTCTCCATATAGTCGGCTATCTGCCGCAGCATTGTCTCCAATCCACCGGTCTGCTCTCCTATACTCAGTGTCCGGCAGCTTAATACGTTGAAGATATCCGGGTGCCTGCTCATGGCAACCGACAGTTGGTCGCCGCCGCGCAGGTCCGCCAGTATATCAAGCATGGCTTTTTTCAAAGCGTGGTTAGTTACCTGTTCCTGTAGTAACTCAATAGACGTGACGATATTTATACCCGACTCCAGTAGTAAGGCTAACTGGCGATAGAAGAGTACGATTTCCATCGGTTTTACCGGGAATAATTTTCCTTTTAGCCTTTCCATGCTCATGAACGGGATGTATGGTTTGAGGTTAATAAGCCTGTAGCCGGCATAGCTCATCATGTCATTAACGGTTTCCTCACTTTCCGCCGTCAACCTACCCTTGACTATTTCTCCCTGCTCATTGCAGGCTATATACTGATATACCATCTGCGTACCATTCTTATTTTTTTCTATATCTCCATCGGAGCTTTAATTTTCATTACTAATTTACGGTGTAAGCGTTACGTAAGACCTCTGATGGTGTAGTTATATTTTCTTTTACTTTGCACATTCCATCATTCATTAAAGTGACCATGCCTTCTTTAATTGCCTGTTTCCGTAACACGCTGGCAGTAGTCCCTTTAAGCAAATGCGTTTTAATCTCTTCACTGCTACTGAGTATCTCGAATATACCTGTTCGTTCCCGGTAGCCGGTATTCGCACAGGATTTGCAGCCACTCCCATAGAGGAACTCACTCTTTTCCTCGCCCATTTCCTGACTATACGCCAGACTCTCGGTGGGAGATACTTCGATCGGACGGGCACAGTTGGGGCAGATATGCCGTACCATCCGCTGGGCGACTACCCCTATGAGTGCCGAAGAAACCAGAAATGGTTCCACACCCAGGTCAATGAGGCGGAGAACCACGCCAACGGTATCATTGGCATGTATTGAAGATAATACCAGATGCCCGGTAAGTGCCGACTGAATAGCGATATTTGCCGTTTCGGCATCACGTATCTCGCCTATTAATATCACATCGGGGTCAAGGCGTAATATGGATCTGAGCCCGCTGGCAAAGGTTATGCCGGCCCGCGGATTGACCTGGATCTGGTTTATCTTCTCAAACCGGTACTCAACAGGGTCCTCGACAGTTATAATGTTGCGCTCAACGCGATCTAGGCAATTAACCGCGGCGTATAGAGTAGTGGTTTTACCAGCTCCTGTAGGCCCACTTACCAGAATAATGCCATAGGGGACTTTAAGCATATCCTCGAACTTTTCCAGGCTATCGGGGAGGAATCCCAGTTCAGACAGGGCCAGGGTTGCCCTTGATTTGTCCAGAAGCCTTAATGTAGCCATCTCACCATTAACCGTAGATATGCTGCCTACCCTCACATCTATAACCCGACCTTTAGTTTTAACAGAGAACTGTCCATCCTGTGGTCGGTGATGGTCGGCTATATTCATTTTGGCCAGAATCTTAATTCTGGATATAAGCGGGGTGGCTGTCATTAGCGGGAGAGAGAACATATCGTGAAGTGTGCCATCAATTCTGTAGCGCACCCTTAACTTATCCTCACCTGGCTGGAGATGGATATCAGATGCTCTGGCTTTCACGGCCTCATCAACAATCAGCGTCAATGCCTGGGCTACCGGGGCATCTGTAGACGTATCAACATTTAACTCTTCGGCAACCTTTCCGTCATCAGATATTGATATGCTGGATATTTGTTTTTGTATCTCATCATAAGCCTTGTAATTAAAATCAATCGCTTCCAGAATCTCTTCAACAGTAGCGGTCTCCGGCTCGATGCGCATCTGACTCCAGCTTGCCAAAGCTTCAACGGCGAAGATATCAGTAGGATTCGCCATAGCTACCCGCAGGACATTACCCTCTACCGCTAATGGTATAGTATTATACTTGCGTGCCATAGACTCAGGGATTAATTGCAGGGCTTCCGGCTCAGGAGAAGTCTTAAGCAACTCACTCTGAGTTTCATGACTGGATTTATCCATATTTGGCTTGCCTCTATTCTAAAAACAAGTATAGGCTTTACAAAACTTATCTTATATACCTTTCGTCCCATTTACAATAGCTATTTGGTCATAGGTAATCTGGGGGTACGGGGTTATAGGTAATTCGGGGGTGGAAAGAGCTAACAGGGAATTTAGTTTTTTCTATAATTACTCTTTAAAATATCATAATATTATGTTAAAATACATGGGTAAATCAGTATTAGTAATCTCAGCCTGATTATCAAAAAGTGAGGAGAAATAATGAGAGAGCCAATCGATAGCTTTCTGAATTACCTTCTGGTAGAGAAGGGATACTCCGAGAACACTATAGCTGCGTACCGGAATGACCTGACGGGATTAGTTGACTTTGCCAGAAAGGAGGCATCCAAGCAGGGTTCCGCCCCTTCCTGGGCTAATTTTAATCGGCAAAGCATGTTAAGCTATATGCTTGAACTCAAAGAAAGGGGATATGTGGCGACTACCATAGCCCGTAAGGTGGCGGCAGCAAGGTCTTTCTTTAGTTTTCTGGTATCGGAAGGTATTATCAAAGTTGACCCGACCGAGAATATGAACTCCCCCAGCGTGGGGAAGGCTTTGCCAAAGCCCATCCCGATTAACCAGGTTCGTCTCCTGCTGGAACAACCAGCCAAACTGACGACAGCCGAAGCCAAAAGGGATAGAGCCATGCTGGAGCTATTGTATGCCAGTGGTATGAGGATAAGCGAACTGGTGGCTTTGAACCTGGGTGATGTGAATACCGAGGGTGATTATTTCGTACGCTGTTTCGGTAAAGGGCGCAAGGAGCGCATTATCCCTCTTTATGAGCAAATAGCCGTGACCATAAAGAAATATATAGAAGAAGACCGCTCGAAGTTAGCCCATGGCAGGAAGGAAGAAGCACTTTTTCTCAATGCCCGCGGTGAGCGGCTCACCAGGCAGGGCTTCTGGCAAAAATTGAAGGAATATGCCAAATCCGCCGGATTGGATGATAAGATCAGCCCTCATACCTTGAGGCATAGCTTTGCCACTCATATGCTGAATGGAGGGGCGGATTTAAGGTCAGTCCAGGAGTTACTGGGACATGCCAATATATCGACCACCCAGGTTTATACTCATCTGACTACGGAGCACGTACGCCGCGCTTACGATGAATCTCATCCCAGAGCCAAATAGTTAATCGCAGGAGGTAGCGTATGCCAGGTAAACCACGGCATGCTAAGGGGAAGTATCATCATAGCAAAAAAAGCAAGGCCAAGCAGCGGCAGGGAGCTATTCCTATACAGCAGGTAGCGGCTGAGGCACCAGAGCAAGCTGCTGCCATCGGTACAACATCGATGCCAAAAGCAACTGCCTCACCGGCGAAAACAATAACAATGCAGTATCCCTATATCACCGGTGAACTGCGAAGAATCGGCATCCTGGCAGGGATAATTATCGTTATCCTCATCATTTCAGCTATAGTCTTATCCTAGTCCTTCTCCGGTGGCCACTATGGACTACGAAGCAGCAAGGGCCAGATTAATCGGGCAACTGAGTACTGAGATTAAAGATAAGCGGGTACTGGCTGCTATGTCCCGTATACCGCGGGAGCTATTCGTCCCGGAGGCAAGTCGTCATCTGGCCTATGAAGACAAACCGTTACCGATTGGTTGGGAACAGACCATCTCGCAACCATATATCATCGCTCTCATGACGGAGGCACTGGAACTAATCGGTAACGAAAAGGTGCTGGAGGTAGGAACGGGCAGCGGCTATCAGACGGCTATTCTTGCCGAACTGGTCTTAAAAGTGGTAACTGTTGAGCGTGTACCATCTCTGGCAGAGGCCGCTCAGGCTGTCCTGGATAATCTGGGCTACAACGATATAGAAATTCATCTCGCCGAAGAGACTCTGGGCTGGAGGCGGGGGGCACCGTACAATGCCATTATGGTAACCGCAGGTGCGCCCAGTGTACCAGACGACCTCGTCGCCCAGTTAGCTATCGGCGGACGCATGATAATTCCGGTGGGTTCCCGGTACATACAGGAACTGTGCAAAATTACGAGACGTAAGGACAGGAATGTGGTAAAAAATCTGGGTGGCTGCCGCTTCGTCTCTCTCATTGGTAAAGACGCCTGGGAAAAATAAAAAACTAAAAGGTGGACAACCATGGATGTGTTTAAAGCCATAAAAAACAGGAGAAGCATTCGCAGGTATAAGTCGAACCCGGTCAGCGATGAAAATCTGAAGAAGGTCCTCGAAGCCGGGCACTGGGCGCCATCCTGGGCGAATACGCAGTGCTGGCATTTTATTGTGGTACGTGACCCTGAAATTAAAGCTTCCGTGGCTGGTTGCCTTACGAAAGTAAAATTCGAAGACGAATGGCTTGAGAATGCAGCTACCAAGGCTATCGTGCAGGCCCCAGTGCTGATTGTTGCCTGTGCCGAAATTGGTATAGCCGGTTGTAATCCCGATGGCACACCCGCTACCGATAAAGGCGACTGGCTGATGTTTGATGTCGCCCTAGCCGTGCAGAACATGGCTCTGGCTGCTCACGCACTGGGACTGGGCACGGTGATCGTCGGTGCCTTTGATGCTAAAAAAGCGGCTGAAATTCTTAAAGTGCCAGAGGGTTACTGTGTGGTCACCATGACCCCGCTGGGTGTCCCCGACCACACGGGACAGGTCCCACCAAGAAAAGAGCTTTCTGATATAATTTCCTACGATAAATACGGTAAATAGCAGGGATACCGTATATACACGCCGGAAACCGCGGGTAATCATTGCGTATGGTTATATGCCGTTTTTACGTACGTTGCTGAGAACACCTGAAAAATCGTTAAGGAGAAGAACTGTGGAAGTATTAGAAGCTATTAAAACCAGGAGAAGTATTCGTCGTTATAAGACAGACCCGGTAGACGACAAGGCGGTAGAAGCAGTTCTGGAAGCCGGCCGCTGGGCGCCGTCCTGGGGCAATACGCAGTGCTGGCGCTTCATTGTAGTACGCGACCCTGAAATAAAGGCAGAATTAGCCAGAATCCCGATGAAGCTTAAATTACCTGATAAAGAGGTGGATAATCCGGGCAATAAAGCTATTTATGATGCACCGGTGGTAATCGTTGCCTGCGCTAAAACGGGCAGGTCAGGCTGTCAACCTGGTGCTACTCCCGACGGCATACCCGTTACCGATAAAGGCGACTGGTTTATGTTTGATACCGCCCTGGCGGTGCAGAATATGGTGCTGGCAGCACATGCATTGGGACTGGGCACAGTGATTATCGGCGCCTTCGATGCTCCCATGGTGGAGAAAGTCCTGGGTGTGCCCGAGGGCTATAGAGTGGTTGTTATGTTCCCGCTGGGCGTCCCCGAACGGGAAGGTAAGGCTCCCCCCAGAAAAGAACTGTCCGAGATTGTTGTCCGTGATAAATGGCGTTAATAACCATGGTGCGTTCTACACGCGCTATAGACTATGGGTCTTCGTTGCCATTGGCTTATTTGCCATAGGTATCGTTGCCGGCGTAGTAATGAGCCTTACCATGCCGGATGGTATCATTGGCTTCTTCTCCGATGACCTTGCAAGTCTCGCGGAAATCGGCAGTGCTTTTGAGGCATTTACAGCAACGCTGGCCGTATTTATCTTTTTCAAGAACGCTTTAGCGCTGCTGTTTAGTTTCATATTCAGTCCCATCCTGTGCCTGGTACCTATCTTTTCTCTGCTTCTAAATAGCACGCTCATATCTCTGGTTCTCATAATTGTAGCTGAGGAGGAATCGGTAGGCTATGTGCTGGCTGGCCTGCTGCCCCACGGTATTATTGAAATCCCCGCTTTTATTATCGGCCAGGCCGCCGCCCTTCACTTCGGATTTATGTGCATAATAACGCTCTTCTCAAAGGACAAAAGCAATCTGCTGCCTGCTTTTAAAAAGGACCTTAAATACCTTGTGTTTGCCTTGATTCTGCTGGTTCCCGCCACAATCATCGAAACATTTGTCACCCCTCTGTTTTTAGAGTAGACAATCTCCACATCGCCTGCTTGCCGTGTTCGGCATACTGCAGGTATAATAATATCGGAAAATATAAAGAGCAGGTGATTAGATGCAGAAATACGGACTCGAGAATATTCACAACACTGTTTTAATGTCCCACGGCGGGGCCGGCAAGACATCTCTGGCGGAGGCAATGCTTTTCACAGCCGGAGCTATAAGCCGACTGGGCAAGGTCGATGACGGGTCTTCGACTTCCGATTACGACCCTGATGAAGTCAAGCGTAAAATCAGCATTAATCTATCTCTGCTCCCATGTGAATGGCGGGACAGCAAAATAAATCTGGTTGATACCCCGGGTTACGCTGACTTTGTTGGTGATGTTAAAGCCGGTATGCGGGTCAGTGAGGGTGCTGTCATCGTGCTTTGCGCAGCTTCAGGTGTGGAAGTTGGTACGGAGCAGGTCTGGGAATACTGTGAGGATTTAAAACTGCCCCGTCTTATATTCGTTAACAAAATGGACCGTGAGAATGCCGACTTTTTCAGGGTTGTGGAAGAAATACGGAGTAAGCTCGGTTCCAGATGCCTGCCGCTGCAACTGGCGATAGGCGCTCAAAACAGCTTTGAAGGAGTTGTTGACCTGTTGACAATGAAAGCCTATATCGGTTCTCCTGCCAAAGAGGCTGAAATACCTTCGTCACTGCAGACTCAAGTCGATACATATAAAGAAAAACTGGTTGAGGCGATTGCCGAGGTCGACGATGCCCTTATTGAGAAATATCTTGGCGGTGAGGAAATCAGCCCGGAAGAACTGAACACGAACCTGCGCCGGGCAGTGTCAGGCGGCAGTATCATCCCTATACTGGCTGGCTCGGCTTTGCAGAGTGTCGGCGTTGGCCGCCTGATGGATGCTATCTGTGACTACCTGCCTGTGCCCAAGGAGCGCCAGGTAACCCTAGACAAAGGCTCTGCTGAGCCAGGTGAAGAGGCACCACTGGCGGCGCTGGTGTTTAAGACTACCGCCGACCCATACGTTGGCAAACTAACTTACTTCCGTGTCTATAACGGTGTCATTGACAGCAACTCCCA
Source organism: uncultured Dehalococcoidaceae bacterium (assembly GCA_964558675.1). GTDB lineage: Bacteria > Chloroflexota > Dehalococcoidia > Dehalococcoidales > RBG-16-60-22 > CAZLEY01. The sequence continues at coordinate 31,029 of CAZLEY010000010.1, read as the reverse complement.
GGTATGGAATGCCAATCAGGATACAATGGAGCGTATAGGTCAGCTTTTCATACTGAGGGGTAAGACGCAGGAGCCGGTTACTGAGGTCAGGGCTGGTGATATCGGCGGTGTCGCCAAATTGAACGTGACCGCCACCGGGGATACCCTGTGCACACAGGAAAAGCCTATAAAGATTGCTCCTGTTCTCTTCCCTCAACCCATCTTCAGTGAGGCAGTATATCCCAAGACCAAGACCGATGTGGACAAGATGGGGACAGCCCTGTCACGTTTAAGCGAGGAAGACCCGACTCTACAGGTACGGCGTGAGCTTGACACCAGCGAAACAATCCTTTCAGGTATGGGTGATACTCATCTTGACGTGGCTGCGGAAAAAATGCGTCGTAAATTCGGTGTTAATGTTGAGCTTGCTACCCCTAAAGTCCCTTATAAAGAGACCATTACGGTACCATCCAAAGCGGAGTACAAACACAAGAAACAGTCCGGCGGTCACGGCCAGTACGGCCATGTCCTGCTGGATATGGAGCCATTGCCGCGTGGTAGCAGTAATGAGTTTACCGATAGGATAGTCGGCGGCTCCGTGCCCAAGAACTACATTCCCGCCGTCGAAAAGGGTGTCCACGAGGCATATCATGACGGCGTGATGGCCGGTTACCCGGTGGTGGGCGTAAAGACGACCCTTTATGACGGCAGCTTTCACCCGGTCGACTCCTCGGAAATATGCTTTAAAATTGCCGGGGCGCAGGCATTTAAAAAGGGGTTAGCGGCGGGAAATCCCATCCTTCTGGAGCCGATAATGAACCTCAAGGTAACCGTTCCCGGCGACCTTACCGGCGATATTATCGGCGACCTTAATACCAAACGGGCCCGCGTACTGGGAATGAATCCCGCGGGTGACAGCAATATCATTGAAGCGCAGGTACCCCTTGCCGAAGCACAGCGGTATGCTATTGACCTGAAGTCGATGACCCAGGGTAGAGCAACCTATACCATGGAATTAGACCATTACGAAGAAGTACCGGCTCAAGTCACTCAGAAGATAATCGCCCAGAGGCAGTCGGAAAAGGCGGAAAAAGGTTAACTCTATCTGGTTGGAGAGGTGGACTGACCGGGTGGTCATGGTCGGCGGTTATGTGGCTCTTATTTCCTGTCTCATAAAGAGGATATAGCTGACCGCGAAACAGATAGCGCTCAGGCTAACCATGCCGACAAGGTGAGGCCAGATAGCCAGCAGGCTCTGTCCCAAGCTGAGGGGATTCGGCAACATATAAGATAGATCGCTATACGTTATGGCACCTAAACCTTTCCATATGGGAACAAGAAGTACAATATATGCCTCCTGGAAGAGATAACTAGGAGAAAGACGTAGTATGGTTTGCTGTAATCCTGCTTGCTGAATCTGGGTCGCTGCATCGGTGTCACTGGTGATCGGTGCGATGGCTGTGACGAACTCTTGGCCAAGTCCTAAAAATACCCAGAAAATGTAAAATATGAGAAAGATAACAAGTGGAACCATAATGGAACCAGCCGCCCTCCTGAAGACTACGGAGAATAGAATTGACAACCCCATCCAGAAAGCACCATAAACAACGGTAAGAACTCCGTAAATAAAGAGCCTGATAATCTCCTCGGCGGTGGGCGGCACGCCAATCATTCTCAGTCCATAACCAGCCACCAGCAATAATGTCGTGCCTACTATTAGGGTCATCGCTATTATTCCCGCCAGAAACTTGCCGTTAATGACGCTGTCCCGGTAGACAGGCTGCGCCAGCAGACGACTCAGCGTACCGCTTGCGCGCTCGCTGTTAATAGCATCAAAACCCAGGACGATACCGGTAATCGGAACGATTATACAGATAGCAAGATTCATTATATGATAATCATGAAAGGACGATGTAAACAATGCCAAAAAAACAAAGCCACCTTCGGTAACCGCCTCACTCTCTGCTAAAGTCGTGCGGATACCCTGATGAGCGGCATAAAGACTGAAGCCACTGGCCACTAGCACCAGGAGAAACAAAACAAAAAATCTGACACTGGTAAAATGGTCGGCGAGCTCTTTACGCAATATCGCTAGCATTATGTCAACCTACTCTTCTTCTTTGAAGTACTTCATATAAATCTCGTCCAGAGAGAACTCGTGGACCTTCATCTGTACCAGGGAGGCATTACTGTCCACCACTGTCCTGGCTATTTCCGAACGCAGGTCAGAATCAGTGCTGACCCTGAGTACATTGCCCTCGGCTTCTACTCCACTCACTCCCTTAATTTTCCGGAGAATATCTACAAGCTCCACGCTCGGTTCAGCTGTCTCAACCTCTATGATATACCGTCCCCCTGCCAACGCCTCCCGTCCAAGTTTATCTATAGAACCCTCTATTACCAGCTTCCCCTTGGACAATATGCCAACGTTATGACATACCCTCTGTACCTGGTAGAGCTGGTGTGACGACAGCAATACCGTTGTTCCTATCTTGGGCAGGTTGGCGATGAGCTCAAGGAGCTGGTTGATACCGCTGGGGTCAAGTCCTGAGGTGGGTTCGTCCAGGATAACCAGTTTTGGCTCTTTAATCAGTACGTCGGCAATACCCAGGCGTTGTCTCATACCGCGAGAGAATTTACCGGTCAATATATCCCTCTCCTGAGTTAAGCCCACCATCTCCAGCACCTCGTCAATTCGGCGAGCCGTATCCGTGGGACTGATGCTGTTTAAATCGGCAATAAACCTCAGGTTCTCTCTGGCAGTAAGGTTCTCATAGAAGCCGACCTCTTCCGGAAGGTAACCCACGATACGCTTAACCTTAAGTGGTTCCCTGGTGGGATTGTAACCGTATACCTGGATAGTACCGGATGCCGGTTCGCTTAGTCCCAGCAGCATCAGTATAGTGGTCGTCTTACCGGCGCCATTGGGACCCAGCAGTCCGAATACCTCATTTTCCCTGACATTGAAGTTAAGATGGTCAACTACCGTAGTGCCATCATAGTTCTTGGTAAGGTTTCGTGTTTCTATGGCCAGTTTCTCATTCATTTGCTATCGCCGACTAAACCGCATAAAGATTACAATCAGGCCTATGATAACGATAACTATAATAGCCACACCAACCCATCCCCAGATAGTAGGTGTTTCAACGGTAACCCTGACATCCATTTTATCAGCCGATTCCTGTTTACCTGATGCCCGGATGCTTATCATATAATCTCCGGCTACCGTCTTGGCAGGTGGCTTGATTGTCACCTCCACTGTTTGCTCGCTGAAAGCTTCCATAACCTCTATCTTGTCGGGACTAAACGCTACTGACCAGCCCTCAGGGTTGCTTGATGAGAATTTTATATCCTCAACAAAGTCCGTGCTTAAATTCCCTATTGCTATGGAATAGATGTTATCCCTGCCAGCTCTGGCTTTGGTATCATAGCGTTCGTTAGTGGGCACTGTCTTCATGTAATAATATGCCGTTATCACTGCGGTAACCTCGGTGCTGCCGCTGATAGTATCCGAAATAGCGTCTATCGTTATTTTGTAATCGCCGGGCTCAGGCAGCGGCCAGTCGGGAGCCGTGGCGACCACTCTGAATTCTTCCCCGGTGGTAAAAGACGGCTTCAGCGTGAAGGAGGATATCTTTTTTTCCTTTTCATATCGCGGGGTCATATATACGTCCCAGCCTTTAGGCGGGGTGAACTTAACGTCAAATACTTTGGCTTCCAGTCCTATATATCTGAATTCTATATTAAACTCAAAAGTGCCCCCGGCAATGGACTCTATCTTGGGGTACAGTGGCGACAGTGCGATTATCTCCTCTATTGTTGGTCCCTCTTCCTCTTGGTCATCCTGCGCAAGGGCGATACCGGGTAAGGAGAAAGTGGCCATCATCACCAGCAGTAATAAACAGGGAATCAATCTCAGCATTTTCATCGCTATACCACCTCACAAACGCTAATATTTTTTCTGATGTAACTATTAACAAGCACGTATTATATCAGAGTCACACACGCTGTGCAATGCTATTCTATCCCATTAATGACAGCAGGTGCTTCGCCTTACGAAGCCAGAAGCTCCTTTAGTTTCTCGGTAAAGGCAGGCAGCACCTTTTTCCAGTCGCCGACAACACCGAATCGAGCTTGACGGAATATGTTTGCCTCAGCGTCTTTGTTAATGGCGATAATATTCTTGGAACCGGAACAGCCACTCAAATGTTGACTGGAGCCGGAAATAGCTATGGCAATATAGAGTTCAGGGGCGATAATCTTGCCGGTAAGGCCCACCTGTAAGGTATCCGGTACCCAACCGTTGTCGCAGGGCGGCCGGCTGGCACCCACAGCTCCCTTAAGCAGACTGGCCAGTTCCTCCAGCTGAGCGAAACCTTCGGCACTGCCAATCCCTCTACCCCCGGCGACCACCACATCAGCATCTTCGATTTTTATGCCCTTTACCTCTTCCACTACCTTGTCCAGAATCTTGGTTCTTATTTCCGATGCGTCAATTCCAGCGTCTATATTTATTACTTCCCCTTTACGGGATGTATTCGGTTCAAGTGGACTCATGGCTTTGGTTCTAATCGTTACTATCTGAGGGTCGGTCTCACTGATAAAGATTGCCTGAGCGTTACCGCCATAAACGGGCTTTGTCTGTAAAAGCCGCTTGGAATCGCCGTCGATAGCCAGCTCGACACAGTCCATAGTGACCGTTGTACCCAGTTTAAAAGCCAGTCTTGGTGCCAGGTCCCGCCCTATATCAGTCTGCCCCATAATGAGGACCTGAGGCTTCGCCTGATTTACCACCTTCTCCATCACCAGCGTATAGGAGTCTGTCTGATAATCTTTGAGAAACGGAGCATCAACAATATATACCCCGTCAGCACCGTACGAAACCGCATCCTGAGCCAGACCGGCGACATCACTTCCTACAAGTACGGCAGACAGTTCCTGCCCTGAATCATCCGCCAGCTTCCTGCCGATGCCGAGAGCTTCGGTGGAAATCGGCATTAGCTTCCCATTTTTTATTTCACAGTAAACCGTAACACCTTTATATTCGCTCATGAACTCAATATCCTCCATTGTATATGAAAAAAGTTAAATTTTCGTTAATGATATTTAGAGTAGCCTGGCTTCCCTGAGTTTCGCGGCAAGGTTTCCCGCCGTCTCCTCAGCAGTTTCCCCGGAGGCAAAGTCGCATTTACCTTCGTGAACCGGCTGGAATAGCTTTTGTATTTTAGACCGCTGTCCGGCAGCGCCAACCTGCGAAGGCTCTACCCCGATATCAGCCGGCTTCCAGATAACCGGCTCTATCTTTTTGGCGGTCATAATCCCTTTTATAGTGGGATAGCGAGGTTCTCCGATTTCATTGCTGACGGTAATAACTGCGGGGAGCGGCACTTCAATGACATCATAGCCGTCAGCACTTACACGTTCTACCTTGGCTTTAGTATCTTCTATATCTATTTTTCTGGCCAGAGTTATACACGGCAGCCCCAGTATCTCGGCGACGCCCGAGCCTGTCTGACCGGCATTTGTATCAGAAGCTTCCCTGCCACACAGAATGAGGTTATATTCGCCGAGCTTTTTTATCGCCATGGTTAGAGCGAAGGCTGTTGACCAGCTGTCGCCGCCAGTGTAGGCTTCGTCCTCCAGCAGGATAAGCTCATCGGCACCCATGGACAGCGGCTTCTTCACTACCTCACGCAGCAGGTTAGTACCCATACTCACTACCGTAACCTTGCCACCGTGAGCATCCTTGATTTTCATAGACGCCTCTACCGCATACTCGCCGTAAGGGTCAATTACCGGCGCCGCCCCCTGCATCTCAGCTTTAGCGGCAGCGGCGTTTATTTTAAAACTGCTTGGAGGCGCTTCAGGGTCAATAACCTGTTTGACACACACGATAATATTCATCTGACAGAATAACCTCTCTAAAAATTTACTGAGACCTGGCCGGGGTGAAAACCATGCCTAATTTATCATTAAATTCAACCATGTGTCAAACACAGGCTCACTACCCGTTCGATGTCGGCGAAATCCCGGGTAATCTCAATCCTGGCTATAGGAAAAGCCCGCAGTAATAGGTCGGATACGGTCTTACCCTGTCCCTGACCTATCTCTATTAAGATACACCCATTGTAACGGAGCTTACTGGCTACCTGATGGCATAAATCGTTGATACTGGATACCCCGTCCGGTCCTCCGTTCAGCGCCAGTACCGGCTCGAAACTTAACGGACCGCTTAGGGGCAACTCTAATTCCCGGACATAAGGCAAATTGGCTATTATCAGGTCAACAGGTGCCGGTAGAGGTTCAAGCATGTCGCCCTGTAATAAGATAATTCTATTTTCCACACCATGCTTCCGGCAATTGGCTCTGGCCACCTCGAGCGCCGGGGCGGACACATCGGTGGCATATATTTTGGCTTTGGGGAAGTTTATTGCCAGACTGATGGCAATGGCACCGCATCCGGTACCGATATCAGCTATAGTGGATATTATGCGATTCTGAGCGAGCCTGATAGCCTTTTCCACCAGTATTTCGCTTTCAGGGCGGGGAATGAGGACATTATGGTCAACATGGAAGTCCAGTCCGTAGAACTCACGGTGTCCGGTTATATAGGCTGAGGGTTCACCCCGCAGGCGACGCTCAATTAACCCGTCGAGAACCTCCTCGTCGGCTGGAGTTAAGTCACGCTCAAGTTCTAAAAACAGCCGGGTGCGGTCTATGCCCAGTATATGTCTTAAGAGGACTTCCCCTTCCAGAGAGGCATCATCTATATTATTATCTTCAAGAATCCCACGGGCATGAGCCAGTGCCTGTTTCAGGTTCACACTGCCTGTTCCCCCATCTGTCTGGCCTGTTCGGTGGTAGCCACGGCATCGATAAGTTCGTCAATCTCTCCGTCCATAACTCTGGGCAGGTTATGGAAATTGAGATTTATGCGGTGGTCGGATACCCGGTCTTGCGGGAAATTGTAGGTCCTTATCTTTTCGGCACGCTCGCCGGTGCCAACCTGCGAGCGACGGTCCGAGGTTATCTGCTCATCCTGTTTTTGTTGTTCTATATCCATGAGTCTGGCACGGAGCACCGACATAGCTTTTGTTTTATTCTGCAACTGGGAGCGTTCATCCTGGCATGTCACCACCATTCCGGTGGGCAAATGCGTCATTCTGACGGCAGTCGCTACCTTATTCACATTCTGACCGCCGGCACTGCCGCTATGGAAAATGTCAATCTTCAAATCATCAGAACTTATTTCAATATCCACTTCTTCAGCCTCGGGCAGGACGGCCACCGTAGCCGTGGAAGTGTGAATCCTTCCGGAAGATTCCGTAATCGGCACTCTCTGTACCCGATGGACTCCCCTTTCGTATTTCAACCGGCTGAAAGCCCCCTTACCTCTTATCTCGAATATAATCTCTTTAAAACCCCCGATGCCGCTTTCATTCATGCTAATGATTTCGGTTTCCCAGCCTCTGGTTTGAGCATATCGACTGTACATGCGAAAGAGGTCGGCGGCGAAAAGCGCGGCTTCATTACCCCCCGCCCCCGCCCGGATTTCCATGATAATGTCCTTTTCATCATTCGGGTCCCTCGGCAGCAGCGCCAGCTTCAAATCCTGCGACAGTTCTTCAAGCCGGTTTTCCAGAGTCTCTATCTCCTGCTTCACGAGGGATGTCATATCCTCATCTAGTCCGGTAACGTGCATCGATTTGACATCTTCCAGTTCCTTCAAGGACTTCTTATATTCCTGATATTTGGAGACGACTTCGTCAAGGCTGGCTCTCTCCTGAGCCAGCGACTGCAGTTGATTCAGGTCGGTCGCTACCTCAGGATGCGCCATTCTCTCGTCTATTTCCTTATAACGCTTTTCTATTTTTTCCAGTTGTTCAATCATATTCCCGCTAATTCCTTAATGAAATTATAGCACAGCGTCAGACACCTCTCAAAGCTGAGCAAATTGACAATTTTTACCATTATGGTCTATAATCAAGCGTGTTCATAACCCTAGATATGAACACATAGATAGTTATATTAACACAGCACAATCGGCTTAGCTAATACATATATCAATATTTACCAAGTTCCTATCTTTCTATGTGTTGTGCTTACCCAGATGTAACTATACAAAAGCAGGATAAAAGGAGCTGAGAGTATGACCATAACAGAAATTCTTGCCAGAAATGCCAGGCTGTATCCTGACTCTACTGCGCTAGTTGAGATAACACCGAGTAAAAATTTCAGAAAGACGGTTACCTGGAAAGAGTTTGATGATAGAGCCAATCAGGTAGCTAATGCCCTCATAGAAAGGGGCATTAAAAAGGGCGATGTAGTTATGCACCTGATGATGAATTCAATCAACTGGCTTGAGTCCTATTTTGGTATTCTCAAGGCTGGTGCCATGGCGGCGCCTCTCAACTTCAGGTTCATCAGCCGCCAGATTAAATACTGTATTGATATAGCCGAGCCCAAGATTATGATTCTGGACCATGATTTCACCGAACGGGTCGAGGAAATACGTTCTGGTTTATCAACTATAAAACACTACATCTTCGTCGGCCAGAATATGCCGGATGGTATGGAGGCCTATGAGGATATATTGTCGAAGGTATCTGCGGAACCCCCGGATATTCAATTGAGCGGCGGTGACGAAGCCGGACTCTATTTTACCTCCGGTACTACCGGAGACCCGAAGGCAACACTCCTCTGCCATAGGAGCCTGGAGCATACCGCCGTCAATGAGAACTACTCTCATCGCGAGACGCGGAAGGATGCGTTCCTGCTTATTCAGCCTCTCTATCATACGGGCGGCAAAATGCACTGGTTCGGCAGCCTTATTGCCGGTACCAGGGCGGTGCTGACGACGGGTGGCGAAAGAGTAACAGCACCTCTCATACTTGAAACCATCAGCAAGGAAAAAATAACCCTGTGTATGCTCCTGGTGCCCTGGCTCCAGGATATTGTTACCGCTCTTGACAGGGGCGATTTGAAGCTGTCTGACTACGATGTCAGTTCGCTGCGTCTTGTGCACTCCGGGGCCCAGCCTATCCCGCCGGTGCTTGTCCGGCATTTTCTGGAATATTTCCCGAATATCGATTATGAAGAAAACTACGGCCTTACAGAATCGTCAGGCCCCTGCATGCATCTCGGCTTGGAGAATATCCATAAGCTCGGGTCTATGGGCTATCCCAGGCTTAATTTAGACGCCCGAATCGTGAATGATAAAGATGAAGATGTTCCTGTAGGCACTGTTGGTGAGATGATTATGAAGGGCAACAACATAATGAAGGAATATTACAAGAACCCGGAACAAACAGCACAAACCCTCAAGAACGGTTGGTTATATACCGGCGACCTCGTTAGACAGGATGAGGACGGCTTCATTTACTACATTGACAGGAAAAAAGACCTGATTATCAGCGGTGGTGAGAATATCTTCCCAGTCGATTTAGAAGCGGCTTTAATCGGCCAGCCCAAGGTCAGGGACGTGGCTATCATCGGTATTCCTGACGATAGATATGGCGAGGTCGTTGCGGCTGTGGTTCAACCTAAAGAGGGCGTTGACCTTACTGAAGAAGAAATGAGGGCTTACTTTGAACCACAGTTGCCCAAGTACGCCTGGCCCCGCATAATCCTCTTCGGTGATGTACCCCGCAACCCCACCGGCAAAATTGAAAAGCCTAAACTCAGGGAACGCTACGCTGATGTAAGGTGGAACCCCAAGGGTTAACAGCATATACTCCATGTGATACGTAGAACCGACTGTAAATGAAGATGAGGAGAACAATATGGACTTAAAAGAATACGCACAATTTGCCAATGATAATCCTACATGCTATCTCGCAACGGTAGAAGTTGACCAGCCCAGGGTCAGGGCTTTGGGGATGTGGTACGCTGACGAAACCGGATTCTATTTCCAGTCACAGTCCGTCAAAGCCATGGTCAAGCAGCTTGAAAAAAATCCCAAAGTAGAGGCATATTATTGTACCAATGATCACAGCAAGGTAATGAGGGTTTCCGGTAAAGTAAAATTTATTGATGATGTTGCCCTGAGGGCCAGGTGCATAGAAGAGAGACCGTTTGTCAAGAATTTCGGTATAACCGACCCGAGCAATCCCTTACTGGCTGTATTCCACCTGTATACCGGCGAAGCCTACTTCTGGACGATGTCGGATAGCATGAAAGAAGCCGATATACCGAGGGTTAAGTTCTAGCAGTCTTTGCCGGGCGATAGTATACCAAGTCTCACAATATTAGGAGGTTACGGTAGTATGCCTGAAGGTAAATACGGTAAATATTTTTTCAAAAATCCCATAATGCAGGGGAAATTCGGCCCGAGATTAATATTTTTCAGCCGAAATCATGAGGAGGTCGGAGAAAAGAATTTCTCCGTGCTATGGAACTGCGTCACAGAACCGTTTCTCATGGTGAACGACCCTCATTCCCATGACTTCGACCAGTTTCTCCACTTTTTCGGGGGCAACTCGCTGGATATCACCGATTTCGATGCTGAAATCGAAATGTCAATAGGAGAGGAGGGCGAAAAGCACATTATCACCGAGCCTACCGTCCTCCATATACCCAAAGGCGTGATTCATTGCCCGCTCAACTTCAAGGTAGTTAATAAACCTGTCATATTTATGAACGTGGCACTCACTCCCGAATACATGAAAGGCAAACCATAAAATCGTTTTGACTGCCGGTAACACGGTTTGCCAGCCTGCTGGTAATGCAGGGATGAGCATATAGTATCACTAAAATTATTAAGATAGAGTCTTTACGGAGATATTTCCTGTTTGTTGATTTGCCAGCGGAGAAGGTGATTAGACAGCCGGCCCATTTTTTGTATATAATGATTGTTGATGTTCCCCGTGTGAAAATTCTTGAGCGGTAGAGCAGGGGATAATGTACTCTGCTCTATTTTTTTGAAAACCAAAGATAATAGACATTAAGGAATAATGTAAGCTTAAGAAATTTTAGGAAGGGAGAGATATGCCAGTAATATTCTGGATTGTACCTGCTTCAGCAGTAGTTACAATCATCTTCGCCGCGTTACTTGCCAGGAACGTATTGAAGCGTCCTACGGGAACACCCAAAATGAAAGAAATCGGGGATATCATCTTTCAGGGTGCCTGGGCGTTTATGAAGCGTCAATACAGCACTATTTCTATCTATTCTGTTGTCATTGCAGTTGTCATTGGCGTTCTGGTGGCTGTGCTGGGCGGAACCGAAGTAGCAGGACTCAGCAAGTTTGATATAGGCTGGCGTACGTCAGTTTCTTTCCTTGTAGGCGCTTTCTGCTCAGGACTGGCCGGTTTCATAGGTATGTTTATCGCGGTGAAATCAAATGTACGCTGTGCCGCCGCCGCACAGAAGAATTTAACTGAGGCTGTCAACGTCGCACTTCGCGGCGGCGCTGTCTCCGGATTCCTCATCACCGCTCTGAGCCTGATTGGTGTCACCATTATTTTCTTTGCCTATGGCGGCAACACTAACCCGCAAATCGCACCCCACCTTATCGTCGGCTTCGGCTTCGGTGCCAGCTTCGTGGCTCTTTTTGCCCAGCTGGGTGGCGGTATCTACACCAAGGCCGCTGATGTGGGTGCTGACCTCGTCGGTAAGATCGAGTCCGGCATACCTGAGGACGACCCCCGCAACCCGGCCGTCATTGCTGACCTTGTCGGCGATAACGTCGGCGACTGTGCCGGCCGTGGCGCTGACCTCTTTGAGTCCACCGCCGCTGAGAACATCGGCGCCATGATACTGGGCATCGCCGCTTACATCGCCACCGATAATATTGCCTGGATACTGTTCCCGCTCTGTGTCCGTGGTTTCGGCATGATAGCCAGTATGATAGGGCTGTTCTTCGTCAAGGCCAAGGAGAACGAGAACGCCATGGATGCCCTTAACCGCGGCTACTTCGTATCCATCGGTCTTTCTGTTATTGGCCTGGCTATAACCGTTTATTTCATGCTGGACAACTGGTGGCTGTTCGGCGCCGGCATGATTGGTATCATCGCCAGTGTCGTTGTCGTCTTCGTTACGCAGTATTACACCGAGGCTCGCTACCGGCCGGTTCAGGACATTGCGGATGCGTCCAAGACCGGCCCGGCTACCAATATAATTATGGGAATGTCGGTTGGCTTTTCGACCACTTTCGCCACCGCGTTAATCATCGGTGTCGCCCTCCTGCTCTCGTTCTGGATGGGTGATATGAGCGGCGTCCAAGGCGCCGGTGCCTTCGGCACGGCGGTAGCCACGATGGGTATGCTGATGACCTGTCCTTATGTGCTCTCCATGGACACCTTCGGTCCGATTACCGACAACGCCAACGGCATCAACGAAATGGCCGGTGCCGGCCCCGAGATTCGCAGAATAACTGACCGTCTCGACGCCGTCGGCAATACTACCAAGGCCCTCACCAAGGGCTATGCCATGATCTCCGCCGGTCTCGCCGCCTTCCTCCTCTTTCAGGCCTATCTGGATAGAGTTTCCTTCATCAAATTCGGTGAGAGCGGTCTGTATACTGTTGTTGACATCGCCCGTATTGAGGTCTTCGTCGGTGCGCTTCTCGCTGTCATGATTGTATACCTCTTCAGCGCCTGGGCTATTAAGGCCGTCGGCAAGACTGCCTCCAAGATTATCGAGGAAGTACGCCGCCAGTTCAAGGCCGACCCTGAAATTCTGAACCCTAAAGACCCAGAGCATCCCCACCAGCCGGACTACGGTAAGGCTGTGGATATCACCACCCGTGCCGGTCTCAGGGAAATGATTGCTCCCGGTCTTTTGCCTGTCCTCGGCCCAATCGTCATCGGCGTTATCTTCCGCTTCATCCCCGGCTATGATGCCGCCATGGTTGTGGCGGCGGTACTGATGGTAGGTACCATCGGTGGTATCATGATGGCATCTTTCATGAACAACGCTGGTGGTGCCTGGGACAACGCCAAGAAGATGATTGAGGATGGACAACTCAAGGATGATAAAGGCGAAGTGCTGGGTAAAAAGACGTTTGCCCATCAGGCGGCGGTGGTCGGTGATACTGTCGGCGACCCTCTCAAAGATACCGCCGGGCCCTCCCTGCATGTGCTTGTCAAACTCCTGGCCACCATCACCCTGGTGATGTGCCCATTATTTATAGCCACGTAGGAGATACCATCAGAAAACAAAGGGGCATGATTTATAAGGTCATGCCCCTTTTATTTTTTGTTCTGTCATTGCGAGCGATAGCGAAGCAATCTCACATCGAGCCGGAATTTTAAATCGTGATTGCTGCGTTCCTCGCAATGACAGCGTTATCATTTCAGGAACGGATTGGCCCGCTTTTCCGTGCTGATAGTGGAGTCCGGGCCGTGACCTGGATATACCCGGGTATCATCCGGTAAAGTAAGTAGTTTGGTATGGATACTGTCCATAAGCTGATGATAGTCGCCGTCGATTAGGTCATAACGGCCGATACCGTAGTTAAAAAGGGTATCACCTGTAAAAACGACTCCCTCTCCGGCGATACTGATGCCGCAGGGGGTATGTCCCGGCGTATGAAGGACGGTGAAGTGAAGGTCGCCGATATCAATACTGTCGCCTTCACTGAGAATGCGTTCGGGTTTGGGGGCGCCTTCATATGGAGGCTCGTAGATATAACTTGGCGACTGCGGCAGGTATCGAGCGCATTCGGCATGGGCGGCTAGCTCGGCGCCGGTGGCTTTCTTGACCTGTCCGGCGGCACCAACATGGTCGGGATGGCGATGGGTTAAAACGATGAGTTTTATATCAAGACCCAGTTTTTTTACGGCCTGTAGAATATCTTTGGCATCCGCCCCGGGGTCGATTATCATGCCCTCTTTCGTCTTTTCAGAGCCGACGATATAGCAGTTGCTGGCAATCGGCCCTACCACCAGTTTCCTGACTATCAATTTGTCCTCCATTTAAAGCTATAGCTTACTAAACAGTATACCCGAACTATGGTAATTTTTCACTTTCCCCAACCCACTTTTCCATTATATTTTCCTACCCGCACCGTGTCTGTGGCATCTTCTGCCCAACTCAATATCAGCGGCACTTGCGTTATTTCCGTTTCATACGCTAAACTGTTAATGGCAGCCTCACCATAGATCAGGCTAGGTAGGGAACCGAATTTGGCCGAGATTCGCCCGTTTCGCGGTGTCCATTACAATCAATCGCTGGTTAAAGAACCGGCGCAGGTTCTCTGTCCCCCCTATGACATTATAACCCCACAATTACAGCAGCAGCTTTACCGGAAAAGCGAATCCAGTTTTGTCCGTGTGGAGTTCGGACGCGAGTTCCAACAGGATACAGAAACAGACAACAGGTATACCCGCGCCCTGGATACTACTATAAAATGGCTGGAGCAGGGAATTCTTCAGGTTGACGAAGAACCGGCTATTTATATACACGACCATAATTTCACGCACCAGGGTAAAAAATACCGCCGCCGCAGTATCACCTGCCTGGTTAAACTGGAAGAATGGAGCAAAATGGTCGTACGCCCTCATGAGGGTACTTTATCCGAGCCCAAGGGTGACCGTCTGAGCATGTTATGGACGCTCCAGGCGAATACCAGCCCGATCCTGGCTCTATATGATGACCCTGAGGGAATGGCTTCATCTATGCTGGAGGCACAGAGCCGCGGCAAGCCAATGATAAGCGCCCGGGTAGACAGAGGGGAAGCTCATCACCTGTGGGCTATTAAGGATGCCGGGACCATAAGCCAGATTTGCGACTGCCTGGCTTCACAGCCCCTTTATATCGCTGACGGGCATCACCGCTATGAAAGTGCCCTCGCCTATCAGCGTGAAAGGCGTATCGGCTGTACATCAGAACCGGGGCAGGAGCCATACGATTTTGTGATGATGACGCTGGTGGAATTTTCTGACCCCGGTCTCATTATCCTGCCGGCACATCGGCTTATTCGAGGCTTATCAAAATCAACACTGGATGCTTTAACGACAGGACTGGAAACATTCTTTTCCATAGAACAACTGCCTTTAAACAGGGCTGATACACAAGACCGGATAGACGAATTACTGTCTGAAGAGACAGGCATGGTAAAGCTTATACTGTGCGGTCTGGTAAAAGAGCAGCTTCTGGTGCTGAAGTTGCGCGATTATGCTGTTGTCCGTCAGATGATACCGTACTTTCACTCGGAAATATATCAGAAGCTGGATGTCAGCATTGTCGACCATGTCATACTGGAAGAGATAATGGGATTGACGTATGATACCTCAGTGATTTCGCTTGACTACAGCCACGATGCGCTGGATGCCATCAATATGGTGCAGGACCAGGAATACCAGCTGGCTTTTATCGTCAGTCCGGTAAAGCCTGATGTGATGAAGGCCATTGCCGATAGCGGCGACCGTATGCCTAAAAAATCGACCTACTTCTATCCTAAATTGCCGGCGGGGCTGGTTTTCTATCGATTCGCACAGTCATAATTCTCTTTTACTGAAAGGTCAGCGCCTCTTATCTTCAAGCAACTCCACGAACAGACGATAATGCATCAGAAAATTGACGCTTAGCTAGGCTTATGATAGTATAAATACAGTTATAAACGGGTTAACACCCCGGAAATTTCTGTTTAAGGAACCCCTTTTGGGAATTATTTTCAACCTCAGGAGAGGGAGTCGTGCTGGTTGAGGAAGAGTTAGCTGAATTCATACCCGAGAAAGATACTGTACTCACTATTGGCGTCTTTGACGGGGTACACCTGGGACATAAGCTGCTGATTGCGAAGCTGCTGGAGCAGGCAAGACATAATAATTTGCTCTCTGGTGTGGTTACCTTTCACCAGCACCCCGAAGATTTGCTATCGTCACAGGCAAAGCTTCCGTTTCTTACCGATATGGAAGCAAGAATCAGCTTACTTAAGAGCGAGGGTGTTGATATCGTCGTACTTCTATCATTTACCACAGAGCTAGCACAACTCGGTGCACGCGAGTTTGTCGATTTATTACATAAATATCTCAGAATGCGCGGGCTGGTTATCGGCTCGGACTTTGCCCTTGGCAGGGCAAGGGAAGGTGATACCCTTACTCTACAGAGATTGGGCAGGGATATGAATTTCAGTGTAACTGTAGTACCGCCGTTGCTGATTGACGGTGAAGTGGTCAGCAGTACCGCTATAAGAAAGGCCCTGACTGACGGAGATATGAAGAAGTTTCACCAGCTCAGCGGCAGCTCTCTCAGTCTCCACGGCAATGTGGTTCCAGGGTCTGGTCGCGGCGAGGGTTTGGGCTTCCCTACCGCTAACCTTGATATCAGCCCAGGGCAGGCTTTACCTCCCGACGGCGTTTACGCCAGCTGGGCTCATATTA
This sequence comes from uncultured Dehalococcoidaceae bacterium, assembly GCA_964558675.1. Lineage (GTDB taxonomy): Bacteria > Chloroflexota > Dehalococcoidia > Dehalococcoidales > RBG-16-60-22 > CAZLEY01. The sequence continues at coordinate 14,725 of CAZLEY010000010.1, read as the reverse complement.
ATGGTAAAACCTATCAGTCGATGACTAATATTGGTAAGTGTCCTACCTTCGGTGTCTGTGAGCGTACTGTTGAGGCTTACCTTGTTGATTATACCGGTGACCTGTATGGTCGTGAACTACAGATTGACTTGGTCGACCGGCTCCGCGACGAGAGAAAATTTGCCACTGCCGACGAGTTGAAGGCGCAGGTCGCCGAGGACGTTAAAAAAGGAAGAAATATCCTTAAGTCCACAGGTGTCAACTAGATATGGGAAGTGATAAATCCATGAACCGTCAGGATATAAATTACATACTCAAACGAGCGGTAGCTGAAATCATCGTCGAAGAAGAAATGGTCCAGTTGCTTCAGTCCGGTAAAAAACTACGATTGAAAGAGGGCTTTGACCCCAGTGCCCCTGATCTTCACCTCGGCTATTTGATAGCGCTTAGAAAACTACGCCAGTTCCAGGAGCTTGGGCACCAGGTTGTCCTTATTATAGCTGATTGGACAGCCAGGATCGGTGATCCCAGTGGGGTTTCGGTTACACGCCCGATGCTTACTGAGGAACAGGTAAAGGCTAACGCTGAGAACTACACTAAACAGTTCTTTAAAATAGTTGACAGGGAAAAGACGGAGATAAGGTGGCAAAGCGAATGGTTTGGCAAGTTTGACCTCGGGGATGTTATCGGACTGGCCAGCAAGTTTACCGTCGCCCAGTTTCTGGCCAGGGATGACTTTAATAGACGGTATAATGAGGGGCGCCCGATTGCCATCACGGAGTTCCTCTATCCATTACTACAAGCCTATGACTCGGTAGCCATAGAGGCAGATGTCGAGTTCGGCGGCACTGACCAGAAGTTTAACTTCCTGGTTGGCAGGGAACTTCAGTCCATGATGGGGCAGCGCCCACAGCAATGCTTTATGATGCCGATGCTGGTAGGCCCTGACGGCGGACAGAAGATGAGCCAGAGCCTGGGGAACTATATCGGTATTGATGAACCACCCGAGGATATCTATGGCAAGACCATGTCTATTCGTGACGAATTCATCCTTACCTACTTCGAACTCCTGACCGATGTACCTGACGAAGAACTCAAAGAATTCCAGAAGCAGCTTGATGATGAGAGCGTTAACCCCATGACTCTGAAAAAGCGCCTGGCCAGAGAACTGGTTACGCAGCTTTACAGTGAGAAAGAAGCAACCGGGGCTGAGCAGCAATTTGAAAAAGTTGTTCAAAAGAAGGAAGTTCCGAGAGAGATAGAAGAGCGTCCTATCTCATTCAGTACTTTTCGTTATTCTACTGGAGAAGTGAACGTTAGTAAGTTGCTAACTGCAACTGGTGCTACTGCTAGTACTAGTGAAGCCAGCCGTCTTATGAATCAAGGGGCGGTTGAAATAGATGAGCAGAAAGTAACCGGTTATAAATATTATGTTCCAGATGTTAGCATTTTCAAGATTGGCAAGCGCCGTTATCTAAAGATAATTAATACGGATAAATAGAATTAATAGGGAGACACACATGGAACAACTACGTATCCCGGGTCCCACACCCTGCCCGCCGGAAGTTCTAAAGGCTATGGGTTGGCCTATGGTAAATCATCGCGGGCCCGAGTACAAGAAAATGCTCGAAGACGTAACCGATAAGATGAAGCAGGTATTCCAGACCAAAAATGACCTGCTGATACTTACCGGCTCCGGTACCGGTGGCCTGGAAGCAGCCGCTGTAAATATACTTTCGCCGGGAGATAAAGTGCTGTCTGTATCCATCGGTGTTTTTGGCGACCGCTGGGCCGGTATCGCTCAGCAATTCGGCGCCGAAGTAATACCTCTCAACATGGAGTGGGGTAAAGCCGCCGACCCCGCCGAAGTCCTTGAGGTTATCCAGGCTAATCCTGATGTCAGGGCGGTTTTCGTTACCCACAATGAGACTTCCACCGGTGTTACCAATGACCTGAGCGCCATTAGCAAGGTGGTGAAAGAGGCTGGCAAACTGTTGGTTGTTGACGCTATCAGCAGCCTTTCATCAATAGACCTGCCGGTCGACGAGTGGGGTTGTGATGTTGTCATCACGGGCTCTCAAAAGGGGTGGATGGTTCCCCCCGGTCTGGCTATGGTCAGCGTCAGTGCGGAGGCATGGAAAGCTCATGCCGAAGCGAAGATGCCTCACTTCTACTGGGATTTCACCAGGGCTAAAACATTCCTGGAAAAAGGACAGAACCCGTGGACGCCGGCTGTTTCGATTATATATGCCCTGACGGTTTCGCTCGATATGATACTGAAGGAAGGTATAAAAAATACCTTTGCCAGACATACCCGTATTGGACAGATGACCCGTGACGGGTTAAAAGCAATGGGTCTGCCCCTGTTTGCCGAAGAAAGCCATGCCTCCAATACCGTCACTTCCGTAGCCGTCCCGGATGGTCTTGATGCTAAGAAATTACGTCAAATCATGCAGGCTGATTACAAGATTGTGCTGGCTGGTGGTCAGCAGCGACTCGATGGTAAAATATTCCGTATAGGCCACCTTGGGTGGGTAAGTGAAAGCGACATCGAAAGTGTGCTGTCAGCCTTGAGAGCAACCCTGCCCAGAGCGGGCTTCAGGAGACTAAAATAGCAAGGATAACATTATGCCAGATTTACCCATGAAAGTACTGGTAACCGATTCGATTTCTGAAGAAGGTATAGCCGTTTTGCGCGACCTGGCACAGGTGGATGTTAGAAATAAACTTACAGCAGAGGAAATCATAGCTATCATTGGCGATTATGAAGCCTTAATGGTGCGCAGTCAGACCAAGGTCACCTCTGAAATCATTGAAGCCGGGAAAAAGCTACAGGTCATCGCTCGAGCCGGTGTCGGTATTGATAATGTAGATGTTGAAGCAGCTACCAGGTGCGGTGTGCTTGTGGTGAATGCTCCTACGGGCAATACCGTATCAGCGGCCGAACACGCTATTGCCCTAATACTGGCATCAGCCCGGAACGTCCCGCAGGCAAATGTCTCCCTCAAATCAGGAGAATGGCGGCGGAATGAATTCATGGGCACCGAGCTGAGGGGTAAAACGCTGGGTATCATCGGCCTGGGCAATGTCGGCTCGGAAGTCGCCAAACGTGCACAGGGATTTGAGATGAAGCTTCTGGGTAATGACCCCCTGGTCTCCGAGGAATATGCCGGGAAAATCCAGGTGGAACTGGTTGATTTGAAGCGTTTAATCAAAGAATCAGATTTTATTACGCTCCATCTTCCACTAAATGATAAAACCAGAAAAATAATCGGCGCCAGGGAACTGGAACTGGTCAAGCCAACGGTTCGCATTATCAACTGCGCCCGCGGCGGTCTTATCGATGAAGAAGCACTGGTTAAGGCGATAAAAGAGAAGAGGGTTGCCGGCGCCGCTATAGATGTCTTCGAGAATGAGCCGTTAACCGAGAGCATTCTTTTCAATGAAGACAATATCATCGTCACTCCTCACCTGGGAGCTTCAACAACCGAGGCACAGGTACTGGCTGCCAGAGACGTTGCCGAACAGATTGCCGATGTCTTCAGGGGTCTACCGGCAAGGTCGGCAATCAATGTCCCTTATATACCTTCAGAAACTCTGACGGCACTAGCGCCTTTCATGGGGCTGGCATCTGCGTTATGTAAATTAGTCTACAGGCTGTCCGAGGGACAGGCCAAAAATATCCGCATTAAATACGAAGGTGATATTGCCAATTATGACACCAATGCCCTCAAGGCAGCTGTTATCGGTGGTTTGCTTGAAGGCACCAGCGAGGAAAGGGTAAACCTGGTCAACTGTAACCTGGTAGCTGCCAGGCGCGGCCTGACCGTTGTTGAGGAGAAGGAAGCTACCTGTGAGAACTATGCCAGCCTTTTGACTGTCAAAATTACCACCAGCGAGGGCGTCTTTGCTGTCGCCGGTACCGTCATGCACGATGAGCTACACATCGTGCGGGTTAATGAATACTGGCTGGATATCGTGCCAACACCGGGCTCATTCTTCCTGTTCAGTGACCATCTGGACCGCCCCGGATTCATCGGGGCCATCGGTCAAATAACAGGTAACGCCGATATTAATATCAGCTCCATGCATTTAGGGCGCCTCAAGCCAAGAGGTCAGGCCCTGCTGGTATTGACCCTGGATGAACCTTTACCTGAGGAACAGCAGCAGAAGATATTAGCCATCCCTGATGTCTATAATGTCAAGCTGGTTGAGCTCTAATCGGTCGATAAAAATTCAATTGTCCTTATTCTATCATGGGTCAGACTAACACATATTATACAATTAGTAACCCCTACAAAATCGTTAAACGATGTAATGTCACAAATTGACTTGGCATATCGGCGGTGTTATCATAATTCAGGGAGTGTCTTATTACTGTAAATACGGCTGGTATGGGGTGGTGAAATGTCATCGCTGAGCGAGCTTTATCAGCAGGTAGCGCTGTGCCAGAAGTGTGAAATAGCCAGATTCCGTACGAAGGTGGTGCCGGGTGAAGGGGCGGAGGATGCCGATATTATGTTTATTGGTGAGGCGCCCGGCTGGCATGAAGACCAGCAGGGACGTCCTTTTGTCGGCCCGGCCGGCCAGTTCCTGGATATACTTCTGGCATCCATCAATTTAAATCGTCAGCAGGTATACATCGCCAATGTCATCAAGTGTCGTCCGACGGGCAACCGCGACCCCTTACCTGTTGAAATCAGTAACTGCCGCCAGTGGTTGGAGCGCCAGATTGAAATCATTAAACCCAGGATGATTGTTACCCTGGGACGTTACTCGATGGCAAGGTACTTCCCGGGTAAAAGCATCAGCAAAATTCACGGTACGGCTAAAAAACAGGACAATATTATCTACTACGCCATGTATCATCCGGCGGCAGCTCTTCATCAGCAGAGTCTCAAGCAAACCATAGAGTCCGATATGCTCAAGATTCCTGTGCTCCTTGCCGAAGCCGGCAATGTTCAGGAGACAAAGCCTCAACCGCAGCAGCTAAGCATGTTTGAGGTTTAATAATATGGTCAAGACGAAGCTAAAGTTAATTCCCCTAGGTGGGCTGGGTGAAATCGGCAAGAACATGATGGTGCTGGAATATGACGATGATATCATCATCATTGACTGTGGCCTTATGTTTCCCGAAGAAGACATGCTCGGCATTGACCTGGTTATCCCGGATTTAAGTTATGTTGTGGAGAATCGGGATAAAGTAAGGGGTATAGTCGTCACCCACGGCCACGAAGACCATATCGGTGCCCTGCCCTATCTGCTGCCACAGCTTGATAATGTGCCCATATACGCAACCAAGCTTACTCAAGGGCTTATCAGTGTTAAATTGAAAGAAAGAAGGACACGCGAGGGAGTCAATCTTAAAGTTCTGGCTACCGGTAAGGAAATCACCCTCGGGAAGTTTAAAGTGGAGCTGTTCCCTGTCTGCCACAGTATTCCCGACGCAACAGGCGTAATCGTCACCACGCCGGAGGGAATAATTATTCACAGCGGTGATTTCAAAATAGACTACACTCCGGTCAGTGGTAAAGGAACCGACCTGTCCCGCCTGGCTCAGTTGGGCGCTCAGGGCGTTTTACTCCTGCTTTCAGACTCCACTTATGCCGAGCTTCCCGGATATACTCCTTCAGAGCAGGTGGTCGGCGAGTCCCTGGAACACGTTATAGCTAAAGCACCGGGCAGGGTAATCGTGACCACCTTTTCCTCATTAGTATCCCGTGTTCAGCAGGTTATAGATGCAGCGGCAAAATACCAGCGGCGTGTCTTCATTGTCGGCCGCAGTATGACCGATACTGTCCACATGGCCCTGGAACTGGGCTATCTCAATGCCCCCGAAGGTATACTGGGGCGTATAGACGAAGTAAAGGGCCTGCCCAATAACAAGATAGTCATGGTTACTACCGGCAGTCAGGGCGAGCCGACTTCAGCGCTGGTAAGGATGGCTAACCGTGACCATCGCCACGTACATATACAACGCGGCGATACGATAGTTTTTTCGGCGACACCCGTACCGGGTAATGAATCGCTGGTCAACAGAACTGTGGACAGTATTTTTAAGCAGGGGGCGCAGGTGATGTATGATGAGCTGGGGAAGGTACATGTCCACGGGCATGGCAGTCAGGAAGAACTGAAATTGCTGCTAAACCTGGTTAAACCGAAATTTTTCGTCCCTATCCATGGCGAATACCGTCATCTCAGCCTTCATGCCCGCTTGGCGGAATCAGTAGGTATTGCCAAAGATAATATCTTTGTTCTGGAGGACGGAGACGTTCTCGAACTCACTTCGCAGACAGCCAGGGTAAACGGCAAGGTAGCTTCGGGCCACGTCTATGTCGATGGACTGAGTGTCGGCGATGTGGACGGTGTTGTGCTCCGTACACGGAGGATGCTGTCAAGAGACGGAATTGTCGTCGTGATTATTGCCGTTAACCGGCAGTCCGGCAAACTTGTAGGACGTCCCGATATCGTCACCCGGGGTTTTGTTGATACCAGAGAGTTCAAAGACATGATGAATGAGAGCCGTGAGCTACTGGCCAGGACACTTGACCACAGCGGTGGCCGTGTCGCCGAGTGGAGCTTCATCAATACCAAAGTCAGAGATACACTGGAAAAATTCTATTATCAGCGAACCAAGCGCCGACCCATGATTCTTCCCTTTATGGTAAAAGTATAAACGGGTCTGCAATATCATAGAGGACTATATGGCCAGAAAAAAAGCTGCTAGAAAGCCTGATATAAACGACAAGCCCATGTCCAGGAGGGGACCCCAGGGGAAGTCAGGGTTGAGTCAGTTCTTCCATGTCATAATTGCAACACCGGTACGGCAGCTTATTCTTACAATTATCATAGTAGTCTTGCTCGCTGTATTCTGGGACAATATAAAAGAAGCTTTTGGAAGTCTCATTGAGTTTATAGGCCTGGGCCTTGTCTTCATTGTCGCGGCTATAATCACTTTGATAGTGATGATATGGCGACGTAAAATGTTATCGTTCCTCTTTAGCTGGCACCGGTGGCTGGGCGGCATTGCATTTATTCTGGCTATCTGGGGAATACTGGCTTTTTCACCTGTCAGTGATGCCTTTCCACGTAGTCTGGGCGGCACATTCGGCCGGGAAATAATCGCTTTTCCAGCCTCTAACTTTTTCGGAGGGCTGCGTATACTGGCGCTGATTGTTATCGGTATTTTCCTTCTAGCGCCCACAGCCAGCTTCCGTGCCCTCGTCAGGTTTTTCGGCTGGCTGGGAGAACAGTTTAAGCGACGGCCGGCATCTGAAAGACCGGTAAGAGAGACGCAACCTGCTTCCACTGTTATTCCATCCAGGCATATTGCTGCGGAGAAGCCGCCACTGCCAGAGGAAATGTCCCAGCCTTTAGTGGCACCTGAGGTAGCCGCTTCCAGAGCAGCGCTCGAAGCCCTGGCGGAGAAAGCGGCGGCCATGAAGCCCGCAATTGCATCGCCCGACAAAGACCTGAGGCAGGTAGCCGAAGATGTATGGAAGAAATACGGGCAGGCGCCCGGACTGGTAGTTGTTGACGGCTGGAAGTTGCCGCCTATTGATATTCTCGATTTTTCTCCTGAAGTCGAGTTCAGTCAGGCCGATAACGTACAGAGAGCCAGGCTGATTGAGGAAGCTCTTGCCAGCTATGGCGTCGACTCCAAGGTAGTGCAGATAAATGCCGGCCCCACTGTTACCCAGTTTGGCGTAGAGCCGGGCTGGGACAGGAAATTCAAGGAACTAAAAACAAGAGACAGTCAGGGTAATATGCAGGTGAGTCTGGAGGAGGTATCCAAGACCAGAGTTAAGGTGGAAAGGATTACTTCTCTATCAAATGACATGGCCCTGGCATTGGCGGCGCCCAGCATCAGGATCGAAGCTCCTGTACCGGGCAAGTCTATAATCGGCATTGAGGTTCCCAATACCACTTCCGATATGGTAAGCCTGCGCGGCGTTGTCGAGACCAGCGTATTTCAGAAGCTGTTTGCCAGGTCAAAGCTGTCTCTGGCACTGGGTAAGGGGGCCGGTGGCGAGGCTGTGGCTTCTGACCTTACCAAGATGCCCCATCTCCTTATTGCCGGGGCTACCGGCAGCGGTAAGACGGTCTGCCTTAATACTGTTATCTGCTGTCTTTTGCTCCATAATACGCCCAATGATGTCCGCTTTATTCTGGTTGACCCCAAAAGAGTTGAGCTTACCCAGTACAACAGCGTTCCCCACCTGGCAACACCGGTTATTGTCGATACCAGTAAAGCCCTGAATGCTTTACGCTGGCTCAGCCAGCAAATGGACCAGCGCTATCAAAAACTGGCCTCAGCCGGTGCCCGTCATATAGAGGGTTACAATAAAAACAGGCAGGGTGATGAGAAGCTGCCGTATCTGGTTCTGGTTATTGATGAGCTGGCTGATTTAATGATGGCCGGATTTGACGAGGTGGAAAGTAATTTATGTCGTTTAGCCCAGCTCGCCCGGGCTACAGGTATCCACCTGGTCGTGGCCACGCAACGGCCATCTGTAGACGTGGTAACCGGGTTGATTAAGGCAAATTTCCCCACACGTATTAGCTTCGCGGTTACTTCACAGGTGGATTCACGCACCATCCTGGATGGCGCTGGCGCCGAGAAATTGCTGGGCAGGGGCGATATGCTTTTCATGCCCACGGAGGCCGCCAAGCCCAAGCGCTTGCAGGGTTGCTTTCTTTCCGACACCGAGATAGAGAGGCTCGTTTACTTCTGGGGCAGCCAGCGTAAGGAAGATGCCGACAGACTCCGGATGGAAACACTGGTCGCGGTTACGCCCGCCGGCACTATCGGCGGCTACCCCAGAGACCCGCTACTGGAGCAGGCCAAGGAACTGGCCAAGCACGGGAATATCTCCACGTCATTCCTCCAGAGGCGCCTTCACATCGGATACCCCAGGGCGGCACGCCTCATGGAGCAGCTGGAGGCAGAGATGGGTAAGGGAGAGGAGGAAGGAAACATTGACAATGATGAATTTTAGGCAAATGAATGTCCTGTGTGGGAGTATTCTATAGGTATTATTTTTACTATAATTAAGAAGATGTGGCACGCTATTCTGGATGCCATAGCCTGGCTTACTCAGGATAGTTCCAGGATAACAAAAAGAAAACGCCGCAGGGAAATGGACTACATCCGCCTTCGTGGTATTCGTAAGATGTAGTACTTCATTTCTTATTGGATACTACTACTCCTTCTTCGCTTTTTTTGTATCTATATATACAGCGACCGCCCAACCGATGTACCAAGATATACTAGCCGCAAAAGCAGCGATTGCCAGTAAAAACCAGGATAATGTCTCTAGACCAAGGGTAGTATTTGTGGCATCAGCAATAATCCCGAGTACAGCGAATATAAGACCCAGAATCCAACAACCGCCACCCCACATCGTCCACATGTTCCCCTTACTTACTATCCATTCGTGACTCCTCCAACTGGCACCCATAAAATTTACCTCCCTGTTATTAAGTTTCTTCATTAATACATATTATGCTAATATCTGTCAATAGAATAGGGGGGTAGGGTATAAGATTTACCAGCTCTGGTTTGACCTCTATTATTATATATACCCCCCAATCAGCCCAAAGCACTGGAACACAACAGTCACTATTCCAGCTGCCAGCAGAGCGCCGATGGCTACCTGTGCCGGTGAATGAAGCTTCATCTCTATCCTCGCCCAGCCCACCAGCGGCACCAGTATCGCAGTCAAGGCTACAACACCGCCGTATACAATAATCAGAACGGTCACCGAAGCGGCGGTAAAGGCGGTATGCAGGCTTATTTTCCACAAAAGGTTTATCGCCATAAAGATGACTATCGCTGCCAGTCCGGATACGAATGTTGCCATCAATAGCTCCGGCGCTTCCAGAATAAACAGGACGGTACAACCAACGATGGCGCAGCTGATTGCAATCAGGTAGACCTTGTTTCTCTGATGGCGGGGATTTATAAAGATGCTATCAAGCTTCTTATTGTGAACCAGATAGACAACGAAGGTAAAAACCGGCAGTACACTGAGCACTATGGAAATTAATGACCATTTAACGGCATCGGTATAACTATCGGTAGATTCAAAAGCAAGTAATACTATTACTATGAAGCTTACCAGGAAAGGATTCAGTATGTTTGAGATTAGCTTAGCCGGTCTTTGTTTCATTATTAATCAAGCAATATACTATACTAACCTATAAAGCGTGTTTTGCCAAGAGCGCGGGTCATTCATAGCATGATATAATATCAGTGGTGGTGTAGCCCTGAAGAAATATCCAGGTAGGCGATTCTATGGCTGTCATTGTCAATGATGACGATATCCGGATAGAGAAGCTGCAGTTGGGCCCCTTCGGCACCAATGCCTACATTGTGGTATGTCAGAAAACCCGCGATAGCATGTTAGTAGACGCTCCTGCCGAGGCAGATGCAATTAACTAGTATCGCATCTCTATACGGTAGAAAGCCTCGGCAAGTTCAAAGTCCTCTCCCTCCGCCATTGCCCTGGCCCACTCCTTCATGCGTTCCCTCATTTCCGGAGGTATATCACCTACCTGGCTCTTATGGCAGCCGAGGGCTTTCATTTTGATTTCCCAGGTATCCGTTATGTCGGATCGGAAGTTGGCATTATCCTCAGCCCAGAGCCATACCTCCTTCACCTTATGAGGTTGAAGCCCCTCCTCCAGTAATTCAGGATAGGAAAGATGGTCCCTGGCGTAGGGGAAAACGGCATCCAGCACCACCTGTCCGGTAATGCGGTGGTCACGATGCCACATATAGCGCCGGTAAGGGCTTGCAGTTACCACTACTTCAGGTCGGTAACGGCGTATCAAACGTACGAGTGCTTTCCTGAATTCGTGCGTATCTTCAAGTCCCTGGTCCGGATAGCGCAGGAACTCTACCTTGCTGACGCCCAATAGCCTGGCCGCCGCCATCTGTTCCCGCTCACGGATTTTTGCCAGTTCCTCCGGCTTAATACTCATATCACTGGTGCCTTTGTCGCCATTGGTGCATACCACGTAGACGACCTTTTTGCCTTCCCTCGTCAGCTTAAGTACGGTCCCGGCGACACCGAATTCGGCGTCATCAGGGTGAGGCGTAACCACCATCATATAAGTCTGACTACTCATAAACCAGGCAACCTCTTGATAATGTGTGAACATTATAAATTGTATACCATTCCTCATGCTGATACAATTGAAGCTAGAGGATACGGTAACCAGTATGACTGATTCCCCTTATATCATCAGGAATTACCAGCCAGCCGATTTCGATAGCTATGTCCAGCTTTGTCGGGAAGCAGAGAACCTTAAGCCGTCAGGACATACTGTCACGCCAAAAATCGTCGCTGAGTGGCTGAACTGGCCGAACTATTCCCCCGAAAAAGATTTATTTATGGTCGAAATAAACGGCGATATCATCGGCTGTCTGGATTTAAGACCGGAGCCGGGTATCAGCCGGACTATCCTCAACTGCTACTTACGCCCCGGGCACCGGAGGAAAGGACTGGCCAGGAAGCTTCTCACTCGTGCCATGAAACGTGCCCGGGAACTAGGAGCTGAAGTCGCTCATGTAAACGTACCGGAGGACGATGAGGTTGCTAAAACTGTGCTGTCCAGGCTGGGTTTTAATTGCATCAAGCGGTTCCACGAGCTTAAGCTGGATATGGCCAGACTGGACTGGCAGGAGGCGGAAGAGGCAGCCCATAAATGCCGCTCGCTGAAGCGTGGTGAAGAAGATATATTAACACACATTCAAAACCGTTCCTTTACGGGCACCTGGGGATACAATCCGAACACACCGGATACAATAGCTTATTATATCCGCCTCGGCGGCTTTTCCCCGGAGAAAGTGATTCTGGCATGCGAAGAAAACGATGTCACTGGCTATTGCTGGACGGAGATACTTCATGATGAGGAATCCAGCAGTGGGTTGGAAGGTGAAATACATATGCTGGGCACCGACCCTGATTTCAGGGGAAGAGGAATAGGCAGAAGAGCGCTTCTGGCTGGATTGGTTTACCTCAGAAGCAAAGGAGTGCAGGTTGCCGGTTTAACCGTCGACAGTGATAATACAGAAGCCTGCGGTCTTTATAAGTCTGTTGGCTTTCAGCTAAGAAAGTCTTACCTCTGGTACGAAAAGACGGTTAACTAAGCCAGAGCGGTCATCCGGGTAGTCAATACCCGCCGCATCTCCCGTACTATTGCTTCGGCGATATCGGACCAGCTATATCTGCCCACAGAAGCCCTGATGTCGAGGGCGGATTTCACACCTTCGCTTCGTCTTGATAAAAGCAGAGCTATCTTACTGGAAAGCTCCCGTGGATTATTATCGGCTACTATGTAACCGTTTTCGCCCTGACGAATTATGTTTTTAAGGTCGCCGACATCCGTGGCTACCAACGGTGTGCCGCAGGCCAGAGCCTCCAGGGCTACCAGGCCGAAGCTTTCGTAATAAGAGGGTACGACGCAGGCATCCGCAGCACTATAGTAATGAGGCAGTTCATGATGCTTTACCAGACCCCGAAAATCAACCATTTCCTGCACACTTAATTCACGGGCAAGCCTCTGCAATCTCTCTATTTCGTACTGGCTGTCCTCGTCGCCGCCAATTACTATTAGTCTCAGTCCATTGATGTTTCGAAGATATGTCATAGCCTTTATTAACTGCTCAATACCCTTCAGCGGGTCAATCCGGCCTACGAACAGGAGTATCTTTCTGCCAGATAAGCCCAGCTTCTTCCTGGACATCATTCTATCTGAAGGTTGGAAGAGCTCCATGTTCACTCCACAGGGGACAATACTCACTTTGTCAGGTATAGCGTCGTAGTGCTGAATGAGTTCACTCTTTCCACCGTCTGTCGTGGCGATTATGCGATGGCATTTATAAACCACGTCTCTTTCGGTAACGATACGCAGTTCAGGCTCATCTTCGCCGATGCTAATACTGTTCTTAACGGCGCCCAGTGTATGGAACATGGCTATATGCGGGACATGCCACCACTGCTGCAGATATTCTCCCACCCATCCGGAAAGCCAGTAATGACTGAAGACCAGGTCGTAATGTAGGTCGTTATCTCTCCTGTAATTTTCAAGATTACAGGTAAATTCAGGAAGGTATGAATACAGGGCGAGCTTGTTTATATCATCTTCCTGCCCCGCCTTGAGGTGAATAAGCCGTGCCTGCTGACCAAGATTGTATATCTGAGCGTCATCAGGGTCATGGACCCGGGTATATACATCCACAGAATGCCCCTGCTTCCCAAGTTCGTGGGCAAGCTCCCGGATGTAGACACTCATACCACCCGTATCTTTAGCTCCCAGATTGCCCACCGGGCAACTATGAGCACTGAGCATGGCTATTCTCAATTTTATCAATTCGCTCAATTTTCACTCATCTCCAGTTTCACTTGATAGCTATCCGGCAACTGTACAGGGGGACTTCCCTGCCGCCGAGATGGTATTTATAGGGTTCTCCACCCTTGAGAAAGTCCCATTTCCTTTTACCCTTCTCAATGCTCTCCTTAAGACACAGGACTTTGCACAGCACTCCCACGCTTAGATAGTTAAATTGCGGGTCGTAAGCGCTGTTATACAGGTAGTGGGTATCGTTATAGTCAAAACCTATGGTCATGGCAGCCGGCTGTTTGTCTATCTCGATAATGCCGAACCTCAGCATCCCGACCCCGGCCATAGCTCTGGCTACATGTTTGAAGAATGATTCCACCTGTGGAGTCATGAAATCGGCTTTATCTTCCCGGCTCATTTGAAAAAGCTCCAGAAATGTTTCCATATAATTTTCAGCCTCCCGGCCGGACTCAAGGCAGCGGTGCTCCACATTGTCTACCCCCCACAAACGCCTCAGCTTGCGCTTTACTTCGTGGCGCTGCTTTGCCGCCAACAATGCCAGATATTCGTCCCAGGTAGGCGGCAGGTCCACCTCCAGAGAGAGAGCCTCCGAATTGCATTGAACATCGCAGCCACGGCCCTGTGCTACATTCACAAGGCTGGTAATTACCGTTGAATCAGGTCGTACGTGCTTAAGGTCCAGGTGATGAATGCCGCTATTACTCAGATTATCCAGTAATATCTCGAAAAAACGGCTCTCCTTTCCGGGAACCACAATGAAATCAAGATAATCACAAACGTCCGTGCTACCGATAAAAGACGCTGTTCCGTCTTTTACCAATAAAGGGGCAATTCCGATGATACGTTTGTCTTGCCCCACCGTACGTATATATAACTCGGCTCCCGGACCGAATACCGTCCACCATGCTTGCAGCCATCCGGGTAAAACGAAAACAGACGGCCAGTTAAGGTTTTGCCGGGAATCAGTCCAGTAGTAGTCCAGGCTATCCAGATTCTCTTCTGTAACGGTGTAACTCATGTACCTATTAATAAGTCTAGCATTTTAATACGGCCCCAGCAATGCAGGCATACCTTGCCCTGACGAAAGCCAGAAACTGATAGCATTGACAATAATATCTATTTAGAGTAACCTCTTGTGGGGTCAGGCATGACCTTATTAAAATAAACACTGCTGAAAGGAGTAGTATAAATGGCGAAACAAATTATTCTTTACAATCTGGCGCCACATATAACTGATGAGGAATACCGGGATTACGTCATTAGTGAGAAGGGCCCCCTGCTGGATAGCCTGGAGTCGGCTAAGAAGTTCGAAATGGTCAAGATAACGGGTTCCATGACGGGAGAGATTCCCTATAAATACGTTGGCATCATGCAT
>CAZLEY010000009.1:0-61211 GCA_964558675.1 uncultured Dehalococcoidaceae bacterium | reverse complement strand
TCCGGTTGCCGAGCCGGAAGAAAAACCGGCCGAGGCCGTAGCCGAAGAAGCTCCGGTTGCCGAGCCGGAAGAAAAACCGGCCGAGGCAAAAGCAAAAAAGACGACCAAGGCAGCCGCCACTGCAAAAACAGAGGAGAAACCGGCCAAGGCAGCTGCTGCAGCAAAATCAGCTAAAAAACCGGCCAAGGCAGCCGCTACTGTAAAAGCGGAGGAGAAACCCGAAAAGCCGACGGCGAAAAAAAGTAAAAAGACAGCTACGGAGACCAAAGCTGAAGCCGCCGATGTAACCGACGAGGCAGAGCCGTCCACAACAACAGAGGAAGAGGCCAAGGATGCAGCAGCCTAAGCGAGTAAAATACCGTAAAGTCCAGCGGGGACGGCGCCGTGGCCAGGCCCAGTCAGGTAACGCTATTAATTTCGGCGATTACGGTTTGCAGGTACTGGAATCGGCCTGGCTTACCAGTGCGCAGATTGAGGCAGCCCGGCGGGCAATAACCCACCATATTCGCCGTGGCGGCAAGGTCTGGATACGGGCTTTCCCGGATAAACCGGTCAGCAAGAAGGCGGCGGAGACCCGCATGGGCAGTGGCAAGGGTGTCCCCGACCACTGGGTGGCTGTAGTCAGGGCGGGGAGAATAATGTTTGAAATGGCCGGCGTTGGCGAAAATGTCGCCAGGGAGGCGATACGCCTGGCGTCGCACAAACTGCCGGTAAAGAGCAGATTTGTCGTCAGGGAAACACTCGCCGCCGCCAGCAGCGATTCTACAAAGTAGGGAGCGAGCGCGTTGAAATTAAAGGAATTCAGAGATATGACCACCGACGACCTGACGAAGCAACTGGAGGAAACGCGTCAGGAGATGTTTAACCTCCGGTTTCGCGTCGCCACCAAGCAGCTGGTCAACCATCGCGAGCTTCGGAGGGTCAAGAAAAAGATTGCGCGACTCAAGACTCTGCTTGCGGAAAGAGAACTAGGTATAAGGTAGGTATTCAGGGATGGAAGCAAAGCGCAAGACCAGGTTCGGCAAGGTAGTCAGCGACAAAATGGATAAGACTGTGGTCATCGCTGTGGAAACGCCCAAGCGTCATCCGCTATACAAAAAGACTATCAGGAGGGCCGTTAAATACAAGGCTCATGATGAGAAGAACCAGTGCCGGACGGGGGATATGGTGAAGATCGTAGAAACCCGCCCGCTCTCTAAGGAGAAACGGTGGAGGGTAGCGGAGATAGTAACCAGGGGAGAGGTGGCGGAAATTGAACCGAAGGAAATAGCGGACTAATATTTTGGTGCAATTACCATGATACAAATGCAAACCAGACTCAAGATAGCGGACAATACCGGCGCCCGGGAAATCATGTGCATTAACGTACTCGGCGGTACCCGCCGGAAATATGCCCGGGTAGGAGATATCGTTGTGGCCTCCGTCAAGCGGGCAATACCCAACGCCGCAACCAAGAAGGGTGATGTGGTGCGGGCGGTTATCATTCGTACGGCACAGCCATACCGGCGCCCCGATGGCTCATATATTAAATTTGATGAAAATGCCGCGGTGATTCTCACCGATAAGAATAACCCCAGAGGCACCCGAATCTTCGGACCGGTGGCCAGGGAGCTGAGGGATAAAAACTATACCAAAATTATCTCGCTGGCACCGGAGGTCCTGTAGAGGCAGCTGATTATGAAAATTAGAAAAGACGATACCGTACTGGTGATTGCGGGTAAGGACAAAGGCAAAAAGGGTAAGGTGCGTTTTGCCTATCCCAAGAAGCAACAGATAATTATTGAAGGTATCAATTTTATTAAAAAACACTCCAAGGCGAGGGGAGCCGTCAGGCAAGCCGGCATTATAGACCTGGAGGCACCCATCCATGTTTCCAATGTCATGTTGCTCTGTGACAAGTGCAATAAACCCGGCCGTATCGGCTTTGAAAAACTGGAAGACGGACGGAGGGTACGAATCTGCCATGCCTGCCGTGAGGTGATTGATTAAATGGCAAGATTGAAGGAAAAATACCGGCAAGAGGTTGTGCCCCGCCTCATGGAACTCTGCGGCTATAAAAATATCATGCAGGCGCCGCGCCTTGAGAAGATTGTGCTGAATATCGGCCTCGGCGAGGCAATTCAAAATGCCAAAGCGCTGGAAGCAGCCGAAGGAGATATGGTGGCCATTTCCGGGCAGCACCCGGTGATTACACGCGCTAAAAAGTCTATTGCTGCCTTTCGGCTGAGGACAGGGATGCCCATCGGATTGAAGGTAACCCTGAGGGGTGAGCGCATGTACCACTTTCTTGATAAGCTTATTAATGCGGTGTTGCCCCGTATGCACGACTTCCAGGGAGTCCCCGTAGATTCGTTTGACGGCCGTGGCAACTATACTCTGGGAATCAGGGAGCAGATTTTTTTCCCGGAGATAGACTATGACAAGATAGACAAAGTACGTGGACTGGAAATCTCAATTGTCACCACGGCTGAAAAAGACGAAGATGGCAGACACCTGCTTGAATTACTGGGAATGCCATTTGCCAAGGATGGAGTAAGTTAACGATGGCCAAGAAATCGATGATAGTGAAATCCGAGCTCCCGCCTAAATACCGGACACGGCAGTACCACCGGTGCCGCCTCTGCGGGCGGCCCCGCGCCTATATACGTAAGTTCGGGGTGTGCCGAATTTGTTTTCGCACCCTGGCACTTAATGCCCAGCTCCCGGGAGTGAGGAAATCAAGCTGGTAATATCAAGAAGGAATAAATACAGTTATGACAGTCACTGACCCAATAGCCGATATGTTAACAAGAATACGGAATGCCATTATGGCCAGGCATGGCAATGTGCTGATACCTGCCTCCAAGATGAAACTCGCCCTCGCCAGAATCCTTAAAGAGGAAGGCTTCATTACCGATTATGAGGTAGTCAGGGGGAAGCCACACAGGGCAATCCAGATTCAGCTAAGATATTTGGACGATAATCAACCAGCCATTTCCGGGCTGAAGCGCGTCAGCAAACCGGGATTGAGAGTGTATGTTCAGAAGAAAGAAATCCCGCGCGTTTACGGAGGCCTGGGTATTGCCATCATTTCTACACCAAAGGGTGTCAGAACGGGGCAGCAGGCCTGGCGTCAGGGGGCGGGCGGGGAGCTTCTGTGCTATGTATGGTGAATATTCGGAGCGATATATATGTCTAGAGTAGGACGAATGCCGATAGCGGTACCACCAGGTGTAAAGGTGAATATTGAAGGCGACAGGGTTACGGTAAGTGGCCCCAAAGGTGAGCTCAGCCGCTCCCTTCCCTCTGAAATGCTCATCAACCTGGAAGGCGATGTTTTAACCGTATCCCGACCCAGCGATAGCAAGAAACATCGTTCCTACCACGGGCTGACGCGAAGCCTTCTGGCGAACATGGTGGATGGAGTATCCAGGGGATTCGAGAAAGCACTGGAAATAGTCGGTGTAGGCTATCGCGCCGAGAAATCCGGCGATAAACTAATTATTCGCATCGGGTACTCGCACCCGGTGGAGGTAACACCGTTACCGGGCACCGTCCTGAACGTGGAAGGGAATAATCGGATTATTGTTACCGGGATTAATAAGGAGGTCGTCGGCCAGATGGCGGCCGAAATCCGGGCAATTCGTCCCCCCGATTCATACAAAGGCAAGGGCATCAGATATGCCGGAGAAATAGTCCACCTTAAACCGGGCAAGGCCGGTAAGGTGGTTGGCAAGTAGCAATTATGGGTGAGATTGATACCAGAAAGGCACGCTATAGACGACACTACCGGGTCAGGCAGAAGGTAAACGGCACTGACACGAGGCCCCGTTTGTGTGTTTTCCGCAGTCTGAACCATATTTACGCCCAGGTAGTTGATGATACGCAGGGACATACCCTGGTCGCGGCTTCAACCCTTGATGCGGAGATAAGAAATGATAGTGCGGGCAAATCAAAAACAGGCAGGGCCGAGATGGTAGGCCAGCTGCTTGCCAAGCGCGCCGCAGATAAGGGAATAAAACAGGTAGCTTTTGACCGCGGCGGCCGTAAGTACCACGGCCGGGTTAAAGCGCTGGCAGAGGCCGCCCGGCAGGGTGGACTGAAGTTTTAAGGGAGGGGATATTTAAATTCTGATGAAGCAGCCGTTAAGCCAGATAGATACAACCGAACTGAACCTTAACGATAAACTGATAGATGTTAACCGCGTTGCCAAGGTAATGAAAGGCGGTAAACGCCTCAGGTTCAGTGCCCTGGTGGTAACCGGCGATGGTGAAGGACATGTCGGCCTGGGTATTGGCAAAGCAAATGAAGTGCCCGCGGCCATCAGCAAGGGCGGAGCCAAGGCCAAGAAGAACCTGATTAAAGTGCCGTTAGTCGGGAGTACTATCCCGCATGAAATCACGGTAAACTTCGGTGCGGCCAGGGTCTTACTGAAACCGGCGGCGCCAGGCACCGGTGTTATCGCCGGCGGCAGTATCCGGGCGGTCCTGGAAGCCTGCGGTATTAAAGATATCCTGACGAAATCGCTGGGTACCGCCAACCATATCAATGTTGCCAAGGCAACCATGCGGGCCCTCAGTGAGCTGAGAAACCCGAAGGAAGAGCTTGCCAGGCGCCGGGCAACCGCTACTCCGGAGGAGGCGGTCGTCAGTGAGTAGACTGCGGATTACCTTGATAAAAAGCGGCATCGGCTATGAGAAGAGCCAGAAGAGAACCCTGTCGGCACTGGGTTTTCATCGGCTGAATCAGAGCGTTGTCCATGAAGATACCAGCCCTATTCGGGGTATGATTAATAAAGTGAGACACCTGGTTAAAGTGGAGGAAGAGATTGGTCAGGCAGAATAATATTGCTCCGGCACGAGGCTCCAGACGGGACAGGAAGCGAGTGGGGCGCGGCAACGGCAGCGGTTATGGCACCTATTCCGGACGCGGCTGCAAAGGCCAGAAGTCCCGCGCCGGCTACAAGATGCGGCCGGGCTTTGAGGGCGGACAGCTACCTTTAATCAAACGTCTGCCCAGAAAACGCGGCTTTACCAATATCTTCCGGACGGAGTACAGCACGGTTAGCGTTGGCAAACTCAGTACGTTCGATTCCGGTAGCGAGGTAACACCGGAACAAATGGTTGCGGCCGGGTTGGTAAAATCCCTGCGCAACCCGATCAAAGTTCTGGCTGATGGTGATATCAATCATCCTATTACGGTTAAGGCCAACAAATTTTCAGCTTCAGCCAAGGCCAAGATAGAGGCAGCTGGTGGCAAAGCTGAGGAGGTAGGACATGCGTCAGAGGCCGAGTAGGCCCAGATTACTGCAGGCCATGATTGATGCCTTCAGCTTGCCTGACCTGAGGCGGCGAATCCTTATCACCGTCGGAATTCTGGTCATCTTTCGCTTTATCGCTCATGTGCCTCTCCCCGGGGTGAACCTGGAAGCCCTGAACGAGCTCTTCGAGAGCAATGCCCTGCTGGGTATGCTCGACCTGTTCAGCGGCGGCGCCATGAGACAGTTCAGCGTTGCGGCTATGGGCGTTTACCCTTATATCACGGCTTCGATTATCATGATACTGATGGTGCCGATTATACCGCGGCTCCAGGCGCTCTCGCAGGAAGGTGAGTCCGGTAGAAATAAAATTAATCTGATTACTCACTGGCTGACGATACCCCTGGCCGGGCTTTCGGGCTACGGACAGATGATTATACTCCAGCGCGCCGGTGCACTCACCAGCGCGGCGCCTCTGCCGACCGCCACCATAGTGATATCACTGATAGCCGGCACTGTCTTCTTGGTCTGGCTGGGAGAGCTTATTACCGAATACGGCATCGGCAACGGCATCTCCATAATAATCTTCGGGGGTATTGTGGCCGGCTACCCGACTTTAATTCGCCAGGCGTTCCTGGCCAAGGAAAATTTCATGGGACTTGCTGTTTATCTGGTTATAGTGCTGATTACTGTTGTTCTGATTGTTATCTTTACCGAGGCACACCGCCGCATTCCGGTTCAGTATGCCCGCAGTGTCTTCCGCGGCGGCCGTATGTACCGGCAGGCCGGTCAGACGCATATTCCCATGCGGGTAAACAGCGCCGGCATGATACCACTCATCTTCGCTATGTCACTGGTGCTGTTCCCGGGGATTGTGGCCAGTTACTTCGTCACCTCGGGAGAACCGGGCTTTGCGGATATGGTGCGGCGGCTGTTCAGCCCCGATACCGCCCTGCCCCTGGGCGCCTTCTACTGGATTCTATACTTCTTACTGGCGGTGGGCTTTACCTTCTTCTATACCCTGATAACCTATCAGCAGCAGGATCTGCCCGGCACCTTGCAGAGACAGGGCGGGTTCATACCGGGCATCCGGCCCGGTAAAAACACCGCCACATATTTGAGTGGCGTTATCAACCGTATAACATGGGCAGGTGCGCTCTTTCTGGCCTTTGTGGCCGTGATGCCTTTCCTGGCACGGACGGTTACCAATGTCCAGCAGATACAGCTATCCAGTCTGGGAATGCTCATTGTGGTCGGCGTTGTCTTGGATACCATGAAACAACTCGAGGCACAGTTAGTAATGCGGCGCTACGAAGGCTTTATTAAATAGGAGTAAAAGGTGTATATTATTCTTTTGGGGGCACCCGGAGCCGGTAAAGGTACACAGGCAGTTATGCTGGCGGAGAAGCTTAACCTGGTACAGGTAGCTTCCGGTGACCTGTTCCGCCAGGCATTGCAGCAGAAGACCGAGCTGGGCTTAAAGGCCAAGTCCTATATGGACAAGGGGCAGCTCGTCCCGGATGAGATTACCATACAAATGGTGCTGGAGAGACTATCGGCTCCCGATTGTGAAAACGGGGCGATTCTTGATGGTTTCCCCAGAAATACAGGGCAGGCGGAGGCACTGGATAAAGCACTGGTGGAGCAGTCTAAAGCAATCGATAAGGTAGTATATGTCATGGTATCTGAAGCGGAACTCCTGAAGAGGCTCAGCGGACGCTGGATTTGCCGCAACTGCCAGGCACCTTATCATGCTGTTGATTCGCCGCCCAAGGTGTCCGGCAAGTGCGACCGCTGTGGTGGTGAACTGTACCAGCGACCTGATGATAACGAGGAGACGGTCAAAAAGCGGCTGGAGGTTTATTTCGCGGAAACGTCCCCACTTATTGACTACTACAACCGGACGGGCAAGCTGCTGGAAATAAACGGCGAGGGCAGCCCGGCTGACATTAATAAGGGAATAGTAGCCGCCCTACTTTAGGGGGATTGTATCTTATATGGGTATAATTATAAAATCTGATAAAGAGATTGCCATCATGCGGCAGGCTGGTAGAATTGTCGCTGAGGTGCTTAGAATATTGAGTGAGCAGTTGAGACCGGGTATGAAAACAAAGGAACTGGATATAATCGCCGAGAGAGAGCTGAAAAGGCTGGGAGCCAGGCCCTCGTTCAAGGGCTACCATGGCTACCCGGCTAATCTCTGCGTGTCCGTAAATGACGAAATAGTGCACGGCATTCCAGGGGATAAAATCCTGAACGATGGTGACGTCGTTTCCCTTGACTTCGGCGCCATTTATAACGGTTTCCAGGGTGATTCGGCGGTGACCGTACCCGTTGGCGATGTCAGCCCGGAAGTCAGGCGCCTGATAGAAGCTACCAGGGATTCCCTGGAGAGCGGTATTGCGGCGGCTCGCGCCGGGGCGACATTGGGGGACGTTTCCGCCGCCATTCAGAAATACGCGGAATCAAAAGGCTATTCGGTAGTCCGTGAATACACCGGCCACGGCATCGGGCGTGAAATGCATGAGGACCCGCAGATACCTAACTTCGGCTTACCCGGAACGGGTCCCGTATTAAAAAAGGGCATGACACTTGCCCTTGAACCCATGCTGAACATGGGTGACTGGCATACCCGGGTGGCTAATGACCACTGGACAGTGCTTACTGCTGATGGCAGTCTTTCGGCACATTTTGAACATACTATTGCCATTAATGATAATGAACCGGAGGTGCTGACCAGGTAAGTTTATGCCTAAGAAAGAGGCCATTGAGGTTGAGGGGACAGTCATCGAGGCTCTACCTAATGCTATGTTTCGCGTTGAGCTGCCTAACGGTCACGAGGTGCTGGCCCACATTTCGGGCAAGATAAGAATGCATTACATCAGGGTTTTACCCGGTGACAAGGTGCTGATAGAGCTATCCCCCTATGACCTGACACGGGGTAGAATAACCTACCGGCTCAAGTAACATAAAGGTTTGAATTATGAAAGTAAGGGCTTCAATTAAAGTTAGATGTGAGAAGTGCAAGATAGTGAAGCGGCGTGGAGTGCTCAGGGTTATTTGCACCAACCCGAGACATAAGCAGAGGCAGGGTTAATACTTTGGGAGGAGAAGATAAATGCCACGTGTTGCCGGAGTAGATATACCTGCGAATAAGCAGGCATGGGTTTCGCTGCAGTATATTTACGGTATAGGCTCTACCCTGAGCCACAGGATACTGGCTCAGGCCGAGATTGTGCCGGATACGAAGGTGAAAGAGCTTACCGAGGAGGAAGTCAATCGGCTCCGTGAAATTATCGACAAACAGTACCGTGTGGAAGGTGAGCTGAGGAAAGAGGTAAATTTCAACATCAAGCGCCTGATTGAGATTGGCAGCTACCGCGGGCTCAGGCACCGTCACGGCCTGCCCGTCAGGGGGCAGCGCTCAAGAACTAATGCCCGTACCAAGCGAGGCCCTCGCAAGACAGTGGCTGGCAGAGGTCAGAAGCGCGGTATGGCTAAGAAGTAATCCATTGAGTTGACAAGGAGGCTAGGGTGCCACAGAAGAGGCGAACAAAATCAAGGAGGCGGGAGCGTAAGTCTGTTCCTACCGGGAGGGCTTACGTCCAGTCTACCTTCAATAATACCGTCGTAACCCTTACCGACCCGCAGGGTAATGCCCTGGCCTGGGGAAGTTCAGGAACAGCCGGATTCAAGGGTTCCCGCAAAGGCACGCCTTATGCGGCCCAGATGGCCGCCCGTGATGCGGCACGAAAGGCTATGGTACATGGCTTACGCCAGGTAGAGGTATTTATTAAAGGTCCAGGGAGCGGCCGCGAGGCAGCAATCCGCTCTCTGCAGGGTTCGGGACTTTACATTACCGGAATCAGGGACGTGACGCCTATACCGCATGCCGGCTGCCGCCCTCCCAAGAGGAGACGAGTTTAGAAGGGGAATAATATGGCAAGATATACAGGAGCAGTCTGTCGTTTATGTCGCCGCAGCGGCGAGAAGCTCTTGCTGAAAGGCAGCCGCTGTTTTACGCCCAAGTGCGCCATTGACAAGCGACCCAAACCACCGGGGCAGCAGACCAGCCGGCGAAGGCGGAGATTTTCTGACCGTGCCCTGCAGCTTCGTGAGAAACAGAAAGCCCGTTACTCTTACGGAACCCTGGAGAGGCAGTTCAGGAAGACTTTCCTCAATGCCGAGAGACAGGCGGGCATTACCGGCGAAAATCTCCTGGTATTGCTGGAGAGAAGACTGGATAACGTGGTCTATCGCCTTGGCTTTGCCGATTCCCGCGCTCAGGCCCGCCAGCTGGTACAGCACGGACATATCATGCTGAACGGACGTAAGACGAACATCCCTTCATGTCTGGTTAAAGAAGGTGATACAATTGGCTGGCGAGAGGGCAGCAATAAGACCGAATACTACAAGCAACTCGTTCAGGATATCGAGGCCAAGACTGTCTTGAACTGGCTGAGTCTGGACAAGCAGACCATGGTCGGCCAAGTCCTGTCTCTGCCTACCCCGGAAGAGGTTGATGCCAAATTTGACAGCAAGGCTATTGTTGAGTACTACTCGCGGTAGTTTCATTGATAAGGAGGTAGTTCATTGTCTGAACTATTAATCCCAACTATTGAATGTATCGAATCTGTGGACAACTATGGGCGGTTCGTTGCGGAACCACTGGAAAAGGGCGTCGGTATTACGCTCGGCAACTCCCTGCGCCGGGTGTTACTCGGTTATCTTCCAGGGGCAGCCGTAACGCAGGTCAGGATTGAGGGAGTCCAGCATGAGTTTACTACCATCCCCAACGCCAGGGAAGATGTTATTGAGTTTCTGCTCAATGTTAAAGAATTACGGTTAAAGTCACTATCCGAACGCAGTAGTACCCTGGTACTGGATATAGAGGGTGCGGGCCGTGTCTGTGCCACCGATATTAAACCGTCGGCCGAATTCGAAATAATCAACCCCGAACTCTGCCTGATTACCCTCAATACACCCGACGCCAGACTTTATGTAGAAATGGATGTAGAATTGGGGACAGGCTTCAGGGTCGCTGAGTCCACGGAAAATATGCCTGTAGGTACAATTCCAGTGGATGCCATTTTCACGCCGATACGCAAGGTCAACTATAATGTTGAGCCAATGCATATAGGGAGCGAGACCAGCCGTGAGCGGTTATCAGTAGATGTCTGGACTGATGGCACCACGTCACCTGTAGACGCCGTCAGCCGCGCCGCCGGCATTTTAATAGAGCAGTTGACGCCCTTCCTCGATTACGTCAAGATATCTCAGATGAAAGCCGAGGAGCGGCTCATCCGCCTGTCCATCCCTGATGAGAAATATAACATGCCCGTGGAGCAACTGGATCTTTCCGTACGCACCATGAATTGCTTGAGACGAAGCAATATAACCACAGTGGGCGAGCTTATCGGCAAGGGCACGAAAGAGCTGCTCAAGCTGCGTAACTTCGGACAGAAATCTTACCAGGAGATAGAGAACCGTCTTTCCTCTATCGGCCTATCGTTGAATCCAAAAGTGGAACAGGATACCGAAGAGACAGAAAGCACCGAGGCCGAGGCCGAAGGCGTGAAACCAGAAATAAGCGCGGAGATAGAGGAGACCGGCGATACCAGCGAAGCTGATACACCTGAAGAGGAGAAATCTCAGAACGGGGAGCCACAGACATGAGGCATAGAATAGCTGGTAGAAAACTGGGCAGGAGAACCGGTCACCGACAGGCATTGTACCGTAACCTGGTAACCGACCTGCTGAAACATGAGAAGGTTGTCACCACCGAGGCCAAGGCCAAGGAAGTACGCGGCATGGCCGAGAAGATGATTACCCTGAGCAAGAAGAGCGGGCTTCACTCCTACCGGCAGGCATTGTCATTTATAATGGATAAGAAGGTAACCGAGAAGTTATTTGCCGAACTGGCTCCAAGATACAGCGAACGGTCCGGTGGCTACACGCGGATTACTAAATTACAGCCCAGGCTGGGTGACGGTGCGCCCATGGTTCAGCTTCAACTGGTTGAGTAGCCGTGTCTGTACGCTATCAACGTGAGTGTGATGAAGGCGGCAGGTCCAGAAACAGGCAGCAGGATTGTATTGATTATAGAGTATAACGGTGCCAGCTATCATGGCTCCCAGCTGCAGGCTAATGCACCGACCATTCAGGGGGAAATAGAGAAAGCATTGAAGAAACTTACCGGAGAAAGGACAAGGATTAAGGCGGCCAGCCGGACCGATGCCGGCGTACATGCCAGGGGACAGGTAATCAGCTTCAGGACAGGTTCGGCGCTGCCCTTGAAATCATATGTTGAAGGCCTTAACCACTACCTGCCCGGGGATATCGCCGTAAAAGAAGCCTTCAGGGTGGAGGATTCGTTTGATGTCAGGCACGGCGCTCTCAGCCGGGAGTACAGATATTATATTCTGAACAGCCCGACTCGCTCGCCGATGAGACGGGGCTTTTCATACCGGGTTAACGGCAAATTCGATGTAAAGGCAATGAACCGGGCGTGTCAGGCGCTTATCGGCAAGCATGACTTTACGTCATTTGTTTCCAGCGCCGAGACGGCCAGAAAAAAGAGAACGGTACGAACCATCCATAAAGCCAAGATAGAGCAGAATGGCGATATGATTTTATTTGATATGGTGGCCGATTCCTTCCTGCCCCATCAGGTGCGCAATACGGTGGGTTCGCTGATAAAGGTCGGGCAGGGTAAGATGACAGTTGATGAATTTTCCAGTATGATGGAAGCCAGGACTCCCGGTCTGGCGGGGCCAACGGCACCTGCCGACGGTTTGTGTCTGATGCGGGTGAACTATCCAAGTCCATTGGGGAGAGATACGCAATGAAAACTTATAGTGCCAGACCAGCTGACATTGAAAGGCAATGGCATTTGATTGATGCCTCGGACAAGACTCTAGGCAGGATGTCCACCCGGATAGCCCGACTGCTTATGGGCAAGCACAAGCCGATGTATACTCCCAGTCAGGACACCGGGGACTTTGTCGTGGTTATCAACGCCGAGAAGGTACGTGTTACCGGCAACAAGGCCAAACAGAAACTTTATTATCGGCACTCAGGGTATCCCGGCGGGTTTAAGAGCATTACCCTGGAGAAGACAATGCAGACTAACCCGACGCGGGTAATCGAACATGCCGTCAACGGTATGTTGCCCCATACCCGACTGGGCGCCCGGATGAGGAAAAGACTCAGGGTCTATGCCGGGGACGCTCATCCCCACATGGCCCAGATAAAGGCAAATTCGGAGAAGGAAGCGAAGTAAGGGGACAGGGTTTTATATGGACAAACAGAGCTATTTTTACGGGACAGGCCGGCGCAAGACATCTGTAGCGCGGGTAAGGTTAATATCGGGAAACGGCGCCATCATCGTGAACGGCACGCCCTACGAAGACAGATTCCCGTCCCTGGAGCACCAGCGGATAATAGCGCAGCCGCTTTTAGTCACCGAGAACACCAGTAAATATAACGTGGTGGTCAAGGTGGAGGGCGGTGGTATTACCGGGCAGAGCGGCGCCATTTCCCACGGAATCTCCCGCGCCCTGGTGCAGGCCGACGAGCGCTTTAAACCCATCCTGCGCCAGAACGGGTTGCTGACGCGTGACGCCCGTGCCAAAGAACGGAAGAAGCCCGGACTCAGGAGAGCCCGCAAGGCACCTCAGTACACCAAGAGATAAATAATTTATACCGGAAAAGATTAAGCGTCAAGCATTTTCTGACTTGGTCAGGGGTTTGGCGCTTCTTGTTTCTTCTCTATATTTATACTGTCATTCTGGCGCAGGACAGAATCTATACCTACATTGTTAACACCGCTTATTATAATATGGAAGTTGACCATGCTCTTTTAGATATAATTCCAGAAGTTCTCTTTCTAACACCCTTGCTCTAGAATAATGAACAACCTCATATCCAATTCTAGAAAATTTTTTTTCCTTGTCATGTTGAATTACTCTTTTCCTAAGACAAAATGCCTTACCTATATATACTAGGATATTGCTACTTTGAAATAAGAAATATACCCCCGCCTCCTCAGGTAAATTAGACAAATTTCTTTTTTCCAAGTAGAAACGTTTATTAATTACATCTTTTCTATTTTTAAGATAACTTATCATCTAACATTATAATCCATGCATCACCAATTTTTGGTAATTTTTCCTTTTTTGGTATGTAATGCCCAGCCACTGCTCTGGGTTTTAGAAAATAATAGTTGAAAAAAGACCTTGTTCCAACAGATGCACCACCAGATCGCTTTACAATTGTTAACGCACCTGGTGCTTGTCCGTCTGAAGTAAATTGAAATATTATTGCTCTATTCGCAGCAGAATAACCTAATATAACGTGAGTTTTATCACTTATATTAGCAGTATGTACAAAACCTGCATTGAAGAGAATTTGGGCACTTGCTAGTATGTTTACTTTAGGCTCTCCAATCCTAGCTCCTTTGGCCTCAAATATCTTAATATCTCCCCAATTTTCTTGATAGCCAGTATTTTTCATTTATTACCTCCACAACCTACATTTATGTTATTTCTTTAAATATAGCATATAACTTAATATATGTCAATAGTTTACACAACTTTTATATTATTATTTATTCTGTAGCAACATTACTACCTAAAAGAGGAGAGTGCGCAGCTAGAGGGGGAGCAGCCCCCTCTCAAACAATTGCCCCCTCTCCTTTTAAGGAGAGGGGGCAAGGGGGTGAGGTCGTATTAACCCTTTAATTCGGAATTTTGAATTTGTTTAGAGTTTAGATATTAGAATTTGGCATTTTATTTCTCTCCTACCCCTTCGCCAGACTGTCCTTGAGGTAGTTGATAACCTCCACGGGGGAGGGGTCGACGCGGTAGAGAATCGCCAGATAGTAGCTGACGAAGTCTCCAATCATTATAATGCTCATCATCTGGCTTAAAGGGCTTTCCCCCTCGCTGTCCACGTATTCATACTTTACCCCGGCACGCTCGAGAAGCTCGCAGGTTACCTCGTAGCGCAGCTTAACGCGCTCATTGAACAGAGGCGACCTCAGTAGCACTACATGCAGCCGGCTTATAACCTCCGGCGGGAACTGGAAACCTACGGTGGCGTTGTGGTTGAGCTCCGGGAATACCTCATAGAAAGCCCAGGCCTTGCCGTTCTCGTTAATCTGGGTCTTCCAGCGGTGTGCCGCTTCAGCGAGTATCCCGGCGCCGTATATCACCGGCAGCTTACTGTAAAAACGCTGCGCCATCTGCTTGGCCGGATTGGAAGATAGTGGTGTTTTTTCATCCAGTCTCGTCGATAGCTGCTCTAACACACGCACGGTTTCGACTACATCTGCCGATTTATCACTTATAAAGCCGAGTTTCTGCAGGACACCGAGGGTGGGCAGGAAGCTGAAGCCGAGGGCGGCGCGGGGCTGCGCTTTATAGTCGATTTTAAAAACGGGGATTTTATTCGCCTCGGCCATTTCTTTAAGTTTGCCGCCGGTGGTCATCGCCAGCTTTTTGGCTTTTATCTTCAGTGCCGGTTCAAACGCCGACAGGGTTTCCTCTGTGTTACCCGAATAGCTGGAGGCGATGAGCAGGGTATTATTATCAACGAAGGCCGGCAGACCGTAGTCGCGGTGGACAATTACAGGTATACCGGACTCTGATTGTGCCAGACTCCTCACAAGGTCGCCGCCGATGGCCGACCCGCCCATGCCGAGGATAACTACCTTGTCAACCTCAGCGTAATCCGGGGGCAGCTCTAATTTCATGGCCGCCTGAAAGGCCTGCTGACACTGCCAGGATAACTCCTTAATGCGCGCCAGCATACCTTCAGGGTCATTCTGCTGATAAACCTTGGGGTCATCAAGATTAATGCTTTTCATCTACCTTACCCCCTGTATCCCCCTCTCCTATCAAGGAGAGGGGGAGGATTTTTATAAGAGAGGCTTCGCCTCTCTTGAACTCTCTGCGTTCAGAGTAGTGGATGGGAATAGCTAAAATAGGCTCAGCCCCTCTTTAACTCCCGTCCTTATACTCCGGCCAGCTCCTTACCAAGTTTAAGCAGTCGCTCCGCCCGCTCTGGTGAATCGGTCTCGGAATAAATACGTAGCAGCGGCTCAGTCCCGGAAAATCTGATAAGCAGCCAGGTACTGTCCGACAGGGTAAAGCGAAAGCCATCGGTGGTGTCAATATTCAATACCTTGACATTATCAATAGTCCCGGGCGGATTATTCCTGACACGGTCAATAATAGACTGGCGTTCAGCTTCAGGGAATTTTATGTCAACACGCTTGTAGTAGTGGGGACCAACCTTGCTGTAGAGATACTCAATTAGCTCCGACGGGTTTTTACCCGTCTTAACCATCAGGTCAAGGAAATATAGACTAGCCAGGATGCCGTCGCGCTCAGCGACATGGTTGCGGAATCCGTAACCACCACTCTCCTCACCGCCGATAAGCGCCTGCTTCTCCATCATCAGCGGTGCCACGTACTTGAAGCCCACCGCCGTCTCATACACCGGCACGTCGAAGAGCTCACCGAGGCGGTAAACCATACTGGTGGTGGTCAGTGTCTTGATTAAGGGGCCACGCTCACCTCTTATCTCCAGCATATAAAGGCAGAGTAGGGCGAAGACCTGAAGCTGGGTAATAAAAACGCCCTTTTCATCCACGATTCCCATACGGTCGGCATCGCCGTCTGTGGCCAGACCGGCGTTAGCCCCCCGTTCCAGCACGGCGGTTGAAAGACCGGCCAGGTTAACAGCTATCGGCTCCGGGCGTACTCCCGGGAAGAGAGGATTCCTTTCTCCATTTATCTCGACTATTTCAGTAGCGCCTACGCCCAGCACCCTCTTTAGATAGCCAGCCCCGGCACCGTACATCGGATCAAACACCAGCTTCAGTCCGGCCTTGCGTATCGCCTCCAGGTCAACGAGCTTGGCTATCTGCTTAAAGTAAATAGGGTCAAGGTCAAGCTCCTGCACCAGACCCTGTTTCATAGCGTCGGCCAGCGTCAACCGTTTTACTTTGCCGGCTGAAAGTGCTTTTGATATATTGTCCTCTATCCTGGCGGTAATATCATCGGAGGCGCTGGAACCATGCTCATCCTTATATTTAAAGCCGTTCCATATAGCCGGGTTGTGGCTGGCGGTGATGATGATAGCGCCGCCGGCCTTTTTAGCCAGGACTCCGTAGCTCATTACCGGGGTCGGCGCGGCTCTGGGGCAGAGGTATACTTTGATGCCATTACCGGCAATCACCTCAGCCGCCGCCGCGGCGAAGTCCTCGGAGGCAAAGCGAGTGTCATAGCCGATAATGAGTCCGCGGTCGGCCAGACCGGCCTGTTTCAGGTATTCGGCTACCCCCTGGGCGCAGAACCGCACGTTATCAAAGGTGAAGTCTTCGGCGATGATAGCCCGCCAGCCGTCCGTGCCGAACTTAATGGGATTTTTTTTATTTATCTACTTCACCCCCTTGTCCCCTTCTCCTATCAAGGAGAGGGAGAAGAACTATGCAACAGAGAGGCCTCGCATCTCTATGATTCCCGCTCAAGCTGTTTTATCAGTCTTACTATGGTACTCCAATCGTAAACACGCTGGCAATTATCGGGGAGAGAGGGCGTCTGGTTCCAGGGCTGGTCAAAAAGCAAAGTGAATATACCAGCATCCGCAATTGGATTTGCTTCCTCTAAAAAGTCCTCAACGAATATATCAAATTCGGGCCCCGCCAGATGTTTATTCCCATCCCTGTCAAATAAGATACGGTCGTATCTTATGTTCCTTTCACCAAACCAGGCCTCAGTAAGATGCTGTAAAAATGCGGGTCTGGCGGTAACAATCCATATTTCATGCCGGCCGAGTGCCGCCAGACCATCAATGGCGCCTGTAATCGGAGAGGCATTCAGTAATAAATTATTTTCAAGTGTTTGCTCCCAGACATACTTTACGGCCTCTCCATCAATGTTCAGGTCTTCTTCGAAGCTACGGCAATATATGTCCTGACGCGAAACCGGTCTATTACAAACTTCAGACAAAAGAGGCAGCATGACACCTGCGGCGTCAACGATAACCCCGTCAATATCCAGACCAATTACCAGACGTTTCATTAAAAAACCGGACCTGTCCGTATTATAGAATAAATAAGGGTTACTTTTCACCTGGCCTGAAAAAGAAGGGGGATTTTGTCTACCTCACCCCCTGTGTCCCCCTCTCCTTCAAAGGAGAGGGGGAAGAATCATGGCAGAGGGGCGGCGCCCCTCTTAAACACCCCTACTACTTCCCCAGACCCTCTTTCCTTAGAATCTCGGCCTTGTCCGTCTTTTCCCAGGGGAGGTCGAGGTCGTCACGGCCGAAGTGCCCGTAGGCGGCAAGCTGGCGGTAGATAGGGCGGCGCAGGTCGAAGTACTGGATAATAGCCCCGGGGCGGAGGTCAAAGTGTTTATTAATCAGGTCCTTAATCACCTGGCCGTCAACCTTGCCGGTGCCGAAGGTCTCGATAGATACCGAGAGCGGATGAGCCTTCCCAATAACGTAGGCGACCTGTAACTCAAAACGGTCGGCCAGTCCCGCCGCTACCACGTTCTTGGCGATATACCGGGCCATGTAAGATGCCGAACGGTCGACCTTGGTCGGGTCTTTGCCGGAGAAGGCCCCGCCGCCGTGCCGGGCGACACCGCCGTAGGTATCAACTATAATTTTCCGACCGGTAAAACCCGTATCCGATACCGGGCCGCCAATGACGAACCTGCCGGTACCGTTAACATAGTATTTAATATTATCATCCATCAATGAAGCGGGGATTACCTTTTTGATGACATGCTCTATAATGTCTTTTTCAATCTGGTCAAGTCCGACATCATCGTCATGCTGGGCGCCGATAACGACATTTACAACTCGTTTGGGAACACCGTTTTTGTATTCAACAGTTACCTGTGATTTACCGTCGGGACGGAGGTATTCAAGCGTCCCGTCCTTCCTGACCTGAGCCAGGCGCCGGCACAGCTTTTGCGCCAGGGAAATCGGAAGGGGCATCAGCTCGGGTGTCTCGTTACAGGCAAAGCCTACCATCATGCCCTGGTCGCCGGCACCGATTTCATCAAGGTGGCTAACCCCCTCACTTTCTTTAGACTCCAGCGACTTGCTGACACCCATGTCAATGTCAGTGGACTGCTCCTTGATGGACACCATCACCCCAATGGACTGGTAGTCAAAACCGTATTCCGGGCGGGTATAGCCTATATCGCGAACCACTTCCCTGACTATCTGGGGGACCTCAACATAACAACTGGTGGTAATCTCTCCCATAACAACCACCAGTCCGGTAGTGGTAGCGACTTCACAGGCGACCCTGCCGTAAGGGTCTTTTCCCATAATGACATCCAAGATGGCATCCGATATCTGGTCGCACATCTTGTCCGGGTGCCCTTCGGTAACTGATTCCGACGTCAGCATATAACTGGGTGAAGTAGCAAAATTATTAGACATCTTTTTCCTCCGTTTCTATAAAGACAGCTGAATCCCTACGTCCCTTCCTCCCAGCTTGCCAGATACTTCTGCTGCTCAGCCGTCAAGCTATCAATTTCCACACCCATCGCCCGAAGTTTTAGCCTGGCTACCTCTTTATCAATCTCTTCGGGCACCGGATGTACCTTTATCTCCAGTTTCCCTTTATTTTTAACCATGAACTCGGCGCACAGCGCCTGGTTGGCGAAGCTCATATCCATGACACTGGCCG
This sequence comes from uncultured Dehalococcoidaceae bacterium, assembly GCA_964558675.1. Taxonomy (GTDB): domain Bacteria; phylum Chloroflexota; class Dehalococcoidia; order Dehalococcoidales; family RBG-16-60-22; genus CAZLEY01. Next base: position 42,258 of record CAZLEY010000009.1, on the reverse strand, counting down.
GATGTCCCTCAGCGGCGACAAGGTTTATCAGTCTGCCCTCACCCAGCAGGTAAAGGCTACGTCCATCGGCGAGAGTATACTCCTCAACGAAGTCCCTGATGGTGCGTTTGCTTTTCGCCATGTCTTCCAGAACCGGGATATTAATTTCCGCGTTGAAGTGTCCGCTGTTGGCCAGAATAGCACCGTCCTTCATCACCTGGAAATGGGCTTTATCGATAACGTTCTTATCACCGCTAACGGTAATGAAGATATCCCCCACCCTGGCAGCCTCCAGCAGGGGCATGACCTGAAAGCCGTCCATGACCGCCTCCAGGGCACAGACCGGCTCAACTTCGACGACGATAACGTGAGCTCCAAGCCCTTTAGCCCTCATGGTAACGCCGCGTCCACACCAGCCATAACCGCAGACCACCACCTTTTTGCCCGCCCATAAAATATTGGTGGCACGGGTAATGCCGTCTATAGTGCTCTGTCCCGTTCCGTAGCGATTATCAAAGAAGTGCTTGGTCTGAGCATCGTTTATGGCGATTATGGGATATTTCAACTGGCCATCGTTATGCATACTGCGCAGGCGGATAATGCCGGTTGTGGTTTCCTCGGCACCGCCGATGACATTGTCAATCAGCTCCTTTCTCTTGGTGTGAATGGTACTGACAAGGTCAGCACCATCATCAATCGTGAGGTGAGGCTTATTGTCCAGAGCGGTATTGATGTGCTTGTAGTAGGTAGTCTCATCCTCACCCTTGATGGCATTGGTGGGAATGCCGTAGTCCACCAGCGCAGCTGCCACATCGTCCTGGGTGCTGAGCGGATTAGATGCGCACAGAATAGTATCGGCTCCCCCGGCCTTCAGGGTCAGAGCCAGGTTGGCCGTCTCCGTGGTGATGTGGAGACAGCCTGAGATGCGGATACCCTGCAACGGTTTTTCCGCCGTAAACCTTTCTCTGATGATCCTGACCACCGGCATCTCCCGATAAGCCCACTCAATGCGTTGCCTGCCTACTTCGGCCAGTGACGGGTTTTTCACGTCATAATTTTTGTGAGCCATGATTACTCCTTTGGATATAATATATACTTATCACACATGATACATTAGATTAAATTAAAATACAAACTACTTTTTTGGACTGTTGGCCATACGATTCCAAGGACGAATAGTCTATTGCAATATTCACATTCGCTTACATGTTCATCTAAACATGATACCTTACATGATACAACATGTGGGGATGCAATTCAAGTAGCCACGTGGACATTTGGCATCTTCGTATCACAGAAACCGTAAGGATATGGTATTTTCTGTCGATTAAATCTCGGTTCAGGCGATTTCCCAGTCATGATAGCCCTGCTTTATAATGGCCGCGTATTCTTTTGAAGGTAAAGATTCTTCCAGCTGTCCCGACTTAACGTAGGTGGTCGCCTGAAAGGGTTGGTTATCTTCATCAAAGACGGTGACATTCAATCTTGTATAGCCGGGTTCATATTTGTCCAGGTGCCTCAGGCATGTCTCGGTTACCTCATATAAGGCACCACGTACCCTCTCGCCCCGGAACGACTTGATAGCTGCCTTGCCACCCCGCCACTCCCGGGACCAGCCGGTAAATGCCAGCTTGTAATTGGGCAGGGTAGCGATGAATTTAGGCTGGCTGTCCGGACAGCGTGCCTGCATCTGCTTTTTGCTCAGGTTACTGGCATAGGCAAAGTAATACACGCACATACCTTAAAACATCGTTATTCGATTTTCTCCATATCTTCACCGCAGCAATTCTGTCTCTTCCATATCTTTATGAAGTTATTGCGGAAAACCAGATACAGCTTCCTATGTAGAGGCATCGGCACCGACATATTGGTGAAGAAAGAACGTAAGCTTGACATTTGCCTTCCTGTCCATATTTTGTATAGAATATATTATAGTATATAAATTATACCGCAACTGGAATTTTAACAGAAATTTGTCAAAAGCCACGACTACCTTTTTATTGACATCTTGTGACAATATGTATACCATGTTTAGGCAATATGTGTAAAAAGAGCAAAACTGCACAAAATGGGTAAAAACGTAAATTGGTAAATGAGAGGTATTGTCTTTATATGAAGGTGTGTTCGTGCAAGATACTCACCTTATCCAGAGAAACCATCAGGTAATGGTGAACAACCATGCACAGTTTGCTAGCTGTCATTCTAGCAGGAGGTATGAGCGAGCGCTTGAGTATTCTATCTCAGGCACGCGCTAAACCAGCAGTTCCTTTTGCCGGCAAGTACCGCATCATAGATTTTACACTCAGTAATTGTGTCAACTCGGGGATTTACAATGTCCTTGTTCTCACACAGTATCAACCGGTCTCCCTTACCGAGCATATAGGCATCGGGGCGCCCTGGGGTCTGGTGCCTCCAGACAGGGGAATACGGCTGCTGCAACCCTACCTGGCGCGTGACGAAGGCCGGGACTGGTACAAGGGAACCGCCGATGCCGTGTACCAGAACCTTGACCGCATTGAAGCCGAGGAAGTTGATAAAGTCCTGGTGCTCAGTGGCGACCATGTCTACAAGATGGACTACTCTCCAATGCTTGATTTCCACAGAGACAATAAGGCTGATGTTACCCTGGCGGTTACCCGTATGCCTGAAGAGGAATTATCCCGGTTCGGCACGGTAGTAGTGAATGAAACGGCGCAGGTAATCCGCTTTCGGGAGAAAGTTAAAAACCCGGAAAGCAATCTTGTCTCCATGGGTGTTTACGTCTTCAATAGGAATATCCTTCGCGAGTGGCTGGAGGGAAGGACAGGGCATGACTTCGGCAGGAATATTTACCCCAGGATGGTTGATAAAGGAAGAATATTCGCTTTCACTTATGAGGGGTACTGGCGGGATATAGGTACTGTAGATACTTACTGGCAGTCCAACATGGATATACTAGGGATGTCTCAAGCCTTCCTTTCGGATATTGACTGGCCTTTATATACCAGAGAGGCCGAGAGCCCACCCACCAAGATTTGTTACACCGCCAGCGTAACCAATTGCCTTTTATCCAGCGGCTGTAAAATTGAGGGACACGTGGAGCGCTCCATCTTATCTCCGGGAGTCCATGTAGCCGAAAACGCTACCATTAAAGACTCCATTATAATGGACGATACTAAAATCGGCCAGGATAGCATCATCGACCACTCCATCCTGGACAAAGAGGTGGTAGTCGAGCCCGGCTGTCATATCGGCTATGGTGATGACTATCACGTTAACCGTATCAATCCCAAGGTCCTGAGCACCGGGCTGACTATTGTCGGTAAGCGGACGGTAATCCCCTCTGGCTATAAAATAGGCCGCAACTGTATTATCTATGATAATGTCTCAGAGAATGATTTCCCCACCTCCGAGGTACCGAGTGGCGAAACTATCAAGCCAAAACGCAAGCCAGTCTTTATAAAGACATGAGTCTTCCGCCAGGCAAGCCAGACTTCTGTCACATTTATCAGTAATAAAGGAGTGTATGTCTGAACTAAGGCAAGATGCAACCACCAAGGAGTGGGTGATACTGGCCCCGGAAAGGGGTAAGCGCCCGCAGCAAAGACCGAAGAAGAAGTCGGCTGCTATCGATAGCCTGCCCAACCGGGACTCAACCTGCCCTTTTTGCCCGGGTAACGAGGCGGAAACACCACCCGAAGTCTATAGAATCCCCGCCTCAGAAGAACAGTCAGACTGGCAGGTGAGGGTGGTGCCCAACCGATTCGCCGCGCTGACACCTGAAATGGACACCACCCGGACGGAGGAAGGGCCTTTTTTCCGCAAGATGGGTGGCTATGGTGTCCATGAGGTTATCATTGATAGCCCGTCTCATAATACGCCTATGGCGCTGATGTCCTATGAACATATTGAAAAAGTGCTGGTAGCCTACCGTGCAAGATATAACGAATTGAAGAAGAACCGGCAGCTCAAGCATATTAATATATTTAGAAACTGCGGCTGGGCGGCAGGGACTTCCCTGGCACATCCTCACTCCCAGCTGGTAGCGACACCCATCATGGCACCTTATTACCACCGCAAATTCGATGTCGCCCATGAGTATTTTGCCGATATGGGAAGGTGCCTTTACTGCGACCTCATTGCCTGGGACCTGGAAAAAGCGGGTAGCCGCGTTGTTGCCGAGACCGAGGAATATGTTATCGTTCACCCTTACGCTCCGCATACTGCTTATGAGACCTGGATTCTACCCAAGACACACTTCGCCTCATTCGGGCTGTTCCCGGAGGCTCATATTGCCGAACTTGCCAAAGTACTGAAGGATACCTTGTTCTGTTTGTATCAGGGACTTGATAAACCTGATTATAATCTCGTTATTGACAGTACGACCACCGATGACGAAGACGACCCTTATTACCACTGGCATATCAGGATAATCCCGAGACTATCCACCATTGCCGGATTTGAAATGGGGTCGGGCATTTACATCAGCACGGCACTGCCCGAAGATACTGCCAGCTACATGAGAGAGGTGGCCAAATCCTGCCCCGGAGATGTCTGCATCGCCTTTAAAGACGCCTAGCCACACCCCGTTTTCACCTCACCACCCTTATCCCCCTCCTGTCATTTCGAGTACAGCGAAGTAACCTCTTTTAATTTGACCCCATCCCCCTTTTTCCCCCTTCCCCTGAGGGGAAGGGGGAACTATTTTTTGAGAGGGGCCGGCGCCCCTCTCCGCAGGCTACTCCCTTTTTTGTTTGGGATAAATCCCTCTCAGTCTCCCTTTAATAAAGGAAGACGAACCATTGTTTAAAAAGTATTGTCCCCCTTGGAAAAAGGGGGACTAAGGGGGATTTCCTTACGGGATAAGCCAACGATGATGCGAGGGTGGAGGGTGGGAAAAGATAACAAACGAGGGGAGATGGGGTGGGGAGCAAAGCCATAAAACCAAATGCAAACAGAACTAGACCAATACTTTTATTTCAGCTCAAGCAGCCGGGATAGTAACTCTTCCACTTCAGCAGTTGAACTCAGAAAATAGTCGGCGCCTGATGATGGGTTCTCATTACCGACGAAGACGCTCCAGCCCGCCGGGCGATGAAGAACCCTGAAGGCGTCTTCATCAGTAGTATCGTCCCCCAGGTACATGGTTAGTAATGATTCTAATTTAACGAGAGTCTTTATTTCCCGGGTAATAGCCTCGACAGCTTTCCCTTTATGCCAGTCAATGGGCGGCTTGACCTCCCAGACCTTTTTCCCGGCGAAGACCTTGATTTTGCCTTCGCTGCACAGCGGCGCGGTAACCCGGCGAAAAGTCTCCGCCACGATACCTTCCTCCGCCTCTTTCACCAATCGATAGTGAACACTCAGGCTCAATCCCTTCTCCTGAATAATAACCCCGTCGATGCCAGCCAGTTCCTTCGTAAATATCAGGGCAAGGTCTTTCATCGTAGCTCTGGCTGTCTCGGCCAGCGGGCTTATATAATTGAGGCCCGGCCCTTCTATCTCGAGTCCGTGGTTGCCGGAATAATAGATGCCTTCTATTGTAACCATGGACTTGATTTCCGATAGCGAGCGCCCGGTGATGATACCTATCGTGATATCCGGTTTCCGCGCCAGAGCCGAGAGCTTATCCCTGACCTGAGACGATATGAGTGCATCTTCGGGCCGACTGACAATCGGAGTCAGCGTGCCGTCATAATCGGAGAGAAACAGGATATGAGGTGCAGCTTTACAGTCGGCGGCAAAAGCCTGCCATGATTGAAACAGATGCTCCACTAGACCCCCGCTATTGAGATAAGGCTGGAGACCATCGAGCCTCCCCAGCGGTAAATATTGTTGCCGGCGACTATTTCACGCATGTTCTTCATACGCCGCCGCCTCTCGGCCTCCGGCATCTCAATGGCTTCTTTTATCTTACCGGCGAATTCGCTGATAGCATAAGGGTTAATGAGAAGGGCATCCTGCATTTCTACGGCTGCCCCGGTAAACTGACTCAGGATTAATACACCGTTACCGTCGACCCGTGCGGAGACAAATTCCTTGGCAACCAGATTCATGCCGTCGTGCAGGGAACTGACCACACAGAAGGTTGCCATGCGGCGCAGAGCGTTCAGGGTATCGTGTGATAATTGCCTGGTCATGGGAATCACGGGCTGCCACGAGTCTGTGCCGTACTTCTCGTTTATACCATTCATGAGGTCGTCAATCCTCTTTCCGATTTCCTTATAGGTATCAATCTGGGTCCGGCTGGGCATACCTGCCTGAATAAATACCACCTTGCCCCTGTATTCGGGATTATCTTCAAGGAGTTTATCAAGTGCCTGGAGTCTTTCCGGTATCCCCTTGGTATAGTCCATGCGGTCCATGCCGATGCCGATATATTTTCCCTTCAAATTGAACTCTTTGCTCAGATTCTCTATCTCCCGCTGCACCGCTTCCGTTCCCGACTGCTCAGAGAGGCCATCAAAGTCAACGCTGATGGGGAAGGGCTGTACCATAGTTGTGTTGCCCTGACGAATTATGGCCAGTCTTTCCCGGTCGGTCCTGGTTTCCAGGCTGCGTTCCACCGATTCTACAAAGTTATTGCAGAATGATGGGGTATGGAAGCCCATAAGGTCGTTGCCGAGCATGCCGACGAGTATCTCCTCGTGCCACGGGCAGGTGCGGAATACCTCGTAGGTGGGCCAGGGGATGTGCCAGAACTGGCCGATGGTTAAATCCGGATTTTTCTCCTTCAGGTAGTGCGAAAGCAGGGCGAAGTGGTAGTCCTGCACCAGCACGACCGCCTTCCTTGTGCCTATCTCCTGTATAATAGCATCGGCAAAAATACGGTTAACCTTCTTGTAGGTGTTCCACCAGTCTTCCCGGTAGTCGGGAGGCGTAAAGGTAACATGGCACAGGGGCCACAGCGCCTCATTGGCAAAGCCGAGATAAAAGCCCTTAACCTCATCTTCAGTCAACCAGACGCGGCGCAGGGTGTATTCCGGCTTGTCCGGCGGTACGGCAATATGGTCATGTTCATCAACCACCTTCCTGTCGGCATCACCTGTGCCCTGGGCTACCCAGATACCCCCCGAGGCGCGCATTACGGGGTCCAGAGCCTCGGTGAGTCCGCTGACCGGACGGTTCCACTTTATTTCGTCACCGGACATGGAATGAACATAGGGCTCACGGTTGGAGACGACGATAAACAGGCTATCACCCAGCTTTGCCTGCACCAGCTGGTACAGTCTGTCCCTGTTCCACTGCATTTCTTCCATTGGCTTTACCTCCCTGATACGCCTCCCGATTTTCTTCCACCCCCACTCATTAGCGTAATTCAAGCAGCTTTACCTGTCAAGGTATACCTGGATAACCGTGTGACTAAAGTCGCATACAATGATTAATAGTAATATTATAATAAAGTTGATAATAAAATGTTAACTATAAAAGGAGGTAAACCATGGTTGCTTTAGTAAGACGAAGCCCGAACGGAGTTTTTGCCTTGAGGCCGTTTTTCCGCCCGTTCAGCCTGCTCGAAGAGGTTGAAGAAATGGCCAGGACTGCCTTTGAAACCGGTCTGACCCCGAGGATGGATATGTACGAAGAGGATAAGGAACTGGTGATTAAGGCAGAAATGCCCGGCGTCAGGAAGAAGGACCTTGACATCAACCTGAATGATGATGTCCTCACCATCAAGGCTGAGAAGAAAGAGGAGAAAGAGGAAGGGGAGAAGGGAACTACCCATTATACCCGTGAAAGGCACTTCGGGCAGTATATCCGCTCAATGACTCTGCCCGCCCGGGTTGATGCCGAGAACATTTCAGCTACCCTCAAGAAGGGTCTGCTGGAGATAAGGCTCCCCAAGGCAGAAGAGCCTGAGAGCAAGCACATTGAAATCAAGGTGAAGTAAGGTTACATTGGTGGTGAATGAGAAGTCGGGGGCAAAATCCCGGCTTCTTTTTTAATCACTAACCCATCAGGCATTCTTACCCACCGGCCGCCATTTACCCAGGGTAAAGAGCCTGGGGAAGAGGACTTTGCGGGTCTCCTCAATAACAAACAGGCTGCCGCCGGCCAGTATGGCGATACCCCACCTGTCTATACCCAGAGGTACGGTGTGAAAAGCTACCTGCAGGAACGGGACATAAACGACAGCTAACTGGATGAGAATGGCAAAGGAGATTGAACCCACCAGCCAGCGGTTACGCAGGATACCCAGTTTGAAGACAGTACGCTCATCCGAGCGGGCATTGAAGGCGCGGAACCACTCAAAGGCTACCAGAGAACAGAAGGCGAGAGTACGCGCTTCATCCAGGCTCATCCTGGCCTGGGCCCAGTTAAAGATTGTGAAGACGCCGACACTCATGATTATGGCAAGAAAGCCGACGCGGAGAATAAGGCCGGGGAAGAGGATACCGACTCCGGGGTGGCGGGGCGGCTGTTTGAGTTCATCGCCAGTCTTGGGCTCAAGACCCAGCGGGATAGCCACGGCTGTGTCCGTAACCAGATTGACCCAGATAATCTGTACTGCCAGCAATGGTGCCTTGCCAACAAATAAAATAGTAAGTATCAGTGCCAGCAGTTCGCCGATATTAGTACTGAGCATGAAAAAGATGACGTTTCTCAGTCGATTGAAAATCGCCCTGCCTTCATCTACAGCCGCTACGACGGAGGCGAAATTATCATCAGCCAGTATCATATCACAGGCTTCCTTGGCGACATCCGTACCGGTTATGCCCATAGCAATGCCTATATTAGCCGTTTTCAGTGCCGGGGCATCGTTAACGCCGTCACCGGTCATAGCGACAATATGCCCCTGGCTCTTGAGGGCGTCGACTATCCTGAGCTTATGCAGGGGTTCAATCCGGGCGAAAACTGAAATATTTTTTACCTGTTGCAACAATTCGTCGTCACTCATTTGCTGGAGTTCGCTCCCGGTTATCGATTTTCCCGACGGCAAATCCAACTGTCGGGCAATAGACTCAGCCGTAACCTTATTATCGCCAGTAATCATGATAACTTTAATGCCGGCCTGCTTACACAGCCTTATCGCTTCCCTGGCTTCCTCACGCGGTGGGTCAGCCATTCCCGCCAGGCCGACGAAGACAAGATTACCCCTGAGGTGCTCATCCTCCAGGTCTTCCAGGTCAGCGGGCAGGTCAACGTAGGCGGTGGCGATAACTCTCATCGCTTCTCCCGCCATGGTTTCATTAGCCTGCAGAACAGCCTGAGCACCAGCTTCTTCCATTGAGACAATATCATTCCCCTTAAACTGATACTTGCTCAGGGACAGGATTTTTTCGGGGGCTCCCTTGACATAGGCGACCCGCCCGCCATCCCCGGGGTGAAAGGTAGCCATATACAGCTTTTCACTCTGAAAAGGGATTTCATCCAGGCGTGGAAAGATTTTTTCCAGCTTCTCCTTGCTCATCCCGGCTTTGCCAGCAGCGACCACCAGAGCGCCTTCCGTCGGGTCGCCGAAAATACGGCAGCACCTATCATCTTCCATAGTCAGCACCGCGTCATTGCAGAGGGCACCTATCCTGAGGTGAAGGGCTAAGGTTGGCTCGTTTTCCACATTCAGTTTATATCCATCGCTGTGGAATTCCCCCTCAGGCACGTAGCCTTCACCGGTTACCTCTATCCATCGGCCACCGACGTAAAGTCGACGCACGGTCATCTGGTTCAACGTCAGCGTACCGGTCTTGTCGGAGCAAATGACCGTGGCTGAACCGAGCGTCTCAACGGCTACCAGCTTGCGGATGATAGCGTTACGATGCGCCATTATCCTCATACCCATGGCCAGGACCACGGTGACTACCGCCGGCAGTCCTTCGGGTATGGCAGAGACGGCGGCGGCAACCGCCAGCAGGAATACTTCCAACAACTCCATACCCTTGAGTATCCCGACAACTACCAGGAGCGCGCAGACACCCAGGAAGAGTCCGACAATATACCGGCTCAACTTGCTGATGCTTTTCTGGAGGGGGGTCTTTTCCGGCTTTACTTCCTGTATGCCGGTGGCGATTTTGCCCATTTCGGTAGACATGCCCGTCTTTGCCACCACGGCGGCAGCCCGTCCGTAGGTAATGACTGTCCCCATGAATACCATGTTCTTTCTCTCGGCCAACGGTAATTCCCCGGTAAGAAACTTGGTGTGCTTATCCACCGGCACCGACTCGCCGGTAAGGGTAGCTTCATTTACCTTGAGATTGGAGGCCTCGATGAGTCTGGCATCCGCGGGTACTTTATCACCGGTTTCGAAGAGCAGGATATCCCCGGGTACAACGTCCCGGGCGGGCATCATCCTGATATTACCATCACGCCTCACCCTTGCCTGCGGTGCCGCCATCTGAATGAGGGCTTCCATGGCCTTCTCGGCTCTTGTTTCCTGGATAAAGCCAATAATGGCGTTCAGCAGGAGGACGCCTATTATTACCCAAGCATCTATATAGTGCTCAACAATAATCGAAATTACGGCGGCGACAAGCAATACATAGATAAGGGGGCTGAGGAATTGTCTGAGGAAAACCATTACCGGCGATATTTTTTTCCTAGCTTCCAGCCGGTTAGGACCGTATCTTAGCAGCCGTTCGGCAACTTCGGTCGCCGTTAACCCGGCGCGCCTCGATTTGAGTGCTTGCAGGGCTTCATCAGAGCCGAGGTTATGCCACTGTTCCTCCATGCTATAAATATAACATAACAATTCTGGCGGATACTAATGCTAAGGTTCTTTTTGCGTTTGGTTGATAGTCTCACCCCACCCCTGGCCCCTTTCTTTCTTATCTTTTCCCACCCACCGCCCTCGTATCATCAACTTCTTATCCCGCAATATCCTCCCCGACTCCCCACAAAGAGTTTAAGAGAGGCAAAGCCTCTCTTACAAAATTCTTCCCCCTCCCTTTCCAAGGGAGGGGGATTAGAGGGGAGGGTTGTTAAATATTAAGGGGGTGCCCGCAGGCAGACATGAAGGGAAATTGATAGTGGCTACTTTTCTCTAACCCATAGAAGGGGATAGGCTATATCGCTCACGCAGCAGGGCAGCCAGACGGAGAGAAAGAGGAACAGGAAGATGTAGGGAAGCAGCGGTAGCCAGTCGGCTATCCCGAAGGCAGTAAAGCTGAACAACGATGCCCAGGTGCTCAACAGCACATGACCCATGTGGGGAAATCTGGTGGTCGGTTTCCAGCAGGCGACGGCAATACCAATAACAGCCGCCGAATTGACAATTATCCATTTTTGAATACCGATAAAGGGCATCTTCGCAGTCTCAATGAAGGGCAGATGAAACTCCATGGGTATATTCAGTATGCCTCCACCTACGTAGGGGATAATAATGTCGCTCAATGTCGCTATGCCGATAGAACCGGTATAACCTATAATAACGGATACCCAGAGCTTGCTCCTGGTATGATGCATCCTGTACATAGATGCCGTTACCAACGCGCTCAAAACCACATGGAGGGGATGAAGGGTGTAAAAAAGTGTTTGGGAAACTTCACGGGGGGCACTAAGAAAGTGGATTAAAACCATGACGACGATACCGGCGACAGCCCCCATAGCGGTAAAGGGCGCATGTTTCATCAGTTCCCGGATTATACGTTTGAACATTCTATTCTTCTCCCATATTCAAGAACAGTTAAGGTCAAGCTTTTTTTCCTTTTGTATAAGGCTGTTATCATAACTTGTTTTAACTTATAGGCCTTTGGGTTAAGCTAAGTCGCGACCGATACCTCCGATAAACCATCACTACAATTGAGGCAATAACGGCGATTCCAGTTATCCAGCGGGCAGTGGGAATGCTGGCAACAGTCCAGACATCAATCTTCAGTCCTTCAAGGAAAAACCTCCCCGCACCGTAATAAATGAGATATAAAAAGAAGATGTCACCATCGAGGAGGCGATGCTTGAGCCTACGCCCCATCAGCATAAGCAACAGGAAACCGAGGAAATTCCATATGGATTCATATAGGAAGAGGGGGTGGAAGTGGCTATAGGCTTCATAGCCGAGAAGACGGTTAGCAGGGTCAATATATATCGCCCAGGGGAGGTCAGTGGGATAACCGTAAAGTTCCTGATTGAAGAAATTGCCCCACCTGCCGATAGCCTGCGCCAGGATAAGGCCGGGGGCGACTATGTCCATCCAGCGCAGGGTATTGAGTTTCTTCCACCTGGTATAGATGATGACTCCAATGCCCCCCCCGATAACAGCACCGAAAATCCCCAGTCCACGGCCACCAAAAATCAATGCTGGGTTCTGACTATAAAAGTCCCACTCGTCGATAACGTGGTAGAGACGAGCGCCGATAATGCCCATGGGAATAACAATGAGAGCCATGTTGAGGACATGCCATGACAGCTCTCCTCGCCTTTTAGCTTCAATGGTGGCAACCACTAGTGTGGCGATGACACCCAGGGTAATCAGCATGCCATACCAGCTGATGGTGAAAGGACCTAGATTAAAGGAAGACTCCACTATCTCACCATCCTAATCGAAAATCGCTGTCATCAACCAGCACCTCTCTGAGTTCAGAAAATCTACGCTGAAGTAATTTTACGGCAGTTGTGGCATTGTCCGATAAATTCAAGAAGGTGGCCGTTGATTTTGAAATTCGTCTCTTTTGATAGCCTCTGCTCCAGTTCGTCGAGGTCACAATCCGTGAAATCAATCACGGTACCACAGTCAGAACAAATCAGATGATGGTGGTGCCCCGAAGGCCGCCTCATCAGGTAGCTCCGGCAATTACCTCCTAAGTGCATTTCACAGATGAGACCGAGGCCGGCGAGTATCTCAAGAGTGCGATAAACGGTAACCAGTCCGATGCCCGGGTCTTCCCGACATACCCTGTCGTACAGTGCGGCTGGAGTGAGGTGCTCATGAATGCGGGTTATGGCGTTGACTATGGCTCGACGCTGCGGGGTAATTTTATAGCCATGCTGTCGCATAATACTTTCAATCTTCTTCTCTGTATATATCATCTCGGCAGCCAAATGAAAATGATTTTCAGTTAGCAGTTTAACACAGGGAAAAACAGATGTCAACAGGCACAGGTAATTGTCTAGCCGGTATAAAGTATGGTAGAATTGTAACATAAGATACAATATACGTTAATGCGCAATCTTTAGAAAAATACTTGCGCTTATATATGTAATATTGTTATAATATCACTTAATTGCGTGAATTAATATGGAAAAGACTTTGCAATTACTATCTGGAAACGAAGCCCTGGCACTGGGGGCCTATCATGCCGGCGTACAGGTGGCCGCCGCCTACCCCGGTACTCCAAGTACCGAGATACTTGAGAACCTGGCCCGGTTCAAGGATATCTATGCCGAGTGGTCTACCAACGAGAAGGTAGCCATGGAGGTGGCGACGGGGGCCGCCTATACGGGGATTCGTGCTATGGCGTCTATGAAGCAGGTGGGACTGAATGTAGCCAGCGACGCTTTTATGGCCGCCTCATATACAGGCATCATCGGCGGGCTGGTGGTGGTCTGTGCCGACGACCCCCAGATACACAGCTCTCAGAACGAACAGGACAACCGGCACTACGCCAGGCTGGCCAAAGTGCCGATGCTGGAGCCAGGCGACAGCCAGGAAGCCTATGACCTGATGGCATATGCCTTTGACATCAGTGAGGACTTCGATACCCCGGTTATGGTGCGTACTACGACACGTATTGCCCACTCCAAGTCGGTAGTGGACGTCAAGCGCAGACGCGTGGTAAAAAACCGGCAGTCCGCTTTCCATTATGACGTGGCTAAATACGTCATGCTGCCCGTTTATGCCCTGCCCAGGCACGCCCTCATGGAAGAGCGCATGGCCAAGCTGCGTGATTACGTCGAGACCTTTCCTCTAAACCAGGTCATCTGGGGTAAGCGCGACCTCGGCATCGTTACCAGCGGCATCGCCTACCAGTATGCTCGCGAGGTCTTTCCCGAAGCTTCCTTTCTCAAACTGGCGACGACCCATCCGCTGCCCAAGAAACTGATAAGCGAATTCGCTGCCGGGGTTAAGTGGCTGATAGTTATCGAGGAACTCGACCCCTTTCTCCAGGAGAATATCCAGGCGATGGGCATAGAGGTTACCGGTAAGGAATTCATCCCCAGAGTAGGTGAACTGAACCCGCGCATTGTTGCCGAAAGCAGTCGTAGTGCCGGTCTGCTACCCGAGAAAAAATCGGAGAAGGTCCTACCCCCCGCCTCGGGATTACCCCGGCGTCCACCTCTACTGTGTCCGGGGTGTCCCCATACCGGCATATACTTCGTCCTGAACGGCCTGGGGCAGCGCTCCAAGCTGGTCGGTACCAAAAACGAAGAGCCGAAGCTAATCATTACCGGCGATATCGGCTGCTACACGCTGGGGGCCTATCCGCCGCTGAGCGTCCTGGATACCACCGGCTGTATGGGTTCCGGCGTTGGACAGGCGCAGGGAATGGAGAAGGCCGGAGTCAAGAGCAAAGTAGTGGCCATTATCGGCGATTCTACATTCATGCACGCCGGTATCCCCAGCCTGGTCAGCGCGGTGTATAACCAGGCACAGATAACGATTATCATCCTGGATAACCATACCACGGCCATGACCGGACACCAGGAGCATCCCGGCACGGGCATTTCCGCCCAGGGTAAGGAGACCCAGGCTGTGGAGCTGGAAAGTCTGGCCCGGGGCATCGGCGTAAAAGATATCAAAGTTATTGATGCTTTCAATCTAAAAGCATTGAGGGCAGGCGTCAGGGATTCCCTGAACAGGATGGAGGTCTCCGTTATCATCGTACGCGGCTCCTGCGCCATGCGGGTGAGAAAGCGCACGAATCCCAGAGTGGTCAATCTCGATAAGTGCAACCAGTGTGGCGCCTGCCTCCGCCTCGGCTGCCCGGCCATCCAGAGCGCCGACGGGCAGGTATTTATCGAGCCGACTCTTTGCGCCGGCGATATCTGCACTATCTGCGAACAGCTTTGCCCGCAGAAGGCAATTTCAGTGCCGGGAAAGAACAGGAACACAAAGTGATGACGATGAATTTGCTTGTCACGGGGGTGGGCGGCCAGGGTGTTGTTCTGGCCAGTGACATCATCGGCGAGGCGGCTCTGGCGGCCGGCTTCGACGTTAAGAAGACGGATACACTGGGCATGGCCCAGCGCGGTGGCAGCGTTGTCAGTCACGTGCGTATAGCATCCAAGGTCTGGTCGCCTTTAATCAAGGAAGGTGAGGTAGACCTGCTTCTCGCCCTTGAGAAGCTGGAAGCGGCCCGGTGGAGCCACTTTCTACGCCCCGGAGGTATAGCTATCATCAATAACTACGAACAGCCGCCTCAATCGGTCAGTCTGGGCCAGGAGCAATATCCCACCCAAGAAAAAGTCACCGAGGCCCTCAAGAGGCAAACAGACTATGTCTATTTCATCGATGGTACGGAAAGGGTAAAAGAACTGGGCAATGTTAGAACGCTTAATATATTTATGCTGGGATGTTTCTCCCTGATGTCACCGCTGAAGGCAGGTATCTTGAAGGAGACCATCTCCCGGCGTATGCCTGAGAATATCCGTGAAATTAACCTTACCGCCTTTAAACAGGGCAGAAAGGAAATGGAAAGTGTCCGTATCGGAAAGAGTTAAAAAGGGCATGGAGCTGGGTTCGTGGATACGGCGGATGTTTGAAGAAGGCATCGCCATGAAGAAGCAGTTCGGCGCGGAGAACGTCTTCGACCTTTCGCTGGGCAACCCTATCATGGAACCCCCTCCCGAGTTTAAACGCGAAATCAGACGCCTGGCAGAGAATCCCTTCCCGGGAATGCACAGCTACATGGAGAACGCCGGCTATCCGGAGACCCGGGCGGCCATAGCCGAGCAGCTGACGCGCGAAACAGGCATAAGGCTCACCGAGAAGGATGTCATCATGGCTGTAGGGGCGGCAGGGGCTATCAACGTGGCATTGAAGACGATTCTCGACCCTGGTGACGAAGTTATCCTTTTCCTGCCCTGGTTTGTCGACTACTTTAACTACGTGGAAAACCACGATGGCGTTGTTAAACTGGCACCTACCGACGAACACTTCATGCCGCGAATGGACGAGTTTGAGAAGGCTATCGGCCCGAGGACAAAGGCTGTGCTCATCGACTCACCCAATAACCCTACCGGCGTTGTCTACGATGAAAACCTGATGCGACGGATGGGGGAGATACTGCGGAAAAAAGAGGCCGAGTACGGTACAGAGATATTCATCGTCAGCGACGAGCCATATAAAAAAATTATTTATGACGGACTGAAGTATCCTTCGCCGCTGAACTGCCACCGGCACAGCATTATAGCGACATCGCATTCCAAGGACCTTTCCATACCCGGTGAGCGCATCGGATATGTTGCCCTGCACCCGGAGAGCTCACACCATGACGAGATGATGACGGGCTTAGTCTTCTGCACGCGCGTGCTGGGCTTTATCAATGCCCCGGCCTTCATGCAGAACGTGGTACGCCACCTCCAGAACGTGACCATCCCCGTCTCCGAATACCAGCGCCACCGGGACTTTATCTACGGTAACCTGGTGGAAATGGGGTACAAAGTTAACAAGCCGCAGGGCGCGTTCTACATCTTCCCCAAATGCCCCATAGAAGATGATGTCGCTTTCGTACACGAACTCCAGCAGGAGCATCATGTACTTTCAGTGCCTGGAGTCGCCTTCGGGACGCCCGGGTACTTCCGTCTGGTGTACTGCGTCGACGACCGCGTGCTGGAGCGTTCCATGCCCGGCCTGGCGGCGTTGGCGAAGAAGTACGGACTGAAATAACATTGTGTTATCAGGCAAACCCCGCTTTTCATGGTGTTGCTTTTTATTAAATGGGTATGGTATACTACCGCAGTGCACCAATCCCTATATCTTATAATATAGTACTACCAGCACGTAAACAGTAAATAAGCGATTATCAATAGTCAGGGGAACAGTTGCTAGCAAACTACGGATTAATCGGACTGTTTTTTATCGTTGTCGTTCTTTTCACCCTTATAATGGTCATTATCCCCATTGTCCTCAGATTCCTGAAGATTGTCCCCAATAATCCCAACCCTATCAAGACTTCCATCTTTGAATGCGGTATGGAAACCATCGGTAAGACCTGGGTACAATTCAACTTCCACTATTATTTCTACGCCCTTGTCTTTTTAGCCCTTGATGTACTGGTTGTCTTCCTCTACCCATGGGCAGTACACCTCAGGGAACTGGGAATTTTTAGCTTGTACATCGTGTTGATTCTCGTTTTCATTATTTTCATCGGCTATCTATACGCCTGGAAGAAGAAGGTCCTGGAATGGAAGTAAGCAGAGATAAAGAATACATTTATTCCTCTACCGAGCTTGACCGGTATGAGGGTCAGGTAATTGAAGACCTGAAGGCGAGCAGTCAGGAATCGATTCCCGACCCCGACGAGTGGCTGGAAGGGGAGTTGAGCCGAAATATCCTGCTGACCACAGTGGACGCCATCATTAACTGGGGGCGGCGTTCTTCGCTCTGGACAGTGTCATGTTTCCCCGCCTGTTGTGCTATTGAGATTATGGCCATTGAGGGCCCGCGTTTTGACCTCTCCCGCTTCGGCATGGATATTTTGCGTGCCTCACCGCGTCAGGCAGACCTGATGATTACTGCGGGCACGCTTACCTGGAAGATGGCACCCAATGTCCGGAGGATATATAACCAGATGCCGGAACCAAAATGGGTAATAGCCATGGGTGCCTGCGGTATCAGTGGCGGTATTTTCCGCTCCTCGTACAGCGTGGTACCGGGATACAACAAGATAATACCGGTTGATGTTTACGTGCCCGGGTGCCCACCCCGCCCCGAAGCCCTGATTCACGGGATAAGGATGCTGCAGAGGAAGATAGCCAGGACACCGGTAGTGCCGGACCCGCTAGAATTCTTACAGAAAGGTAAGCAGGAATGACGGTAGCCCTTTCCGGGAAAGAAATAGCCAGCCAGATAGAAGAGAAATTTCCAGGTAGCATTGAGGAATCCGGTAAGGATAGCCTGGTGGTGAAGGTAGATTCCCTGCTGCCGGTGGCTGCCTTCCTCAAGGACACGGAGACCCTTAAGTTTGACTACCTCAATTATATTACCGCTGTTGATTACTTCAGCTATTTTGAGGTTATTTATCAGTTGACCTCGCTGGAGCACAACCACACCGTGATTATCAAGACCAGGTGCTATGGACGGGAGAACCCGGAGGTGCCTTCGGTAATTGGGCTGTGGCAGGGGGCTGATTTTCAGGAACGTGAAATTTACGACCTCATGGGAATCAGCTTCGAAGGGCACCCCAATATGAAACGCATCTTTCTCTGGGAGGGTTTTCAGGGACACCCGCTGCGAAAGGATTATCTATAGTGGTTACAACCGAGATGATGACGCTTAAGACCGAACCATTTATCCTGAACTTCGGCCCGGTACACCCGAGTACGCACGGCGTGTACCGCATGAGGGCGACCCTGGATGGCGAGGTTGTCATTGATATTGAACCGGTGGTCGGCTACCTGCACCGAGGGATTGAGAAGCTTGCCGAGGAAAGGACCTATACCGGGTTTATTCCACTGACCGACCGGCTGGATTACATTTCGCCGATGAGCAACAACCTGGCCTACTGCCTGGCAGTGGAGAAACTGGCGGGGATAAAGGTGCCGGAACGGGCCGAATATATACGCGTCATCATGGCTGAACTGCAGCGCATCGCCAACCACTGCATAGCCGTTGGCTCTTTTCTTAACGACTGCGGCGCCTTCTTTACCCCCTTCCTGTACCTGTTCCGGGAGAGAGAAAAGATATATGACCTCTTTGAGATGGTCTGCGGGCAGCGAGTTACCTATAACTACATGAGGATCGGTGGTGTCAGCCAGGATATTCCTGACGAATTCCTCCCGGCACTACAGAAATTCACAGCTAAATTGCCCGGTTTCTTGGAGGAATTTGATTTCTTCCTTAAGCAGAATGAGATACTGCTAGCCCGCGCCAAGGGCGTCGGTATACTGACCAAGGAAACAGCCATTAACTGTAGCATCAGCGGTCCGGTAGCCCGTGCCAGCGGCGTCAAGCAGGACCTGCGCAAGGCCGACCCTTACTCCATTTACGACCGCTTTGAGTTTGATATACCGGTTGGTGAAGCTGGCGATTGCTATGACCGCTACCGCGTGAGGATAGAGGAGATGCGCCAGAGTCTGCGCATCATCGAGCAGGCTATGCCTGATATTCCCTCCGGTCCGGTCAGGGCTGATGTGCCCCACCTGGTACGTCCCCCCGCCGGCGAGGCGTACGCACATATTGAGGCGCCCAAAGGTGAGCTTGGCTTTTATCTGGTGTCAGATAACTCCATTGCTCCCTACCGCTGTCACGTGCGGCCCACCAGCCTGATAAACCTGACCGCCCTCCGTGAAATGGTACGGGGATGGAAGGTAGCCGATCTTATTATCATCTTTGGCAGTATTGATATTACCATGGGCGAGATTGATAGATAGTGGCTATAACTGATTTTGTTATTAGTAGTAACCTGCCAATGCAGGCGACGCCACCGGACTGGCCCGGCGGCTACTGGTGGCACTGGCTGTTTTTTACTATCGCTCTTATCGTTTTTGTGCTGGTTATGGTAATGGGCGCCATCTACATTGAACGCCGGGGCCTGGGCCGCATGCAGTCACGCCTCGGCCCCAACCGCACCGGCCCCTTCGGCCTACTCCAGCCGGTAGCGGATGCCATCAAGGTGTTGCTTAAAGAAAATATTGTGCCAGACAAAGCTGACAAGCTGGTCCACTGGCTGGCGCCGGTCGTAGCCTTTGTGCCGGCGTTGATGATTTTTGCCGTGGTGCCGTTTCAGGACGGGGCGCTCCTGGCTGACCTTAATATAGGCATACTTTATGTGGTGGCAATTAGCTCGGTCTCCACAGTGGGCGTGTTCATGGCAGGGTGGGGCTCCAGCAACAAGTATTCTCTGCTTGGCGCCATGCGTAATGTCGCCGCCGTCGTCAGCTATGAGATACCACTGGCGCTTTCCGTCGTCGGCACCGTGCTGGTAGCCGGCACGATGTCCATGAACGGCATTGTCGTTGCCCAGGATATTCCATTCATCCTGCTGCAGCCGCTGGGCTTTCTGCTCTTTTTCACGGCCGGCTGTGCCGAGATTAACCGCAGCCCGTTTGATTTAATGGAAGCCGACTCCGAGATTGTGGCCGGATTCCATACCGAGTATTCCGGCATGAAATTCGCCATGTTCTATCTGGTAGAATATGCCGAAGCTATAGCTATCTCCGCCATTATCACCACCCTCTTCCTCAGTGGCTGGAGGGGCCCGCTGTTACCACCATGGCTGTGGTTTATTATAAAGGTAATTATTGTCTTCTTTGTCATGGTCTGGACACGTACAACGCTGCCGCGTATTAGAATTGACCAGCTGATGGCCCTGGCCTGGAAGTTCCTCTTACCACTGGCTCTGATAAACCTGTTCATCACAGCCATACAGGTCCTGGTCTGGCCAACCGACCTGCCGTGGATAATGGTCATTATCAATATCGCCATAATGGTGATACTGGTTTTGATATGGTCGAAATTCTTTAAGTTAGGATGGGGCCGAGTTGAAGTTTGAACGTTACGGAATCGGCATTATTAAAGGTCTGACAGTGACCATCCGGCACCTGCTACGTCACCCGACAGTGTCACAGTTCCCAGAGCAGAGGCTGAACATATCGCGCCGGACTCGGGGCAACGAACTTATCTGGAGTCGGGAGAAATGCACCGGCTGCGGCACCTGCGCCAAGACATGCCCGCAGGGTGCCATTGAGATTGTTACCACCACCAACCTGGCAGACAATAAATACGAGGTGGAAAAGTACCAGGTAGATACCGGCTACTGTATTCAGTGTGGCCTGTGTGTCGAGGCCTGCCCGTATGACGCACTGTTCATGGGTTACTCTTATGAGCGGGCAAAATATCGTCGCGGTGATTTAGTCCAGACCAACGACGAGCTGCTGGAATCGCCGGAGAGGCCGGCCAGCGGGTATTTCCACCCCGAGATTGCCAAGAATCTACCCCGGCAGACGCTGCTGGTGGAAAAGATCGTGGAGAAAGAGTAATGGGACTGGCTGCTTCATTCTGGATAATGGCGGTAGTGGTCGTTATAGCGGCTCTGGGCGTGATATTCCTTCGGAATGTCTTCCGGGCGGCTCTCAGCCTTATCCTCTGTTTCATCACGGTAGCCGGACTCTACATTACTCTCAGCGCTGATTTCCTGGCGGCGGTACAGATTCTGGTCTATGTAGGTGCCATATCAGTTCTGATAATACTGGCCATCATGATGACGCGGGACGTCCAGCAGGGCAGCCCCGCCAACAGGATGAAAATACCCGCCTTCCTGGTGGCTGTTATCCTGCTGGGAATAATGATTTATACCGTGACCAAGACATCATGGCAGATAGCTTCAGAGAGTCCGCTGACACCAACCACGGTTCCCCTCGCCCAGAATTTGTTCGGCGAGAACGGTTTTATCCTTCCCGTGGAAATCGCGGCGATGCTCTTGCTGGCTGCCATTCTGGGCGCCATTGTGATAGCGAGGGAGAAGTAAGGAAGTGGATATAGGTCTGGAACATTATCTGATATTATCGGCGGTCCTGTTCTGCATCGGACTGTACGGGGCGCTGACCAAGCGTAACGCCGTAATTATATTAATGTGCATTGAGTTAATGCTCAATGCGGTAAATATCAGCCTGGTTGCCTTTTCCAGCTATATTGTACCGCTACTGCTGACCGGGCAGGTGTTTGCCATATTCGTGATGGTGGTGGCCGCCGCCGAGGTGGCCGTCGGTCTGGCGATAATACTGGCTATCTACCGCGGCCTGACCGATATCGACGCCAGCAATATCAACTTAATGAAGTGGTAATCTGAGGAGAACATGGCAGAAGAAAAGGGGAGGAAAAACATGAACAAATCGGGTGGATTTTTCGGTGTTTTATGGTTCATCGGCTGGCTGTTCACCATCGGCTTTGCCGACCTGGTATGGTGGAAGATTATCCTGGGTATCGTCGTCTGGCCGTTTTACCTGGGCGACACCGTCCTGGCATTACTATAAGATTTTGAGGTCTTTAAAATTAAATTATGTGGGTAGAAGTTAAAAAAGCGCAGAGCCTGGCTATTGCCGAGATGTGGAAGGAGTGCTTTGAGGGTGAGGGAATTCCCACCCGCATTATGCCTGAGTCCGGACTGCCGATGGGGCAGGAACTGACCAACTACTCAGTATTGGTGCCCCAGGATAAAGAGCACGTGATTAAGGATATACTGAGGAAGCTATGATACCACACCAGTTTGTCTGGCTAATAATGCTGCTGCCGCTGTTCTCGTTTATCATCAACGGGCTGATTGTCAGACTTTTCGTCAAGCCGGAATCCAAGGTTTACGGTTATATCACCATTGGCGCCATCGGAATCTCGGCGGCACTGTCTGTCTGGGCGCTGTTTTCGGTAATATCGGCGGAACACCACGAGATAGCCATCCCCGATGTCACCTGGATGGTTATTGAGAACGGGGTCACCATCCACCTGGGGATGATACTCGATTCGCTGGTAGCCGTAATGCTTATCGTTGTTACCTTTGTCAGCCTGATGGTGCAGATTTACTCGCTGGGCTACATGCACGGCGATGAGGCAGGATATTACCGCTACTATACTTTCATGTCGCTGTTCACGTTCTCCATGCTGGGGCTGGTGCTATCGGACAACCTGCTTTTTACTTTCGTTTTCTGGGAGATGGTCGGCCTGTGCTCCTATCTCCTCATCGGCTTCTGGTTCCATAAGAAGTCGGCAGCCGATGCCGCCAAGAAGGCGTTCATTGTTACCAGGATTGGCGATTTCGGTTTCCTGGCCGGGATACTGATTTTATACCTCAACACCGGCACTTTCGATATTCATGAACTGCACGGACTGGCCATAGCCGGGACCCTGGGCGGCACCGTCCTCATGTGGGCTGCCATCGGCATCTTCGGCGGGGCTGTCGGCAAGTCGGCCCAGTTCCCGCTTCACGTGTGGCTGCCCGATGCCATGGAGGGCCCGACACCGGTCAGCGCCTTAATCCATGCGGCTACGATGGTCGCCGCTGGCGTTTTCCTGGTGGCCCGCATGTTCCCCCTCTTTGAGCACTCCACTGAGGCATTAACCACGGTAGCCATCATCGGCGGATTTACGGCTATTTTTGCCGCCACGATGGGACTGGCCGCCTACGATATCAAGCGGGTGCTGGCATACTCCACCATCAGCCAGCTCGGCTATATGATGCTGGGTCTGGCCACCGGTGGCCCGGTGGTGGGCATCTTCCACCTGTTCAACCACGCCTTTTTCAAGGCGCTCCTGTTCCTGGGTGCGGGCAGTATCAGTCACTCCACCGGGACCTTCGATATGAGGTTGATGGGCGGTCTGCGCAAGACAATGCCCTGGACGTACGCTACCTTCCTGATAGGCTCTTTGAGTCTGGCCGGTATCTGGCCACTGGCCGGATTCTGGAGCAAGGACGAGATACTGGTTACCTCACTGGAGAATCAGCCGGTACTGTTCTGGCTGGCGATGATAACGGTATTTCTGACCGCTTTCTACATGTTCCGCGCCATCTATATGACGTTCCACGGTGAGTACCGCGGCGGCGCTACCGATGACGGGGTTGACCACAGCCATACCCACGAATCGCCATGGGTGATGGTTGGCCCGCTTGTATTCCTGGGCACCCTGGCCGTGATTACCGGCTGGTGGAATGTTGCCGGCGGCTTCGGCGAGCTAATGGGTCACGGCGGCCACGAAGCAGCTCACGGTTTCTTCGGAGGGCTATTTGCTCCATTCACCCATGTGTTGCCGGTGGTAGCCCTGTTAGTAGCTCTATTCGGCATTTTCCTGGCGTATGCTATCTACTGCGCCAGGTGGATAAGCGCTGAATCCGTGGGCAAGGCGTTCGGCCCGCTGTATACGCTGGTCTTCCGCAAGTATTTCTTTGACGAACTCTATGAAAATATAATCGTTAAGCTGGCTCTGATGAAAGGCCTGTTTACCGGCTTTACGTTATTCGATAACAAAGGCGTCGACGGGGCGGTCAACGGGGTATCCGATGTCGTTATGAGCGGCGGCCGGGCTATCCGGTATGCCCAGACAGGTCAGCTGCAGCTTTACGGACTGTTTATCGGCATCGGGGTGGTGATTATCAGTATCTGCGTGTATTTCTTTGGATAAAGGGGAAGTTTGAAGGGGTGAAACCCCTTCAAGAAAAACCTTTCCCCCTCTCCTTTGAAGGAGAGGGGGACACAGGGGGTGAGGTAGAAATAAAGATGAAAAAAGTACTTTCGGAGATGGTATAGTTGGAATTTAACTACCTGACAACCATAATCTTCCTGCCGCTGGTGGGTGCGATTATCATCGCCTTTATCTCCAGCGAGCATGACAGGATAATCAAGCGAGTTGCCGCTGTGTTTACAACGATTCCTCTTATCCTGGCAATATACCTCTTTGTTGCTTTTGACCGTTCACTGGGTGCCGCAGGGGTAATCCAGTTTGAGGAGAACTACCTCTGGATAGCGCCCTTAAATGCCCACTATCACCTGGGAGTTGACGGCCTCAGTATGCCGCTGGTCTTGCTGACGGCTTTTCTCGGATTTCTGGCGGTGCTCATCTCCTGGAAGATTCATGTGCGACCGCGTGAGTACTTCGCCTGGTTGCTGCTTCTGGAAACAAGCATCATCGGCGTCTTCGCCTCGCTCGACCTGCTGCTCTTCTTCATTATGTGGGAGATAGAGGTCATCCCGATGTATTTCCTGATTTCCATCTGGGGCTCAGGCCGCAAAGGATATTCAGCGATAAAGTACGTACTCTACACCTTATTCGGCAGCGCCTTCATGCTGGCGGGTATCCTCATGTTATACTTCACCACAGGCAGCCTCAGTATCATGGATATAGCCAACCAGGGACTGGGCATGGTGCAGTCGGTTATGGCACCGGCGGCTATCTTCCTGGCACTGTTAATCGGATTCGCCGTGAAGCTGCCGGTCTTCCCGCTGCATACCTGGCTCCCCGATGCCCATACCGATGCGCCTACCGCCGTCAGCGTCATGCTGGCCGGCGCACTCATCAAGATGGGTGGCTACGGAATGATCCGCCTGTGTGTGAGCATGTTCCCCGATGTAGCCCAGGAGTACGCACAGCCGCTGATAATACTGGCGTTAATCGGCATACTCTACGGGGCTGCGGTAACCCTGATGCAGACCGATATCAAGCGGATGATTGCCTACAGCAGCATCAGCCACATGGGCTACGTGCTTCTGGGCATCTTCGCCCTGGGGCAGGTAAGCCTGACCGGCGCTGCCCTCCAGATGTTCAGTCACGGTGTTGTCACCGGACTCCTCTTTGCCATGGCCGGACTGGTGATACATAACATTGAAGTACGCGACCTGCGCAAGCTTGGCGGCCTGGTGCGGCAGGTGCCCGTTATAGTGGTTGTCTTCTCCGTAGCCGGGCTGGCTTCTCTGGGACTGCCCACCACCAGCGGCTTTGCCGCCGAGTTTCTTATATTCCTCGGCAGCTTTAACAGCACGGCCGTACCCAACTTACAGGTCTATACGCTTATCGCCATTGTTGGTGTCGTCCTTACCGCCGGCTACATACTCTGGATGCTGCAGCAGGCGTTCTACGGTCCGGCCAAGGAGGAATACAACGGCGTTAAGGATGCCGACGGACTGGAAAAATTCTATATGTTCGTCCTGGTGGCGGTGATTATGCTGGTTGGTATTTACCCGGCCGTTCTGACGGATGTTTTTAAGCTCGGTATATCACCCATAGTGGGTTTGATAGGTGGCTAGAATAGATGTATTTATTTAGCATTGGAAAGAAGGAGAGCAGGACTTGAATCTGTGGCTGTTCATACCGGAGATAACACTGGCCGTATTCGCGGTACTGGTAATCCTGATTGACCTGGGCGTACGGCAGAAGGCAGTGTTAAAGTGGGTGAGCCTGTTCGGTCTGGTTATTGCCGGTGGTGTATCGGTAACGATATGGAGAGCCATGGGTTGTGAGCTACCTGTCTATCTTTTCAATACCATGCTGGCTGTCGATAACTTCGCCCTGTTCTTCAAGATTTTGTTTGCCGGCATTGCCTTTCTGGTTATTCTGGCTTCCGCCGATTATGCGGATAAGTTTTCACGCTTTCAGGGTGAATATTATGCCCTGATTCTAATCTCTACCCTGGGCATGATGCTGATGGCAGCCACCGCCGACCTTATTTCTCTCTATATTGCCCTGGAGCTGACCAGCGTTTCTCTCTATATTCTGGTTGGTTTCCTCAAAGACCGCAAATCAACCGAGGCCTCGCTGAAGTACCTGCTCCTGGGAGCTTTATCCTCGGCAGTACTGCTCTACGGCATGGCGCTCGTTTTCGGTTTCACCGGTCATACCCAGCTTGGAGAGATTGCCCAGGCTATCCAGGCGATGTCACTGCAGGGTCTTATGGACAGTCCGGCCTTACTGATAGGTATCGTCCTGATGATAGCCGGCTTCGGCTTCAAGATTGCGGCTGTCCCCTTCCAGATGTGGGTGCCTGATGTTTACGAAGGAGCGCCGACGCCGGTAACCGCCTATCTTTCCGTAGCCAGCAAAGCGGCGGGCTTTGCCATCATTCTGCGCGTCTTCTTTTCTGCCTTCGGCATTCCCGAGTGGCTGAGCCTTAACTGGGGCACGATATTCGCCGTGCTGGCGGTCATCAGCATGATTATCGGCAATGTGGTTGCCATTCCCCAGACCAACATAAAGCGTATGCTGGGGTACTCCAGCATCGCCCAAGCTGGTTACCTTATGGTGGGACTGGCCACCGTGGGATTCGCTCCGGCGATAGCGACACAGGCGCAAAGCACCATCCTCTTCTTCCTTGCCAGCTACGCCTTTACCAATCTGGGCGCCTTTATTGCCGTTATCATTATTTCCAATAAGATTGGGAGCGATGAAATCGCCGACTACGCCGGCATGTTAAAACGGGCACCGGTAGTGGCTTTAGCCTTAACCCTCTGCCTTATTTCACTCATCGGTATGCCGCCGGCAGCCGGGTTTATGGCCAAGTTCTATATATTCGGTGCCGCCGTGCAGAACGACCTGCTGTGGCTGGTGATAATCGCCGTAATCAACAGCGTTATATCCGCCTACTACTATCTCCGCGTGGTCAAGGTGATGTGGTTCGGCGAGGCGGCAACAGAGGATAAAGTGCCTTCCACCGGAGCGCCGAGGCTGGCCCTGTTCCTCTGCTCCCTGGGTGTCCTGCTGCTTGGTATTATCCCCGGCTTTATAATGAGACTTGCCGAGGAAGCCGGCAAAGTATTTGGATTCTAGGTAACGTGCTCACCCTTGCCCCTTCCCGAGTCTTATCTTATAATTCCCTTAGCGCCCGTTGTTGAGTCAATCCATTCAAGAGGTAGTATCCAGTGAAAAAAATCGCCGGCTTCATCCATGACCACTCAAGGCTTATTATAGCCTTCGTTATTGTAATAAACCTCGTTTCCCTGGCGTCATTTTTCCGCTTTAACCTGGATACGGATTTCCTCGCCTTTTTCTCCAAAGGAAACCCGAAAGCGGAGGCATACAACGAGCTCAACGCCAAATACCAGAGCGGGGAGACTATTTCCGTGCTCGTGGAGCAGGATAGCTCTCTCCTGGACAAAGAGAAACTGCTGGAGGTCTACCGACTCCAAAAGCAGGTAGGAGCTATAAACGGCGTTACCCTCGTCCAGAGCTTTATTCCAGCGGAACTGATGGCCGGGGGAGGCATTACCACAGTAGATGAAGCGTATATAGAAGAGCAGTACGATACACTCAGGGATTTTATCGAAAACAGGTACTTTTTCACCGAGCAGTTCCTGACGAATGATGGCCGGAGTGGCGTTATCATCGTCAGCCTGGAAGTAGACGCACCGGTGGGAGAAGTTATCGACTCGCTAAAAGAGCTGGCGGAAAATAGTCCCCTGGGTCTTTCCCTGGCCGGCAACGCGATAATAAAGGATACGCTCTGGGACTACCTGATACGCATACTTTTCATACTCCCTCCCTGCGCTATATGTCTCATACTGCTGGTTTTCTATCTGGTTTTAAGGAACTTTCGCCTTACCGTGCTGGCCATCATCCCGGCCGGACTGGCCGCACTGTGGACCTTCGGCAGCATATTCTGGAGCGGACAGGACCTTAATCTGGTAACGGTGATAACTCCGCTTTTTATCATCGTGATTGGCTCGGCCTACGGCCTGCACTACGTGAGCCACTTACTGGACAATATCAGTAAATACCCTGACCGCCGTCAGCTTACTATCGAGACGCTGGGCATGGTCGGCACCCCCATATTTCTGGCGACGATAACCACCATGGCCGGCTTCGCTTCATTGACCTGGACAGACGTGGTACCGATGCGGCATATGGGCATTTTCGTAACTCTGGGAATAGCCTATGCCGGGTTTATGGCCCTCTTTTTCCTGCCGGCGGTACTATCAAGGATGGCACTCCCCACCAGGACACCACAGATAAAAGACGGGCTGCTGAACAAATTCGTGCTGAAAGCGTCGCGACAGAGGATTCTGGTACCCATCATCTTCGCCGCCATTGTAGTTGTCTCCGCCGTCTATATACCCGGACTCCATGTCATATCAGACCAGCTTATGTTCTTCAAGGAAGGTACAGAAATAAGGCAGACATTCGCCAAGGTAGAGGAGCACTTCGGCGGGGCGATGCCTCTCACCGGCGAGATTGTTGCCACAGGGGGACAGGCAGCCCTGCTCGATAACGAGTTTGCCCTGAAAGTCCTGGAAACCGAGAGGCAGCTGGAGGACGTTCCCGGCATCAAGAACGCCTTCTCTGTCTTTGACCTGGTCAAGGGAATAAACAAGATGGCAACCGGAACGGATGCCTATCCCAGTAATCCAGATTTCACCCGGATGATGCTCTCCCAGATAAGCAGTGATGACCTGGCTACCTGGGTATCCGACGATGGTTTAAGGATGATAGTCAGGACGGAAGGGCTGACTTCCGAAGATATCAGCAGTCTTGACGAATTTGTCACCGAGCACGACGACATCATACGCGTTATTACGGGTATGCCGGTGCTGTTTGACGAAATGAACAGACTTGTCGTTAGAAGTCAGGTACAGAGTCTGGCGCTGGCGCTGGTATTAATTTTCATCATGCTGTGGGTGACACTGCGACGCATCACGGCGGCCCTGGCGGGGCTATTGCCCATTGCCATCACCATCTGTGCCATTCTAGGCATGCTGTCCATGACCGGCTTCCACCTTAACATAATGACCGCCAATCTCTCCGCCATCGCTATCGGCGTCGGCGTGGACTACTCCATCCACCTTATATCAGGTATCTATTATTACCGTCGGGACGGAACAAACCGGCAGGAGTCGGTCAGTTCGGCCCTCTCCACAGTCTCCCGCCCGGTGCTGGCCAATGCGTTCGGACTGGCAATCGGGTTTTCCGCCCTCTTCTTCTCACCACTGCGAATCCATATGCAGGCGGCATCGGTCATGTGGGTGGCGATGGTGGTCTCCTCAATGGCAGCCTTGCTGCTGGTGCCGATATTCTATTCGAGGGGTAAATAGGTGGAAATAAATGGAAGGATTGCTTTACCCATAGCCTCTCTTTTTATTCCTTTCTATCTATTCCCACCCACCGCCCTCGCAGCATCCGTGGCTAATTTACACTGTTTACCCCACCACCCACGCAAGGGGAGTACCCACGGAGAGGGGCGTAAGCCCCTCTCATCTTTCCAAAGGAAGGCCCCCCCCCTTACACATGGGGCGTTTAAGAGGGGCGCCAGCCCCTCTTAACAAATCCTTCCCCCTCCCTTTCCAAGGGAGGGGGACAAAGGGGGAGGGTTGTTAAATATTAAGGGGGTGAGGCTAAGACGGGATGACGCCAGCAGCGTGCAGTCAAAGACTTCAATCAACCAGTATCGAACTACCTCGAGGCATACGTAAGCCCGGCCCCTTCCGGTACGTTAAAAAAGGTGAGACCGGGCTGCATTAGCTGCTAATTAATATTAACTAGGCTTCGATTACGCCGAATTTCTCTTCCAGGGCGGCCTTATCCCAGATTTTGCCGGTAGCTTCCTGTGGGTCGAGCCCGGCCAGCATGGCCGGGTATTTCTGCCAGATAATCGGCTCTTCATAGTCGCTGGTGTCCCGGTCCTTCATAAATTCCATGACTACCTCGGTCTTGACAAAGTAGGGGCGGATACAGGTTATGGCGATGCCCTCCTCCCGGCGCATCTCCCGGGCCAGACCCAGGGTGAACCTCTCCACACCGGCTTTGGTCACGCCGTAGGGGATGCTCATCCGGATTTCTTTGGCGAGTATCGAGGAAACGTTGATAACCATGCCGCTTTTTTGCTCAAGCATGTGCGGCAGGACGACCTTGGTGCAGAGATAGGTGCCGTCCAGGTTCACCGAGAGAATCAGCCGCCACCTCCGGTAAGGCATATTGATGAACGAGTCCTGGGCGGTGACCCCGGCATTATTCACCAGCACGTCAATCTTACCAAATTTCTCCAGTGACTTATTGACGATTTCATTGACATCTTCCTCGACGGTTATATCCCCGCCCATGGAAAGAGTCTTCACGCCGAGACTTTCTATCTCTCCGGCGGTCTCGTCCAGCTTGCCGTCATCGGTCACACGGTCGCAGATGATGAGGTCGGCTCCCTGCTCCGCCATTCCCAGAGAAATTGATTTACCCAGCCCCTGCCGGGCTCCGGTAACCAGGACAGCTTTTCCTTCTAAAGACATCTCGGTGCCTCCTTTCATACTTGCCGGGTTATCATTCAGGTGAGCATACCATAATCAAGCGGGAAGATACCGGCCGTCGTATTGACGGCGGCATCGGATGCCAGGTAGAGAGCGATAGCCGCTACGTCATCAGGTTCTCCAAAGCGTCCTATTGCGGTCTGGCTCAGCATTCTATCGTTGACTCCGGGCATTTGAAGGAACGGGTCGGACAGTCGACTGTGCACCCAGGCGGGAGCGATGGCGTTTACCCTGATGTTGTACTTGCCCCATTCCTTGGCCATGACACGGGTCATATGCATCACGGCTGCTTTACTGATACAGTAGGCGCCCAGCGACTCTTCCACCCTGACTCCCATATAGGAAGTGATATTGATAATGCTGCCTCCACCCTGCTCCTTCATGATGGGGGCAATCTGCTGGCACAGGAAGAACGGCCCCTTAACGTTGACACTCATCACCGTATCCCACTGCCATTCCTCCATCTCAGAAAGAGGAACCATAAAGCTGGAACCCGAACTGTTCACCAGGATGTCAATCCGGCCGCATTCT
Organism: uncultured Dehalococcoidaceae bacterium; assembly: GCA_964558675.1. Lineage (GTDB taxonomy): Bacteria > Chloroflexota > Dehalococcoidia > Dehalococcoidales > RBG-16-60-22 > CAZLEY01. The sequence goes on along the minus strand of CAZLEY010000009.1, from coordinate 10,971 downwards.
TTCATCACCTGCTCGACAAAAGGCTTGGTCTGGTCTAACTTGGCAATATGTGAAGCAATCGGCAGGACTTTGCCGCCTGTTTTTGATTTGATTTCCCCGGCTGCCTGGTCCAGGTTCTCCTGCTTGCGGCTGCTGATAACCACATCGGCGCCGGCCCCGGAATAAGTCTCAGCGATAGCCTTACCGATATCCCCGGCGCCTCCGATAACGATAGCCACTTTGCCCTTTAATGAGAATTGTGATACGTCCATGTAACACTCCTTTGTATTAGTTCTAAAACCAGCGATGCTACGTTCGCCCGGTCTATTCTACTTTAATTATGCAGGCGTTAGCCTGAGCCAAGCCGCCGCAGATAGCGCCCATAGCGTAGCCGCCGCCACGCCGCCTGAGCTCGTACATCAGGTTCATAATGAGTCTGGCACCGCTGGCGGTGTTGGGGTGCCCGATGGCGATGGCGCTGCCGTTGATATTCATCTTTTTCTGTAATTCTCTATACTTGGCGTCATCTTTGTCGACAACGAGCTTCATGGATACCAGCGGCACGCAGGCAAAAGCTTCGTTAATCTCCATAACCGCCATATCGTCGAGGGTCATATCGGCTTTTTTAAGGATTTTCTTCATGGCGTAGCCGGGACCTTCGGGCATGCGACTAGCGTTGATGGCAACCGACACAGAAGCAATCACGGTAGCCAGCACTTCCAGACCGAGCTCCTCGGCCTTCTTACGCGTCATGACCAGCAGGGCCGTAGCGCCGTCATTAAGGCCGGGGGCATTACCGGCGGTAATTGCCCGGGTCTCGTAGATAGCTTTCAGACTGGCCAGCCTCTCCAGGGTGGTATCGGCGCGGTACTGCTCGTCGATGTTCAGCACTACGGGCTCGCCTTTACGCTGCGGGATTTCCAGAGACATTATCTCGTCCTTGAACTTGCCGGCGTTCCAGGCATTACCATAGTTCTGGTGACTGCGAAACGCCCATTCGTCCTGCTCCTGCCGGTCTATTTTATATTCATAGGCTACATTATCGCTGTCGACCGATACGGGGTTGAAGTCCTTATAGCCAAGCGCTACCAGCGGGTCTTCCATCTTGACATCGGCAAGCCGGTATCCACCGAACCTCAACCCCCTCACCACCAGCGGCGACTGGCCGAAAGAGGTAGCCCCGCCACAAATAGCCGTTTCAATCTCCCCGGCTTTCATCTCCAGGGCCGCCAGCCTGACGGCGTTCATCGCCGCGACACAGGCCATGTCAAAGGAAATCGATACCGTTTCATGAGGAAGACCGGCCCTGATAAGCGACTGCCGACCTGCCACCGGGGTATAGGGGTCGCGGCAGGCTGAGGTATCGCCGACACCCCAGAAGACCTCGTCCACTTTATCCGGGCTGACATTCACTTTCTTGAGCACCTCCCGCATCGGGATAGCGCCCAGCTCGTAATAATCGAAGTCCCGCAGCGAACCGCCAAACCTGCCGAACGGCGTCCTTACCGCACTTACGATGACTACATCATTATCATTTGCCATTTATATCTACCTTCCGTTCATTATTATTTTAGTCTCCCCGGCCCGATTGAATCGGATGAGGGAGCGATTTATTTCTGCGTATAATCGTAGAACCCGCGGCCGGTCTTACGCCCCAGGTCACCGGAACGCACCATGTTCTTTAGCAGCGGGGCCGGCATGAGGCGCTCGCCGAAGTCGGCATACATCGTCTCCAGTCCGTGCAGGACGATATCGGCGCCAGCGAGGTCACAGAGCTCCAGTGGACCCATGGGATGGTTCAGGCAGAGCTTGACGGCTTTATCGACCTCTTCCGGCTTATTGCCGTCCATAACGCAATAGAATGCCTCGTTCATTAGGGCATCCACCAAGCGCGAGACGATAAAACCGGCATAATCCCTGGCTTCACAGGGTTCCTTACCGATGTTCTTGACATATTCCTTGGAGGCTTCCAGGACTTCATCAGAGGTATGCCTGCCCGGTATTACCTCGACGCCTTTCATCACCGGTACCGGGTTCATAAAGTGTATGCCGACGACCCTCTCCGGCCTTTTAGTGGCAGCGGCGATTTCGCCGATGGGGAGGGACGAGGTATTGGTAGCCAGTACTGCTTCCGGCTTACATATCTCGTCGAGTTGCTTGAAAATGCTCTCCTTTAAATCGATTACTTCCGGCGCCGCCTCGATAACAAGGTCGGCGTCTTTAGCGTCGTTCATGTCCAGGGTGGTTTTAATTCTGGACATTATCTCTTTTTTTCCACTTTCCTGAAGAGTTTCCTTCTTTATCATCCGGTCGAGACTCTTCTCGATGGCAGCAATGCCCCCCTGGACAAACTCGTCCTTGATATCAGACATCGTTACGTTATAACCCGCCTGGGCGCTGACCTGGGCGATGCCGTTACCCATGGTCCCGGCACCAATGACAAAAACATTCTTGATTGCCACGGTATCAAACCTCCTTCTGGATTAGTTATCTGTTTTTAAATTCGGCTTTCCTTTTTTCCAGGAACGCTTTCATTCCCTCTTTCTGGTCTTTGGTAGCAAAGCAAAGGCTGACACACCGTGCCTCCATGTTAAGCCCGGAGGTAATATCGGTGTCCACGCCGGTATCAATAGCCTTCTTCGCCATGGCCAGCACAGGGCTGCTCTTGCTCGCCAGCTTCCTGGCTATTCCCATGGCTTCATCCATCAGGCTTTCGGGCGGTACAACCTTGTTAACGAGGCCCCAGTTCAGGGCTGTGGGGGCGTCAATCATGTCCCCGAGGTAAATCATCTCCTTGGCCTTGGCCACGCCTACCAGGCGGGGGAGGCGCTGGGTGCCGCAGGCACCGGGAATCAGCCCCAAGTTTATCTCAGGCTGACCGAACCTCGCCTTTTCCGAGGCAATCCTCAGGTCACAGCACAGGGTAAGTTCACAGCCGCCGCCGAGACAGTAGCCATTAATGGCAGCGATAACGGGCTTGCTGAGGGTATAAATCCTGTCCGAAGCCTTCCTGATTTTATCCACGAACCTGGAAATCTCAAGGGTATTCATGTCCTGCATTTCCACGATATCGGTGCCGGCCACAAATGCCTTCTCTCCAGCGCCAGTTATGACAACCACGCGCACCCTGGCATCGTTTTCAATGGACTCGAAGACCTTATAAAGCTCGGCGTAGACAGTGCTGTTGAGGGCGTTTAATGATTCCGGACGATTGACGGTAACTTTAGCGATGCCATCTTCTTTCTCATATAGTAAAGTCTTGTATGTCACAGCCTTATCTCCTCTCTGCTTGCCTAGATGTTTCTGATAGCGTGCCTGTTTTCATTGACCAATATGTGGGGTGTGACTTGAGAAGAACATTCCTATGATAGTTTAAGATAACAGGCTGATACGTGTCAAGGTTGGACGCATATCGGTTGCACCTCACCGCCAAATTGACAACAGACTCGGCAGTCCTGTAACCTAGTTACAAGACTGGACTTATTAAATATGTCAGAAATCGAAGCAGCTGCCCGCGATTTAGCCGAGGAACTGAAGAAACATGATGCCGACTACCTTGAGGCACGTCTTGAGGAGAGCCAGTCCAGCCATATCACTTACCGGGGCAAGGAGCTGGACTCCATCGGGCGGTCGGCTGCTGCAGGCGGTAACGTGCGGGCGCTGGTGAGGGGAGGCTGGGGCTTTACCAGCTTTAACAGCTTTGATGAACTCTCCGGCAGGATAGCTCAGGCTGTAGAACAGGCAAAGTCCGCCGGCAGCGGTGAAAGCAGTCTGGCTCCGGTAGAACCGTCAGTGGATGAGGTGCCGGCTGGAATAGACAGAAACCCGGTCACTATCCCGCTGGCGGAAAAGAAAAAACTGCTGGACGAGTACAACGACATTATCTGGAATACGCCACAGATACAGACCTCGACAATCGGATACTCGGACAGCCGTAAGAAGGTTGTATTCCTGAATTCGTCAGGCAGTCATATCACACAGGAAAGGGCGGATGTCAACCTGCGGCTGGCGGCTATCGCCGCTAAAGACGGCGAAGTGCAACAGGTAGGGTTAAGTCTGGGCAGCCGGGGGGATTTCAACGCCATACAGGGACTTCACCAGAAGATAGGAGAGATGTCCGGACACGCCGTGGAGATGCTGTCGGCACCGCAGGCAAAAGGCGGCGAATATACGGTGGTACTCGACCCGGTCCTGGCCGGCGTCTTCGTTCACGAAGCCTTCGGGCACCTATCCGAGTCAGACTTCGTTTATGAGAACGAACGACTGAAGGATATTATGACCCTCGGTAAGCAGTTCGGCGGCAAACACCTGAATATCGTTGATTCCGCCGCCGTGCCGGGACTGCGCGGCAGCTACAAATATGATGACGAAGGCGTCCCCGCCGTTAAGACCTACCTGATACGGGAAGGGGAACTGGTCGGCAGGCTGCACTCCAGGGAGACCGCCGCCAGGATGAACGAAAAGCCCACCGGCAACGCCAGGGCTATTAATTACGGCTATCCGCCCATTGTACGAATGACCAATACATATATAGAGCCAGGTGAGACCTCTTTTGAGGAAATGATTGCCGATATTAAAGAAGGTATATACGCCAAAAACTGGTACGGCGGTACCACCAGCATGGAGATGTTCACCTTCTCGGCCGGAGAGGCGTACATGATTAGAAACGGCAAAATCGCCGAGGCACTGCGGCCGGTGATGCTTACCGGAAACGTTTTCAACACGCTTAAGAACATAGATGCTATCGGCAATGACCTTGACATGAACGAGGGCGGCGGCTGCGGCAAGGGGGAGCAGAGTCCCCTGCCGGTATCTAACGGCAGCCCGCATATCCGGATTCAAAAATGCCTGGTCGGAGGCAGTTGAATGGAGCGTATCCTGGCACAAGCCAAGAAAGCAGCCGAAGAAGCCGAAGTCTTTAAAATTTCCTCGGAGGAAACGCAGGTCCGGTTCGAGGCTAATAGACTCAAACAGCTTCAGACCAAGCAGCAAACCAGCATAGCGCTGCGTATTATCAAGCAGGGCAAAACCGGTTATGCCACCACCACCAATATAGACAACGGACGGGAACTGGTCAATAATGCCCTGGAGACCGCCGAGTTCGGTACGGTTGCCGGCTTTACACTTCCCGGCCTGACGGAGTACCCGGCTGTGGACATTTTTGACGACGCGGTAAATTCAGTCTCTATAAAAGAAATGATTGGACTCGGCGAAGAGATGATAGCCGCCGTTACCGGCCATACGCCGGAGACTGTCTGCGAGGCCGTGGTGCACCGGGGCGTTATCACCGTAAGTATTATTAACTCACGCGGCGGACAGGCAGATTACCGTAAGAGCTTCTTCAGTCTCGATATCGAAGGCAGCCTCATAGAGGAAATGGATATGCTTTTTGTCGGCGATAGCGAGAGTTCCTGCCACCCCATAGAAGACCCCAAAAAGGTAACGAATCTGGTGCTGCAGCAGCTTGACCTGGCAAAAAAACGGGCTACAGCGCCAAGCAAACAGATGCCCATAGTGTTTACGCCCAACGGCATGGCCAGCGCCATGATAATGCCCCTGATGTCGGCCTTTAACGGCAAGACAGTCCTGGAGGGGGCCTCTCCGATAGGTAGCAAACAAGGCCAGTTGGTATTTGACAGGAAGTTGCACCTCCACGACGACCCTACTATCAGCTACCGCCCCGGTAGCCGACCCTGTGACGATGAAGGTGTTGCCAGCCAGCGTACCGCCCTCGTTGAGGAGGGTATCGTAGCTAATTTTTTATATGACCTGCAAACGGCCGCCCTGGCCGGTAAACAAAGCACCGGCAACGGCAGCCGTGGCCGCGGTAGCCTGCCCTCTCCGGCCCCCAGCGCCTTTATCATCGCCCCGGGCGATACCACATTCGATGATATGATTAAGGATATCAAAGAAGGACTGGTTATCGACTACCTCATGGGGGCTTCCCAGGGCAATATCCTGGGCGGCGATTTCAGCGGCAATGTCCTCCTCGGTTACAAGGTGGAAAACGGCGAGATAGTGGGCAGGGTCAAGGACACCATGGTATCGGGGAATATCTACCAGGTGTTAAAGGAGATTACCGCCATCGGCAGCGAGGCACGCTGGGTAGGCAGTTCCCTCCAGATACCGCACATCTACTGCCCGAGCATATCGGTGGCGAGCAAGGGGTAGATGAAAGGGCTAAATTATGACTGGCAACTGGTATGATACCGCACAAATTTGCATGAATGGACATGTAATCAATTCGATGTCAATATCACATCCTGAACATAATAAAAAATTCTGTAATAAGTGTGGGGCACCAACTATTACCAATTGCCCAAAATGTAATACCCCCATAAGGGGTCACTATCATGTAGCACGACCTGAAGTGCGTTTTTATTGAATTAGTGGAGAATTCTATGGAAACACTTAATCATACTGATTTGCCATTGCCCAGCTTCTGCCCTGATTGCGGTAGTCCATATCCTTGGACAGAAGCAAAGCTTAAAGCTGCACAAGAATTATCTGATGAAATTGAAAATCTGAGTCCTAAAGAGCGCGAATTGCTGAAGAAAAGCATTGATGATATTGTGCGGGACACTCCTCAAACCACTGTTGCGGTAAGTCGCTTTAAACGACTTGTTGCAAAAGCTGGGCCAGTTGCTGCGGAAGGATTTAAGAAAATTATGTGGGATATAGCGAGTGAGGCAGCTAAGAAAGCAATTTGGGGAGTTTAAGAGGGGCTTCGCCCCTCTTCCAAAATTCTTCCCCCTCTCCTTGATAGGAGAGGGGGACACAGGTCGAAGACTCTTCGAGGGGTTAGGTAGATAAAACATCCAGATAAAGTGTTATCTCTTTTATCTATTCCCGCCCACCGCCTATATGGAGGAGGAAAAGGGTTTCATGATAAAAAGGAAACCCATCGAACACGGAATCTTTGAAGACGCAGAAACTGCCAAAAAATATAACAAAGAGGTCGGGGGTTATATGCGACTGGTGTCCAGGAGTTTCCTCTCTGTAGTTAGAAAATGGGGAATAACTGATGGCAAAGTTCTGGACGTGGGAACCGGCACTGGTTCAATTGCCATCGGACTTGCCCAGGGTCTCCCTGGTGTACAGGTCGTAGGTTTGGACCTTTCCGATGTTGTGCTGGATTTAGCCAGAGATAATGCTCAAAAGAGTGAAATATCTGCGAGAGTCACCTTTGAAAAGGGCGACGCTCAGGATATGCCCTTTGAGGATACTGCATTTGATTTGGTCATCAGCAGCGATGCCCTCCATTTGATAAAGAATCCAATAAAGATGTTCGATGAAGTCCACCGGGTTCTTAAGCCCCAGGGCAGGTTCTGCATAAGCGATTTTAGGAGGAACTTGCTGGGAATTCTTACAAATCACATCAGAGCTTCATATTCACCAAAAGAGGTAAGGGATTTATTAAGCCAATCCAGGTTACAAAATTGGCAGGTAAAGGATTACTTCCTTTGGCTGAGCATATTTTCTAAATCGAGGGATAGAATTTGAAGGAGAGTCCAAGAGGGGCGAAGCCCATTTTATCTATTCCCACCCATCTCCCTCTATGAAGAGAGAGGGGGAGCATTCACAGCTTAGCCGGGGATGATACGAGGGCGGCCGGGTGGGAAAAGATAACACCGAGGGGGGACACGGGGTTAGGGTTACGTAAATTCAAAAAAAGTGTAAATTGACCCCTAATCTGGTATTATGCAGATGATAGTAAAATATTCCTGTCCCGCCCGCCGCCCTTAATGAGAGGTGAACCGACATGAAAGGTGCAATTAAAATACATGCCCGGCCCAAGCTTAATTCCCCCAATATGCTGGCGGCGTGGCCCGGCATCGGAAATGTCGCCACGATAGTAGCCAATTACCTTAGAAGCGCACTCGGCTTTAAAGAACTGGGCGTCCTTGAGGCTTCCTACTTCTTCGACCCCATCGGCGTGCTGGTCAAGGATAACGTGGTGGAGTCACCCAATTTCCCGCAGAGCCAGTTCTACTACTGGAAAAACGAGGGTAAGGGCAATGATTTAATACTGTTCATCGGCGATGACCAGCCATCCACCAAGGGATACGAACTGGCCAATTGTGTCCTGGATGTGGGCCAGCGGTTCCAGGTCAAGCGGGTTTATACATGTGCCGCGGCCATTACCCGCATTCACCATACGGAACCGCCCAAGGTCTGGGGAGTGACCACCAGCCACCAGTTGACCCAGGACTTGAGGAAATACAACCTGGAACAGGCCAGCAACCTGCAAATTGCGGGACTCAACGGCCTCCTGTTAGGCGTTGCCAAGGAGAGAGAAATTGACGGCACCTGCCTGCTGGGTGAGGTGCCCGTTTACGCCAGCCGGGTACAGAATCCTATGGCGGCACTGGCAGTAATAAAGGTCCTGATCACAATGCTGGGGATAGAGATTGACCTGGCTGACCTCGCGAAAATGGCCATAGAGGCGGGGGAGAGAATAAAGCAGGTGGCGGCACAGGCTATGGAAGAATATATTGACTATTTCACCGAGCCAATATGGGAGCGTGGTGAGGAGGAGGAGGAGGAAGAGAATTAAGCGCTTAAATAGAGTTCTTCATAAGCTATGAAACAACAAAAAGATAGTTCGCTCGCCGGATTAAAACCCCTCAGGGGGAAGATGGTTATCGGGAGTAAGGTCAGGCTTCGTGACAAGAAGCTGTCAGACGTCCGCAGGGATTACGGATGGCAGTCAGACCCGGAGCTGGCCAGACTTGATGCAGCCCCGGTGCTCAGCGCTTCTTTCCCTGTTTACCTCATCGACTACACTGAATTGATACATAAATACAAATCGAACCGGTACCCCCTGGCCATAGAGACCCTGGAAGGCAGGCACATCGGCAACTGCACCTGCTATGACATTGATGAAGACAAGGCCGAAGCGCAACTGGGTATCATGGTTGGCGAGCGTGACTACTGGGATAAGGGCTATGGCACCGATGCTGTAAGCGCTATGGTCAACCATGTTTTCCTCAATACAAACCTCAGCCGAATTTACCTTAAAACTCTTGGCTGGAACCTGAGGGCACAGAAGTGCTTCCGGAATTGCGGCTTCATGCTGTGCGGACAGCTCAACCGGAATGGCAACAATTTCGTCGTTATGGAGCTAAAACGCAAGCAGTGGGAAGAACGGCAGAGCCAAGGCTAACGGAATACCAAAGAAGAGCTAATTTATCATAGCACTTTCAGATACCACACTTGAGCGCTAGCAAGCCGCAGCTTACAATACGGTGAGAGCGAGAGAGGGGCGAAGCCCCTCTCTTACAAACTTCCCCCTCTCCTTTGAAACCTCGTAAGGAGAGGGGGACTGAGGGGGTGAGGTAGATAAAAATAGACAATCTGCCCATAGAATGGCTCGGCAACCATATCAGAATAATCGACCAGACACGTCTTCCCCTCGAAGAAATCTACCTGGAGCTCAATGACTACCGGAGCGTCGCCTCGGCTATAAAAGAATTGAGAATCAGGGGAGCACCAGCCATCGGTATAGCCGGAGCCTATGCGTTGGCCTTAGGCGCCCTTGATATCAAGACTGAGGACAGGGTTGAGTTCCTTAAAACCCTGCGTAGCGTCATCGAGGCTATCGGCGCCACCCGTCCCACCGCCCGCAATCTGTTCTTCGCCCTGGAACGCATGCGGCAAGCGGCTGAGGCCGGCGGGGACGTGGAGAGAATCAAAGCGGCGCTGGTCGATGAAGCTGTAAAGATACATGCCGAGGAAGCGGCCGCCACCGAGCGAATAAGCCGGTCAGGCGCCGAGCTTATAAAGGATGGCTCTACTATACTGACGCACTGCAATACAGGCCCCCTGGCGACATCCGGCTACGGCACCGCCCTGGGCGTTATTATTATGGCGAAGGAGCAGGGCAAGAACATTAAGGTCTTTGCCACCGAGACCCGCCCTTTACTTCAGGGGGCAAGGCTGACCACCTGGGAGCTTAAGAGGGCGGGAGTCCCCGTTACTCTGATTACCGACTCCATGGCGGGGCACTTTATGAGGAAGGGGGAGGTCGACTGCGTTATAACCGGGGCCGACCGCATTGCCGCCAACGGCGATACCGCCAACAAAATCGGCACCTACACGCTGGCGGTGCTGGCCAGGGAAAACAGCATCCCGTTCTATATAGCTGCCCCCACCACCACCATCGACCCCTCTCTCATTAACGGCGACGAGATTCCCATCGAGGAGCGGAGCGCCGATGAGGTAACTCATGTCCAGGGCGTGCCCATCGCCCCGGAAGGCGTTAGCGCCGCCAACCCCGCTTTCGACGTTACCCCCCACCGCTACATCAGCGCCATCATCACCGAGAAGGGCATCATCAAAGCGCCATACGTGGAAGGGATAAAGGGTATTTCATAATTCTCCCAAAAGAAAAACCCCCTCTACGGGGGTTCAGTCATTTTTCAATTGTGTATATATTATACCACACTTTCATATGATTTGTCAAATATTTGTGTTTAGCTCGGTATAGTGACAGTTTTTCGCCTCCCCTTTACCCCCCCCTTTACGGTGTTATCTTTTCCCACCCGGCCTCCCTCGCGGCATCCGCGGCCTGTCCGGTAAGCTTACCCCCACCACCCCGTCTTGGTTGGGAGCTTCATGCAACCACTTCAATCTCCAACTCCTATCATTTACAGTGGCATAAGCTTCACATGATGGTATAATAGATTAACTTACCTCTCGTATGGCGGTGAGGGGGAAAGGGGCGTTCAAGAGGGGCGAAGCCCCTCTTCCCTATCCCTTTTGGTGGGAGGCATAATAAGGAGGGTAAAAGGGAGGCGAAGACACTGATTCACTACCTCATGCAGACTTGCAGGTTTGGGGGTTTGCAAATAAGTAGAAACCTTTAATATATGTGAATCTTTTATTGTATTACTAGTAGGGCTAGGGCGGTTGATTGAAAAATAAGGAGAAGATATACTGAGGTGGACCCCATTCTTAGGACAGGATAAGGGCAATGTTAAGGTCGGGTTC
>CAZLEY010000008.1:10763-61966 GCA_964558675.1 uncultured Dehalococcoidaceae bacterium | reverse complement strand
GCGGCATACTCAACGCCGCGGCGGCCCGCCTGCTCGTTAACGTCCATATAGTTATACTGGACCTGGGCGAAGACCCAGTTATCATAGGCATCCACAATTTCCTTGAAGACCTCATATTCGTCGTGAAAAGAGAAGGCCAGATGGTCAATGCGTCCCTGAGCCATCTGGCCTTCCGCCCAGCGAAGCACCCCGAGGTCCCGTACCTTATGCCAGCTATCTTTATCCAATCCATGCATGAGGTAGAAATCAACCCTGTCCATATCCAGTCGCTGAAGCTGCTCGTTGAAAATGCGGTCAAAGTCGGCGGCCGACTCAATCATGCGGGCGGGGAGCTTGGTGGCCAACTTTACCTTTTCGCGATAGCCATCCTTAAGCGCCTTGCCGACCAGGCTTTCGCTGTTACCCATGTGGTACATGTAGGCCGTATCCAGATAGTTAACGCCGTTATCGATAGCGTAGCGAATCATGCGGATGGCCTCGGGCTCGTTAATACCGGCCATGTCCTCATTGATTACCGGCAAACGCATGGCACCGAAGCCAAGTACCGATACCTGCCAGTCGAGCTTGCCAAACCTGCGATACTGCATCTATGTCTCCTTATTTCACCACTGATTACATTAATATTTTCCCACGTTTTTACGAAAAGAGGCAAATTTTGGTGGCGGTGAGGAATTTTAATATACCTCACCCCCTGTGGGTTTAAATCCTCCCCCTCGGTCCCCCTCCTTTATGAAAGGAGGGGGAGGAAAAAGGAAGAGGGGCTGGCGCCCCTCTTAAACGCCCCGCTGCCCCGGTCGCCTGTTGTATTGTCCCACCCAAGCCCACCCTCACATCGCCCGCGGCTTAGCCCGTGAAGGTTACGCCCAACCCCCTTATATTCGGGGTGTGGTGGGGACTATAAGTATGGTATTAGACGCAAATGATACTGGGCGGTGGGCGGGAAAAGATAAAGAAACGAGGGGTTGGGGTGGTCTGGATTCCCGCTTACGCGGGAATGACAACGTAAAAATACTTAAATGGCAATAAAAAGACTGAAATGGCGATAAATAGAGATTGCTTCGTCGCTATGTTCCTCGCAATGACAAATGCAAACTACCCAATATCCCTAAGCGCCTGCTCTAAATCGGGCGGCAGCGGGGACTCAAATTCCACGTACTCGCCGGTTGAGGGGAGCTTAAAGCCCAGGCGGCTGGCGTGGAGGAACTGGCGGGGGAGGTGGGGGGACTTAACGCCATAGGTGGCATCGCCGACCACCGGAAAGCCGATAGCCGCCAGGTGCACCCTGATCTGGTGGGTACGCCCCGTCTCCGGTTTAATCTCCAGCAGGCTGTAATTGCCGATGTACCTGATTACTCTGTATTCGGTACGCGCTTCCCTACCGCGGGAGACCACGGCCATGCGCTGGCGGTTCCGCGGGTCGCGCCCGATGTCCGCCTCAATAACGCCGTTCTCCGGCGTCAGTTTTCCCTTTACCAGCACCAGATAAGACTTGGACACGGAATGCGACCTGAACTGCTCGGACAGGTTGGCCTGCGCCACCCGGTTCCTGGCTACCAGCATCAACCCCGAGGTGTCTTTGTCCAGCCGGTGCACAATCCCAGGTCGCAGGGTATCGCCATTTTCGGCCAGTTCCGGCAGATATGCCAGGACGGCATTCACCAGGGTATGCCCCGGGTGCCCCGGCGCCGGATGTACCGTCAGGCCGGCAGGCTTATCCACCACCAGAACATCTTTATCTTCATAAACGATATGCAGCGGTATCGCTTCAGGGGAAAGCGGGCTGGGTGGTTCGGGGGGTATAGTAATATCGACCTTATCACCACTGTTCAGCTTAAGGCTGGCTTTGGCTGCCTTCCCGTTAACGGTTATAAAGCCTTCGGCAATGAGCTTCTGGGCATGGGTGCGTGACAACTCCGGGCACGTTTCTCCGACGAACTTATCAAGACGTATCCCTGAGGCATCAGATATAAAGCTGAATTCCTTGGTCATTCCCGATACTTAATCTTATCAGCCATGAAAATAATGCAGCAGGCAATAATGACAGCGCCCACAGTTCCCGAGGAATCGGCAACGTTAAAAGCCGGCCAGACTTTAAAGTCAAGGAAATCGGTTACATAGCCCAGGCGAATACGGTCAATCTGGTTACCTATCATACCGCTAGCAATCAGCACGATAGCGGACTGCACCCACATGCTATGGAGCAAAGGCAGGTGCTTATACATAATAGCGACGAGAACCAGGATGATAATAATGCCGGTAAAAGCAACGATGACTAGAGTCAGGGTATGGTCTTTGAATACGCCGAATATAGCCCCGGTATTCTGGATATGGATGATACGGAAAAATCCTACATCGAAAAGTGATTCCCCTCTGACCAGATTGGCCCTTATCCAGGTCTTACTTAGCTGGTCGGCAAGGACGACGAGAAGGAGGATACAGCCGAAGACCACAACCCGCCACTTACCCGGTGAGCGGTTTAACTCTTGCATTCTTTGCTTGTTGCGCTTTGCAATTTAAGCACAGGCTCGCCTGTGGAAGCGCCTCTAACCGTTCCGGGTCTATGGATTGACCGCAATTATCACACTTGCCATAGGTGCCTTCCTCAAACTTATGCAGGGCGTGCTCTATCCCAGCCAGTTCCTGTCTGATGCGGTTCTCCAGAGCCAGCCGTTTCTCCAGTTCCAGAGTTTCGGTTGCCTCTTCCTCCCGCTTGCCGAAAGGACTGCCCTCCCGGCGCTCATCAGCACTGGAGGCACTGTTCTGCAGTTGCTCAAATTCTTCATTCAGTCTCTTTTGTTCACTCTCCAGTCTCGTACGCAGTGTGTTAAAATCAGCGGTCATTTCTCCCTCCATCCGCCTCCTCTCCAAGTCCGAGCAAGGCTATTTCTAATCCCCCTCCCACCATATCGGTGTGTATGTTATTATACACCTAATAATTAACAGAGAAAATAGCGAAACGCTACAGATTAATCCAGAAATACCCTTAGCCGGCATATAGCGCTCGCTGATTGCCCGCGCCAGTGGTTCTCATGGAAGGCAAACGCCTTATCCATCATAGCCGTTAAAGGGTGAAACATACTACCAGTGTAAACCATTTATTTCGTTTGGTCAATGGTTTTAAGTGACTTTTTTAAGGAAAATAGTACTATGGGTTTGTTCCAAAGAACAGTGTTATTCAGTCATCGAAAATGAACAGTTCTTCTATAGTAGTATGCAGAGCCCTGGCAACACTGTAAGCCAGCCGCAGGGAAGGGTTATATTTACCCTGTTCCAGAAAGATGATAGTCTCCCGTCTGACTCCCACCATCTCGGCGAGTTTTTCCTGAGTCAAATTATACCTGTAGCGAAATTCTTTTATCCTGGTTTTCATCATATTCTATCTGGAGTCCGCGAGAATAACGTTAATGATACCTCTCCACTATCGAGGTGCGATCCCGCCATCCAATGACGACAAATAAGTATCACGAGGACCTGCCCGCCAGCCCCATGATAAAAACTACCAGGCTACCGATCAGCCCTACCGCCAGTGCCAGAGGGGAAACGATAACGGCGATAATGAAGAACACCGCTTCCTCGACACCAAACAGACCATACAGGGCGTTATGCAGGAAGACGCTGATGATAAAAACGCCCACCGATATCCCGACCAGCAGTAAGAATGTCTTTAGCATTTTCAATCTACCCTCCGTCATCTTGGGCTCAGCCCTGTCAAAGAAGAGATAGGTCAGTAGATATACCAGTCCGGCGGCTAAAAATAAAGCACCTAAAACATGCGCAGTATCCGGACCCTCGGTCAGAATTACGCTGAAGGGAAGCAGCAAGACGGCTGTAGCCACGGCAAAAAAGATAAATCCGTTCCGTATGGCCTTGCCGGTATTTTCCCTCACCCTTTCATCAACTGGAGGGAGCTTCCTCGTCTTTATCAATGACCATATTTCGCGGTGCCTCATAATGAGCGTGCCAACTACCAGAGCTACCGCCACGTAGTACTGCTCCAGAGCAATCAGTAAAACGGTAATCACCAGCGCCACAACGAACACTACCCAGAGAAAACGCTTCGTTTTCATCATGCCACCTTGAGTTATATATTTCTAACGTTATATATATCTAACATACATCATTTTAGCGTGTTTGTCAATACCCTGTTGACTTTTTTCTTCAGTGATGTTACTACTATCTTATAGCATTTAGAGCCTTATCTATTTTTAGATACAAATAAATTCCAATATCTTACAAAGGAGAAACCACCCATGCATAAGAGGCTCTCGTTATTTCTATCAATTATAATTTTCGTCACACTGATAGTGATGCCCGGATGTAACGATAAAGCTGAACCAGAACCCGAACCTACTCCCATCCCGGCCCCTGAACCCTCGCCGGAGCCATCTCCAACTCCTGCTCCCACACCATCACCCGAGCCAGCACCGGAACCTTCACCCGCTCCTACGCCCGAACCTTCGAATGCCTATACAAACCTGGCCGGACAGATTGCCGGCATTAACACCTCCGTGCCAGCCTCACTAGCCGATATCTTCGGCGGCATAAAGGACGCCGATATAGCCAGGGGGGAAGGCACTATTTCAGAGACGGAGGCGAAAAAACTCAATAATGAACTTAAGAATAAGTTCAACTCATGGACCAGAGAAACGGTAGACGGCATCGACCCGTCCAAACCGGAATCTATAAAGGACTTCTTCGAGATGCAGACGGTGCAGAGGACAGGCGAGTATGATGATTATGTCGACCCCGCAACGAAAGAATACAAAGAAGAACAGATGGGAGAGAAGTTCAACGAATGGGTAAGAAACCGGGTGGACGAGATTGACCCGGCCGCGCAGGGGGCCCTGAAAGACATGTTTCAGCTGCAGGCAATCCAGCGTACCACGAAATATGGCGAACTGGCCACGAATGATACTAAAGAGTATAAAGAGGAACAGATGGGAGAGAAGCTCAACGAATGGGTGAGAAACCGGGTGGACGAGATCGACCCGACCGACCCCGACAACCTCAAGTACTTCTTCTGGATGCAAAGGGCACAGGCCTGTGAGAAATACGAGAAATTCGCCACGCCCGAGACTCACGATTATAAAGAGAAGCAGATGAAGCAGAAATTCAACGAGTGGGTCGAGAACCGCGTCAACGAACTTGACCCCGATGACCCTAACTTCCTGGAAGAACTGGAGAAGCTGCGCGCCATCCAGCTATCGGATAAATATGATAAATTCATCGTCGAGTCGATACACGAGTGGAAAGAGCGAACGCTCAAAGAGAAAATGGACACATACGTAGGAAATCTTATAAACGGTATTAATCCCTCATCACCTAACTTCCGGGAAGACCTGTCAGACCTCATCAATTTCCAATTCAGCGATGTCTACCAGCAGTTCTGCCCGAGAATAAGGAAAGAGGAGAAACAGGCCTGGCTAGCCAACTTATTACTGAGTCAACCGGGGAGCGCACCCAGGGTTTCCAGCGTGTACCCGAAAAAGGGGCAGACCGGTGTTTCTTTAGACCAGTCCATAATGATTGTCTTCGACCAGCCGATGAGTATGGGCTTTATAGACGCAGCTATAGGGATTCACCCGAGGATCCCGTACGAGGTGGTGACGGCAGTGGAGGAGGACTTCATAGTCCTTATCCGTCCGCTGGAACCGCTGAAAGAAAATACCCAATATTACGTCTCGATCATCGACCTAGCCATGTCATGGGAAGGTTTACCACTCGGGACGGAATACGAGTTCTTTTTCGAGACCGATGAGGCGGGTCCGGCACCCAGCATTATCGCAACAACGCCCGAGGACGGGGCACTGGCCGATAGCGCTGGCCAACCCATCACTATTACATTCGACCAGAGAATGTCAACAGCCGCCGTGGAATCGGCAATCAGTATCACCCCCGCTTTCGACTACAGTATTTACTGGATAGAAGGTGATACCACCGCCGTGATACAGTCGCACGCACCACTGGAATCCGATACACGCTATACGGTCAACCTAGACGACAGCGTCGTGTCCGGCAACGGCGTGCCCCTCGACGGGGAATACCAGTTTAGCTTTACCCCCGTGATAAGGAATTTACCCGGTGTGCTGGGAACAATGCCGGAGTCGGGACTGGGAAATATACCCTCGAACTACCCCATCCAAATCGTCTTCGACCTCTCCATGGATACGGGGTCGGTTGAAGCCCTGCTGAGCGTTTTTCCCGACTTTGATTATAACACCAGCTGGTTTGAGGCCAATATGGTTCTGCAGATTGAGCCGATATCACCTCTAGATGCCGATACCCATTACACTATTACAATTGGTTCGGGGGCGCTCTCAAGCTTCGGCCTGCCGCTCCAGAACGACTATGAGTCCAGTTTTACCACGAGACCTTAGTAATCAACGGAATAAAAATACAGAAAGGGGGTAAAGAGGTATGGAGATTGTTGAGAGCCTGGTAAAAACAACGCTCGGGGAAATAGAGAAGGTGCTCAGCACCAAGACGGTGGTCGGGGAGCCGCTTATTATACAGGATACTACCCTGATTCCCCTGATAAGCGCCGGTTTCGGCTTCGGTGCCGGCGGCGGCTCAGGCAAGGGTGAGGCCAAACAAAAGGGGGAGGGCTCCGCCGGCGGCACCGGCGGCGGCGCCTATGTAAAGCCGGTGGCGGTGGTTATCGTCAACAAGGACGGCGTGAAGGTTGAGCCAATCGTGGGCAGCCTGGCCGGCGCCATAGAGAAGCTCGGAGAGACGATACCGAACCTGATTCAGAAATGGTGGGAACAGAGAAAGGAAGGCTAGAGGCAGTTGTGGATTGTCGCTGTTCTGGCCGGTCTGGCCATACTCATCGTCTTCATCCTCTGGGTGCCGCTGGACATGGTCCTTCACGCGGACTTCGACGGAAAGCCAAAGGTCCGGCTGAGGCTATTATGGCTCTTCGGTCTGGTTAGCCGCGACATCACCGGGAAAAAGGAAAAGCCAGCCGAGAAAAGAAAGGCGCCCACGGGTAAGGGGAAACGCCGGTGGGTAGATATCGGGGTCGTATATAGAGTCCTCAGAACCAGGGGTCTGCTGAGACATATCAAAACATTTATTAAGGACATACTCTCCTGTTTCAGATTCAGGGATATAGTGGCTGACTTCAATATAGGATTGGGCGACCCCGCGGATACCGGGCTTATGTTTGCAATCATCGGCCCGGCCACTGCCTTTATCGGTTCTTCCCGTGTACACCAGATAAGAATCGAGCCTTATTTCGGTGACGACGCCGTCTTCAGGGGCCATTCATATGGCACAGTAAGATTGCACCCTGTCCGGCTGGTACCGCCTTTTCTGAAGTTCGCCTTATCCCTTAAAACAATAAAGGTAGCCTGGATACTGGTCACAAACCGATGGAAAAGAAAGAAGTAACAATCAGCAGTCCCGTTAACATCGCCGGAACGACCGTAGTCACGGTATCAACGGTAAAAATCGAAAGCCGGTACGGCAGGCGGAGTGCTGTTGTTAAAGGCAACATACAGCCGGATAGCGTTATCGTCACCACGCCAGCGGCCAGGAGGGCTTTCCGCATTACCGGAGAGGAAATCGCCCTCGAACAGCTGGTACGGGAATTCCCCGCAATATCGGAAAAACTGGAAAAAATCTAACCAGATGCCTGCGAGGCGCTTAAAGTTTGGGGGGTTACACCTATGAAAAATAGGTGATACCCATCTCCGCCTTTATTTGCCCAAGATGTAGTATCTTATCAGAATATATTTATTTATTACCTCAATTCAGTCCTCTTGAAGAGATAAGGTAACCTGTGCCTTTGGCTAATTAAGGAGGATGCAGTCAATCAGCCACAACATGAAGAACGTAATTATGAATAAAGGCAATATTAAGAAAGTCCCACCCGCTACGCAATCGCCTAATAAAAACACAGGAGCACAGACGGGGAGGCCAGCAGCGGGTTCAGCAATTAAAGGCTCTGCCGTCGATGAATTCGCTAATCTCAAAGCGACATTGCAGGCAGTCCAGCAAATACGACTCAGCGCCCAGCGCGAACTTGAAATCGCCAGGAAAATGAGAGTCGACGCCCAGAGATACCTTCAGCAGACCGAGATGAAGGCACGAAGCGAGGCACAGCAGCTCATTCTTCAGGCCAGGCTGGCGACCCAGAGACATATCAAAGAGCTTCTTCGCCAGGCCAGCGAAGAGATACAGAAAGTGCTGGCTGACGTACGTGTAATTCGAATTACGGCACAGGAAGAACTGGCAGCGCAGAAAAAATTCACCAACGCCGCCAGACTTCGCTCCTTTACCCTGGCACTTCAGGAAGAGGATAAAGAGCCGGAGAAAAAACCGAAGAAGCAGCTGGCCGGCAAGAAGTAATCAGGCGAGTAACCCGTATCCCGCCAGCATCCCGCGAGGATACATACAGATTTACAGGTGCACATCGAGACGCGAGCGAATATGAGGCCTGTGAATTATGTTTTATAAAAAACCTCACATTGCTTGGGCACTCCCAGATAATACCCCAGACATCTGAATTCCGTTTGAAACAAGGACTAATAGACTATTACTATAAAGATAACATACATACATCCGCAGACTTTGAGCCAGTTGCTTGAATAATGTAAAATAGTATGTGATGAGGGCGGCATAACAGGAGGTCAACTATGAAAATCTGGCAAGCTCTATTACTGGCTACTTTACTGGTAACAATGTCGGTTCTCTCAGCTTGCGATTTATTCGGAGGCCAAAGCGCGCGAGAAAAGCAGGAGCAGGAATATTACCAGCAGCAATTAGAAGCCTATCAGAAAATACAGGAAGACTACCAGAAACGGCAGGAAGAATATAACAAGCGATTACAAGAAGGCCTTCAAGAATGGTCAGACGCCTACGGGGAATGGCAGGAAGAGCAACTGGAACAGCAAATGAAACAGATAGAGGAATCACAATAAAGCCAATAGATAACCAGAGTTAAATCAGCGGTGACGATTAAGCAAAATGTAAAGCAAATACTCAGCGAGCTACCTGCCAGCGTTCATCTGTTAGCTGCCGCTAAATCAAGAGAACCCCGTGAAATCCTGGAAGCTATTGAAGCCGGTATAACAATCATCGGCGAGAATTACCTCCAGGAGGCGGAAAAGGCTTATGAAGTAGTCGGGGATAAAGTCGAATGGCACTTTATCGGACATCTCCAGAAGAACAAGGTCAAAAAAGCCGTAGCGCTATTCGACATGATAGAAACGGTTGATTCCATCGAAATCGCCAGGGAGATTGATAGAAGGTGCGCCCAGAGCGGCAAGACCATGCCGGTACTCATCGAGATAAACAGCGGGCGGGAAAAACAGAAGGCAGGCGTATACCCTGAAGATACCGAACAACTGATTACCGAAATATCCGCCCTGCCGAATATCCGGGTGATGGGCCTGATGACCATGGGGCCCCAGTTTGGTAATCCGGAGGATTCCCGCCCCTACTTCGTCGAGACGAAAAAGGTATTCGACAGGATTAAAGAACTCAACCTGCCCCACGTTGAGATGACATATCTCTCCATGGGAATGACAAATTCTTACCGGGTTGCGCTGGAAGAAAGCGCCAATCTAATAAGAATAGGAAGCCAAATTTTCGGGGAAAGGGTTCATTAGTATATAAGCGCCGGTGGCCGCAGGAACCTGCAATCCTTTTCCTAGAATTAACGCAACCCGGCCAGCCGCCATCGATAACACCGGGGAAAGATGACCTCATACAGTTTCTGCATTCAGGCATCTAATTGGACGGAAACAGATTGGCTACGCCGGTTATAAATACGACGATGGAAAAAAGTGCGAGACCTATAGACATCTCCATTCCATCAATAGCAGCCAGTGATGAGTTTACAACCACGTTTCCGAGAAAACCCATTATGGCTCCGCACAGACCGCCAATCATTAAGCATACGCCAAATAAAAACTTCATGGCAATCTCCCCCCTCTCCACTTTTTGACATGAGCAAAATTTCTTTTTTCAGTCGATTTAACGTTACTCTATTTAAATTATAAGCCACCAGCGCCAAACGTCAATCCCTCCTCAGTAATATGTTGCCACCTTACCTATGATTACATTACCTATGAACTATGTGGATGAAGCAGTTGATACTGCTTCACAACGGACATAAGCAGGCTGATATTATATTTGAAAGTGTAGATAGTTATCTACCTTACGGCCTGTGTCCCCCTTTCCAGGTAAGTATTAGTGTACATTAACACGTTTTTAATGAGTATGTAGAGAGGTCAAAGGAGAGTGGTATGAGATTTATATCCCGCCCAAGCCCACCCTTTAAGGTAAAGAGGGGCTAGCGCCCCTCTTAGACTCCCCGTTTTAGAGGTGGGAAAAGGTGGGGGCAAATTACGGGTTAAGCGAGAGATTCTACGAGGGCGGTGGGTGGGAAAAGATAGCTTGGGGTGGGGGGGGGGGAGGCAAGAGTACAAAGCATATGCAAACAGAGCCTTACGGCGTGTTCCTTGACAAATACAGCCAGCTTCGCCAGAATAATAGTAGAAAATCACCGGATTGTGGAAGCAGATAAAGACCAGTATGACTCTAAAGGACAGTGACAAGACTGCTGAGGAAAACGAGCATATCAGGAAGGAAACCAGGCATGTTTTAAAAGGGTTCAGCAGGAAAAGGCGGAACCTGATACCCATACTGCAGAAGGTTCAGGGCAGGCTTGGCTACCTGCCACGTGAAGCCATGACCGGGATTGCTGAACACCTTGATATATCAACGATAGATATCTACGGCGTCGTCACTTTCTACAATCAATTCCGCTTAAACCCCCCCGGGCGGCACTCAATACGAGTATGCCTGGGGACGGCCTGCCACATGAAGGGCGGCTACATCACCCTGGATGCCTGGAAACGGAGGCTCGAAATCAATGCGGGGGAGACCACCGCCGACCGCGAGTTTGACCTGGACACCGTTGCCTGTGTCGGTTGCTGCACCATGGCTCCGGTGACCGTGGTTGACGATAAACCCGAGGGCAAGGTGGAACCCACCAGAGTGGACGGCATACTGCTTGCCTTTGAACAAGAGCGCGAAGCGAGAGAAAAAGAACAGATTGAAAGCGAATAGAAATACAGCGGTAGCCGACGCCTTCAAAGGGATAAAGGAGCGTGCCGAATCGCGATGGCAGGAGCTATGGAGCAATAAGCCGGTTATCATGGTGGGCACAGCTACCTGCGGCCGCGCCGCCGGCGCTCTGGATGTATTAGAGGCATTCAAAGAAGAGGTAAAGAAACGTAAACTCGACTGCCCGGTAATTGAGGTCGGCTGCATGGGACACTGCTATGCCGAACCGATGGTGATTATCAGCAAGCCGGGCTACCCGCCGATATGCTACGGCTATGTCAATCCGGTTATCGCCGAGAGGCTGGTCAAGGAATTCGTCCTCGGCGACAACCCCTGTCCCGAGTTTGTCATTGCCGCCCTGGAAGCGAACGACCTCCTCCCCAGTTTCAACGACTTCCCCCGCGCTCAGTATGAGCAGAAAATTATCCTGAAAAACTGCGGGCATATCGACCCCACGGATATAGACCACTCAATTGCCAGCGGAGGCTACTCAGCCCTGGCGAAGGCCCTCCAGACGACGCCGGAAGACGTCATAGACGAGGTGAAGCAATCGGGACTGAAGGGGAGGGGCGGCGCCGGATTCCCGACCGGACAGAAGTGGCATGTCTGCCGCCATGAGCGGGGCAGACCGAAATATATCATATGCAACGCCGATGAGGGCGACCCCGGGGCTTTCATGGACCGCTCCATTCTGGAAAGCGACCCTCATTCGGTGATAGAGGGCATGATTATCGCCGGCTACGCCATCGGCACCCGATACGGCTATATCTATGTCCGTGCCGAATATCCGCTGGCCGTGGAACGCGTTAAGATTGCGCTTAACCAGGCTAAAAAACTGAAACTCCTCGGTAACCATATTCTGGGCAGCGATGTTAGCTTCGACATCAGGCTTTTCCAGGGGTCGGGGGCTTTCGTCTGCGGCGAGGAAACGGCGCTTATTGCCTCCCTGGAAGGCAATCCGGGAATGCCCCATCACCGTCCACCCTATCCGGCTACCAGAGGACTGGACGGAAAACCGACCGTGATAAACAACGTGAAGACCCTGGCCTGCGTGAGGCACATCATAAATAACGGGGCGGAGTGGTTTGCCGGCATCGGCACGGCTAACAGCACCGGAACCGCCGTCTTTGCCCTGGCGGGCAAGATAGTTAATACCGGCCTGGTAGAAGTCCCCATGGGCACCACCTTGCGGCAGATTATCTTCGATGTCGGCAGCGGTATCCCCGGAGGCAAGCGTTTTAAAGCCGTCCAAATCGGGGGGCCGTCCGGCGGCTGCCTGCCCGAATCGGCACTGGACCTGCCCGTCGAATTCGACTCTCTCAAAGACGCCGGGGCCATGATGGGCTCCGGGGGGATGGTGGTAATCGACGAGGACGACTGCATGGTGGAGATGGCCCGCTATTTCCTTGAGTTTACCCAGAGGGAGTCCTGCGGCAAATGCACCTTCTGTCGCCTGGGAACCAAACAGATGCTGGAGATATTGAGTGATTTTACCCAAGGCCAGGGCAAAATCGAAGACATCGATAGTCTGAACCGTCTGGCCGGGGAGATAAAAAACGGGTCTCTCTGCAATCTGGGCAAGACGGCGCCAAATCCGGTACTGACCACCCTGCGCTACTTCAGGGACGAATACGAGGAACATATATTAATGGGCAGGTGCCCGGCACTGATGTGCATGCATCTAATCGCCTATTACATACTCCCCGACAAATGCGAGCGTTCCTGCGATGCCTGCGTCGGCACCTGCACCGTAGAGGCGATAAGCCCCAATAAAAAGAGGATAAAGGTCATCGACCAGGAGAAATGCGTTAAGTGCGGCACCTGCGTCGATGCCTGCCCGCCCCAATATAACGCCGTGGTGAGATTATCGCCGCCCAGCGAGGTGCCCGATAAATGAAAACCGTATCTCTAACTATCGACGGGAAAGAAATTACCACCTACAAGGGAGAAAAAATCCTCTGGGCGGCACTGGACAATGGCATCTATATCCCCAACCTGTGTGCGATGCGAGATAACGCCGAGCCGGAGGCCGCCTGCCGTCTATGCTTCGTTGAAATAGAAGGAAAGGCAGAGCCGGTGACCGCCTGTACCGAAGAGGTAGCCGAAGGCATGGTGGTAAACACCAGAGGCGAGAAGGCCGTCTCGTTGGTACGGGCCGGGTTCGAGTTGCTGATGGCTTCTCACGCGCTGGACTGCGCCCACTGCCCGGCGAACGGGGACTGCGAGCTCCAAAAAATCGCCAAGCACCTGAAAGCCAGCCTGAAAACGAAGCGGTTCCGGCTGTTGTTGAGAGAACTGCCCGTGGACGACAGCAACCCGCTTTTCACCTACGACCCGAATAAATGTGTCCTGTGCGGACGTTGTGTCCGGGTGTGCCGACAACACAAGGAAACAGCCATACTCGGCTTCGCTCACCGGGGGTTTGACAGAGTGATGACCACCTTCGGCGATGAGCCGATAGGCAGCGAAAGGTGCCTGGAATGCGGCGAATGCATTAAAGTGTGCCCTACCGGGGCATTGTCTTTTAAGGATAAGTCAAAACTCAAAGGCTAAAACTGCCGGTACAGCGTATTCTGGAAATCCAGATACCCGTGCTTCCGCCAGAACGAAACTGCCGCCTCGTTCTTAACTATAACCTGCAACTCGATGCGGTTGATATCCCGGGCGTGAAACCACTTCAGTATTGCCGCATACATTTTTTCGCCGATGCCACGGCGGCGGTAGTCTTTGGTAACGAATAAATGATCTATCAGACCCCATTTTTTACGCGTGGCTACGCTCGGCGGCTCTTGTACTTGTGAATTGGAATAGGCGACTGTTTTCTTCCTGTCCAGAGCCACAAAGACAAGACCATTTTTATTTTGCATCACCGGGCGGAGGTATTCTTTCTCAAAGCCTGGCACAGGCCCATCGCGCAACGCGAAGATGGGGTCGATATCCTCGGAATACCTCATAAATTCCAGCCACAGATTACAGATATCCGGGATATGGCGTTCTTCAGCTTTGATAATCTCAATCATTTAAGTTTCCTTCCATAGTTTTCAGACTGCCATCTGTTTCATCATAACCATGCCGATATTGTAGAGGGAATTGCTTTACTTTTCAAATTGACCCACCGCCCGACACAGCACCGGTTTTTTATTCTTTTTATCTTTTCCCACCCTGTCCCACCCTCGCGGCATTCGTATCTTACCCATTATTTTAATTACACCACTACCCCGGGACGGTACGGCGGGGACAATCTCCGGGATAAGCCAAAAATATTACGAGGGTGGGCGGGTGGGAAAATATATCAAAGTGGGTGGGGGGTAAATCAATTGCTTATAGATGACAATAGAGATTGCTTCGTCGCTACGCTCCTCGCAATGACATTTATGGGGGTGGCAAGGAGAAAATTGCGGAATAAGCAGCGAATGATGCGAGGGCGGGCGGGTGGGACAAGATATGAAATGAAGCTATTTTATCTACCTCACCCCCTGTGTCCCCCTCTCCTTCAAAGGAGAGGGGGAAGTAAAAGAAAGAGGGGCTTCGCCTCTCTTAAACTCTCCGCCTGGAGCGGGGTAAAGAACTACGGGATATACAGAGGATGATACCGGGCGGCCTGGGTGGGAAAAGATATGTAAAGAGGCGGGGTGTGGGTAAGCTTTACCTCAATTAAACATCCCCCAGGCTCATCAGGTATTCCTTCAACCACCGTAATGCTGCCTCAGCGGCGCTTCTTTTATTTTGCTCGCGGTCGCCATGGAACTCGTGCCTCTGGCTAAAAACCCCGCCCTCATGGGCATATCCCAGGTAGAAAAGCCCCACCGGCTTATCCGGCGTTGCTCCGGCCGGTCCGGCAATACCGGTATCGGCAAGGCATATATCAACCGCCAGCACCTTT
This sequence comes from uncultured Dehalococcoidaceae bacterium, assembly GCA_964558675.1. Classification (GTDB taxonomy): domain Bacteria; phylum Chloroflexota; class Dehalococcoidia; order Dehalococcoidales; family RBG-16-60-22; genus CAZLEY01. Next base: position 47,007 of record CAZLEY010000008.1, on the reverse strand, counting down.
CTCCCCCCCGATGCCATCTCCTCAGCCACCTGATGGCTCACAGCACCGTATTTTTCAATAGTAGCCGCCTTCACGCCGACAACCTTAATTTTAGTCTCATTGCTGTAGGCTGTTACCGACCCCTTATAGTAGTCGGAACTGCCCGGGACATTGGTAACAAGATGCGATATCAGCCCGCCAGTAGCTGATTCCACCACCCCCAGCGTCAGCCCCTTATTACGTAATAAATCGCCGATTTCCCGTTCCAGACCAGCCATATCTAAATATACCTTTCCATAAGGCTGAACAGCAGCTCATCGCTGACGCCATCCTCCCCAAGCCTCCCTATTACCCGGTCAACTTCGTCATGAAGGCGAGCATCATCCAGGTCATCAAGTTGATTATATATGCCGAGTCGACGCCCGAGCTTGAAATTAGCCCTATCTTCCGGCGGCAGCGCCTGGAAACGGCTGATAACAGCCAACATCTTCTCTTTATCTTCGGGCAGCTTGCCTTCAACCTCCTGGAGCAGATTTATCATATGGTCGCTGACGATATTCGAATGGCACTCAAGGTTCTCAATCAGCAGCTTCTCTTCTTCTACAATCTCTTCATCCGTTTCCCGAATAAAATCACCGTTCACCACATCATTGTGTATAAGCATCCTGGGCTGGATGGTCATGGTCCGGAACCGAATGTAGTCGGGGTTGATTTCGTTAAGCACCCTGGCCGTTTCCGTGGCATGCTCGCGCCACATCGTCCTGCCCCCCACCCCCAGCATAACGTACTCGCACAGCGATATGCCGGACGCCACGACGTTTTTACCACCGGCGATATGGTCGGCAGCGGTAACGCCTTTATCCATAAATCGAAGCACCGGGTCATAACCGGACTCCAGCCCCATGTGCAGTCGGGAGAGCCCGGCTTCACGCAGTTCCACAAGCTCCTCCAGACTCTTTCTGGCCGCCGTCTTGGATCTGGAATAGCTGGTAATACGGCCGATGCCCGGGAAAGTCTCCTTCAGGTACCTGATTATCTCAACCAGTTCACCCGTCTTCACAATCAGGGTATTGGCATCCTGTAGGAAGACGTTTTTACCACCAGCGTACAGCCATAAGGCTACGTTGCGATAGGCATCGTTGGGGGGATTATTCAACACCATGGCCGCCACCTCTCGGACACTGTCACCGCGGCCGGACTTCCAGGCAAGCTCCTTTATCTTATCTGCAATGACTTTAGCCATGCTGATATCCTGCTTGACTTCCGCCACCGACCGCAACTGAAATTTCTCGCCTTTGTAAATAGGGCAAAACTTGCACCTGTTCCAGGAGCAGTTCCTGGTGACACGGATAAGCAGCGAAAATGCCTCGTTCGGCGGCCTTATCGGCCCCAGTTCAAACGACTCCGTTGCCATACCCATCATACTTATCATAGCCATGAAAACACGTTATTCTTAATAAAGTCGAAGTTATCAGCGACTTTCTTGGCGCCGGTTACGATATCCATATGGCCGGGAAGTAAATATTCAATTTCCAGTCGTGATAGCTGCTCGATGGACTTTTTCAGCTCCTCAACGTTGCCGCCGGGAAGGTCAACCCGTCCGGTATTCATATTGAATACCACGTCTCCGCAAATCAGCACTTTATCCCGCCGATTATAAAAGCAGACACAGTCCGGCGAATGCCCCGGCGATTGTATCATCTCCAATTCCATGGCATCGGTAATTAAGTAGTCACCATCCAGGCAGTAGTCTTCCGTGAACTCTATTACAGGCATCCCGAAAAGATGGGCGCCGTCAATAACCACCAGCCTGTAGTTTTCTTTCTGTACAGGGTGAATGGCGATTTTGGCTCCGGAGAGTTCTTTAAAGGCCTCATTAGCGCCATAGTGGTCAACATGAAGGTGCGTATTGGTGATAATACTGATATCCCCGGGGTTAATGCCGTCTTTTTGTAAACCACTTATCTTTGTAGATAAAAAAGCCTGGTTGCCGGGGTCGATAATGACACCGGGATTACCGGTAATTACATAAGTATTACAATCAAGCATTCCCTGTTCCGGATAGAAATATAGATTATTTATCAATTTCATGCTATATTATCTCCAAACGGGTATAATAAGACTTACACTCTAATTATATAATATCAGGATTGATACGATAAAACGAGAAGGAGGCTACTGATGGGAATCTTCGCTGCAATCCTAGGCGGTATCGGCGGACTCTGCGCGATATTTGGTGTCATTACCATCCTGGAACTGGTAACACTAGACCTCAGTGTTGACCTGACGTGGGATTTCTGGTTATTAATATCAGCGATTCTGTTACTGGCCAGTATCGCCATATCGGTGGGTTATAAGGGAGAGATGAGCGATTAGCTTACTCCTCCCATTTCAGATAATAAGAAACTAAATTGACCGCAGACAGTCAAAGCGACAATAACTGGCTCAGCTTAAAAGTTACTCCCAACGCCAGACGTAATGAGATAACCGGTTTCACCGACGATGTGCTTCAGGTAAAGGTCGGCGCGCCGCCGGTTAAAGGTAAAGCCAATAAGGAGCTTACCGCTTTCCTCAGCCAAGCACTGGGAGTAAGCAGAGCTTCCATATCTATTGTTAAAGGTCACACCAGCCGTAATAAGGTTATCGCCATTGAAGGCTTAAGCCGGGAAGATATTATGAAGCGTCTTTCCCGTTAGCCTTCTTCTTCCGGCGCCACCAGGCGAAGTAGAGTATCACGCCGATGATTATCCAGAGCGGGATGAAATATATTATCCAGATGACAATAGTAAACAGGACGTGCCCAAGGCCAATAAGTCCGTTCCAGGCGCCGCTTACTACTTTACCGGCACTCCAGCCGGGCAGGACATCAATGTAGTTTTTCCTCTCCTTGGTGGCCGTCTGGCCTTGGTCATCGGTCACCTTGAGGGTAACGTTGTAGTTACCATCGGATTTATATTCATGGGTGGGGGCTACTTCAGTGCTGGTGTCGCCGTCGCCGAAGTCCCACTCATAGCTGAAGGGAGAAATACCACCGCCGATGTCAGGGTCAAACCGAATATTCTGTCCTACTTTTACCGTTCTGCTGCTGGCGGAAAAGTTTACACCGAGCTCCGACTGCTGAAGCTGCACACTAATCAGTGAGGTAGAAGAGGTCTGCTCCAGGTATTGCATGCGTCCTTTCGTCTGCTCGATTTCTCCGGTTACACTGGAGAGCTCACGCTGAACCTCAAGGATGTCGGCTACATTTTCCTCCGTTTTCTCAAGCAGCTTCTCAAGCTGCACTTTGGTATCCTCAAGATTACTCAGTCGGGCACTCAGGTCAACATATTCCTCGGTTACATCCCTGCTTGTCGTGCTCTCGTAATTAACCTCCACCGCCATATTGCGCAGTGACCGGATAGCATTGTCAAAGCTCCCGGCATCTATCCGAATAGAAATTGACCCGACCAGACTGTCGCCTTCCCGCCAGCTATTTGAAGAGACGACATAGCCATCATATCTACCAGCAAGCTCGATAATTTTCTCCATAGTTTCAAGGACATCCGTTACCACCAGCGCCATTTCACCGGTGCGAACAATCATTCGCTCCGGCACAAATGACTCATCATAATCCGAGACGCCCTTCCCCGGTTCAGTGTGAGCAGCTGACGGTATCTCAATTACAGGTGCTGGCGCCTGCTGAATCACTACTGGAGGTGCCGCCGAGTCTTCACCACCAAAATTAAACATCCCTGATGGTTGTGATGGAGGTGCCGGTGCCGGGGTTGGAGTCGGTTCCGGTGTTGGCTCGCGAGCCCCTTCGGCACAGGCAACAGTTCCCAGCAGTATAATTATTACTAACAGACCTGCTATCAACTTCTTCATAATAGACCTCCCGTCTATAATAAGCTCTTCCTTATATTATAACGCAGAAGTAAAGAAAAGGTTCATTTATAAGGGTACAATCTTGGTATATTTTTCGGAATAATATTTATAAAGTGTTGCTTTCATACACCCTTATCCTGCGCATCCTTAATATCAGGAAGACTTCCTTGCCTGCGACTAAATTCATTTCTTCAAATATATGATAGGGAATTTCCGCCACAAGGTTACTCTCACCTACCGCAATCCCGATTCTAACGGTGTTACGGGCATATTTAATGTCGGTAATAGTCCCCTGAAAGCCATTGACACCTTGTCCGGGAGGCTTGGTTTCCGATACATAAATATGACGTGGTAGAATAGCAACCTTCTGAATGGATTCACCCTCATGGGGAACGATGAGTTTCAGACCACCGCTGGTGATTTCCATAATGCCCTGTCCCAAATTCTGGCAGTAATCGCAGTCAAGGATATTCGGTGCACCTATAAAATCGGAGACCATTTCACCCTCGGGATAGAAGAGTATCTTCTCCGGCTCAGCCACCTGTTCTACATGTCCGTTGTGGATAACGGCCACTCTATCCGCCATATCGATAGCTTCCATGAGGTCGTGGGTCACATATACCGCGGTAATACCCAGGCGGCGCTGCAACTGCTTTAACTCGGTCCTCAAATACTTGGCAGTCTGGGCATCCAGACTTGACATAGGCTCGTCCAGAAGCAGCAGCCGGGGTGACGGAGCAATAGCCCTGGCCAGAGCCACTCGTTGCCTCTCCCCACCACTCAGTTGCTTTGGATAGCGCGAGGCGAGGTGCTTTATATTCATGAGTTCGAGTAACTCGTTTACTCTGGATTCTATCCGATTATCCGGCCATCTCCGGGCACTTAAGCCATAGGCTATATTGGTAACGACATCAAGGTGGGGAAACAAGACCAGCCCCTGAAACAGGTAGCCCACCTCTCTCCTGTTAGCCGGCAGTCTATCCACCGGGACATTATCAAACAGCACCGACCCCTCGTAGTCGGTCAGTCCAGCGATTATGTTAATCAGGGTTGTTTTACCGGCGCCGTTTGAACCCAAGACAACCAGCAACTCCCTATCCAATATCTCAAGGCTCACATCCCGGCAAACGTATTTACATATATTCTTGAGAGTTATTGAGGGCATATTATCTCCATCTGGCAGTCAGCCTGGCTTCCAGATACTCAAAGAATTTCTCGAAGAGAAAACACATTACCGCCAGTACAATGAGACAAACGATGATGATGTCAATACGAATCAGGCTCTCCGCCTTCATAAGCAGGGCGCCAATCCCGGTGGGTATAGCCACCATCTCGGCGGCGATTATTACCCGCCAAGCCATGCCCGCTTCCAGCCTCAGCCCGGTGAAGATGTTGGGCAGCGCCAGCGGCATAACCACGGTAGCCAGAACCTTGCCGTCGGACGCCCCTAAAGTCCTGGCCGCCCTGATATAGTCTTTATCAACATTCCTGATGCCGGTTACGGTGTTGTAAAGGACGGGAAAGAAGGAACAGATGAATATCAGAGTAATCGGCAGCATCTCGTTGATACCTATCCACAGCATCAGCAGGGGTATCCAGCCAAGGGTGGGAATGGGATAAAAGAGGCTGATGATAGGGTTCAGTGCCTTATTGACCACGGTCCGCCACCCCATAAGAGTCCCCACGGCGATACCAGCCACCGAGCCGGCAGAGAAACCAATAAGCACCCTGACCAGACTGCTCAGGAAATTTTCGCCCAGCACCCCGCTGGCGCTCAGGTGATAGAACTCCGCTACAACGGTGGAGAAGGGGGGCAGAAAGAAATGACCCGGGAGTATACCCAGTCTGGCTACCAGCTCCCATATCGCCAGGAACACGGCGACAGGCAATATTCCCCACCCCGGTCTTAGCTTACTGAGCACGGCCTTCAATCAAGGAACCTCAAATCAAGAATGTCCCCGGAACTGAAGCTATCCTTTATATAGCCCAGTTCGGCAACATAGTTAATAATATCCTGAACCATTTCAGGGTCAATGCTTAGGGTAAATTCCATCCGCTGCATGGAGCGCCGCAGCACCTCGGGAGTAATCGCCAGGCTGGAAGCAACATCGGCCACTTCAACCGGCAATACTTCATCGCCAGTAGCCTGCAATTGCCTGGCTACAACCTCGGCCGCTTCTTCAGGATGCTGGTTACCCCAGTCGGTTGCCCGTTGCGATACCTTTATCAGCTTCCTCACCACTTCCGGATGTTCGTTTATCAGGTCTTCCTTAACCACCAGGACGCTACCCTGCATCTCCGGCCAGACATCCTGACTCGTCAGCAGCATGGTAAAGCCAAACTCCTCGGCCATGGTCGCCCACTGCTCCGGCAGAAAGGCAGCATCCAGCTGCCCCGTCTTGATTGCCAGAACCTGTTTCGGGGGATTCATGCGCTGAACATTGCTCAGCACCTTGCCCTCATCGAGATGGTACGTATCTATAATCTTATGGAGGAATACATCGACGGCGCCGCCTTCCCGCACACAGCCGAAGCGAATATCAGGCTTTTCCAAATCGCTGACAGCCTTTATTTTGTCCGCATCAACCACCAGGCCGTAGCCGTACTTATGCGTACCGGCTACTACCTTTATTGGCACTCCACCGTTGGCATAGGCATTAATGGCCGGTATCAGGCAGATGTAGGCGACCGCCGTATCACCCCGGGCCAAAGCCGAAGCCAGAGCCATACCGGTGGCATAGCTCTCGTAGGCAGTCAGGTCCAGACCTTCCTCTTCAAACCACCCCTTGTCCTGACTGATATAAGCACAGGCGGCGTGGTCCATAAATTCAACCGCCATCCCGATAGACGCTTCCTCCTTTTCAGCGCATCCGCTAACCGTAATTAGCAGCATCATGCCTGCTAATACCAAACTCATTATCTTTTTCATCTTTTTCTTCTTTCCAGTCCGATATCACCTGTTTAATTAAACGCTATATTATTATAAATATAACGATATTTGAAAATTTTTACGTCTACTACTTCAGTGTATCCCGTACTCTGGAGCGTTTTTCTTTATACTCGGCCACAATCCTCCTACCCTCCTCCGTCAACCTTGCGTAACCTCCCCGGGCACCCCCGGTGGACTTCTCCACCAGCGGTGACGACGCCAGGCGGTTCATAGCTTCAACCCAGAGCCAGGCATTTCGATAAGCCAGTTTCATTGACCTGGCCGCCGCCGATATAGAACCAAGCTGGTCAATACGCTCCAGTAGCGTTGCCCTGCCCCAACCCATGAATAGCTTGCCGTCTTTCTCCAGCCACACCTTACTTCTTATCGTTATCCCTGACCCCGGCTTGTGTCCAGAGCGAGACACATGCTTAACGCCAAATTCCGGTATCCTGGTTTCAGACATATAAATTCATACTCCACCCATAATGCGAGAGACAGCCTATATTACCAGCAATATAACGTCATGTCAAACCCCATAGAAAAGGACTTCCTGCAATCGGGCCGGTATAATTGCCTGAGGTCATACATTTTGTGATATTGTTGCGACATCATTATTCTGTTCTGTGATATCTTTGTCATCCACACGTGCCATTGAGAAGAGTTCTGTGAGTTTCTATCAACCTTCTGATTTCAAGCAACGGATTTTGTTACTTTTTTGTGACTTTTTCAGAGCATTTTGTGATGTGTTTGTAATATGACAAACTTATCATATGTGTAATATGCCTACTTCGTTAAAAACACTTAAAACACACAGGCTTGTATCTTTACTTTATTGTAGAGGAGCTAGCTGTGACCAAAAACAACTATAAAACGAATGTCCGTTTAACGTCGCGTGATATTGCCGCGTATTGTCAGGTGAGTAAAAGCACAGTACTTGAATGGATAAAGAGTGGCAGACTGAATGCTTTCAGCCTGCCGAGCGGGCATTACCGTATTGACAGGAGAGACTTTAAAGAATTCCTTGAGGCATGGCATATGCCTGTCAAGGGATGGCTCTTTGAAGACGAGAACAGAAAGGAAGGAGGTTAGAAACAGGCTTGGCATAACAGCCAAGCTTCGCTCTTTAATTGAGCTGTAGTCAATTACTACTTCAGAATAGGCAACCGACTAATGGTATACAAGGAAGTAAGTATTACATTAGGAGAATTAACTTATGAAGACTTCAAACCTATATCAAGTTGAGAAACAGAGCGGGAGAAACCAGGAAAAATCGCTCGAGAGGATGGACGCCATAGCCTGCGGCGTGCAAGCCAGGTTTGAAGAGAGTACTGGTTACTCAAGAAAGGTTACCGACGCCACGATAAATGTGGCCAGAGCTCTGGGCGTGCCCGACATTGAAATCGAAAAATGGGCAGCTCATAGATTAAACCGAATCACCCGTGATACGGAAAGGCTCAGGGAAATCAAATCGCTCCTTGATAATCTTTACGGGAACTCACTCGGCGTAACAGCCGAAAGCATACAATACAAGGAATAAGACATTAATCTGCCATTATTAGAATTGGGTTTAGACCGCAGAGGTCAATATAAATAACGGCTCCTCTTAAACGGGTCATGTGTCACTGACCCAATGTCTGATGTCTTGCCCCCTCCAGGGAGCAAGAACCAATATGAAGCCTCCTTTTGACTTCTGTCTCAGCTATGTCACATCTATGCTGCCGCTTTACGCCAAGGCGTTTTTCTCGATAGACCGAAGCGATAATTGACATTCCAATTCTGACCTCTATTATTAGTAACACTGGCCCCGGCAGATTCACTGCGCTCACGGTTACCGTACTCAATAATTTGTAATATAATATATGCGTAGTATCTGGTTACGGAGGCAATAATGCCTTACATGAGCGGGGCCGAAGCTCTGGTAGCATCGTTAGCCCGGGAAGGCGTTGAAGTGATTTTCGGAATACCCGGCGTACAGATAATGGACGCTATTGATGCCATTTACCGTGATAAAAGTATCCGCTGGATATCAACACGCCATGAACAGTCGGCTGCCTATATGGCTTACGGCTATGCCCGTACCACCGACAGAATAGGTGTGGTGCTGGTGCTGCCCGGTCCGGGGGCCCTCAACACTACCGCCGCCATAGGTACCGCCTATTCGGCATCGGCACCGGTGCTCCTGATTTCCGGACAAATAGAGAGTTACCATCTGGGCCTTCATAGAGGTGTTCTCCACGAGCTGGATGGACAAACAGATATCTTCCGCCACCTGACCAAGTGGTGCCGCCGCGTATTAAAGACAGAGGATATACCCGTTGCTTTACAGGAGGCCTTAACACAGCTAAAGACCGGCCGCCCGCGCCCCGTGGAACTGGAAATCCCTTTTGACTTGTGGTCGGATAAAGCCGAAATGTCACTGCCTGCGGTTGTACCCGGTACACCGGCCCAACCAAGTCCAGATGAAATTAAGAAGGCTGCCGCGCTTCTTCGTAACGCCAGGCACCCGCTGATTCTGGCCGGAGGAGGTGCCGCTAAATCAGGCGCATCCGGGGAAATTACTCAACTAGCCGAGCAGCTCAATGCGCCGGTAGTCATGACCACCGAGGGCCAGGGCTCTATCCATTGCGGTCATCCTTTGTGTGCTGGTAACTTTATCCTCTGGTTGAATCCGGCTCTGATAAAAGCGGATGTAATCCTGGTTGTCGGCAGCCGCCTGCGCGCCTCGGGCAACACCAGGCTAAAACTGCGACCCGACCAGAAAGTTATCCAGATAGACTTCGATGCCGAAGAACTGGGTAAAAACCATAGAATAGACCTGGGTATTACGGCCGATGCTCGTACAGTTCTTTTAGCCCTGCTTCAGGAACTGCACGGCTCCGGTGCCAGCCAGTGGCTGGAGACAGATATTGCGCAAATAAGGGCGGGGATAGCTGCCCTATTGGAGAAGACCGCCCCGGTGCAGCTCTCGATTATTAAGGCCATTTATGATGTTTTGCAGGATGATGGCATCATCGTACCGGATATTACGAATATCGGCTACTGGTGTGATATCGCCTACCCCGTAAATAAATCGCGCGTTTACGTTGATTCCTCCTATTTCGCCACACTCGGCTACGCCTTCCCCACCGCTCTCGGCGCCAAGATAGGCAATCCCGACAGGTATGTCGTCGCTCTATGCGGAGACGGAGGCTTCCCGTACGCATCTGTGGAATTAGCCACCGCCGTTCAGGAAGGAATAAACGTGGTCACCCTGGTGTTTACCGATAATGCCTACGGGACAGTTTCGGGCATACAGCGCCGCCAGTTCGGCGGCAGATTTATCGGTAATAGACTGCATAATCCAGATTATGTCAAATTCGCCGAATCGTTCGGTGCCCTGGGTATCAAACTGGCACATCATAAGGAGCTTGGAGAAGCATTGAGGTCGGCACTGGCGGCAAACCGGCCGGCGGTAATTGAGGTTCCGGTCCCCCAGATGGATACGCCGTGGGATGCACTCATAGACGAAAATAAGTAGTGGCCTTCTACCCATCCCCCACTCCCTTCACCGGCCCACGTCTTGATGCCACCGGGTTGCATCACAATGGTTCCTCAGGCTCGATTAATCTAGGCGGCTCCTGTTTACGATAGTAGTCACGTATGTATTTGAAAATCTCAACAAGGGTAGCCGTCAACGGGCCAATCAGCAGCAACCCCCAGAAACCGGCAATATACGCGCCCAGGACAAGCAGGAATATCATAATAGCAGGATGGATTCGTAAATAGGCACTCTGTATTTTGGGAACAAGCAGATTGTTTTCCACCAGCTGGACACATATAAAGAGAACAGCTACCCACAATGCTTTTTCCGGCACCACGGCCAGTGTTACAACTACCGCAACAGCCCCACCAATCCAGGGTCCCAGTGTCGGTATAACCTCACATACACCAGCCAGGAGAGCCAGGGCTATCTTATACGGTACTTCCAGTATAAGCAACCCTATGAAAGTGAAGTAAGCAACAATCAGCCCGAGCATAATCTGAGCCCGAATGTACCGTCCCAGTACCCTCTCCACAATGGTGAGTACGTTCCGGGAATGCGCGGCAGCACCCAGTATCATCGCTGAATTAAGACCATTTCTCAGCTTTTCCGAGTCTTTTAAAAGATAAAAGAGAAAGAAGGGTAATACGGCAAAACCAAGAAACAAGTAGAAAGCACCAGAGATAGTGCTGACCGAGCCAATTATGGCATCCCTGATGTACCCGCCTATTGACGCTCCGACCTCACTGACTGCTTCATTCACCTCCTGTTGTATCTCTACAGGCAGGCTTTCAATGATTCCTTCAAACCAGACTCGTACCTGATACAGACTCCTGGTGAGCAGGTCAGGAGCGCTTTCCAGGAGAGTGGTCGTAGCGTCAATGACGGCCGTAACGATAAAATAAATTAAACCGCCAATAATGACTATAAGTAATATAAAGGCTATCAGAACTGAGGCTACTCTTTTAAAATCAGGCCACTTCCCCCTGGGTGGCAGCTTTTTCTCCAGCCAAGAAACGAATGGCATTAAAAGATAGGCAAGAATGAGGCCAATAGCAAAAGGAAATATTACATTTCTTAACCAGTACAGAATCAGGAGAAATATAATAATCCCCAGTATTATAGATACCAGGCGCCAGCGTTTAATAATTACATTCGTCAATTATTATAATTCTCAATTAATTAGTTATCCACGATGGCACGCGAAGAAAGCCGACAATATAAGATTGCTTACATGGCAAACCGTTGATACGCGTTCGGTTTACCTTACGCTTCCTTAGTAGCGAATTTGTCTTTTACTCTCTTCCCTGCCTCGACAGCCGCCTCCTTGGCCTTTTCGGTAATCTCGCCTGCCTTTTCCTTAACCTCCCCCGCTTTCTCCTTCAATAGTGCCCTTGTTTCCTTCCCCGCCTTAGGAGCATAGAGAAAGCCGATGGCGACGCCGACAACAGCGCCAATGACAAAACCGATGGCAAAACTACTACCCGTATCTTTTTCACTCATCTTCATCTTCCCCCTTTTTTTTAGTGAATTGTTTTACTAAACTCATTGCCTGTCGTATGCCCTGAACGAAGGCGGCTACCTGAGCCAGAGGCCTGGCCACCTCTACTTCTACTGTGGAGGAAAGGTTCTCCACAGTCTTGGTAGTCGCCTTAACGGAGTCAATCACCGGCCTCAATCGCCGATAGAATAAAAATACCATTACTGCCAGAAACAAGACGACCACTGTTGCCCCCAAACCGAAAATACATATTACCAGGTCACGGAACCATTCAATGCTCACTGGTCACCACCCCCGTTTCTAAGTATTACTATACGCATTGTATCTCCCTTTTGCCTGTGATGTAAAGTGAGCCAACCTGAAATCAGAAATCATTAAGCGGAGCTTCTTTAGCAGGCTGCAAACAGGAAGTATCATTATGCCTGGTAAGAACTAACCTGTTCCGTTCATAGTTGAAGCGGGTAATGCCGCAGTTATCCAGCCTTATGTTCCAGAAGTGAGAATTATCCAGCCCCAGCAGAGCGCAGATTAATACCTTATTGACCACACGATGCGACACTAAAACCACCGTCCCCTCCCCACACGTAAGCACGGCATCTTCAACAAAAGGCACAGCCCTGTTTCTGACATCCTCAAGGCTTTCACCACGCGGCATTCTCACCTGCTCGGGAAGGTCTGTCCAGTCCTGATATAGCTCCGGATATTTTTCCTTTACTTCCTGACGAGATAATCCCTGCCATGCGCCATAGTCTAAGTCTATGAGATTTTGAACAATATTGACCTCAAGCGCCTGGCGGCCAGCAATCGCTTCGGCTGTCCTTACGGCTCTCTTCAGAGGACTGGAGTAAACGATATTTATATTATCCCGACTCAGATAGTCCCCCAGCAGCTCCGCCTGACGCATCCCCGTCTCATTCAGGCCCACATCCGCCCTACCCCGGAAAATCTCAGCCGCATTCCAATCGGTCTCACCATGCCTGGCCAGAATGATTTCTACCATTTTATTTCTCTTCGTCTATCTTCTCGACCTCGATGGTGCATTCAGTCACCAGCGCGGCAAAGGCACCGATAGCCGCCAGAAGCGGGGAAATCAGAATACCCGCTACTACCACCGGCGCGCCCACAGTAAGGGGAATTTCTATAATAGTTTTTCCCTCATGTATCAGGCGTACCCTCCTGATATTGCCTTCACGGATGAGCTGTTTCACCTTTTCCAAGACCTGGCTCCCCGATACCGTAAACTTCTCAGTCTTCGCCATAATGACCTCCTGACTAACTGCATATTAGATAAGTGGTCTGTTCCTGTCAAGCAATAAAGGATGATACGTTAGTACCGGCTGATGTTACTCAATAGTAAAAATTGTCACACCGGCACTGTTGAATAATTTATTTTTCGTGCTATACTGTCTGCATATGGAGGGTTGATTTGAAGAGTAAAGATTTTCTTTCCATAGCCGACATGAGCCGTGAGAATATACGGTCGCTCATATCAAACGCTATCGTCATGAAAGCCGAGGGATGGAACTCCCTGCTAAGCGAGAAGGTGCTGGTCCTGATGTTTGAAAAACCATCACTGAGGACACGGGTAAGCTTTGAGGTAGCCATGCGCCAACTGGGCGGCCACTGCCTTTACCTGTCGCCGGATGAGGTTCGCATGGGTAAACGCGAGTCAGTTTCTGATGTGGCGCAGGTACTCAGCCGCTATGTCGACGCTATTGTGGCACGCACCTTTTCCCATGAAGCTCTTGAAATACTGTCCAGATATTCCAGTGTACCAGTTATAAATGCCCTGTCCGACCTGGAGCATCCATGCCAGGCGCTGGCCGACCTCCTTACCATTTATGAGAAAAAGGGGACACTTGAGGTTATAACCATAGCTTACATTGGCGATGGCAATAATGTAGCGCACAGCCTGATGCTGGCAGCGTCTCTCTGTGGAATGAACTTCCGGATAGCTTCTCCTAAAGGTTATCAGGTACGGGACGAAATTCTAAACCTGGCTAAGGAATACGCCGCTGAAAGCGGTTCTGAAATTTTCTGCACCGAAGACCCCCGCACAGCCGTCAGTGGGGCCGACGTTGTTTATACTGATGTCTGGGCGAGTATGGGACAGGAGACCGAGGCTGAACAGCGCCGCCAGATATTCGCTGCCTATCAGGTAAATGGCGAGCTACTCTCACTAGCCAGGGGATACGCCATATTGATGCATCCTCTGCCAGCCCACCACGGTGAGGAAGTGGCCGAGAATATCCTGTACAGTCCGCAGTCTGTCGTCTTAGACCAGGCTGAGAACAGGATGCATGCACAAAAGGCGTTGCTGGCGGACATACTGGGAGGATTGGAGATACCGCTGGCCAATCTTCAATAGAATGTGGAGGCAATATGTTCAAAACACTGGTAAATCGCGGCTGGTATCCGGCTTTAATAACGGCTATAGCTGTAGTCGGTCTGGTATATGAATGGAAGATTGAATATGTAGCGCCACCTCTGGTGGTCATCCTGGCTATCGGCTTAGTAGTGGCGATGATAAATGCCAGGAAAAATGAACTCGAGCTCCAGTCAATGAGGCTAACACAACTGGCGTCCTATTTTAACCGACGTTTCATGGGCAACTCATCACTCTCCATATTTGCCATTATAGACAGCGTATTCAGCATTGATAATCCCAAGATATGGGACTGGGCACGGTCATGTGGTATGTCTCAACGTATCTTTGACACCTGGACGAGTAATTTCACGACCAGGGTGGAAAGCGACCTGAGGAGCCGAAGGTATACCGTTTTTCTGCACACCCACCTGAACGAACTGTGGTCAATAAACGACCATTATTACGAGTTTACGGAACAGTTTTATGAAATAGCGGAAAAGTATGAAATTTCCAAAGAGATAATTGACCAGTACAACCGTTTTGCCGTGGAATATAATGCATTTGTGCAGAGTTTCCGTGATACCATCACCGAACTGAGAAACGTCGCCCGCACTCAGATAGAAGCCCCCAGCGTGAAATTCGCCCGGGAACTGCCCCAGTTGAAGGGGGATTTAGGCAGCCTGGCGCGCGAGGCTTAACCTGATTATATTAAATAGCCGGTGGAGGGGATATAGGTGACGTTTTTTATCTACCTCACCCGCTGTGTTCCCCTCTCCTTACGAGGTGTCAAAGGAGAGGGGGAGGTAAAGAGAAAGAGAGGCTTCGCCTCTCTTAGACTCTCTAAGGAGGGGTGGTGAGGGATAAAACTACGGGATAAGCCACCGATGCCATGAGGGTGGTGGGTGGGAAAAGATAAGATAAATAAAAAGAGTAAGAGGGGCGAAAGCCCCTCTTAAACACCCTGAAGGAGATTAATCCGTTTGAGCAAGCCCATTGTAGCTATAGTCGGACGGCAGAATACCGGTAAGTCCACCCTGCTTAATCGTGTGGCGGGAAAGCCACTGGCTATCGTCGAGGATATGCCGGGGACAACCCGCGACCGCATCTTCGCCAATGTCACCTGGCAGGGGACTGAATTTACCCTGGTTGATACCGGCGGTCTGGAACTGGAGATAAATTCCACCATCGCCAAGGGCGTTAACACGCAGATAGAGGCAGCTATCAACGAAGCTGATGTGATTATCGCTCTGATGGACGTTAGAGATGGGACAACACCTTCCGACCTGGAGATTGCCGATATGCTCCGTCGCTCTAATAAGCCTATACTGCTCGTGGCGAATAAAGCAGATAACGCCAAACTTGAAAACGAAGCCCTGGAGCTTTATGAACTGGGACTGGGAGAGCCGTTTGCCGTCAGTGCCCATCACGGTCGCGGCATTGCCGAGCTACTCGACAGGATTATCGCACTGCTGCCACCTGCACCGCCGCTTGAGGCTGCACCGGAAGCCGTAAAGGTGGCTATTGTCGGCCGACCCAATGTGGGTAAGTCAATGCTGTTGAATGCCCTGGTAGGAGATAAGAGGGCTATTGTAGATGATAGCCCGGGAACCACCCGCGACGCCATAGATACACTGTTTGACTTTGATGGGCAAAGTGTGCTACTTATTGATACGGCCGGTATCAGACGACGGGGAAAGGTAAAAGCAGGGGTAGAAAGGTACGGTGTTATGCGAACCCTGCGGGCTATCGACAGGGCTGATATTGCCCTGCTTGTCCTTGATGCTTCCGAGCCAGCGACTGCTCAGGACACGCATATTGCCGGCTACATTCAACAGTCCGCCAGGGGCATTATCCTTATAATCAATAAATGGGACCTGGTTGAAAACAAAGATATTGTAGAGTGGAACAGATATATTAAAAGTCAGTTCAAGTTTGTCGCCCATGCACCGGTGTTATACATATCGGCCAAATCGGGACAGGGAGTAAAGAAGATTATGCCTCAGGTAGTCCAAGTATACCGGGAGAGGCTGAAAAGGCTATCCACCAACACGGTAAACAGCGTTATCCAGCAGGCGGTTGCCTCGCACAATCGACCGAGCAGTCGCGGTAAGCAACTGAAGATTCTATATGCTACCCAGGCGGAAGTAAACCCGCCAACATTTGTCATCTTCGCCAACGACGCCAGGCTAATCCACTTCTCCTACCAGCGCTACCTTGAGAATAAACTGCGGCAGGCGTTCGGCTTTGCCGGTACACCGCTTCGCTTAATTTTCAAGACAAGGGGTGAGCCATGATGGCCGGGCTGTATATCGCCGTGGCATTGATTGGTTACCTGCTGGGTTCCGTCCCGTTCGGCGTACTAATAAGTCGCCTAAGCAGCGGGGCGGATATCAGGCAGGTCGGCAGCGGCAAGACAGGTATGACCAACGTGCTGCGAACGTCCGGTAAAAAAGCAGCGGCCCTGGCACTCGTCCTGGATATCGCCAAGGGAATAGTGGCCGTAGTATTAGCTAAACTGATATTTGACAGTGACTACGCGGTTAGCATCAGCATCAGCCCTGCATTTACCATGCACTACGCCCAGGTCCTGGCAGCTCTGGCGGCTATAGCTGGTCATAGCTGGTCTATATTCCTTAAATTCAAGGGGGGACGGGGTGTAAATACTTTCATCGGCGGCCTGCTCGCCATGTACTGGCCGGCGGCCGTATTCGGCGGAGGCCTGATGCTTATCATCGGTTTTACCACCAAATATATGTCACTCGGCTCTATTACCGGAGCCATAGCTGCCTTCGTTATGTTGATAATATTGAACGTCCTGCAAATACCGCTCATGGCATCATATCCAGCGATTCAATATGTTATTTACGCCATGATAGGTGCGATTTTTATCTATGTCATGCACCGTGATAATATCATACGGCTGGTGTCCGGCAAGGAGCGTAAGATCGGCCAGAAGGCTGAAACCGATAATGTACCTTCGGCCGGCAGCTATAAATAAAAAGGCACAAGATACTTACCCGAGGATTTGTCTTAAACATGCAAAAAATGGCTATCATAGGCACCACCAGTTGGGGAATAACGCTGGGCTTACTTTTAGCCAATAAAGGGCTGGAGGTCAGGCTATGGGCACGTACAGAAAAAGAGGCCAGCAGACTCAGAGAAAAAGGCCCAAACCAGGCACAGTTCCCCGATATCCATTTTCCACCTGAGCTGACGGTTACCAGCCATATGGATGAGGCCATGGATGGCGTAGCTGCTGTGATCATGGCGGTACCTTCATCAACAATGCGGCAGAACATCACTCATGTCGAAAGCCACCTTACCAAGTCTACGCTGGTGGTAAGCGCTGCCAAGGGGCTGGAGATAGGCAGCAACAAACGCATGTCAAAGGTAATCGCCGAGGAGATAAATCCACGTTTTCAGTCCAATATCTGCGTAATTTCCGGTCCCAACCTCGCCCGGGAGGTTATGCAGAACCTGCCCGCCGCGGCCGTAGTAGCCGCCGAAGACATGGCTACAGCCAGGAAAGCCCAGAGGCTGCTGACAACTCCCAATTTCTGTATTTTCACCAATTCCGACGTCATCGGCGTAGAGCTGGCGGGAGCCTTGAAGAATATCATTGCCCTTGGAGCCGGTATCGCTGACGGACTGGGCTACGGCGACAATGCCAAAGCCGCTTTTATGACACGAGGTCTGACCGAGATAACTGCCCTTGGTATGACAATGGGAGCCAACCCGCTTACCTTCTCCGGGCTGGCCGGCCTGGGTGACGTTATCGCCACCTGCACCAGTCCCTTAAGTCGTAACCACTATGTCGGCGCCGAACTGGCCAGCGGCCGCTCTCTGGCGGATATAACAGAATCAATGACCGAGGTGGCCGAGGGAATAAACACGACGCTGGTTGCCCAGAACCTTGCCGAGCAACTCGGGCTGGAAATGCCGATTACAGAGAAGATATATCAGGTACTCTATGAAGACGCCGACCCCCGCCAGGTGGCGGTCGACTTGATGGGCGGTAACGCCAAGCATGAATTAGCCGGGCGGCGGTGGCGGTTGTTCTCTCTCTTCAGGCGGGACCGCAGTCCCTCAGCACCCCGTCATTAAGAATCGACCCCCGTTTTTTTGATAGGCCCCAGGCTCTTTGCCAAGTCCTCAAACAGCTTACGCTGCTCTTTGTTCAGCGATTCGGGTGTAACCACACACAACCTGACCAGATGGTCACCACGCCCGCTGCCGTGCAGGTGGGGAATACCCTTATCTTTCAGCCGGAGGACTTTACCTGTCTGGCTGCCGGCCGATATTTTGAGCTTTTCCTTGCCGTACAGGGTCGGTACTTCTACCTCAGTACCCAGAGCCGCCTGAGCAAAGTTGACGGGCAGCTCAAAGAGGACATTATCACCATCCCGTACGAAGAACTCATGCTTCGCTACCGAAAGCACCACATACAGATTACCCGGTGTGCCACCTCGCGAGCCGGCATCACCCTCACCTCTGAGTTTAATGCCATTACCGTCGTCGACACCAGGCGGCACTGTAACGGCGATGCGGCGCTTTTGCTTCTGAAAACCGGTGCCTTTGCAGTCCTGACAGGGGTCGGTAACAATCCTGCCTTCGCCGTGACACTGGCTGCAAACAGAGGTATTGATAAACTGGCCAAAGAGGCTCCGCTGCACCCGGCGTATCTGACCGGTGCCGTCACAGCTGGGACATCGCTTGGGCTGACTGCCAGGTTTGGAACCAGTACCGTGACACGTGGAGCATACTTCGGTACGTTTTATCTCGATTTCCCTTTCACAGCCCAAGGCTGCTTCTTCAAAGGAAATGGATACTCTGTAACGGAGGTCATTACCACGCCTGGGTGTCTGGCGGGTAGACGTACTGGTACCGCCAAAAAAGGCCTCAAAGATGTCTCCAAAGCCTCCGAAGTCAAATCCCTCAAACCCCCTGCCGAAGAATCCTTCGGTACTACCATGCCCGAAGCGATCATAGGCTGCCCGTTTATCAGCATCCGAGAGCACCTCATAAGCCTCGTTCACTTCCTTGAACTTCTCCTCGGCACCGCCGTCACGATTGCGGTCGGGATGGTACTGAAATGCCAGCTTGCGAAAAGCCTTCTTTATTTCTTCTGGGGTGGCGTCCCTGGAAACCCCCAGCACTTCGTAATAGTCACGCTTTACGGCCATAATATTCGCTCTACCTCACCAGCCTGCTTTTAATAAATAAGACAGCACACTACAATCTATAGGAGTGTTCACAGAACACAAATATCCAATTCTATGATACTAGCGGGACTTAATGCTTGTCAATAAAGCTAACCCCGAAATGAGAAGGGCGGGATAACCTGACAGGACGGCTTCATTTAAGCTGTTAGCCTGATTCGTCCTGACGTTCCTTTGTCTGGACAACGTCATCAAGATAACTCTGCAGGATGAGTGCTGCGGCAGCGGCATCGTACCTGGTCTCCCGGTTTGTTTTTCTGACATTCCGAACAATACGCTTGGCTAATACCGTTGACAGGCGCTCATCCTTGAATTCTACGGGAATGTCAATCTGGCAGGACAATTCAGCGGCAAATGCTTTCACCTTCTTCGCCTGCTGACCCAGACTGCCGTCCATGGACAGCGGCAGACCTATTATAATCCGTCCGACCTCTTTCTGCCGGGCAATATCAATAATAGCCTCAATATCTGCCTCTTCATCCGTCCGCGAGAGAATAGTCAGCGGGCTGGCCATGATACCCAGTGGGTCGCTGAGAGCCACGCCAATCCGGCTGTCCCCCATATCAAGTCCTAAAGTGCGTGTTTTAATCTCTTCCATACTATATTAAGTCCTTCACCAGGTTCAGGGCTTCGTCAAGCTTATCTTTATGCTTGCCCCCCGCCTGAGCGAAGTTCGCTTTACCACCACCGCCACCACCGGTGACCTGCGCCACCTGCTTTACTATGTCGCCGGCATTATAGCCCCTGTCCACCAGGTCGGGCGTCACCGCCGCTATAAAAACAGGCCTGGCTTCACTGACCGTGCCGAGAACGACGACAGCACTACCCAACTTATCTCGAATAAAGTCAGCCATTTCCCGCATTACCGGCTGACCGGAAGACGACACCCTGGCCGACAGTACGTTTATACCTTTGACCACTTCTACCCTACCCAGTAGTGACTCGGCTTCTTTTTTAGCCAGCTCTCTCTCCAGGGAAAGGGTGCGCTTACGTTCGTTGTCTCGCTCTATAACCAGACTAGATGCTTTGTCCATGACATTATCCAGTTCAGCATCCAAATAATCAGCCAGCTTCCGTAAATCAGACAGACGCCGGTCAATAAAAGCCTCGGCTTCCCGGCCAGTGACGGCTTCAATGCGGCGTAGTCCGGCGCCGATGCTGCCCTCGCTGAGAATATGAAAATAGCCTATCTCGCCGGTGGATTCTACATGGGTGCCTCCGCACAGCTCGGTGCTCACCGCCGGCTCACCGATTTTCATGACACGGACGACATCACCGTACTTCTCATCGAACAGGGCGATCGCCCCCGCCGCAACAGCCTTTTGATAGGAGGTTTCCTCATCATAGACACGCAGGTTCCGGCGAATCTTCTCGTTGACGATACGCTGCACTTCCTTTATCTCTTCCCGAGTCATGGCGGCCAGGTGAGAGAAGTCGAACCGGAGCCGGTCCGGGGCCACCAGAGAGCCCCGCTGCTGGATATGCTCCCCCAGCACCTGCCGCAGGGCCGATTGAAGGAGATGGGTAGCCGTATGATTGCGGGCGATGTCAAGTCGGCGTTCCAGGTCCACGATTGCCTGAATCTTCCCCCCGACAGCCAGATAACCTTCCACAACCCTGCCCTGATGTATAGTTATATCCGGAGGTATACGGACAGTATCGGTAACAGAGAACCGCCCGGTTGGGCCGAGTATCTCGCCGGTATCCCCGAGCTGGCCACCCATCTCTCCATAGAAAGGCGTGGTATCGAGCACCAGACCCGCCTCCTGCCCGGCCTCTATCGTCTCGGTTTCACTGCCGTCCACGATTATTTTAACAATGCTGGCTTCCTGCTCAAGACTATGATAACCAACAAATTCCGTATTTTCGATATTATGGAGTACACCTGAACCGCCCCCGCCCCCACCTCCACCTCCGCCCACACCCGAACCACTTGAAACTCTCTTAAACTTCTGTGACGCCCGCGCCCTCTCCCGCTGCTTCTCCATCTCCTTCTCAAAGCCGGCCATGTCCACCGAGAAACCTGATTTAGCCACAATCTCCCGCGTTAGCTCTACGGGAAAGCCGTAGGTATCATATAGCCGGAAAGCATCTTTACCAGAGATTTTATTAACCTTCTTACCGGCAGCTTTCTCCATAATTCCATCCAGCAGTTCCAGTCCGGTACTCAGCGTCTCCCCGAACCTTGCTTCTTCAAGCTCAATAACCTTGATGATGAAGTCCCGCCTCTGCTCAAGTTCAGGATAGATACGACCCATCTGCCGGATGGTAACCCGGGCGAGTTCCGACAGAAAAGCCCTGTCCAGTCCCAGCCTCCTGCCGAAGAGGGCCGCCCGCCTTAGCAGCCTCCGCAGTACGTAACCCCGCCCATCGTTATCGGGGATAACACCGTCAGCGATGAGGAAAGCCAAGCCTCGGCTGTGCTCAACGACCACCCGCATGGCATTATCGGTATCTTCATCGGAACCGTACTTTTTACCCGTTAATCCTGACAGGCAGTCAAGCAGCGGCGCAAAAAGGTCGGTTTCATAGACCGAGACTTTACCCTCTACCGCCGCCACAGTTCTCTCCAAACCCATGCCGGTGTCAATGTTAGGTCGCGGCAGCAGCGTGCGCTTGCCGGACTCATCCTGATTATACTGGGTAAAGACCAGGTTCCATATCTCCGAAAAGCGGCCACACTCACAGTTCGGCTTACAGTCCGGCCTGCCGCAGCCGAACTCTTCGCCGAAGTCATAGTGAATCTCGCTGCACGGTCCGCAGGGTCCCGAATTGCCCGCCGGACCCCAGAAGTTGTCCTCCTCGCCGAACCTCAGTATTTTCTCCTCAGGTAAACCTATCTCCCGCCAGTACTGGTATGCTTCATCATCATCAAGGTAGATAGTTATCCACAGTCTTTCCGGCGGCAGCTTCATACGCTCTGTAAGGAACTCCCATGCCCAGGCGACAGCCTCCTTTTTGAAGTAGTCGCCAACGCTGAAGTTGCCCAGCATTTCAAAGAAGGTGAGATGGTTAGCATCACCAACCGACTCTATATCGGTGGTACGGAAGCACTTCTGGCACGATGCCAGGCGGCGGCTGGGGGGCACCGCCTCACCCAGAAAGTAAGGCTTGACCTGCACCATGCCGGCTGTCGTCAGCAGCAGGGTAGTGTCACCCTGAGGTATTAACGAAGAACCGGGTATGACCTTATGCCCCTTTTCCTCAAAGAATTTCAGATATGCCGTCCGTATCTCGTCGCTATTCACAAAAACAACTCCAAAATAAAGGCTGTCGGTTACTTACCTATGATTTTAGGTTTAAGACATACCGGCTGTCAATTAAGGACTATTTTTCTACCTCACCCCCTGTATCCCCCTCTCCTGACGAGGTTTCACAGGAGAGGGGGAATATTTTATAAGAGGGGCTTCGCCCCTCTCAAACGCCCTGCTTGTGGGATTGGCGGGGGATGCCCTACGGAATAAGCAATGGATGATGCGAGGGCGGTTTGCCTTCGCTGACCTGCTCGCCGAACAAGTTCTTTGGCAGGCGAGAGCTTTAGCGCAAGCAGGCAGGGTGAGAAAAGATAACCAGCCGAGGGGTAGCGGGGCGAGAGGAATACGTTAGCTATCCAAGCAGCTTCTTAATGTATTCCCGCAGCTCAGGGCCAATATCATCACGCTTTAAGGCATAGGCGAAGTTTGCCTTGAGCCAGCCCAGATGCGTGCCGGTGTCATAGCGTACCCCCTCGAGCTCATAGGCATAGAGCTTCTGCTTCTTGAGGAGTATCTGGAGGGCATCGGTTATCTGTATTTCGTTACCAGTACCCGGCGGGGTAATTTTAATGGTTTCAAATATCTCTGGTGTGAGCACATACCTGCCCACTATACCCAGGCGCGATGGTGCCTGTGCCGGCTCCGGCTTTTCCACCAGGCTCAGTATCTGGTATACATTTTTAGCAACCGACTCCGGCTCAATAATTCCGTATCTCCGGGTATCTTCGTCGCTAACCCGCTCCACAGCAATAACGCCGGCTTCATACTTCTCATAAATCTCCATCATACTCTTGAGACTGGGCACATGACTGTCAATAATGTCATCAGGGAGGATAACCGCGAAAGGCTCCCCACCGACAATATTTTTGGCCGTCAGAATGGCATGTCCCAGTCCAAGCTGCTCTTTTTGCCGGATATAGCAGATATCAACCAGATTGGATAGCTCGCACATCTGCCGCAGATGCTCCTCATCCCCCTTTTGCTCCAGAAAATGTTCCAGCTCGAAGCAACTATCGAAGTAGTCCTCCATGGACTGTTTGCCCCGGGCCGTCACCATAATAATCTGCTCTATACCAGAATCCATCGCTTCCTCTACCGCGTACTGAATTAGCGGCTTGTCCACCAGAGGCATCATTTCCTTGGGCTGCGACCGTGTAGTAGGCAGGAATCTCGTCCCGCGGCCGGCAGCGATAATAACGGCTTTCCGAACCTTCATGCTATCCTCCTGGTTCCTTTGTTAAGAACATAGGCAGCAGCGCCGTACACTCCAGCTTCATTACCAAGCTGGGCGGTAACGATTTTTACTGCCTGAGCCGATACCGGAAAAGCCCTTTCGGCAACCATCCGTATGGCGGGGTCAATAAAAAGAGCACCTAGTTCTGCCATCCCACCGCCGAGAACAATCATCTCCGGATTAAAGATATTTATAAGATTAGTCATGGCCATACCCAGATAGCCGGCTGCCCGCGAAAGGACGTCCAGAGCGAGTGGGTCACCTCCCCGGGCGGCAGTCCCAACCTGTTCCGCGGTTATGTTCTCTGTTTCCCCCCTGACTATCTCAACAAGAGAAGACTCTTCACCTTTCTTTATTCGATTTATGATATCCCTGGAAATCGCCCTGCCGGAGGCCAGTGCTTCCAGGCAACCCCTGTTGCCGCAGCCGCATTCCGGTCCGTTAACATCAATGACCATATGCCCTATTTCACCGGCACTACCAGTCGCCCCTTCATACAACTCACCACCGATAATGATGCCACCGCCAACGCCCGTGCCCAGGGTAAGTAAAACCAGGTTATTTACCCCCCTCCCGGCACCAAAGCAGTGCTCCCCCAGAGCCGCACTACAGGCATCATTAACCAGAAAAGTATCAACTTGGAATCTTTCCCGGACTATTTCTTTAAGTGGAACGTTATGCCAGTCCGGCAGGTTGGGGGATACGGTAATCAACCCCCTGCGGGAGTCTATGATACCGGCAGCGGCAATGCCAATACCAGCGAGCTGAGAAGGCACCATATTATTCTGATTAAGCAGGCCATCTATAGCCGAAAACAGCCGTTGAATTACCTCTTCAAGACCTTCATCGGCCAGGGTCGGGCAGACCTCTTTGGCCAGCATCCGACCCTCAGCAGAAAAAATGGCGGTCATTATCTTGGTACCGCCGATATCCACAGACAGGACAGGTGCGCTATTTTGCTTTATCATCTTAATACCACTTTATCCTATTTCGTTTATTTGTCAAGCTGAAACGGTACCCCGCTGTCCCAGCTCAGCAACCAGAATATTAAGGGCAAGATCGCCGTTGTATTTCCCCGTCTTTATGGAAAGGTCGGCCTCCAGCAGCCTGTGATACACCTCTTTCAATCGTACCATTGTATATTTGTCTGCCTGCTCCCACGCCTTACGCAGGACAAAGTCGTAAGTCAGACCCAGCTTATTCTGAATTTCGTTTCGGGACTTCCCGCGGCTTCTCATATCCTTAATCTGTAACATAATTCTGACCTGCCGCGACAGCATTACCAGAAGCTGGGCTGGTGCCGCCCCGTGTTTCAGTAACTGCTGCAATAACTCCTGGGCAATGCCAACTCTGAATTCAAGGATGGCATCAACCATAGCAAAAACATTAGCTTCCTGGGCATAGCTCACCACCACCCTGACATCCCCTTCCTCAATGCGGCGTCCAGCCGCAAATGAGACCAGCTTGTCCACCTCATTGGACATAAGCCAAAGGTTATTACCCACGAATCTAATCAGGAGGTTAACAGCCTGCGGTGATATAGTAACGCCGACCCCGGCAATCCGCTGCTCAACCCACTGGCGTAGTTGGTTTTCTTTCAATAATGGAAAAGACCTCACCTTTGCGATAGCGGATAGCTCACGCAGCAGCGGGTTGTTGCCACCTATCCTGCCATCAACCAGAACCAGCTTCGTGAAGTCCGGTATACGGCTGACACAGTCGGCTACTGATTTACAATCATCCTGGTCGGGCTGGCGGGCTGATTTCTTGCGGCTGGATTTGTTCCTGGATTCAAAGCGCTCAAGCAACCCTTCAACAACAACCAGACGTTTTTCAGCCAGAAAGGGTACCGTTGCGCAGGCGGCCTGCAACTCTTCAATAGTAACCTGCCGTCCGTCAAATATCGTAGAATTGGTCAGCAGCGCTGTGGGGTCGCCGATGCTCCTCTTAATCTCCTCAAGCGCCTGGCTAATTGAATAATCATCCTCCCCGATGAGTACATGCAGCAATTGCTGACCTCCCGAATGTGAGTTTCTACATTTTACCACACCCACATTTTTTTGGCAGAATCTGACTTCACTACTATAAGCCCCCTCTCCTCGTTATTATCTTTTCCCACCCACCACTCTCGTAGCATCGGCGGCTATTCCATAGTTCTCTCCTCATCATCTCTACAGAGAGTCGTAGAGAGGCGAAGCCTCTCTAAATAAAAATTCCCCCTCTCCCTGATAGGAGAGGGGGATACAGGTCGAAGACTCTTCGAGGGGTGAGGTAGACAAGAAATCCCAAGGTTGACAAAACCTCGCCATTAGGGAATAATCGCAAAGAGAATATAAATAAGCAACGATAAACCATACCGCTTGAATCAAGAGGTGAATTGAAATGTCGGAAAAGCCTGATGAATATAATAAAACTGACGAATTGAAGAAGCTGGCGAATATCGCCATTGACATGCAACTTGACGGCAAGATGAGGTCCCAGGCCATTAATCAACTCGGTGAAATAGCCGACCATGAAGCCCTGCTTGTCCTGCTTAACCTGGCCGCCAACGATAAAATGAATGTAGACCACAGGGACCTTGCCCTCAAGAAGGCCCGAGAAATAGTCAGGAAAGGCCGCTGATAATCTCGCGCTACCCGGAAGCCAGGCGTCGAACTGATGAGTATTGACATCGGCATTATAGGCTTGCCCCAGAGCGGCAAGACAGTCCTCTTCAACGCCCTGACAAAAGGTAAAGCCGATACCATAAGCCACGCGACCGAGGGCCTCGCCCCGCATATTGGTATCGCCAAGATTCCAGAGCCCAGACTCAAGGTTCTGGATGAGATGCTTCACCCCAAGAAGGTAGTGCCGGTTGAAGCCAGGTATATCGACGTAGGTGCCTCCGTTAAGAGCATAGCTCAGGACAAGGGTATAGGCGGGGAACTGCTTAATCAGCTCAGCAATGTTGATACGCTTATCGGGGTCGTCCGTGCCTTTGCCGACGCTAGCATACCACATCCTGAAGGCAGCCTGGATGTTAAGAGAGATATCTCCGCTCTGAATCTGGAGCTTGTCTTTTCTGACCTGACTATTATAGAGAGAAGGCTGGATAGGATAGAGACCTCCTTAAAAGGGGCCAGGCCCCCCGAGCGCCAGGGTCTCCTACAGGAAAAAGGTATTTTAACGCAGTTTAAATCTGATTTGGAAAATGACAGGCCTATCCGGCAGCTGACTCTGGAGCCCGACACCGCCAGACTTATTGCCAACTACCAGTTTCTCACCGCCAAACCTCTTCTGATAGTAATTAACATCGGGGAAGAAGAACTGCCGCAGACAGCTTCTCTGGAAGCCGAAGTCAATTCACAGTACCCGGGCGAAAAATGCCGGGCAATCGCCCTTTGTAGCAAGCTGGAAATGGAACTGGCCCAGCTGGAAGACAGTGCTGCCCGGGAATTCCGCACCGAGTTCGGTATAGAAGAATCCGGCCTCGAACGCACTATTAAGATATCTTATGAACTATCCGACCTTATATCGTTCTTCACCATAGCCTCAAACGAGGTGAGGGCTTGGTCGATTAAAAAAGGCACTACAGCCCTCAAAGCCGCCGGTAAAATTCATACCGATATGGAGAAGGGCTTTATCCGCGCCGAAGGCATCAGCTTCGACAACCTGGTCAAATGTGGCGGTATCGCGGAAGCCCGTAAACAGGGACATCTGAGGCTCGAGGGCAAGGACTACGTAATCCAGGACGGCGATGTTATTACCTTTCTGTTTAACGTATAGGCTTCTTATAGCCTCTTCCTTTCCGTACCACCAGCTTTAGTCCATCTTCACCCACCACCTCAATATTTTCACCTACGGTAATATCACCCCTGGCCGACGTCGCCACCCACAGCTCTCCCTTTATCCTGACCATGCCTTCCGGCTCCAGCGAGCTTGCCGCCTTACCCTTCGTCCCAATCATGGACGGCAAACCAACCAGCACCTGCTTTTTCAGGGTTCGCGTGGTGAATACGAAAAGTGAAATACCGAAAGCAGCCCAGGCCACCATTACGCCAACAAGTACTGGAACAGGCAGACTGATATCAAACTCGGGGAGCAGCCAGCGCCATATCACATATATAGCCACTTCCTCCAATGTCGTGCTGACAATCGCCAGTATCAGCCGGGCTGTCGTCATTCTCCTGTCCATGTTACTATCTCTATATTATAACAGGACAACGCCGTTATTCTTAAACTTACCTGTTTAAGTATAATAAATAGAATGAAAATCGTTCCATTTTGTGGAAATTTACAGGCTACGGGTCTTGACAAATCCCGGGGAATAATGGTAATATTATTAACTGTAATAATGCCCCAAGTGTTTTTTATTTTAACCTTCCCAGATACGTGTATCCATTGTATTGCTGCATGCAGCATGCGTGCGCGTCTTCATTCTAAAGAATAGCGCTATAACAACAGAAGAATTTCGTGCATTTATCTAAGGAGTAGAGATGGCTTTTACATCACCAACACCCACGTACAAGACTGCGTCCTCAGTTACCAGAAAATCCTACGCCAAGTTACCTCATGTCCTCGATGTACCCAACCTGATTAAGGTCCAGCTGGATTCTTTCCAGAGGTTCCAGGAAGAAGGCCTGAAGCAGCTACTGGAAGAGGTATCTCCCATTAAAGACCTGACCGGCAACAGACTTGAGCTCAGCTTTGTTGCTTACGAGTACCGCGAACCCCGGCCGGGACATTCTGAGCAGGAGTGCCACGAACGAGACCTGACTTACTCAGCCCCTCTATATGTCAAGGTACGATTACTCGTTAAAGAAACAGGAGAAATCAAGGAGCAAGACCTGTTTTTTGGTGATATCCCTCTGATGACAGCTAAAGGCACCTTCATTACCAGTGGTGCCGAAAGGGTGGTGGTCAGTCAACTTCTCCGTTCCCCTGGAGTCTACTTCACCAGTGAAGAAGACTCCGTTACCGGTCGCGAACTATGCCAGGCCAAATTAATTCCGACCCGCGGTGCCTGGCTGGAATTTGAGACCAGTAACCGGAGTGTCATTTCAGCCAAAATAGATGGCAAACGGAAGATCCCCATCACGACACTGCTGCGTGCCATTGGCTACGGTAGTGACGAGGAACTGCTGGAACTGTTTGGTAAAGAGGACGAGCTCTCGGACTATCATTTCGTCAGGACAACTATGGATCGGGAACCACTGATTAAAGATGAGAAAGAAGCGTTACTTGATATCTACAAAAAACTGCATCCAGGAGAGCTTCCCTCACTCGACAATGCCAGAAAGTGGATAAACGGCCTGTTCTTTGATTCGGGTCGTTACGACCTGGGAAACGTCGGTCGTTACAAGCTCAACAAACGACTGGGAGTTAACGTTAGCCTGAAGGAACGAACGCTGACACGTGAAGATATTGTTGAGATAATCAGGCACATCATCCTGATTAACACCGGCCACGATAGTGATGATGATATTGACCATCTCGGCAACCGGCGAGTACGCACTATCGGTGAACTGGTTCAAACCCAGTTCCGTATTGGCTTTCTACGGCTGGAACAGGTGGTCAGGGAACGCATGAGCATAATCAGCACCGAGGCGATTACCCCCAGCGCCCTGGTTAACATACGCCCCATCGTGGCCGCGGTCAGGGAATTTTTCGGCGGCTCCCAGCTATCGCAATTTATGGACCAGACCAACCCGCTGGCGGAATTAACCCATAAGCGCCGACTGTCAGCCATGGGCCCCGGCGGGCTATCACGCGAGCGCGCCGGCTTTGAAGTAAGGGATGTACACTTTTCCCACTACGGACGGATATGCCCTATCGAGACGCCGGAGGGGCCTAACATCGGCCTCATCGGTTCCCTGGCTACTTACAGCATCATTAACGAGTATGGATTTATAGAAACACCGTACCGCAAGGTCTTCAGTGAGATAAACAACAGGGATGCCAATCTCACGGGCAGAACAGTCACGGAGGACGTAAAAAATAGCAAAGGCAAGATGATAATAGAAGCCGGCACTGTGGTTACACCGGCGCTTGCGGCAAACGTAGCCAAGCTAAAATCCAAGATGGTAAAAGTAATACCCTTCGTATCTGGCGAAATCATTTATCTCCCGGCCGACGAGGAAGATAAATATACAATCGCTCAGGCTAACGCCCTGCTTGACGAAAATAACCAGTTTGTAGAAAAAAGGGTTGAAGCCAGGCTAAGTAACGGCTACCTTCTGGAGACACCCGATAAGATAGAACTGATGGACGTTTCACCCAAGCAGGTGGTCAGTGTCGCCACTGCTTTAACACCTTTCCTTGAGCATAACGACGCCAACCGGGCCTTGATGGGTGCCAATATGCAGCGTCAGGCAGTGCCATTGCTCCGTCCCGAGGCACCTTTGGTGGCTACCGGCATGGAAATGGAAGCCGCCAAGCACAGTAGGCAGGTGGTCTTTGCCCAGAACGCAGGCGTAGTGACCGAGCTTTCCAGCAATACCCACGATAAAGAGAACGCCAAATATCACATTGTGGTTACGCGAGATGGTGGCGGCAAGGATGAATACGAACTAATGAAGTTTGTGCGCACCAATCAGGGAACCTGCATTAACCAACGTCCCCTGGTAGATAAAGGCGACCGCGTTGAAGTTGGGCAGGTTCTGGCTGATAGCTCCGCTACCGAAAATGGCGAACTGGCGCTGGGACAAAACGTCTTGTGCGCTTTTATGAGCTGGGAAGGTTATAATTTTGAGGATGCTATTATCATCAGTAGCCGCCTGGTGGAGGAAGACAAGTTCACGTCCATCCACATTACCAAACATGAGGTAGAGGCCCGTGATACCAAGTTGGGTCCGGAAGAAATTACCAGAGATATACCCAATGTAGGTGAGGAAAGCCTGCGTGAGCTTGACGAAGACGGTATTATCCGTATTGGTGCCGAAGTAAGACCGGACGACACACTGGTAGGGAAAATTACTCCAAAAGGCGAGACGGAACTATCCGCCGAGGAAAAGCTGCTGCGGGCTATATTCGGCGAGAAGGCAAGAGAGGTTAAAGACACATCGCTGAGAGTCCCTCACGGCGAATGGGGCAAGGTAATAAATGTAAAGGTCTATACGCGGAAAGACAGCAAAAACAGTGGCGATGACCTGCCCGCAGGAGTTAACCAGTGGGTGCAGGTATGGATTGCGCAGAAACGCCGTATCTCCGTGGGAGATAAGCTGGCGGGTAGACACGGTAATAAGGGAGTTATTTCCCTCATCGCTCCTAAAGAGGACATGCCCTTCCTGCCTGATGGTACTCCGGTGGATATCATCCTAGACCCTATTGGTGTCCCCTCCAGAATGAACATCGGGCAGGTTCTGGAAACTCATCTAGGCTGGGCTGCTGAGATACTGGGGTTCCGGGCACTCACGCCAGTCTTCGATGGCGCTGATGACACAGCCATCGAGGATGCCCTGTGCCGTGCCTGGATTGTACAAAAAGCAGGAGCGGTTGACCCCAACCCCGGGAAAGAGAAAGCAAGCGTACAACTTGATATAGCCAAAGCATGGGTCAACAGCCAGAGCTATGATGGCGAAGCAGTTTTTGATGAATCCATGTCAGGAAAGGCAAAAGAAATAGGTTTACGCCTCTGGCTTGAAGACCTGAACATAGCCAGCAGCGATTTTACTCCGGAAGAACTGAAGCAGGTAGTAGAACGGGTAAATGCCGAGGGACGATTCTCACCACCTACCTATGGCAAGGTCATCCTGCACGACGGGCGCACCGGTGAATCCTTTGACCAGCCGGTAACCATAGGTAATATCTATATGATGAAGTTGATTCATCTGGTTGAAGACAAAGTTCATGCCCGCTCTACCGGACCGTATTCCCTGATTACCCAGCAACCACTAGGTGGCAAGGCCCAGTTCGGCGGCCAGCGCTTCGGCGAGATGGAGGTCTGGGCACTGGAAGCCTATGGTGCCGCCCACAATCTTCAGGAGATGCTGACAATCAAATCAGATGATGTCACTGGTCGGGCCAAAGCGTACGAGTCCATAATCAAGGGCGATGATATCCTCCAACCCGGCGTACCAGAATCATTCAAGGTTCTGGTTAAGGAACTACAGAGCCTGGGGCTTGCCCTGGAGGTAATCAATGAAGAAGAGACCAGGATAGCCCCGGCTGAAGAGACTACGGATGAAGTCTACAAACTGGAGACAGAGCTTAAAGAGACCGATGAAACAATCTGGAAAGAGGTAGATGGTAATGTTTGAAATAAACGATTTTGATGCTGTCCGTATCTCCCTGGCTTCACCGGAACAAATCAGGAGCTGGTCTTATGGTGAAGTAACCAAGCCAGAAACTATCAATTACCGCACACTGAAGCCAGAACGAGATGGCCTCTTCTGCGAGAGAATTTTCGGTCCGACGAAGGACTTTGAATGCTATTGCGGCAAGTACAAGAGGATACGCTACAAGGGAGTTATCTGTGATAAATGCGGTGTCGAGGTAGCCCGCGCCAAGGTTCGGCGGGAACGTATGGGGCATATCGAGCTTGCGTGCCCGGTAAGCCACATCTGGTTCGCCAAGGGCATACCCAGTCGACTCGGCCTACTGCTCGACCTGTCACCGCGCAGCCTGGAGCACGTTCTCTATTTCTCTCAGTATATTATCACTCATATTGACGAGGAAGCCCGTGAGGAAGCCATCCGGCAGCTTGAGGAAGGCGCTATAAAGGATATAGCGGAGCGCCAGGACGCTCTGGAGACAAAAATCACCCAGATGGAGCAGGACCAGGCTACTGTCGAGGAGATAAATCAGCTCCGGAGCCAATTTAACGAGGGGAAAATAGCCCTTGAGGAAGCGCTGGCTAATGACATCGAGCAACTGAAGGAACTTTACGTCAAGAAGCTGCTCAATGAGAATCAATATCATGACCTCAAACAGAAATACGGGGACGTCTTCGAAGCCGGCATGGGGGCCGAGGCTATCCTTCAGATAATTAAGGATATTAACCTTGATGGGCTCCGCAATGACCTGATGCGGGAGACGCAGTCTTCCTCAGGGCAGCGGCGCAAGAAAGCCAGCAAGCAACTGCGAGTCGTGGAGGCATTTCGCAACAGCGGTAACAGACCGGAGTGGATGATTCTAACAGTACTGCCGGTGCTGCCGCCCGACCTGCGGCCTATGGTACAGTTAGACGGCGGCAGATTCGCCACCAGTGACCTTAACGACCTGTACCGGAGAGTTATCAACCGCAATAATCGGCTGCGTCACCTGATAGACATAGGTGCCCCTGAGATTATTGTACGCAATGAGAAACGGATGCTCCAGGAAGCCGTTGATTCTCTCATCGATAACGGCAGGAGGGGCCGGGCTATCTCCATCAGCGGCAATCATAAGCTAAAGTCACTTTCAGACATGCTGCGGGGGAAACAGGGGCGCTTTCGGCAGAACCTGCTCGGCAAACGAGTAGACTACAGCGGGCGTTCCGTAATCGTATGCGGACCGGAATTGAAACTTCACCAGTGCGGCTTACCCCGTCGGATGGCCCTGGAGTTGTTTAAACCCTTTGTCATGCGCCGCCTGGTGGCACAGGGGCTTGCCCCTAATATCAAAAGCGCCAGAAGGCTGGTGGAGAGGGCCAAGTCAGAGGTCTATGACATCCTTGAGGAAGTCGTTAAGGAGCGGCCGGTCCTGCTCAATCGTGCGCCCACACTCCACCGACTGAGTATTCAAGCCTTTGAGCCGGTGCTCATCGATGGCAGTGCCATTCAGATTCATCCCCTGGTCTGCTCTGCTTTTAACGCTGATTTTGACGGTGACCAGATGGCGGTTCATATACCCCTGTCCCGGCTTGCCGTTAAAGAGGCCAGAGATATGATGCTCAGTCATCATAACATATTGCTGCCAAGTAGTGGTGAGCCCACCGTAACGCCGACTTTAGATATGGTACTTGGCTGCTATTACCTGACCAGCATCAGGCACAAGTCTGATGGAGATGGCGGATTATTCGGCAGTTTCGAGGAAGCAAAGCTTGCCTATGAATTCGGCGTTGTAAAACTTAGAGAAGAAATTGAAGTCAGGGACAAGGAAAGAGGTGAAAGGATTAAGACCAGCGTCGGCCGTATTGTTTTCAATGAAGTCCTGCCGCCGGAACTGGGTTTCTTCAATAAAGTAATTGATAAATCAACCCTGAAACAAATAGCCACTGATTGCTGTCGCCTGTTACCAGATGAAGAGACCGGCAGGGTACTGGACAGCATCAAGCAACTGGGCTTCCACTATGCCTCCAGGTCAGGGATTACCATTGCCATGAACGATATTGAGGTCCCACCAAGCAAGCCCAAACTACTGGAAGAAGCCGAGGGGAGGATCGCTACCATCGAAGACCAGTATGCCCGCGGCCTGATTACCGAGGATGAGAGATACAACGGCATTGTCGGCGCCTGGATGGAAACGACCGATAACATTACCAACACTATCTCGGATAACCTTGACCGCTATGGTGGTATATACATGATGGCGACATCAGGAGCCAAGGGTAATATTTCCCAGATAAGACAGATGGCAGGCATGCGCGGACTGATGACTGACCCCTCCGGCAAAATAATTGAATTTCCCATCAAGTCAAGCCTCCGGGAAGGTCACGGCATTCTGGAATATTTCATTTCTACCCACGGAGCCCGTAAGGGCCTGGCGGATACAGCTCTGAGGACATCGGATAGTGGTTATCTTACCAGACGCCTTATTGATGTCGCCCAGGATGTTATCACCGCCCAGGAGGACTGTGGCACTACTGACGGTGTATGGATATCTGAACTAAAAGAAAAAGGACTGTTGCCCCCATTTTTTGAGCGCATAACGGGGCGCCTGGCGATGAGCGATATAGTTCATCCGGAGACCGACGAAATTATCGTCGAACAAAATGAGGAAATTGACGAAGAGAAAGTCAAAGAAATTATCGCTGCGGGACTTACCTCGGTCCACGTCAGGTCGCCGCTCAAATGTCAGTCTAGGCGGGGAACCTGCCAGCGCTGCTATGGCCGCGACCTTGCCCGTGGACACCTCGTTGGCTCGGATGTGGCCGTGGGTATCATCGCTGCCGAAAGTATCGGTGAACCAGGCACCCAGCTTACCCTGCGCACCTTCCACACTGGCGGTGTGGTTGGACTCGATATTACCAGCGGCCTGCCCAGGGTCGAAGAGCTTTTTGAAGCCAGAATACCCAAGGGACAGGCGATTATCTCGGAAATAGACGGTACAGCCGAGGTAATTCAGAACGAGGAAGGACGGCGGATAAAAATCATCAGCACCGAAGTTTATCATGATGAATATCCGTTACCCGGCGATTTGCAGGTCATGGTAAAGAACAGACAGTGGGTCGACATAGGCACGGTACTTGCCGCTAAAGCCCCCGCCGAAGCTGCGGAATCGGAGACCGCCCCAACGGCGAAAACCCAGCCTATACTGGCTCGCTTTGCCGGCGAGGTCACTGTAAAGAAGAAGCAGCTGACTATAAGCTATGCCGAGAAAGAAGAGCGGGAGTATATCCTCCCTTCGAGTGCCAGTATCTGGGTCCAGACCGGTGACGAGGTGAAAGCCGGTCAGCAACTGACCGACGGTTCCATTAACCCTCACGACATACTGCGCATACTGGGTAAAGAAGCTGTCCAGCAATACCTGGTTGACGAGGTACAAAAGGTGTACCGCTCCCAGGGCGTGAATATAAACGACAAACATATTGAGGTTATCGTTCACCAGATGCTGACAAAGGTACGCATTGATTCCGCCGGTGATGCCGACCTGGTGCCTGACGAGCTTATTGATAAATTTACCTATGAAGACACTAATGCCAAGGTACTGGCCGAAGGAGGCGAACCGGCTACGGCTCACACAGTTTTACTGGGTATAACCAGGGCTTCGCTGAGTACCTATAGCTGGCTGGCCGCCGCCTCATTCCAGGAAACCACCAGAATCCTTACCGAAGCCGCCGTTAACGGCAAGGTGGATAAACTGGTCGGACTCAAGGAAAATGTCATTATCGGCAAGCTTATTCCGGCTCATTACCTGGCCGAAGAAGAAGTACCGGAATTAATGGCTGGCGAAGAAGGTGAGGAAGCACTCAGACTCCTGGCCAGTGACGAAGAAGTTCTAAACCTTATAGCCAGCCTGAGCCAACCAGAAGCCGCCGACATGGAAACCGCCGGCGAAGAAGACGAGGAAACACCACGCCTGGAAGACGCTGAGGAACCGGCCGCAGATACCGTAGACATAGAAACCGCCGGCGAAGAAGACAAGGAAACATCACGCCTGGAAGACGCTGAGAAACCGGACGCGGAAGCTGCCGACATGGAAACCGCCGGCGAAGAAGACAAGGAAACATCACGCCTGGAAGACGCTGAGAAAC
>CAZLEY010000008.1:0-10663 GCA_964558675.1 uncultured Dehalococcoidaceae bacterium | reverse complement strand
GAAACCGCCGGCGAAGAAGACAAGGAAACATCACGCCTGGAAGACGCTGAGAAACCGGACGCGGAAGCTGCCGACATGGAAACCGCCGGCGAAGAAGACAAGGAAGAACCATCCGCCTAGGACTTCTTTGGAGCACAGTCTATTGAGGGGGTAAGGCGAAATAGCTCGTATCGTATCGGGTAAACCCAGTGCCGAGGACGCACCGCTTGATACCAGTCTTAGACCCCGGTCCCTTGCCGATTTTACCGGACAGGATAAGACCAAGGAAAATCTGAAAATAGCTATCACCGCGGCCAGCGCCCGGGGTGAAGCCCTTGACCATGTGCTGTTCTACGGCCCGCCCGGCCTCGGTAAAACATGCCTGGCACAAATCATCGCTTCTGAGGTCGGGGTTAATAT
This sequence comes from uncultured Dehalococcoidaceae bacterium, assembly GCA_964558675.1. Classification (GTDB taxonomy): domain Bacteria; phylum Chloroflexota; class Dehalococcoidia; order Dehalococcoidales; family RBG-16-60-22; genus CAZLEY01. The sequence continues at coordinate 10,264 of CAZLEY010000008.1, read as the reverse complement.
CAGGACAACATCAGGCCCGGCCATTGAGCGCACCGGCGACATGGCCGCTATCCTGACCAACCTCCGCAGTCAGGACATCCTCTTTATCGATGAAATCCACCGACTCAACCGGACGGTAGAAGAGATACTTTACCCGGCCCTGGAAGACTTTGCCCTTGATATTATCATCGGCAAAGGGCCCGGGGCCAAGAGCCTCCGGCTGAACCTGCCCAGCTTTACCCTTATTGGCGCCACCACACGCTATGCCCTGCTCAGCCCACCACTAAGGGACAGGTTCGGTGCCGTATACCGCCTTGATTTTTACGACCGCATATCGCTGGAAAAAATCCTCAAACGCTCGGCCCGAATCCTGCAGGTTGAGGCAGAAGACGAGGGGTTGAGAGAAATAGCCCGCCGCGCCCGTGGCACGCCACGCGTGGCCAACCGCCTGCTCAAGCGGGTCAGGGACTATGCCCAGGTAATGGCCGACGGCATTGTCACCGAATCGGTGGCCAAGGCGGCGCTGTCCAAGCTGGAAATCGACGCCATAGGGCTGGACGAGATAGACCACAAGGTACTGCATACGATTATTGAGAAGTTTAACGGCGGGCCGGTGGGACTGGACACCATCGCCGCTTCTATCAGCGAGGAATCGGATACCATCACGGACGTTTACGAGCCATACCTGCTGCAGCTGGGCTTCCTGGAGCGGACACCGAGGGGGCGACTCGCCACGCCGCTGGCCTACGAGCACCTCGGCCTGCCCTATAACAAAAAATCCCCGCAGGGAACATTGCTGTAGCACCCCCACTCTATAGAAACACTGCTTCTTCCTTTAAATCTTTTAAGTTAAAAAATAATATTCTGCAAATAAATGTAAAAATTACTTGACATTTAGTATCTTATGTTTTACAATATGTATTGTATAGATTACTGGAGAGGAGGCAGAAAAATGGCACCATTACAGAAAAGAGCTTGGTACGGTCTGGCGATAGGGATTGTTTTTGCTATTGCCCTCATAGTGGTTTTTATTATGAAGGGTGGAATAAGCACCTTTACTGAAGACACCGGATTCAGGGCAATTATCAGTGTACTATGGGTTGGAGGACTCGTAGCAAACCTCATACTGGTGAACCTTACCCTCCGCAAACCGAGTCTGGTTGATGAACGGGACCGGTTGATAATGGACAGGGCTCCCAGAATCCAGTGGCTGGCGGTGTTATTTTCGCTGGTAGCTTGGACTATAGCACTTACCGAAATTTACTGGGATGCAGGCCAGATACCAGTCATTTTCCTTTACCTGATATTCATGTCCATCCTTATTGTCAGTACACTAGGCCAGTCTATCGGCATCCTGATTGGCTATTGGAGAGGGTAATCTATGACTAACGCCAGAATAGACAACCGCATCAGAAGGCTGCGCTTCGACCACGATGAAATGACGCAGGAGGAGCTTGCCAGCCGCGTCGGCTGCACCCGGCAGACCATCATCGCCCTGGAGCAGGGTAAATATGTGCCGTCCATAGAGCTGGCCTTTAAAATCGCCCGGGCTTTCGGCGTAACGCTGGAAGAGGTCTTTCAGTACGAGGAGTAAATTAACTGTTTCTCCAAACCAACCTTGCTAAACCACCCCTGCTCAAGCTAAGATTGTATACGTGAAGTCGGTCCTAGTTCACGTCTGCTGCGCCCACTGCGCCGCCTATACCGTGGAACACTGGCGGCAGCAGGGATATGAGGTCAGCGCCCTGTGGTACAACCCCAATATCCATCCCTATATAGAGCACCAACAACGCCTGGAAAGCATGCAAGCATTAGCGGAGCAGATAGACCTGCCGCTGACGGTTATTGAGGGCTACGACATGGTTGAATACTTCCGCCGGGTGGCCGGCCACGAACCAGAGCGCTGCCGGTACTGCTTCGACCTTCGTCTGTCAAAAACGGCGGAAACGGCGCGGCAGAATGGCTTTAATGCTTTTACCACCACCCTGCTCATCAGCCCTCATCAGAAGCATGACGCACTTCGGGAAATCGGCAGCAAAATCGCCGGGGAACAAGGCCCGGAATATCTTTATGCCGACCTTCGGAAACACTACTCGGACAGCCGCCACCTGACCAAGCCTCTCAATCTCTACCGTCAGCAGTACTGCGGCTGCGTTTACAGCGAGTGGGAACGTTATACAAATACAAAAATAGAATGAATACTAAAACCCTGCTGTTAGCTATCATCTCCCTCCTGATAATACTATCTTGTGCCTGCAACTCAGCGCCGGACATGGCTATAGTAACCCGTGTTATTGACGGAGACACCATTGTCATCGATACCGGCCAGAGGGTCAGGTACATCGGTGTTGATACGCCGGAGGTTTATCCCGAAGAGGAAGCCTACGGTATGGAAGCATGGCAGGCTAACCGGCAGCTGGTAGAGGGGAAAAAGGTACGACTGGAGCCAGACGTATCCGAAACAGATAAATACGGACGCCTGCTACGCTACGTCTATGCGGATGATATATTAGTCAATGCTGAACTGGTCAGACTGGGCCTGGCGGAAGCTAAAGCCTACCCGCCCGACACCAGGCATCAGGACCTGCTGGAACAGACAGAAAGGGAAGCCAGGGAGGCTGGCCGGGGAATCTGGGCAAAGTAAAGGGGGGCCTCTAATCGAGACTCCCCTCTGTTACTCTATCTAAATCTCCCGGCTGCTGATTACTTAACGTTTATTGTCAGGGTACAGGTCCATTCAGCCTTCTCGCCGCCTTCCCAGTCCCGGCCGTATTCCAGAGATACGGTGGCCGTGCCTGATTTGAATGCCTGAAAGGTAAATTTCTCCTGCCCCGCCGCCCCGACCTTGTCGCCGGTGGGCGCAACATACTCATGTTTAACCTGTTTTACCACGCCAGTGTCACTAATCCCAGCTTCTTCATTCCACTGGAAGCCGGTTGACTGATTAGAGCACAGGATTACCGTCACTCCCTTACCAACAGTGAGTTTAATATCATCCGTAATATGTTTCTCTTTCATAAAATTATTACAGGTATAAAACTCTACACTGGTCGCGGCCGCGTACTTGCCCGGGTCTATCTTCACAGGCTCTTCCTTTGCCTCCGACTGGCAGGCGATGAGGGACAGCACCAAGACAACCAGCAGACCCATGATGATTATCTTTGATTTCATTTGTTTCCCCCTTCAGTGTTCTTAATGCATTATGGCACTGTGAGGAAATCAAGTCAATAGGCCGGGTTGATTTCGTGCCGCCTCATCCGGTTCCGAACATCAGTCTGTAATCGTGTAGGCTAACTGGACATTAAGAGTTATCTCCATCTCACCCGGGCTGATGGGAGTCGATGGTGCCGGTACTCCCACGGTCGACTCCACCATATCCTGACGATAAATGGGGCTAGGCACGTAGGTACTTTCTGAGATATAGGACGGCTTGCCCAATTTCACTCCGGCAACTTCAGCCAGCTGCTTCGCCTTGGCTTCGGCATCAGCCACTGCCTTTTCCCCACTATATATAACGAAAAAGACACCACTTTGTTAGTTGAGATACTAATTTCCCTGAAGAATAAAAGACTGGTGAGATAGACCACGTGGTTATTTTTCCAGGTTCTTGAGGGCCTGGTCATAGGCACTAATAGCCTGCTCAATCGCTTTAAGCAGGTCGGCTCTCATTGATTCCGGGACTTTTTCGAGTATTTCACGCAGAGCTTCCTGATTTTCCAGGGCCTGGCGAAGCAGAAGTTGCCTGAGCTTTTCCTGTCTATCAGCCGAAGCGCCCTCAGCATCACCTTCATCAACCCTGGCTTGCTGCGCATTATCAGAGAATATGTCCACCCTTGGTGCTACTACTGGCGCTTGCTTTACAGCCTCCACTGGCACCTCTTCCACCTGCACGCTTGGTGCTTTCTCTACCAGCGCTGGCTCCGGAGCCGGTGCCGGTACTGGAGCGGGTACTGTAGTTGGTTCCGGCACCGGACTTGGTTCCGGTTCCGGAGATGGCTCCGGTTCCGCCACGGCCAGCATAGGTGCTTCGCCTTCTCGCGGTTGCGGTGCTTCCTGAGGGGATACAGGTGGCTGTTCAGCTTCAGACATGGCTATCCCCCTCTCCCCTAAGGCTTCTTCATCAGACACAACCAGGTTTACCATAGCTACCAACTGGTTATTCATACGCTCTGTAGCCCTCTCCACCTGCTCGGCCTCACCTTTGTCTGCCATCGCTATGATTTCATCCACCCTTTCGTCGGCAAACTTAGCATATAGCTCGGCTTTGCCGAGGTCGGAGGGAGTGAACGCCAGTCTTACGGCCTCAGTTGCCAGCTTGACGCTGTACAGTGGCTCTCCGGGGAGGCTGTTGCTGGCGGCGGCTACCGTACCACTGCCAATGACGAGTATGGCGAAAACGGCAACGACCGCAGTTACCCACCGCGGCTGCCAGCTAAAGAAGCCCCGATGTTCCTTCGGCTCTATATCGCGGAGTGCCGCCTGGAACTGATACCTGGCTCTTTCCCTGAATTCAGGACGCGGTTTTATAGCCGCCGTTTCTCTGGTATCCAGGGCTGTCCAGAGTAAAGGCTCAAGCTCGGCGGCATATTCTGGGTAATCCGCCAGGCACTGCTCTATTGTCTCGCCCTGGAGCACCCTTTCCAGACATTTGTCCAGAATATTGTCGAATTCTCTTGCCTTTTTCATGGTACTGTTCCTACCAGCATAACCTTACGCAGCGCGGCTATGGCGCTGTGCTGTAATGCTTTGATGGCCCCTTCACTCTTGCCCATGGCCCTGGCGGCCTCGGCGATGGATAAATCGCCGGCAAAGCGCAGGGAGATTACTTCCTGCTGTGCTTTGGTCAGCTTTTTAGTCGCCTGAGCCATCTGCTCAATTTCCACCTTTCGTTCCGTCAACTTCCTTGGGTCGCTATCACCCGCAGTTATCGATTCATCAAGAGGTACCGTGGCACGCCTTGATTTTTTTCTATAGTAGTCAACTATCTGGTTATGAGCGATACGAAACAGCCAGGCTGAGAAGGGCATGCCCTTCCACTTGTAAGACGAGATAGATTTAAGGGCATTTAGAAAGACCTGCTGAGTCATATCCTCTGCCTCTGTTCTGTCTCCTATTTTGAGAACTATATAGCGATAAATCCTATCGAAGTTCTCCTCATATAGCTGAGTTAAAGCCGCCTGGTCACGCTGCTGCGCTCTGCGGACAAGGCTTTGCTCATCTTGCACCTGACAACTCCCGGTTGGCCAGACGGCTTTTATATTTTTATTTCGTCCAGCCTGTAAATTATGGCGTTACCCTGTGCATATATTATAACGAACAGGGTGGTAAAAAGATAGGTTTTGAGGTTTGGGGGGGGGTAATGAAGCGTATGCTTAGAAGAGTTGGTTAAATAATAAGTCATACAACACTAACAGGACATATGATAAAAAATTGATTCATTGACACCAAAGTAAATCAAGAGATAATATAGTGAAGAATAGAAACTAATTAAGTAAAACTATATTTATCTCTATTGGTTAGATTGATGACGGGAATTCTAGGATAATGACAGAGGCTTTAGTAACACCAAAACTATTACAGTGGGCTCGTGAAAGACGGAAACTGCCATTAGAAGAAGCAGCTGGAAAGCTTAGCGTTAATCCATACAAGCTTGAAAAATGGGAGCAAGGCTTAGGTACTCCAACGTTTAAGCAGGCTAGAAACCTGGCAGAAAAATTATATGTGCCTTTCGGATATTTATTTCTTTCCACTCCCCCTATTGAAGAATTACCATTACCTGATTTTCGAACCGTTGCTGGCGCAACTGCATTTGCTCCAAGCCCAGATTTCTTAGACGTATTGAGGGATACTCTTAGAAAACAACAGTGGTACAGTGAATATCAGGAAGATATAGGTGCAACTCCCCTAAAATTTATTGGACGGTTCGCTCCTGAAAATGATTATCGAGAGATAGCAACTGATATAAGGAATACTCTAGAGATAAGCCAAAGAATGCGTGAAGAATCCGTTAACTGGGAGCAATTCCTTCAGGATTTTATACGTAAATCCGAAAAGAATGGAATTTTAGTACTTCGTAGCGGGATTGTTGGAAACAACACTCATCGTCCACTTAATGTTGAAGAATTTAGAGGGTTTGTAATAAGTGATAATCTTGCTCCAGTAATATTTATTAATGGAAAAGATGCAAAAACAGCACAAATATTCACTCTAGCGCATGAATTAGCTCATTTATGGATGGGGCAGACCGGAGTATCCAACCCTGATTATTTTAATAAATTATCTGACCCACAAAACAGAATTGAAAAAATGGCTAACCAAGTAGCTGCTGAAACACTATTACCAGCTGAAGAATTATTAGATTGTTGGAATAATTATAAAGAAGTTAAAGAGAATATTGAAGAAATTGCGAGAAAATATCGAGTAAGTGTTTTCGTTGTTCTACGAAGGGCTTTCGATAATAATAAAGTTCAAGAGACTGAGTATTATGACTATTACCAAGAATTAATAGCTGAACATCATAGGAGCCAAGGGGCATCAGGAGGAAATTTCTATAAAAGCCTATTAGCTCGGAATAGTAATACCCTTACAACAACTTTGCTTATCGCATGTGCTGAAGGAAAAGTATCTCAAAAGGATGCTGCACGTTTGCTGAATGTTAAGGTAAAATCGCTGCCCTTAATTCAGAGGAAAATTATTTTCAGGGGTTCTACAAATGCCTGATTATTGGCTTGATTCAGATAGTTTAATACAGACCAAAAATGGTCCTTATGGTTTCGATATTGCCCCTACTTTTTGGGATTTTATCGAACAGAAGATGAATGAAGGAGTTATTTCAAGCTCAATAATGGTCTATGGTGAAATTGAAAATGGTGATGAAGATGATTTACTTCTATGGGCAAAACAACAGAAAGAAAATGGCCACTTTTTAGAACCAGGTCAAGAAGTACAAATAATATTTCGTAAAATAGCAGATTACGTAAATAGTAATTATCCACAACATCAAGCTTCTGATTTCCTCGCTGGAGCTGATCCATGGATAATAGCTCACGCAAAAGCATACGGAGGCAAAGTAGTAACATTTGAGGTATCTGCTCCTGAATCTCAAAAACCAAAAATTCCAGATGTAGCCGCTGCATTTGAAGTCGAGACTTTGAATATATATAAAATGGTCAGAGAATTGGGCATAGTGCTTTAATAGAACTTATTCTAGCTGACTTGTATTTCTTATCCGTAAATAGCAACATGTAAGCAGTCAAGAACGGCTGAAAGCAAGGGGAAGCGCAAGTGCTTCCCCCTTTTTTATGGGGGCGGGGTGGGGAAACCTGCGGGATTAGCCGCCGATGTTACGAGGGCGGCGGTCCTTCACAAGTGAAGGATAAAGGTGGGAAAAGATAACATAGAAGGGGGGTTGGGTGGGGCTAATGAAAAAGGGGCAGGGTGGGGCTAAAGCATACAGGATAAGCCAAATGACTTTATAACCTAAGAGTAATCACGGTATGCCATTAAAGAAAGAAATATGTTAAAATTGCAGGACAGGCGGAACCAGCACGAATGAGTACATCGGGAGATTAAGCTTTGACTTACTCCGTACGGCGGATGGGTAAAGATGACCTTGTGCAGGTCACTAAGATAGACCGCGAAGTGTTCCCTACCCAGTGGCCACCAGCCAACTACCGCCATGAGCTACAAAACCAGCTGGCGCACTACATTGTTGCCTGTGACGACGCCAGAACGGTAGAGGAAAGCCAGCCAGTACCGCCGAATGGTCTATCCAAGCTGATATCTATGATAAGGCACTGGTTTAACCGTAATCGTCTACCTGACAGCGTTTTACACACAGTAAAAAGACAATACGTTATCGGCTTCTCCGGCATCTGGGTCCTGGCCAATGAAGCCCATATTACCAATCTGGCCGTACGCCAGCAACACCAGCGCCAGGGCATTGGTGAGCTATTGCTTATATCCACCATAGACCTGGCTAAAGAGCATAAAGCGAGCACCATGACCCTGGAAGTACGCACCTCGAATTTCGCAGCTCAGACTCTGTACAACAAGTATGGTTTTACGCAGGTGGACCTGCGCCGCGGCTACTACCTGGACAACAGGGAAGACGCCGTGATAATGTCCACGGATAGCATTACCTCCCACTCATACCAGGCAAGGCTCCAGGAGTTAAGGGAAGCACTCACGCGAAAGTGGGGCAGCCTGCCCGTGGTTGGAGGAACTCACTCCACTGTTAACCCCGAAGAAGGCAAAAGAGCCCCTTAAAATTTATCGTAACAACAATTCCTGGAACTAAAGGAAACGTGCGATTTGGCAGATGCCTTACCGCTGGAACAGGCTTCTTTTTTTCGGTAAATAGTCGGGATTATTCATATTCTCGTAGACCCACTCCTTAAGCTGCTCCTCACAGGTGGCCAGCGGCTCCTTCAGCTTGGACACATCTATCGCCGCCATATAGCTGTCAGTTTTGAACTTCACGGCGGCATCTATATTCACATTCATCTCCGCAACCATATCAAATACCTTAGACAGCTTATCCAACAACTCCTGAGGCAGAAACGCTACCTTTTCCCTGTTTTTCTCCCAGGCTTGTGACTTAAATCTGCCGATGCCGTGATGGTAGCTAAAGTTTTCACACAGCCTGGCATTATATCTAACACTGGACAGTATGCCGACAACCTTTCCCAGCGGCGCCCTCCTGGTACGGAGCATCTGCAAGCCGATACTGAGCACCAGCAAGAAAACCAAGGCCACGCCGATAAGTATACTCGATGTCAAACTACCCAATGCTAAGAACCCTCCACATGCGTTTTTCCAGCCCTAACAATCGTCAGCCACTTATAGCTCCTTAAGATTATAGTAAAATTTACGCATAAAAAACAAGCTGGCTCCAGACTCCGAAATCGAGCACTCACCCGCACCAATGAGATTGTAAGGTGGCGTAAGAAGCCCTTTGAAAACTCTTTGACCACAGGATAATGAAGTGTTAGAATTACCAGACAGGCGCATCAGCGGTTAAGGAGGTCACGACAATGTCCGGGCATTCTAAATGGGCCTCAATCAAACATCAGAAGGGGGTTGCCGATGCCAGGCGGGGCCAACTGTTCACCAAACTGACCCGCGAGATTATCATAGCCACACGTGAAGGCGGCAGTAACCCGGAGGCCAATTTCCGCCTGCGTCTGGCTGTACAGAAAGCCCGCGACAATAATATGCCGCAGGACAACATAGAAAGAGCTATCAAGCGCGGCAGCGGCGAACTCGAGGGTGCCAGCCTGGTAGAGGTAGTCCTGGAAGGCTACGGCCCCAGCGGCACGGCTATCCTGGTTAATGCGCTGACCGACAACCGCAACCGCACCATTCAGGAGGTAAGAAGTACGTTCACTCGCCATGGTGGCAGTCTGGGAGAAAGTGGCTGTGTTGCCTGGATTTTCGACTCCAAGGGAGTTATTACCATAAAGGCTGATAACGTAGACGCCGATGAACTGGCCCTTACCGCCATCGACGCCGGTGCCGAGGATGTAAAGGTGGAAGATTATTATGTGGAGGTCTATACAAAGCCGGAGGAACTCGAAACAGTTCGGACAGCCCTGGAGCGACAAGACGTACCCATAAACACCAGTGAGCTATCCAAGGTGCCCAAGAGTCTGGTCCAGCTTGATGAAAAAGCCGCCACGCAGACGCTGAAGCTCCTGGACAAGCTGGAGGATATAGACGACGTACAGAACGTGTTCAGCAACGCCGACATACCCGACGTTATTATGGAGAGCTATCAATCATAAGCTCAGGCATAGATTTGAAGGAAATTTACTCTCCAGACCCCTCGCTATAAAGAAAAAATGAAGATATTAGGTATCGACCCGGGCACACTGGTTATGGGCTACGGCATCATAGAAAGTGAGGATGATGAGATATCCCTTGTTGATTTCGGTGCCCTCATCGGGCCGGAACGCTCTCAAATCAGCGAGCGCTTGAACCATTTATACCACCAGATTCTGGAAGTCATCGAGCGCCATCAGCCCGATGCTGTTGCCATAGAGCAGCCCTTTATCTCCAAGAATGTAAGGTCGGCTATGGCAATTGGAAGGGCTCAGGCGATAGCCCTCCTGGCCGCCACCAGTCGAGGCATCCCGACCTACGAATATACCCCGGCCCAGATAAAACAGAGGGTTGCCAACTACGGAGCCAGCAGTAAGGAGCAGATTCAGGAGATGGTCAGGCTTCAGCTCGGCCTTTCCGAAGTACCTCAGCCAAACGATGCCGCCGATGCCCTGGCTGTCGC
>CAZLEY010000007.1:0-64836 GCA_964558675.1 uncultured Dehalococcoidaceae bacterium | reverse complement strand
GCCGGCATGCGCCGCTATATCAAAGAACTCAAGCCGACCAACTTCAGCGATATCGCGGCTATGGTAGCCCTTTACCGGCCCGGTCCTATGGAGCACATACCGACATTTATCGACGCCAAACAAGGACGTAAGCCCATCAAATACCCTCATCCGGCGCTGGAAAATATCCTTAAAGAAACCTACGGTGTTATCGTTTACCAGGACCAGGTTCTGTTTATCGTCAGGGAATTTGCCGGCTACAGTCTGGGGCAGGCCGATATCTTCCGGAAGGCGATGGGCAAGAAGATTGCCGAGGTTATGAAGAAGGAAAGACGCAGCTTTCTCGCCGGTGCCAGAAAGAAAGGGTTCTCCGCCGACATAGCTGCCGGAATTTTCGACCTCATTGAGCCATTTGCCGGCTATGCCTTTAACAAAGCACATAGTGTCAGCTACGCCCTTATTGCCTATCAGACCGCGTACCTTAAGGCAAACTACCCCGCAGAGTACATTACCGCCTTCCTGACCATCCATGCCGGACAATCGGACAAGGTGGCGAATGCCGCTGCCGAGTGCCGCCGACTCAACATCATGGTCCTGCCGCCGGACATCAACCGCAGCCAGCTTGATTTCTCCATAGAAGACAGCGGCAACGGCCAACCAGCCATCCGCTTCGGCTTATCGGCTATTAAAAATGTGGGCACGGGGTCGATTGAGTCCGTCATTGACGAGCGAAATAAGAGTGGAGATTTCAAATCTATTGAGGATTTATGCCGCCGCTGCGACCTGCGCTCCGTAAACAGGCGAGTAATGGAGAGCCTGATAAAAGCGGGAGCCATGGACTCCCTGGAAAACCGTGGCACGCTGCTCAACAGTGTCAGCCGCATCCTGTCACTGGCACAAAGGGAACAGCGTCTTCGTGAAACGGGACAGTCTACCATGTTCGACCTCTGGGGAAAGACAGCACCGGTACCCATGCCCGAGCTTGACCTGACCCCCGCCGATATTTCTGACCGCGAGAAAGCATCCTGGGAAAAAGAACTGATGGGCGTGGGTTTCTCCGAAAAGCCGTTCAGCCCCGTGTTGAGCGGCAGGTATGCCAGCGCCATCTTCTGTGGTAGCATCGATGCCGAATTGGATAAACAAACCATTATCACCGCCGGCCGTGTGGTATCGGCTCGCTACCTCCTGACCAAAGACGGCCGTTCCTTCGCCAACGCCATCCTGGAGGATTTCAGCGGGCAGGTCGATGTGATGGTCTGGCCGAAGGTCTATGCCGAAACCGATGAACTTTGGCAGGAAGGCAATGAACTGGTTGTGCAGGGCAAGGTCAGGGTGAGGGATGACCAGGTGCAGATAAGCTGCGATAAAGTTGATTATTATCAACTCCCGCAGGACGAGGAAGTCGCTCCCGTAGCTGAACAGATTCTACCGGAGGCTCCGATTAAGGTTGCTGCCGCCAGCCCCGCACCCGTGGAAAAACACCGGCTGGTAATAAACATCAATCAGACCAGTGATGAGGACGGGGATATCACACGCCTTAACAGGATTATAGCCGTCCTGAAGGAATACCCGGGACTAGATGAGGTACAGTTGAATATAGCCAATGGTGGCGAAGCTACCAGCCTCCGGCTATCCAACATTCATACCGATTACTGCCCGGAGCTAAAGCAGCGGCTGGGGGAACTGGTGGGGGAGGACGGGTTTCAGGTGGAGACTCTCCAGTAATACAGACAGGGGGTTAGTAACAATGGAAAAGCCAATGAGCGACATTTCTTTTAAATTCATGTCTTTCGGCTTCAAGTTTCGGGACTTACTTTCGCCCCGGGAAGACACATTAAAAGAAGTAGGCATAAAGCCTGGCTTCCACATACTTGACTACGGCTGCGGATCCGGCAGTTATACGATTCCGTCAGCTCAATTAGTCGGGAACTCGGGTAAGGTCTACGCCCTGGATGTCCACCCCTTAGCTGTTAAGCAGGTTCAGAGCGCCGCCAACAAGCGAAGCTTGAGTAATATAGAGACTATCCTTTCCGATTGCGCCACCGGGTTGCCAGATATGTGCCTGGATGTTGTTCTACTCTACGACACTTTTCACGGTTTAAGCGAACCAGATAAAGTACTGGCTGAACTGCACAGGGTGTTGAAGCCTGATGGCATTCTATCATTCAATGACCACCACATGGAAGAAGAAAAGGAGATAATAATCAGAATTACGGGCAAAGGCCTGTTCACGCTGTTAAGAAAAGGCGAAAAGGTATATAATTTCTCCAAGATTTAATAAGGAAAAAACTGTGATGACTTCGGGCGACACACATCTGGGACACAGAAAGCGACTACGCGATAAGTTCCTGAAATCAGGACTGGCCGGCTTTCACGACTACGAAGTCGTGGAACTACTGCTGAGCCTGGGCACCCCGCGTAAGGACTGCAAGGTGCCGGCTAAAGAAGCGATAAAGAGATTCCAGACCCTGCGAGGAGTCCTGGAAGCCCCGCCTGAGGAGCTTCAGCAGATAGAAGGCATTGGTGCTCACAGCACTTTTGGCATCAAGCTGGTACAGGAAATAGCCAGGGAGTATCTCAAGGCGAAAATACTGGACAAGCCGTTTTATAAATCATCCCAGGAAGTCTTTGATTATCTTTACCACTCAATGCGCGGCCTTAAAAAAGAGGTCTTCAAGGTAATCTACCTCAACAGCCAGAACCAGATTATTGATACCGCTGACTTATCCGCAGGTACGGTAAACGGCAGTACAGTCTCCCCCCGCGAGATTGTCGAGGGGACTATCAAGCACAATGCTGCCTCCCTGATTTTTGTACATAACCATCCCTCCGGTAACCCTGAGCCAAGCGTGAGCGATAAAGCGCTGACTCGAGAGCTGGTCTATGCCGGCAGGATTATGAGACTCAGGATTCTGGACCACATTATTATCGGGGACAACAGGTATTTCAGCTTTGCCGGCCAGGGACTGATTGAGGAATATGAGACGGACTTCATCAATCTGATGTTCAGGGGTACCGCCGAGGCAAAGCGAAGGCTTTATAAAACCAAACTACCGGCTGACAAGCACCGCTAAACAGGACCATATACTCAGTTAAGCCGCAGATGACCTTTCCAGACGCAGGAGAAACCTCTTCATCTCCAGTCCCCCGCTAAAGCCGCCAATGGCTCCATCAATGGCCAGGACGCGATGACAGGGAACGATAACAGGCAACGGATTCCTGCCGAGCGCCTGTCCCACGGCGCGAACCGCTTTCGGTTTGCCAATCTGCTCGGCTACCCAGGTATAGCTTCTCGTCTCCCCATAAGGGATAAGCCTGCTTGCCGCCCACACTTCACGCTGGAAAGCGGTTGCCGCGGACAGGTCAAGCTTATCGGGAAAATCAACCTGGTGACCGTCGTAGTAAGCGCCCAAACGTTTTATCAGGTCTTCAAATAATTGAGACGAATTGTCAGCCTGATTGATGCTGCCGCCAAGTTGCTCTTCCGCCTCCGAAGCTGAGTCCCTAGGGAAAGTGACACGCAACAGTCCCGTTTCGGAGGCCAATACGCCCACCCAGCCGGCAGCTGTACTGAAGATACAATAGAACAACTCCTGAGTCACATCCAGACAAGTAAGTTTACCTAAGACCGGCTCGCCATGCGGCGTTGAAGCAAAGCAGCGACAACTATCAGGATTATACCGAGTAATATGCTCACAACGATTTTTATCAGCTGTGGTATATCAAGACTCAGGAAGTAGGCATAGGTGAATACACCCGCCACACAGGCTACGCTATAGCTGACCATGTGAGCTTTAATCGACCGTCCCCTTACAGCCCTGTAGATAATCCAGACGATAAAAGCCAGTAAAGCCAGTACCGCAACAACGACTACCATTCAGCTACCAACCTAATCCTTCGAAATATTTGCCCAGACATGCAAAGAGACCAACTGTCAGCAACAGGGAGACTATCTTGCCGACATCCGAAAGATATTTTATGTACTCTGCCGCCAGATAGCCAATCCCGGCGATACAGAACAGGATGCCGAAGCCATATAACACATATTCTAACTTCATATATATTAAACCTCTAGTGATTAATCCCGCGGCTCTATTATCACCGATTTTATTGGATAAGGAGACGAGTATATATCAACCATTATTTCCCGTTCTATTTCTCCCCTCTCAATGACGATATTCAAATTATAACCCTGTTCAGGGGGAATATCATCGGGTACAAGTTCGGCCGTGTCCAGAGACCACTTTAGTTCCCTTTCATCAAATGATTTTACTGAAAGCGATTCTGTTATTATATCCGTTATCTTTTCATTGTGATGCCACAAAGATACTTCTACGGCATCGGAGTACTGGGAGAAGCGGTGGTTCTCTACCTTATAGGTAAAGTCTATACTGCCACCCCGCTCGACACTTACCGATGAAAGGTAACCGTATTTTTCCTGCTGTGACCACTGGTCTGCGTCTATTGTTTGCCGGTACTGCCCGGTATCCATTTTAAGGCTATCATAGAGCCCCATGTAGCCGTCAAATATGAAAATAAGGATAATACCCAGAAAGCAGGCAAGAGTCAGATATAGAAATAGATTGTTATGTTTAACCGCCATATAGTCTCTATTCCCGGCAAATTGACATTAGCAAGCATGATTAATGTATATCAGAAAACATCAAACTGTCAACCTGTCTCTTCACCCGATTTCAGGTTCAATCAGACCGTAGTTGCCATCACGGCGCTGGTATAACAGCTTGATTTCACCGGCATCAGCGTCGAGGAACAGGAAAAAACTGTGCCCGAGTAATTCCATCTGTTCTATGGCTTCAGCAGGTGACATGGACTCCAGGACAAAACGCTTGGTCTTGACAACCTTTCCAGAAGGTTCTGTACTCATGGCCACCCCGTCAAAACTGCCCCTTGCCAGCGAATTACCTCTACCCTTCTCATAGAGCTTCCCCTTATGACGCTCAAGCTGGCGGGTCATAACGGCAGCCACCCTGTCAATAGCCTTAAACAGGTCCTCACCTCTCTCCTCACCATGAAAGACAGCACCCCCAGCGCCACTGTTTACGGTCACCCTGACCAGGTAATGCTGCTGGGGTGACTTCGTCTTTTCCTCGGATATTTCTACTCTGGATTCAATAATTCCGGGTAAATGCTTGTTTAGCTTGCCGAGTTTACGTTCAATATAGCGCCGTACCGCCGGCGTTAGCTCCATATTAGTTCCGGCTATCTGTAGCTCCATTGTTACACGCTCCTGACATTAGTGATATATACAATCCCTTCCGGTATCTCTTTATAACTCCAGGGCCAGGACCAGTCCCCACACCGAGGAGGCACCGGCAGATTTCAGCGCCGTAGCACAGGCATTAAGCGTTGACCGAGACGTGGTGACGTCATCTATTAACAGCACTTTTTTACCATGCAATCTCCCATCGCGGCAGGCAAAGGCACCGGCAACATTTTTCTGTCGCTCACCGACGCTGGCCGACCTTGCCTGAGGCAGAGTGTGCTGCTTTCGAACGAGACAATCATCTACCACCGGTAGACCTCCCAGCTTGCCCAGCTCCCTGGCCAGTAAGCCGGACTGATTGTACCCACGCTCCCGCCATCGTTTATGGTGTAATGGTACCGGCACCAGGACTTCTCCGGGAACCGGGTTTTCAATGATGTAGCTGTGTAATAACTCGGCTAGTGGTATTGCCAGCGCTCTCAGGTTCCGGTATTTCAGTTCGTGGATAGCCTGACGTATGACTCCATCAAATACGAATGGTGAACGAATACCGTCTATCTCAGCGGTCCAGCTGGTGCATTCAGGACAGAGTGTCCCACCAGGCTGGGGTCTACCACACATGGGACAAACCGGGGGCGTAATGAGCGGTAATAGCTGGCGGCATGAACTGCAAATATAATCACCTTCCTTGCCACAGCTGATACACCACTGTGGAAAAAGCAGGTCGAGTGCCATCCTCTTGAGTCTGTTCAATGGAGGAAGCACAGTCACCATCCGCAATTCAACGTAGTAAAGGCGAACACCTATATCTTATCGGGAGCGGGAGTTGTGTAATGCGCCACTCATAATAGGCTCGTTGATATAGACGTCACCATTCCTGATTTTTAGATTATAGCCGCAATCAGGATTGGTGCAAACCCATGCCTTATACTGAATTGATGCCCCTTGGCTGCCAAAATCTGACAAAGGCACCAGATCTCCAGAATTGCACTTCTGACATTTGGGGAAATTTAACTGTTCCATGGAGTCCTCCTCCCAACCAAGAATATAGAATAAACCGCTTAAGTATACATCAAAACAGCGGCGGTTGACAAGTAGCTGGACCGGTTTATGTTATCAGTGACACCTTCTTCTAGCAACAATACGTCTGACTCTGGAGAGGAATAAACTTAGAGGGGACAGAAATTTCGTTGTCCGCCCCCTCTTATCGGGAAATTTTATGCTGCTATAATCAAGGCTAGTACCTGCAAGGCTGAC
The DNA here is from genome assembly GCA_964558675.1 of uncultured Dehalococcoidaceae bacterium. Lineage (GTDB taxonomy): Bacteria > Chloroflexota > Dehalococcoidia > Dehalococcoidales > RBG-16-60-22 > CAZLEY01. The sequence goes on along the minus strand of CAZLEY010000007.1, from coordinate 58,376 downwards.
TCACCGGCTGGCCATTCTATTAATCGACCCCTGCTTAATTTGCTGCCCCTGGATAAGTTTAATCAATATATTAGCTATAACAGGGTCAAACTGAGAGCCGCTACACCATTCCAGTTCTTCCAGGGCATCCGCCTCGGACAGGGCGCGCCGGTACGGGCGGTCCGAAGTCATAGCCTGGAAGGCATCAGCCACCGCTATAATCCTGGCTCCCTGAGGTATTTTAGGGCCCATAACGGTCTGGTTGAGTCGGCTACCATCATAGAAGTCGTGGTGGTGTGATATGATTTCCACGACATCGTTGTTCACAAACGGCCTGACCAGTCTTGGGCCAATAACAGCATGAGTCATAATATGCCGGTACTCACTGGATGTCAGTTCGCCCGGTTTATTGAGAATGTCCGGGTCTACAGCGATTTTACCAACGTCATGAAGTAAAGCTGCCCAGCGCAGGTCTTCCATTTCGGGTGAAGGAAGCCCGAGCTGTAGACCAATGGCTATGGCAATCTCCGCCACTTCATGAGAATGCCCTTTGGTATACCTGTCACCGGACTCCAGAGTATTAACAAGAGTCTCAATAGCGCCCAGGAAAAGTTTCCTTGGTTCCATCGGCTGATTCTTTTTCTTATTGTGCATATCCTGAAAATAACGCTGAACCTCCAGCTCCAGTCGCCTCTTATTCAGAGTCCCATTGACACTCTGCAAAACCTGTTCAAAACTAAATGGTTTGCTTATATAGTCCTGCGCGCCATCCTTGATACACTGCGCGATAACTTTGGTATCGGTATTACCACTGGCCATGATTACGGCCGTCTCCGGAAAACGCTTTGTGATATCCGGTAGCACCTCACTGCCAAGCCTGCCAGGCATATTGATATCCAGAATAACAAGGTCAGATGGATTAACCTCCAGTTTCTCTAAAGCCTGCTCGCCATCCTCAGCTTCATCACAGTTGTAGCCACGCATGGCCAGGCCTTTATTCAGGATACACCTGATTGCCTCCTCATCATCAACCAGCAATATACTCTCTTTGGTAACACTCATTTGCATATTCCTCCCACCACTACAGGGACATTCAATGCCTATTATAGAAGCCAGGTGCTAAACAAGTTATTAATATCAATCGCCACAGAATAAACATTTAATAAAAATTGTACATTTCATACCAATGCTAACATTCATTCAAAAAGGTAAATAGAGAAATTCACGCACGTGTAACTCCCCGGAGATTCGACTAAAATTAGCGGAATAAGTGAACGGCTATTTCAGCTTAATGGAGCTAATTTTACTGTAAATAGCGCCTTCCCTGGTTAGCTGGCTTTTCATCAGGTGAACGGAGTCTACTTTAATACGACAGCCAGTTTCGAAGGTGGTGCCGGCAACGAGCTTACCAAGGTCCTGCCGTTCGTCCTGTGTGGCTCTATCACGAATACGAGCCAGCGTCAGATGGGGTGCAAAAGGTCTTCGCTCAGGAGCGAAACCAAGAGGAGCCAGACTGGACTCGATACGTTGCTGAAGCTGGCTGAGTTGGTCAACCTCCCCACTCAATCCCACCCAGACCACCTGGACTCGTTTCATACTGGGAAATACACCCAGACCACCTACCCCCAGATGGAAAGGATGTACCCCCCGGACAGCCTCTTCTATCGCTTCGGTTACCTTACCCGTTATACTCACATCGATGTTTCCGAGAAATTTAAGCGTCAGGTGAATACCCTTCGGGTCAACCCACTTTACCGGGACTCTACTTGCCGATTGCAGCTGTATCTGTATATTAACTAAGTCCCGCTTCAACTCTTCAGGCAACTCGATGGCTATAAATGAACGAATTTGCTCCATTTTACAGGCCTAAATACCCAGCAACCGGCGGGCGTTGCCGGACAGAATCAGGTCTCTTTCTTCATCAGATAAATCCACTGAATCTATTTCTTTAAGCAATCGTGACGGCGGCATCAGGGGATAGTCACTGCCAAAGAGTATCCTGTCGGCACCAATAAGCTGGCTGACCTGGCGGTATATTTCGGGGCGATAGAGAAAAGGCGACGCCGCAGTATCAAAATAGACATTTTCCAGAGCTTCTCTTACTTCGGGCATCAGGGTATAGAAGGGTAAGCCCCCTCCCCAGTGGGCACAGACTATGGGCAAATCCGGGAAGCTGGTGATAAATGCGTAAAGAACATCCGGGGTGACACTCCCCTTGCCAGGATAGATATGCCCTACCGGTTCGGAGGAATGTGTTAATAGAATCAGATGATGTTCCCGTAACACCCCTACAAGAGGCTCCATGGCCTCTCTCCGGGTGAAGTCGAGTGACTGCGTATCCGGTCGGAGCTCGCCAACCCCCCTTATACCTCCACGGGCACAGCGCTCGATTTCAGCCAGGGCGGATTCCGAGTGACATGATTCTACGGCACAAAAACCTATCAAGCGTTTCGGGTAGCGTGCCACAGACTCCAGGATGTAATCATTGGTTTCCACGCAGAGCTCGTGAGTGCTCCAGCCATAATTGACGATGACCGAAAAATCAACCCCGTCTCTATCCATGTTTTCAATAAGCTCGTCAGCCGTGGCAATCCTGGCTTTTTCATCTGAATAGATAAGGGCAAAGGCGGGGTCGCTATCCACGTAACGGTTGCGATTTTCCTTTATCCGTGGCGACAGCACATGCGTGTGGAAATCAACTATCATCGTCAAACCACAACCGAATAGCTATAGACAGCCGCTATATGCTATTCTTCTTTTTCAGAGGACTCAGCCGGTGGCGCTTTCTGAGCTCCCTCCGCCGGTGCTTCAGCCTCAGCTTCAACCGCAGCCTCTTCCTCTGCCTCAACCTCTTCCACCTCTTCTACCTTCATCATGGCTTCCGCTACCTTCACCACTAACTGCTCGGGGTCAGTATGAACCGTAATGTCCGGGTCAATAACAATGTCCTTAACATGAATGGCCTGCTCTACTTCTTCCAGCATACTTATGTCAACTTCTATCTGTGGTGGAACTTTATCAGGCAGGCACTCAATATGTAGACTGGTAATGCCGTAAGCCAGCATACGCCCCTTCGCTTTCATGGCTGGTGCTTCTCCCACCAGAACGACAGGAACCTCCACCGCCATCTTCTCTCCCATCTTCACCTGGTAGAAGTCGACATGAAGCAGTTGTCTGCTGACTACGTCTCTCTGAATCTCACGTATGAATACACCCTTTGGCTGTTTCTCGCCAGCGATTTTAAGGCTGATGAGGCGAGTGGCTCCGGCGTGGGCAATAATCCGCTTGAGCTCAACAGTATCACATTGCAGCGCCTTCGACTCTATACTATGTCCAAATAAATGGGCCGGCGTAATCCCCTGCCGACGTAAAAACCGGTTCTTTTTCCCCAGCACATCCCTCTTCTCAGCCGTTAATGTCAGGTCGTCCATTTACATTCCCCTTTCACTGTGTCAATTTAAGCATATTCAGTCGTAAAAATCAATTTCCAATGTAGACTTGGCATTTTTCGTTGTTGTATAATATAGATGCTGTGGCGACACCATCTGATTCTAAAAACTCATCATCGAGAACCTCGGCCAATAACGCCGGGGTTTTTGTTTCTAACGAGGACTTAAAAGCGGTCGCTAAAAGACTGCGCCGGCACATCGTCACGATGATAGGCAGGGCAGGCAGCGGTCACCCCGGCGGCTCTCTATCGGCGGTGGAGATAGTCACGACGCTCTACTGGAAAGTGCTGCGGCATAAACCCGCCGACCCTCACTGGGCAGACCGGGACAGGTTCATCCTGAGCAAGGGACATGCCGTCCCGATGCTTTACTCCGTTCTGGCCGAGTGCGGCTACTTCCCCGTCAGCGAACTGACCACTTTAAGGCAGATGGACAGCCGCCTCCAGGGACATGCCGACCGTACGGCTACCCCCGGCATAGAAATGTCATCGGGGAGTCTGGGGCAGGGCTTGTCCTTTGCCATCGGTATAGCCCTGGCGGGTCGCCTCGACTCTGAGGGATACCGCGTCTATGTCCTGCTGGGCGACGGCGAATGCGATGAGGGTCAGGTGTGGGAAGGTGCCATGGCCGCCGCTCACTACAAGCTGGACAACCTGACAGCCATCGTGGACAACAACGGACTGCAGATAGATGGGTGGAACTGCGATGTTATGAGTCTGGCTCCCCTGGAAAAGAAATGGGAAGCCTTCGGCTGGCACGTTATTAACGTAGATGGTCATGACTTCGACCAGCTTATCGGCGCTTTTAAAAAAGCAAAAGCGGTGAAGGGGCAGCCTACTGTAATAATCGCCCATACCGTCAAGGGCAAGGGGGTCAGCTTTATGGAGAATGTTGCCGGCTTCCACGGTAAGGCACCCAATAAAGACGAACTGGAAATAGCCCTGAAGGAGCTCGAGTAATTATGCCCGAAGAAGCCTCCATGAGGGACGCCTACGGTGAAACCCTGGTGGAACTGGGGAAGATAAATCCGGACATTGTTGTGCTGGATGCTGACCTGTGCCCTTCAACAATGACGAAGTATTTCATGAAGGAATTCCCCGAACGCTCCTTTGACATCGGCATCGCCGAGCAGAACATGGTAAGCATTGCCGCCGGTCTCGCCGCATCAGGCAAGATACCGTTTGCCAGCACCTTTGCCGTCTTTGCCCCGGGACGCTGCTTTGACCAGATTCGCATGTCCATAGCCCAGCCCGGACTCAATGTAAAGCTGGTGGCCACCCACGGCGGCCTCAGTGTCGGTGAAGACGGCACTTCGCACCAGGCCATTGAAGACCTTTCCCTCATCTGTTCCCTGCCCGGCTTTACCGTCATCGTCCCGGCTGACGCCATTGAAACTGTCCAGGCGGTAAAGGCAGTGGCCGACTATCAGGGACCCTGTTACATCAGGCTGGGCCGACCCAAACTGCCGCTGGTCTATACGGAGGACTACCGCTTTGAACTGGGCAAGGCGGTAACGATGAGACCGGGTACGGATGCTACCATCATAGCCCTGGGCATCATGGTTGCCGCAGCTCTGGAGGCAGCCAGAGAACTTGACAGTCAGGGTATCAACTGCCGGGTACTGAATATGCCCACTCTTAAACCCATTGACGAAGCCGCTATTATCAAAGCTGCCGATGAGACGGGCACCATTGTCACCGCCGAGGAGCACATGGAGCATGGCGGACTGGGCAGCACGGTTGCCCGCGTAATAGCCAAACACCGGCCGGTGCCAATGGAATTCGTGGCTGTCAGGGATACCTACGCCAAGTCAGGCAAACCAGCCGAGCTTCTGGAACGTTACGGCCTGACGGCCAGGGACATCGTGAACGCCGTCAATAAGGCGATAAAGAGGAAAGTTAAGAGCTAGTCCAGGAACGTAATCTCTGACGGTGGTCTTTCTTTCATGTCAACCTGGATACCCGCCTCACGGAATAGCTCAATAAAATTGTCATCGTTATACTTGCCGAAACTAACGAACCTCGCTATCTTGGAGTTCACCAGCATCTTGGCGCAAAGCACGCATGGCGTATGCGTGCAGTAAACGGTACTGCCCTCAAGGCTGACACCGTGGAGGCCCGCCTGTATAATCACGTTCTGCTCAGCGTGAATACCACGGCAAATTTCATGCCTCTCTCCTGATGGTATTCCCAGTTCATCGCGAAGGCAGCCCAACTCAAGGCAGTCTTTGGCACCGGACGGGGCGCCGCTATAGCCCGTTGTCAGGATATGCTTGTTCTTCACCGATACCGCCCCAATATGGTGTCGGAGGCACGTAGAGCGCTCGGCCACAACTGAGGCTATCTTCAGGAAATATTCGTCAATATCCGGCCTTTTCGCTTTATCCGCTGTCATAATCGACTTATTATCCATTCTACCTCCTTCTTCAGGTCGTTCACTGAAGACTCGTTTATGACGGTAAAATCAGCCATGGCAATCGGCCCGCCCTTATCAAGGTTTTGGATTTCAGCATGGTCACGCCCGGCGGCCTCTTTAGCTGTCAGGGGCCTTACTTTACGGCTGCTCAGCCGTGCATACCTGGTCTCCGGCGACGACCATACCGCGACAACCATAAAATCATCACCATAATGAGTCTTGAGATAGTCATATTCCTCCCAGGAGTAAAGCCCGTCGACCACCACATTTGATTTCGCCAGGGCAGCATCAATCCGCGGCAGGTTCAATATGGCATAGGCAGCCATTCCGTGTTTCTTCCTGAAAGCCTCCCTGACCGGACGCTCGTTTTCCTCGGTGAGCTCCAGACCCTGCTTTTTCAACTCTTCATCGGTGACATCCCCGAATCTTACTGTAACAAAGCCCTTATCCTTAAACATGCGGGCAACCTCAGACTTACCAGAGCCGGACATACCTACGATTGATACCACTTTCATACGGTTTATTATAAGGTGTCGCCGTTGAAAATACCAACGCAGGTATAACTATGGACAGCCTGTGATATACTACTTGGTATAGTGAGTATACGTAACGTTATCTATCTGGCCGGCCATATAGAAAAACGGCTGCCCGCTGATACGTTTAACTTCATAAAAGCCGCCGGCGAGGTGGCGGAAAGGCAGCAGCAGAGGCTCTATATGGTCGGCGGCGTGGTGCGCGACCTGCTTCTGGAGAGGAGCACCCTTGACCTCGACCTGGTGGTAGAGGGCGACGGCATCAATCTGGCACGGGAGCTGGCAGCTATTAACCATGCAAAAGTTACCGCCCACCCCCGTTTCGGCACCGCCAAATTGCAGTGGGACAATGGGAGTACTGACGTAGCTACCGCGCGCGCCGAGACCTACGCCAGGCCCGGCGCCCTGCCCACAGTGAAACCGGGCACGATAAAAACGGACCTGTCCCGCCGCGACTTCACCATCAATGCCATGGCTATCGAGCTTAACCCGGGCCACTTCGGTGAACTCATCGACCCCTATGTGGGTAAAGATGACCTTGAGCAAAAGTCGGTCAGGGTACTGCATACCAAGAGCTTTATCGATGACGCCACGCGCATCTGGCGCGCCCTGCGATACGAGCAGCGCCTGGACTTCAGGATAGAGTCGACGACCCTCAAGCTGCTCAAACGGGACATCGCCATGCTGGCTACCATCAGCGGCGACCGCATCCGCCATGAGCTTGAGCTCATCCTTAAAGAAGCGGTACCGGAGAAAGCCCTGCGTCGCGCCGATGAACTCGGCGTACTGGCCGAACTGCATCCGTCCCTGAAAGCCGACGACTGGCTGCCCAGTGTATTCTCCCGGGCACGCATGCGGCTCTCAGGTTCACCTCCACCACCGCTCTACATGGCGCTGCTGGCCTACCATCTTACCTGCGACGAAATCGGGCAGCTCATTTCGTATCTCAGTATGCCTAAATCGTACTCACGGGTGCTTGAGGATACTATAGCTATCAAAGAAAAGACCGGGGAACTGTCGGTTCACGGTCTGGCACCGAGTCGTATCTACACCCTTCTTCACGGCTATAGCTCAACCGCCCTTACCGCCAACTCATTAGTCCTCGACTCCACGACCGCCGCCGAGCATATCGAGCTTTACCACAACGTGCTCATGAATGTTCATACCGCTCTCACTGGGGATGACTTAAAGAGCCTTGGCATCCCGGAAGGCCCGCGCATCAAGGAAATCCTGCAACGCCTCCGCGAGGCGAAATTGGATGGCAAGGTGAGCAGTAAAGGGGAAGAGGAGGAGATGGTGAAGGGGGATTTAAATCCTCCTTAATCCCCCTTTTTCAAAGGGGGAAATTGGTGCTCCATAGATAGAGATTGCCGCGTCGCTACGCTCCTCGCAATGACAATTACTCCACCTTCTTAAAAGCCTTGGCTGGAGCGCCGCAGATGGGGCACTTCTCGGGGGCTTCCCCGGTGACGGTATTACCGCAGACCCCGCACACAAAGTAAGTCTTTTCCTCAAATTGCTGCCCTTCCGTAAGACCCTTAAGCGCCGCCTCGAAGTAACCGTGATGTATCTTCTCGACCTCATTAGCCCACTGAAAGCTGCGCAGGGCCCTCGCATTCCTTTCCGCCTCCGCCTCTTCGATAAAAGGAGGATACATAGCCGTAAATTCCTGGTGTTCGCCGATGCTGGCCGCCAGCAGGTTCTCCTTGGTCGAGCCCACCCCGTCCATAGCGCTGAAGTGGTTCCGCGCATGTACCGCCTCCGCCTCGGCAGCTGCCCGAAACAGCCTGGCTATCCGGGGATAGCCTTCCTTGTCCGCTTTTTCAGCAAATAGAACATAGCGACGATACGCCTGACTCTCTCCGGCAAAAGCTTCCTGCAAATTTCCCTCTGTCTTAATTTCCATGTAATACCTCCTGTACTCCCTTGGTTAAATAGTCCCAATGGACCTACATTTATATTATTCGATATTTACGTTACTGTTGCTCTACACCCTTCCATCCGCTATTTCAATTCTTCTCTAAGTATCTCATAAAACCTGTCCCTGGCATATCTTTCCAGCCATGGTTCGTGGCCGCACTTCTCCAGCAGGATGAATTTAAAATCCTTGAGAACCCGTGTAAGGGGTTCTCTAACGCCCTCGGCGAGATGGGGGTCATAGTCACCGTGGATAGCCACCACCGGACAGTTTATCTTTTTCCCCAGTTCCAGCAGTTCCCCGCTGATTCGCAATTTTTCAGCCTGCGTCCAGACGTTTATGTTAATATCATAGCTGAATTCCAGGGCCTCGCTTTTGTGTGGCAGCGGCGCATACGTATCAGCTTTGGCAAATAGCTCTCCGATTCGAACCATAAGTCCACCTTTTTTATCGGCGGCAACATTGTTGATGATTTCTATCAGGTTAATGGCTTCTATCCTTTCCTCTTCGTTGAGCCGACTCAACCTGTCAGCCACGATATTCTCAGCGTACTTCTGTTCGAAAGCCCCGCTTCCCACGAGTATTAACTTTTTCACCAGCGATGGGTGCCGCGCCGTTAAAATAAAGCTGAGCCAGGCCCCCCATGAAAATCCGGTTAACGTAAGCGGCAGGTCTCCGTTCTTTTCCAGTACCTCGTGCAGCTCTTCCACCTGTCCCTCAACGGAGTCCTTTGTCTGCAATGGCTCCAAAACCCCGTCAATAGAAGCAAGCTCCCTGGCTACCGGTGCCATCTCCCCTGGCGCACCCGGTCCGCCGTGAATAACGGCCACGGTAAAAGGCTTATCACCATATACTCTCAGATTCTTCACAACGTCTGCACCATATATACTTCCATACCCTGATTCTTACAGCGAGTATATAAGTCCTCAGCCCCAGTTTTATCATTAAACATGCTGAATAAGATCGGCCCGGAGCCGGCAAGATGGGCAAGTGAAGCACCAAGTTTAATGATGTGTTCTTTATAGACTTTCAGTCCTTTGAAGTATTCAAAGGCTACATTTTCAAACGTATTAAAAAGCATGTAAGACTTGAACTCCCTGCCTGCTTTTAATTCCCTTATCAGACTCTCTGTTATCTCGCCATCCGTATAATGACTGTCTTTAAGTCGTGCATACATCCGCGCGGTCTTGCCCGGCTCTCTGGGGATATCCGGCACCACCAGAACCACCCACATCTTCGTTAGTGACGGCAGTGGCTTTATTACTTCCCCCCTGCCCTCTACCAGGGCCGTGCCGCCACGGAGAAAGAACGCAACATCCGAGCCCAGTTGCGCCGCCATGCCGAGAAGTTTTTCCCTGGATAAGCCAAGCTCCCAGATCTCATTGAGACCGCGTAATACAGCCGCGGCATTGCTGCTATCGCCACCCAGTCCCGACATTAAAGGGATTTTCTTGGCTATTTCTACAATCGCCCCTTTTTTGCAGCCGGTAGTCTCCAGCAATAGGCCAACAGCCCTGTTTACCAGGCTCTTCTCCGCTGACCAGCCCGGCATATCGCATTTAAAGGTTATTTCACTTCCAACCTCAAGGTGCAGAAGGTCACACAGGTCTATGGCCTGGAGCACGCTGCGTATCTCGTGAAAGCCATCGGGGCGTTCACCCAGGACCTCAAGCGTCAGATTTATCTTGGCGGGTGCGTCAACCGTTACCATGCTATCCCCCACCTCTCTCCCCGTCGAACGCGCGCCATAGCTGTGCCCACTCCTCCAGCGTAAAAGTCTCCGCCCGCCGCTGCGGCGCTATGCCCGCCTTCTCCAGCAAGACCAGAACCTCGTCCCTGGGCAGGTGAAGTCCCTGTGAAAGAGAATTGACCGCCTGCTTGCGGGCCGCGGAGAAGCCAGCGCGCACCAGCTTAAAGAAGCCATTTTCATCCACATCAACCGCCGGACTGGAATACACTTCTATTTTCAGTATAGCCGAATCAACTTCCGGCGCCGGGTAGAAGGAACTGGCGGGCACATAGCCGACAATGTGTGGTTTACCGTAAAACTGCACGCTGATGCTGAGCACGCTCCTCTGGCCAGGCCCGGCGACGATAGCCTCGGCCACCTCTTTCTGCACCATTACAATCATTCTTTCCGGCTTGACCGAAGCCTCCAGAAAGTGGCGGAGGAGGGGGGAGGTGATATAGTAAGGCAGGTTAGCCACCAGCTTATAAGGGCTTAATTTCTCCGGGAAGGCAGGGGCCTGCTGCTGTAGAAGAGTTTTGGGGTCGGTGCCGAGTATATCCTCGTTGAGAATAACCACGTTATCATAGGGAGACAGCGTCTTTCTGAGGACAGCCGCCAGCTTGTTGTCCAGTTCAATAGCGATTACCCATCCGGCGCGCCTGGCCATCTCAACAGTCAGGATACCAAGTCCGGGTCCTACCTCGATGACCGTATCATTGGGAGTAAGTCCAGCGGCGGCGAGGATAATCTCCAGCACTTCTTCATCTATGAGGAAATGCTGTCCCAGACCCTTCCTTGCCCTGAGGCCAGACCGGCGCAGCAGCTTTCTGGTCTGAGCCAGAAGCGAACTGGAACCGTCTTTTGACAGGCCCTTATCCATCATAAAATTTAGAGGCCGTGCACCTGCCCTCGACTCTGCCTAACAGCTTGCCCGAGCCAGCCAGCTCCAGCCAGGTATACCTGCGGCACCCAGAAATAACTATTTACCGCTGCTTCCTCTCGGACCTGACGGGGTTCATAGCGCTCTGCCGCGCAGGACCCGGCCTTCAACGCCGCTTAGTCCGGGTAGTCCCACCAGACAAAAGCCTCAAGCAGGAGTTCAACCCTGCTGTAGCGGATTGCAGGTACAGGGCACCGCTAGCTCCCCATCTAGCACGACCTCAATAAAAATGGTAAATGGTGAGGGCTGGTTTGTCAAGGATGAGAGTGACTTAAATCCCCCTTAATCCCCCTTTTTCAAAGGGGGAAACTGGGTGGGGGATATTTAAGGTATAAGCCGAGAATGATGCGAGGGCGGGTGGGTGGGAATAGATAACAAAGAAGGGTGGCGGGGTGGCCAGGGAAAATTAAGGGGCGGATTGCTTCGTCCTTCAGTGGAAGGACTCGCAATGACATTTACGGGCGGGGCTACCGGCCGGCTTCCAGCCTGGTCGCCAGATGCACGGGCAGACCGGCCTTCAGCATTTTACTCTGGGTGGCCGTGATATCGTAAGGGATACGATAAAGCCTTACCATCCGGCTTTCGGTGTCATAGATAGCATAACTTGCCCGCGGGTCGCCATCCCGCGGTTGCCCCACCCCACCCGGATTAATAATCATGCGGTTATCGCCAAGCACCAGCCCGATGCCAGGCGACAGCTGAATGGGCAGGCAGGAGTTGCCTTCTTCTTTGAATGCCACCGGCACATGTGAGTGACCTAATAGACAAAATTGCGACTTCAAAAAGGAGAAATTCCTGGCGGCAATGCCGGCTGATATTACGTACTCCCAGACAGGCTCCATCGGGCTGCCGTGTACCAGAAGAAAGTCCCCTTTCTCAATAGTCAATGGTAATTTCTCCAGATAATGAACATCACCCGGACTGAGCTGCTCGGCAGTCCACTGGCAGGCCGCGGCCGCCATGGGATTGAAGTACGTGGTATCAACCCTGCCGATAGCTGCCAGGTCATGATTACCGGCTACGCAGACATGGTTATACTTCCGCAGAAGCTCAATGCACTGGCAGGGGTCAGGGCCGTAACCGACGATGTCACCCAGACACCATATCTCCTCCACACCACCCTTCTGCTCAATGTCAGCCAGCACCGCGGTGAACGCAGCTAGGTTGGCATGTATATCGGCGATGATAGCGTAACGCATTTAGAAATAATATAGCAGGTTTCGAGAGATATCGCCAGTACTTAATGTATATGCATACGATATTTTATCCGATTTTTCAAATATTTTAATAACTTCTTAATAGTGTTGTAGTAATCTGTTGTCCAAGGATAAGAGAAAATTTAAATGAATTTTCCCTTTTGCAGCTAACTAAAAAACTATTCTGGCGTTATACATATTAGAAGCAAGAGACGCCGGAGGCGCGAGATGAACGAGAAAAAAACACACAGCATGTTCTTACCAGCGTTGTTCGGGGTAATGGGCTTGATTATACTGACGCTGGCATGGCTTCAGCCGATAGGCGGAGCGGAGAGAGTCGCGGCAATCGTGATGGGCTCAGCCGGTATTTCCGGGGCGCTCTTACGAATACCGGCACTCAAGCGCCTGCCGGGCAGGTCAAACCATAAGCGTTTCCCGGTAAACGTCGAGTTTGAAGATAAGCACTAGATAACATTATCCGGTGAGAAATAAACGGGGAGCGGGGCAATGCCCGCTCCCTTTTTGCATACTCGGAGATATTTCCCGGCGTAGTTAGCGCTTTCAGGAATGTGTTATAATTTTCTTATGAAAGTCTCGGAGCTGGGAGAATTCGGCCTGATTGACCTCCTGGCAAGGATGATTTCCGATTCTGAGGACAATCAGACGAAACCCCATCAAAAGCTTATCGTCGGTATCGGCGATGATGCCGCTGCCTGGCACAGCGATACCTCAACCCAGCTGGCTACGGTCGATTCCATGATACAGGACGTTCACTTTTCCCTGAGCACGATTTCCTGGAAAGAACTGGGGTGGAAATCGCTGGCTATTAATCTCAGCGACATCGCCGCTATGGGCGGCGTGCCGGAGTACGCGCTAGTATCGCTGGCCCTGCCGGAAGATACGGAAGTGGAGGATGTTGCCGCCCTTTATGAGGGGATGATTGAGCTGGGACAGCAGTTTCAGGTAGCCATCGTCGGCGGCGACACGTGCGAGTCGCCGGTGGTATCAATCACCGTCAGCGTCCTCGGCGGCCGCCCGGATAAGAACATATTACGTCGCTCCAACGCCAGACCCGGCGATAGCATAGCCGTTACCGGATATCTGGGCAGCGCTTCAGCGGGACTGGAGATGCTGTCGGGAAAATCCCATTTCAGCCCGGAGGCCAGCGCTTACTTAAGGGACGCCTTTCACCGTCCCCTGCCGCGCATAGTTGAAGGCCAGCTGCTGGTAAAGAAAGGCCTGACCACAGCCATTGATATCAGCGACGGGCTGCTCTCCGACCTGCGCCATATATGCCAGGCAAGCAACGTCAGCGCACGAGTGGAAGCTGACCGCCTGCCGATTCATAACACGGTCAGGGACAATTTCGGGGAAAGGGCACTGGAACTGGCGCTGGGGGGAGGGGAGGACTACGAACTGCTTTTTACGGGAACCGAAAAGGCAATCGGCAGCGTTAAGGCAGAGGCACCATGCCCGGTAAACGTCATCGGTGAAATAACCGCCGGCCAGCCCGGCGAAATCAGCCTGTTTGACAACAAAGGCAATCCTGTCAGTGTGCGTGAGACCGGTTGGGAGCATTTTAAGCCTGGTTAGATTTTAATCGTACTGAAACGGAGATAATGCTATGGCAGCTTTACCAAAAATATCAATCAGCACCGACCTGAACGAGGGATTATGTTTCGGGTGCGGGCGTAATAACCCCATCGGATTGAAATTAAAGTTTAAGAAAGAAGGCGATGCCTGCCGTGCCGAGTTTACACCGAGTCAGGCCCACCAGGGGTGGCCGGGGGTCGTTCACGGCGGCATCGTAGCCAGTCTGCTGGATGAGGCAATGAGCTACGCCGCCTACTTTGAAGGCGCCACCTGTCTCACCGCCAGCATGAATATCAGGCTCAGGCAACCGGTAAAGGTGGAGGAGCCGCTCGTTATCACTGCCTCGGTAATCAGGAACAGCAGGAAGTTATTTGAAACCAGAGCCACGGTATGTTCAAAGGACGGCACCGTGATGGCCGAAAGCTCAGCTAAACAGTTCGTCATTGAAAATGAGCCGGGTCACGGCGGCAGAAGCCGGGAGTCAAGCAATGACTGAAGGACAACTCGAGGCTGTACTCTGGGACCTGGACGGCGTTATCGCTGATACTGGCACATATCACTGCCGGGCCTGGCAATATACCTTCGGGAAAAGAGGGGTGAGCTTCACCGAAGAGTTCTTCATGCGCCATTTCGGACAGAGAAACGACACCATAATCCGCGATACGGTCGGTACTGACATATCACAGGAAGAACTGGACATCATTGCCGATGAAAAAGAGGCGACCTACCGCCGGCTGGTCGCTGAAAACATAAAGTCGCTGCCCGGTGCTATAGAACTGATAGAATCGCTTAACAAACAGGGTATAAAATCGGCGATAGCTTCCTCGGCGCCTCCGGAGAATATCCGGGTAATTATCGGGGGCCTGGGCATAGAGGACTACTTCCAGGCTATCGCCTACGGCCAGGAGGTTACCGAAGGCAAACCCAGTCCGCAGATTTTCCTGCTGGCCGCCGAAAAACTGGAAACAGAACCGGGCAACTGTGTAGTCATCGAGGATGCCATCGCCGGGATTGCCGGCGCCAGGCAGGCCGGCATGAAATGCGTTGCCGTCACCAACAGCCACTCAAGGAACAGCCTGAAGGAAGCCGACCTTGTCGTGGATACGCTGGAGACAGTCAACATCAGTAACCTGGCCGGACTCTTCCATCCTACCGCGACGGCCTGATACACGGTTTATTAAAATATACTTAATTAGGAGTTAAACATGGAGAGGTCTCTGGTTCTCATCAAGCCTGATGCTATGGAAAGAGGACTGTCAGGTACAATTCTCGGCCGCCTCGAAAGGGAAGGCCTCAAGCTTATAGCATTAAGGATGCTCCACATGGATAGAGCCCTGGCCGAACGGCATTACGCTATCCATAGAGACAAACCATTCTTCAAAGAACTGGTGGAATACATCATTTCCACCCCGATAGTAGCCAGTGTCTTCGAGGGGGAAGACGCCGTAGAGCGAATCAGGAAGGTGATGGGAGCCACCGACCCCGCCAAGGCCGAGGACGGAACAATACGGAGTGAATTCGGCCTGGACATCCAACGCAACTCAACACACGCTTCCGACTCCCCGGAAAACGCCGAAAAGGAAATAGGGCTGTTCTTCTCTAAAGACGAGATTTTTAAACTTTGAGTGCGGTCCCCGTTTTAACCTCACCCTCTTTATCCCTATATTAAATCCCCCTTAGTCCCCCTTTACGAAAGGGGGATACTATTCTGGCTGGATTCCAGCATTCGTGGGAATGACGTATTTTCGGGGGGAAAAGGGGCGGGGGATATTTAAGGGATAGCATAGAATGATGCGAGGGCGGCGGGTGGGAATAGATATCTAAGAGGGGGGGGTGAGATTAGCCTCCGTTTTATTGAATCCTTATTACCGACTTTGCTTTACTCCAGAGCTTATCGAGCTGGTAATATTCCCGCTCCGGTGCCGCGAACACATGCACGATAACGTCACCGTAATCGAGCAGGAGCCACCCCGAATCTATCGTGCCTTCATGGTGGTGTGGTAAGACTCCCTCTTGTTTCAGGACCTGTTCGATTTCATCATAGATGGTGCGAATCTGCCTCTCACTATCGCCGGCACAGATGATGAAATAATCGGTAAAAGTGCAACTAGCGCGCACATCCAGCAACACAATATCGCTGGCCTGCTTATCGCTGGCGACCTCTACAGCTCGGCGAGCTACTTCTATCGTTTCCAGACTTCAAATCTCCGGGCAAGTACTTACCTGATCATTATATCACAGACATATCATTTCGACAGTACAGCGCAAGGCGTAACGCCAGGCACCCGTGTTCAGCTTTACATCATTTCTAAGGCAATGTCACTTTAATCCACGCCGGTAATCTGATATAGTAAAAATGCACACGTTACACCAGCCTGCATTTAATGGTTTCAAGCAAGAAGGGAGAATAAATACGCTATGGCCGAGACAGAGAGCGTCAAAGACGGTATATGCTATATGTGCACACATCGTTGCCCCACAAAAATCCATGTCCGTGAAGGCAAAGCTGTAAAAATTGAAATCGCCGACGATAAGGTAGCCTTCTGCCCCCGCTGGAAGGCCCAGCTTGACTTTGTCTACCACCCCGACCGCTTGCAATACCCGATGAAACGTACTGGTGAAAGGGGCAATGGCTCGTGGGCACGCATATCCTGGGACGAGGCGCTGGATACCATAGCCGATAAATTGCAGACGACCAAGGATAAATACGGAGCGGAGTCGGTCATTTTCTGGGTTGCCTATACCAAGGAACCTCGACCCTACTTCCACCGGCTGACCCATGCCTTCGGCTCGCCCAACTACTGTACCGAGAGCAGCAGCTGCGCTTCCGCCACCTATATAGCCGCCAACCTGACCTATGGTTGGGACTACGGCATACTCGCTATACAGAGTAATAATATCGACCCGGCCTCCAGATGCCTCCTGCTCTGGGGCTCCAGTATCAGAAACTCGAACCCTCCGGTGTGGCAGGACCACCTGGAAGCCCGTGAGAAGGGAATCAAGCTCATCGTGGTTGACCCTCGCGTCACCGATATGGCTGCCAGGGCCGATATACACCTCCAGTTGCGGCCGGGTACGGATGGCGCCCTGGCGCTGGGCATGATGAATGTCATTATCGCGGAAAACCTCCACGACAAAGAATTTGCTGAGAACTGGACGGTCGGCTTTGACGACCTTAAAAAGCTAGCCGGCGAATTTTCCCCGGAGCGCACGGAACAGATAACCTGGGTTCCCGCCGCCAAAATCAGGGAAGCGGCCATACTGTATGCCACCCAGAAACCGGCCAAGATTCACATGAGTGTCAATAGCACCACCCACCATTTCAACGGTGTACAGAACCACCGTGCCATGATTTTACTCCCGGCGATAACCGGTAACCTTGAAGTGGCCGGCGGCAACAGGTGGGCGCCCTACGGCCAACCGGTAAATGACATCACCCTGCACGAGCGCGTGGCTGACATGCCGCCGGGCATAGGGTCAATAAGGTTCCCTATCTGGACCAAAAGATACCGCGAAATGCAGTCCAACGCCATAGCCGACCAGATTGAGAGCGGCGACCCTTACCCCCTCAAAGCTCTCTTCTCAGCGGGACTGGACCCACAGTTTTTCCCCAATTCCAGCCGGATAGCTGAACTCCTGAAGAAGCTTGATTTTATAGCGGTTACCGAGTATTTTCACACGCCGGGCACACAGCTTGCCGATATTGTGCTGCCCATAGCCTCATGGCTGGAGCGCCATATACTCATGGCCGACCTCGGCATTGAGAATATCAAGCTGATAGAGCCTGCCATCGAACCGATAGGCGAAAGCTGGACGGAGTGGAAAATCTACTCGGAACTGGCCAAGAGACTGGGCTTCGGCGACCTTTTCTGGAACGGCGATTTTATGAAGTGCGTCGACTATATCCTGGAGCCGTTGAACTTAACCTCCCAGGACCTGAAGCAGCATCCACACGGCATAATGCGTCCGTTATCGGCAAGGCCGGAGAAATACTACGAGAAAGAAGGCTTTCAAACGCCGTCAGGCAAGGTGGAAATCGCTTCCGCCGCACTGGCGGAGCAGGGCCTTGACCCGCTGCCGGTCTACAAAGAGCCCCCGGAGAGTCCGCTGAGTCGGCCTGAGATGCTGGAGTCCTATCCGCTGGTGCTGACCTCAGGCGCCAGAGTGATAGCTTATACGCATTCGCAGTACCGCCATGTCCGCCAGCTGCGCGATTTAATGCCGGAACCGCTGGTCGATATTAATCCCGCCGACGCCAATCCACGCAACATCAAGACAGGCGATACGGTAGCCGTAAGCTCGCCCAGGGGCACCGCCAGGATGAAGGCTAACGTTACAGACACCATACTGGCCGGCGTCGTTACCGTGCCGCACGAATGGCCGGATGAAGCCAATGTCAATTTACTCGTCGACGACCGGAACCTGGACCCTATTTCGGGTTTCCTGCCATGCAAATCGCTGCTCTGCCAGGTAACCAGATGCTGACCGGGGAATAAATTTGCCGTATGACCACCAGGCCTCTATTGAAAGCGCTGACCGAAGCCGGTATCGGCTCACGGCGCCGCATGGCTGACGCCATAAGGCAGGGCAAGGTTGTCATAAACGGTGAAATAGCCGAGGACTTTCGACATCCGGTAGACCTCGCCACTGACCGTGTTCTGGTAGACGGCAAACCCATCGACCTTAAACCGGAGGAACCCGTCTGCCTGATGCTTCACAAGCCAAGAGGAATACTATCCACGACCCGCGACGAGAGAGGACGCCGGACGGTCATGGACATATTACCCCGGGAGTACCGTCACCTGAGGCTGTACCCGGCGGGAAGGCTGGACAAGGACAGTACCGGCCTTTTGCTGCTAACCAACGACGGCAGGCTTACCTACCGGCTTACTCACCCTAAATATGAACACGAGAAGGAATACCTGGTGCATATAAATGGCAATCTCACACCGGGGGACACAAGCAAACTAGAGCAGGGGATTACGCTTGAGGACGGCGTTACCAGTCCCGCCACGATTAGAGTAGCAACGTCACCGCCGCCCTTCAACTACAGCGTAGCTATACACGAAGGAAGAAAACGGCAGGTGCGCCGTATGTTCGGCAGCCTGGGTCATCAGGTACTGGCCCTGAAGCGTGTCCGCATCGGCCGCCTCAGCCTGGGCAACCTCGAAGAGGGAAACGTAAGACAGCTGAGCACTCACGAGATTGGCGAACTTCTAGGCAATTAACCTAAACCAGACCTTTTCAAACGTGACAAAGGTCTGTTATACTGGACTGGTTCTGATTAATAATCCAACATTTAAATGATAGTTCTATCAATTATGCACCCGATAGTAGAGCAAGCCAGAAGTGAAGGCAGGACAGCCCTGACAGAAATAGAGTCGAAGGGACTCCTCGGGGGGGCGGGAATAAATGTAATTGATACCAGACCGGCTGCATCCGGGTCAGAGGCCGCTTCCATAAGCAGGCAGCTCGGCTTCCCGGTGGCATTGAAAATAGCCTCGCCGGACATCTTACACAAAAGCGATGCCGGTGGCATCAGGCTGGGGCTGGAGACGCCGGAGCAGGTAGAAGCAGCCTGCGATGAAATTCTGAAGAACGTCAGCGAAAAACACCCCCGAGTAAAAGTCCACGGCATATCCGTACAGAAAATGGCCTTGCCGGGCGTTGAAGTGATTATCGGCATGACCAAGGACGTCCAGTTCGGCCCGGTGCTGATGTTCGGTCTCGGCGGATTATGGGTAGAAATCCTCGAGGACGTATCGCTCAGAGTAACACCCATCACCAGAAAAGACGCCGGGGAGATGATAAGGGAAATAAAAGGGTATAAACTGCTAACAGGCTACCGGGGCCAGGAACCGGTTGATATATCCGCACTGGAGGACATGCTGCTGGCCGTCTCTGCATTTGTTGAAGAAAACCCGGCGGTCAAGGAAATCGACCTCAACCCGGTAATAGCCCGCGGTGACGGTGCCGTCGCCGTAGATGCCAGGGTGATACTGGAGGATTCTTAATCAATAGAAAGTTGAGATGAGGAGAGTAGATGAACCTGAAGCTAATACTGAAAAGCGCTGTTGAACGTTTTGCCGGGAAAACGGCTATCGTTATGGGTGACCGGCGCGTCTCCTTCGCCGAACTGGAAGAGGTTTCCAATAAGGTAGCCAATGCCCTGATAGAAATGGGAGTTAAAAAAGGCGACCGCGTGGCGACCATACAGGCCAGCAACCCGGAGTTCGTCACCGTCTTCTTCGGTATTATCAAAGCCGGCGGTATCGTCGTTCCCCTTGACGCCAGATACACACCCGATGAACTGGCCAGCCTATTCAGCGACTGTAAGCCGAAGGTACTGATAGCCGAAAGCCCGCCCCTGGAATCGCTGGTTCCAGCCCTGCCCCGGTTTGACTCCGTAAAGCACGTGATAACCTTTGATACCGAACACACAGGCGAATTTGCCAGCTACCAGCAAATCATGGCTGACAGCCCGGCGACAGTCACTGATATCGAGATATCCCCCGACGATATAGCTGTTATCTCTTATACCGGGGGGCCGACCCAGAATCCCCACGGGGTAGCCCTGTCTCACCGGAGTATCTGCACCGAGGCGCTTACATCGGCAGAGGTATTCGAGCAGACCGACAAAGACGTGCTGCTGCAATTCGCCCTGCCCATGTATCACATGTTCGGCCTGACCGCCGTACTGCTGGCTTCGATTGCTCAGGGTAGTACCGTGGTGGTTATACCCGGAACGGGACGTTCCATCCATAACTTCATGGAAGCCGTTGAAAGGGAGAGGGGTACGATATACATGGGCGTTCCTTATATCTTCGCACTGGCCATAAACGTTGCCAGGCATGAGGGGATAAAGCATGATTTGAGTTCGCTCCGTCTCTGGGTCAGCGGCGGTGCCCCTCTACCAGTCGAGATCATAAAACTATTCAAACAGTATTTTAATGCCAATCTAATTGACATCTGGGGGCAAACCGAGTCAGTCTCTCAAGTCACCGTTATGCCTATAAACGGCACGGGCAAGGTCGGCTCCTCAGGTAAGCCAATGCCCTGCTGGGAAATGAAAATACTTGATAATAACGACAATGAGCTGCCCCCCGGCCATGAGGGAGAAATAGTCGTCCGGGGACCGGTAATGACCAGCTTTTATAATAAGCCCGGGGCAACCGCCGAGATTATGAGAGGCGGCTGTCTTCATACCGGCGATGTCGGATGGGTTGACGAAGACGGCTACCTGTTTATCACCGGTAGGAAGAGAAAAATGCTCATCCTGAAAGGCCAGAATATCTTTCCCGGTGATATTGAAGACATCCTGAATACTCACCCCAAGATAGCTGAAGCCAGAATTGTCGGGGTGCCGGACATTATTCGGGGTGAGACGGTTAAAGCCCTGATTAGATTGAATCCGGGTGAAACAGCCACAGAACAGGAAATAAGGCAATATTGTCAGGGCCGCACTGCCGACTACAAGCTGCCCAGAGAGATTATTTTTACGGACACCTTACCGGAAGTAATCCCCAACTGGACACGCCCCGAAAGCCAGGAGGTGCCTGAACTCAAGTTAGAAGGAACAGGCTAGAGTTCCAGATCAAAATCCCGCCATAGAAGACAACAAAGCAGGATGTAGAAATTACGGCTAATTTGGGGAAACGTCTATATATATCCCAGAGAATAAGGGCACATAACAGCGCGCCCACCACCTTGAGCACAATGAAACCATTCTCACCGACAAACGACTGTAGCAGTGGATTACCTTCCCGTGCCAGGCCACCATCAACGAGAAACCGCGTCAGCAGTCCATCCAGGACAACGAATATAACCAGTATACCGAGAAGATATTTCATTTAACTCCTGCTAGCCGGTAAAAGACAGTTTATACCAAATAATCCCTTAATTCAATTTATCTGTACCCGGTGCCGCCAGTCTTCAGACGACAATATTCAATGACGACGGCAGGACGCGGAAGCGCGCCGGCAATTCGCCCAGGAGATCGCCGTCCGCCTGTAAAAGCATCGTCTCGTCGCGTGACCGTATCTCTATCTCTTTCGCTCTTTTCATGGTGACTTTGGGATGAGTTAGATGGGTGCCCTTATATATGCGCGGCAACGACCATAGAAGGTCGGCCTTACTAATATCGCCAATGATTAACACATCAAGCAATCCATCGGCAAGGTCGGCATCAGGTGCGGTAAACATACCCCCACCGCCATACCTGCCATTGTTCATAATTACCGCGCAGACATCCTTCTCCACTTCCTCTCCATCAATAACGAGCGTAATTTTCCTGTTCCTATAGAATACAAGCGTGGCGAGCGCTGCCGTAAGGTAAGAAAGCAGGCCTCCCAGGGCTTTGAACTGCTGCGTGGTGCGCTGGACTATCTCGGCATCGAAGCCCAGGCCGGCGAAGTTAACAAAAAGTCTTTTCATCGTGTCGCCGTTATTCGCATATTCAACGATACCAAGGTCTACGGTAAGTGTCTTCGGCTCTATAAAACACCGGCAGGCTTCCTCATAGCGGCGAGGCACGCCTACGGTACGAACATAATCGCCGCCGGTTCCCGTGCTTATAATGCCCAGCCTGGTGTCTTTGATATTGCCGGACTCATACAGTCCGTTGACGACCTCGTTTATGGTGCCATCACCACCAACTGATACCACCAAATCGTAGCCATTCTCAGCAGCCGCTTTAGCCAGCTCCACCGCATGGCCGGGCGCCTCCGTCAAATCATGCTCAAAACGCAATCCGCTACCCTTAAACAGGTCCATTATCTGCGGCCATTCCCGCGCCGTCCTACCGGCACCAGCCACCGGATTAACGATTACTTTAGCGTATGATGAACCCAATACACCCCCGTATTTCCTATTCGATATATCCGCTACCGATTTCTCAAGAGTATATCACAATTTTAGTGACCAAGGCATTAAAATCATATGTTAAACAGGTTTTTATTCGGTATTATTTTGGTATTAATTAGGTATAAAACAACAATAGCTATCACCTAGCTCCACTCACCGGCGCTTGGCCAGACCCTTGCCAGTTCCTGTGCCATGAGGCGATGCTCCCTTTTCTTTAGGCCAGGGTCTTTTTGAAAGAGATTCATAGCCTCGGTTCTTGCCGTCTCCAGCAAAGCAACATCGGAGAGTTTCGCCATGCGCAGGTCCGGCAGTCCGCTCTGGCGCGTACCGAAAAACTCGCCTGGACCTCTCAGCCTGAGGTCTTCTTCCGCCAGCTTGAAACCGTCCTGCGTGTTCTCTATTATGTCAAGTCGCTCCCTGCCCACCTCGGAGGGATTTTCCGCCAGCAGCATGCAGTAGCTCTGCTCCTGCCCTCTCCCCACGCGGCCCCGGAACTGGTGAAGCTGGGAGAGCCCAAAGCGGTCGGCGCTTTCCACCAGCATTACCGCGGCATTGGGAATATCAATACCGACCTCTATAACCGGTGTCGAAACCAGTATATTCAACTCACCGGAGCGGAAGCTCTCCATGACATCGTCCTTGTCACCTGCCGACAGGCGCCCGTGGAGCAGTCCCAGCCTTAAATCGGGGAAGACCTCCCGGGAAAGCCGCTCATATTCAACTACAGCCGCCTGAGCGGCGATAGCCTCCGATTCCTCAATAAGGGGACAGATAATAAAAGCCTGCCGTCCTTCGGCTACCTGACGCCTGATGAAGGCATAAGCGCTTTCCCGCTGCTGCGGCTTGAGCCACTTTGTTTTCACCGTCTGTCTCCCGGGCGGAAGCTCGTCAATAACAGACAGGTCAAGGTCGCCATAGAGTGTCAGCGCCAGGGTGCGGGGAATCGGCGTTGCCGTCATTACGAGCATGTGCGGGTTAAAACCCTTCTCCCGCAGCGCCGAGCGCTGCTCAACGCCGAAGCGGTGCTGCTCATCCACCACCACCAGTCCCAGTTTACTAAAGTCCACCCCCTTCTGAACGAGGGCATGAGTGCCGATAACGATGTCAATATCCCCCGCCGAGATTGATTGCTGCAGTTCCCGCTTGCCGGACTGCTTGATATCGCCGATGAGCAGCGCCACCTTCAGGGGACGTGATAACAAGCCGGAATAACTGCGCAGATAGCCCTCGCCCTCTTCACTTCCCACCCGGGACAGCAGCTCACAAACCGTCGCAAAATGCTGTTCCGCCAGAATCTCGGTGGGAGCCATAAAAGCCCCCTGATGCCCGCTGGCCGCCGCTGTCAGCAGGGCAGCCGTGGCGACAACCGTCTTGCCGCTGCCCACCTCCCCCTGCAATAACCGGCACATCGGCCTTGATTTCCCCATATCCGCCAGTATCTCCTCGAGCACCCTGTCCTGAGACGCCGTTAATGAAAAAGGCAACGACTTTATAAAAGTCTCCCGCAGGGGCACATCAACATCAAAGGGAGTGCCCGGCCGACTCTCCTGCCAGTCGCGTTTCTTGCTCATAACCCCCAGCTGGAGAATGAAAAGCTCGTCAAAAGCCAGCCGAATCCTGGCTTTATCCTTGGTCGTTTCATCTTCCGGGTAGTGCGCCTGGCTAATCGCCTGCGGCAGCTCCAGAAGGTCAAGCCGTTTTCGCAGCTCCGGCGGTAGAAAGTCAGTTACCTGCCAGGCCCAGTGGTCAATAAAGTCCTTCATCAGCTTCCTGACCTGCCGCGGCCGCAGCCCCTGTGTCAGCGAGTAGACAGGTACCAGCCGTGCGGTATGAACAAAGTCCTGGCTCTCTACCGGCTCCCACTCCGGCGACTGAAATACATGCCTGCCCCGGAACAGGCTGACCCTCCCGCTGAGCATTATTCTGGCATTGGTCGCCAGCTTCTTAGCCAGATAAGGCTGGTTGTACCAGACCACCCTGATATTACCCGTCTCATCGCCAACGATAGCCTCGGTGCTGCGACGGCCTCCCAGCCTAGTCTCCTGTGCCTGCCACACATTAGCCACCACGGTCTGTTCTTCTCCCTCGGCAAGCTGCGAGATGAATTTCAACTGGCTGTAGTCAAGGTGCCGGTGAGGGAAAAAATAGAGCAGGTCACGAACTGTCTTTACGCCCATTTTCCCAAATTTACCCGCCAGACTGGTGCTGATACCCTTAATGACAGTGACAGGTGAATTGAGGCCCTCACCGCTTACCGCCGCCGGAGGTTTTTGTTTTTTTAAGGGGGATTTCCGACGGGAAGGAGGTGCGGGGCTTTCTTCTTGAGTTACGACGTCACTGTTTTTACTTTCCACATCATCCAGAAATCCAAACACACTATCTATCCAATCACGGCGCTGCTCCGGTGTCATGGATGCGTAATCCGACTTGAAAAGCTGACGGAAACGCTTCAGGAGACGGGGTCTGACCACCGACTCCATAGCCTGAGCTGACCAGTTTTGCAGGAACCTGTCCAGGCCACCGAATACGGCGGAATCCTGATAACCCCTCTTCTGTTCCAGGTCAAGGATTTTGCGTAAAGAACCTGAATCCATCTATAATATTTCCCCGCCACCATTATAGCCATAATTCGTTTGAAAAGCACGGCTAAATTCCGGGATAAATGGATAAAGTTGTGATTATTTTTCTACCTCATCCCCTGTGTCCCCCTCTCCTGACTGGGTGTCACAGGAGAGGGGGACTATAAAAAAGAGGGGCTGACGCCCCTCTTAAACGCCCCGCTTGGGGTTGGTGGATATCTACGGGATAAACTGCCGATGCCAAGAGGTTGGGTAGGTGGGGAAGAAATCATAAAGACGGGGCGGCGGGGAGGCAAATGAAAGTTGAGCCTGAATGCCTTTATTTATCCCCCAGCACAGCCACCAGCAGGAGACCGGGGCCGGTGTGCGTGCCGATGACCGGGGTTGTCCGCGAGCGATAGATACGCTCTTTGGGGAATATGGCACCGAGACGTTCCACGAGTGAATCAGCATCATCCGGGCAGGCGGCTGCCTCTACGGACATCTCCTCAATATGAGAATAACCCGCCGCAAATTCATAGAGAAGGTCCATCGCCTTCGCCCGCGAGCGGGCCCTCCCGGCTGGTTCAACCAACCCGTCTCTCAGAGTGATGAGGGGATTCACTTTCAACATCGACCCCAATAAAGCCTGCGCTCTGCCGATACGCCCGCCCCTCTTGAGATACTCCAGTGTATCGAAAGCAGCACGTATGTCAATGCGATTTAGATTCTGACGGACTATTTCCAGAATTTCATCCATACTCGCCCCGGCCTGAGCCGCCCGGGCGGCTTTAATGACAATGAATCCCTGCGCCATGACCGCCCACCCCGAGTCCACCACCTCCACGTGGCACTTGTTCTCCATCAGGTCGGCACTCTGCACTGCGGCATTGTAGAGTCCGCTGAGCTTGGAACTGAGCATGATGGCCAGAATTTCATCAGTCTCTTCGGCAAGACTGGCGTATGTTCTGGCAAATAAGTCCAGCGATGGCACCGCGGTAACCGGCATAACCCCGCCGTCCACCAGGCGGTCATAGAACTGGTCGTTGGTTATATCAATGCCATCGCGGTATACGTCTTCTCCAAAACGAACCAGAACTGGAATGACGGTTATCCCGAGCTCATGGACTACATGAGGAGGAATGTCAGATACACTATCGGTTACAATCTTAACTGGCATAAAAAAATCAGTCCGGCCCAGTGTTTAATACCGGTTTATCTATCACCCAGCACCGCCACCCCGATAACGCTTGGGCCTACATTGGTCCCTATTACGGGACTGAACTTTGACCGGTATATACGCTCCCTGGGGAATTTGTCTGCAAGCCGCTCCACCAGCGCATCAGCTTCACCAGGTGTGGTAGCATCTTCCACGGCCAGTTCATCAATCTGCGAGTAGTTCATCACGAATTCATACAGACGGTCAATCGCCTTGGTCCGGGAGCGCTCCTGGCCAAAAGGAAACACCTCGCCGTCCCTGATACCAAGGATGGGATTTATCTTCAGCATCGAACCCATCAGGGCCTTCGCTTTGCCGATGCGTCCGCCCCTTTTAAGGTACTCCAGGGTATCAAAAGCCATGCGCGTTTGTATCCGTGGTATATTACGCTCGGCCATTTTTATTAACTCATCAAGGCTGGCTCCCTCCCGGGCTGCCTTAGCGGCTGTAATTACCAGCAGCCCTTCGGCCATAATCGCAAATTGCGAGTCCAATACCGAAACCCGGCATTTCCTATCCATTGACTCCACTGCTTTTAATGCCGATTCTCCGGTAGCACTGAGCTTGCGCGAAATAGTGATGACCAATATCTCGTCCGTCTCTTCAGCCAGCTTCTCATATGCCTGTATAAAAGTCTGGAGCGGTGGGGTTGAAGTGGTCGGCAGGTGCTGGCTGCGCTCCAGTTTCTCGTAAAACTCGTCTGTGGTAAGGTCAATACCATCACGGTAGATTTCAGAGCCGAAGACAACATTCAGGGGGACTACAGTAATCCCCAGCTCATCGGCAATCGCCGGTGATATATCGGAGACACTATCAGTAACAACCCTTACCGTCATTATCCCTTTTCTGCTTCCAGAATAGTCACTGCGGAGACATTGGGGCCGGCATGTGTCCCTACTACAGGGCTGATTACCGACCGATAAATGCGTTCTTTAGGATAGATTGAACCGAGACGCTCAACCAGTCTATCGGCGTCATCAGGTGTCGTGCCGTGCTCGACTGCCATCAATTCGATATTGGAAAAGCCAGACACGAAATTATATATGTAATCAATACAGGCATTAAAAGAACGTACCCTCGTTAAAGGAGCCATCTCACCATCTCTTATCGTAAGCATCGGTTTAACCGATAGCATTGAGCCCAGCAGGTTACTAGCCTTGCCAATACGCCCCCCCTTGGCCAGGTACTTAAGCGTATCGAAATAAGCGATAAGATGTATCCGGGATACAGCCCGGCGCGCCAGGTCAGTCACCTTATCCAGATTCGCCCCGTCCTTAACTGCATTGGCGGCGGCAATAACAATCAAGCCCTGGCCCATCGCCACCGATAACGAGTCGACGATTTCGATGCGGCATTTTCCAGCAACCGTGTCCTTCGCCTGCATTGCCGACTGATAAGTCCCGCTGAGTTTGCTGGATACCACGATAACCAGGATTTCATCAGTCCCCTTGGCCAGGTTATTGTATACATCGACAAAATCATTAGGTGTCGGCTGTGTCGTCGAAGGCAAAGTGTCAGCACTTACCAGCCGACG
The DNA here is from genome assembly GCA_964558675.1 of uncultured Dehalococcoidaceae bacterium. Taxonomy (GTDB): domain Bacteria; phylum Chloroflexota; class Dehalococcoidia; order Dehalococcoidales; family RBG-16-60-22; genus CAZLEY01. The sequence continues at coordinate 30,451 of CAZLEY010000007.1, read as the reverse complement.
ATAAAACTCTTCGGTGCTTATTTCCACCCGGTCACGATAGACCTCCTCGCCAAACCGCACATAGAGAGGCACCACGGTAACTCCCAGTTCCCCGGCCAGGTCGCTGGTAATATCAGACAGAGTATCCGTAACTATTTTTACAGTCATTACCGACTACCACCTTTCTACTCGATGGAAATAATGTAGCTATAGTGCGGCTGGCCGCCCCGGATTACCTCGATTTGCATCTGTGGGTGCTGCTCCCTTATACCGGCACCAATCTGCTCGGGCTCGGACTCCTCTACATCCTCTCCGTAGTAAATAGTAACCACCTCAGCCTCTTTTAAATTCAGCCTAGATAAAAGCTTATTAATAACATCGAAGTCGCTATCCCCCACCGCTACCAGGTCACCATCCAGTAAGCCTATGGGCTGTTTTCGCTTAATTTTCAAGCCGTTTACTTTCGTCGAGCGCACAGACCTGGTAATTTCAATAGACCTTACCGACGATAGAGCCTTTTCCATGATTTTGGCATTTGTTTGAAAGTCAGCCTCGTAATCAAAAGCTAGAAGCGCCACCACCCCCTGCGGTATCGTCGTAGACGGCACTACCATCACAGTTTTCTGGGTTAAAGACTGCACCTGATTAGCCGCAAGCACGATATTCTTGTTATTGGGAAGGATAATGACTTTATCCGAAAATGTAGATTCTACTGCCTGCAGTATATCTTTGGTGCTGGGGTTCATTGTCTGTCCCCCGTGCACAACCGCAGCTGCCCCCAGGCTGACAAAGACATCATTAAGACCATCACCCGAAACCACAGCGACAACAGCCGTATCAGCCGTAGGCATCCTCTCTTTTTGCATCTCCATAAAATCCCGGTGCTGCTCATCCATGTTCCGGATGCTTACCTGATGCACGGTACCCAGACCGGTAGCCCAGTGGATGATATTACCCGGGTCCAGAGTATGAATATGAACCCGCACCGCCGTGTCATCACCGACGACAATCAGGGACTCGCCCTTCCTCGCCAGCCTCTTTTTAATGTTATCCGGCTCGAATTTCTCTCCTTTTAACATAAACTCAGTGCAATAGCCGTAAGGAACCTCGTCAATACCGGCCGCCTGCGTCAGCGGAGTCGTATGCGGCAGTTCACTGACAATTATCTGAGGCTTGCGAAGTCGCATCAGTTCCATCTCACCCTTGAGGAAGCGCAGGGCACCTTCAAAAATCGTATAGAGACCCTGTCCGCCGGCATCAACCACTCCCGCCTCTCTTAACACCTTGAGCAGACTGGGTGTATTAGCCACAGAATCCCTGGCAGCATTAACGGTGGCTTCCAGGACCGATATGACATCATCATTGTCACCGGCAACCTGCGCCTGAGCCTCCGCCGCAGCGTCTTTCATAACCGTGAGCATGGTACCTTCTACCGGATTGCTTACTCCCTTATAGGCAATCGAGGCCGATTTCTGTAAAGCGCTGGCCAGGTCCGCGGCGGTAAAGGACTCCTTGCCTTCCAGACCCTGTGCCAGGCCACGCCACACCTGCGACAGGATGACGCCGCTGTTACCGCGGGCTCCCATCAGAGCGCCCCTGGCCATAGCGTAAGCTACGCCCGAAGCACTGTGGTCGGGTGCCCGGTAGGCTTCCTCCATAGTAGAGCGCATGGTAAGCAGCATATTGGTTCCCGTATCACCATCAGGCACCGGGAAAACGTTCAGGGCATCAATATCAGCAGAACTCTTCTCCAACCAGGAAGTAGCTGCCGAAAACATTTCTCTCAAGTCCTGCCCGGCGACAGTATCAATGTGACTCATTATATATATCCCATCCTTACCGGAGTATTATGTATATTTTCTTGTTCGGTCCGATACGCCCTTCTTGCTTATCTTGACTCATTATGTTACTATGATTAACGGGATATTGCAATAGTTACACGGGTAAATTTAAGGAGATTTGAGATTGAAGTGCGATTTGTGCGGTAAATCACCGCAATTCGGCCATAATGTCAGCCATTCCAAACGCCACACCAACCGGCGCTGGATGCCCAACATTCATCCCGCCACTATCATTGTAGACGGACAGCCGAAGCGACTTAACCTGTGTACCAGGTGCCTCCGCAACCAGCATAAGGTGGTTAAAACCGCTTAAGTTCCTTTTAATTCCCGGCTAGCTAGACTTGGTCTCTTCAGAATAACATGTTTTGAAAATCACGTTCTTAAAGAATGCATGATTCCAGCTAAGCCAGTTGCCTTCGTCCACTAATCCAGACACTCAAAACGAAACCCAGCACCATGTACATTACCATGCCCCACGCCGCCATGCCGACACTCAGAGTTTGGAAACCCTCCATCATACTTCCGATATTCCCGCCAGCGAAGCCTTCGAAGAACACCTCCCAGCCCCCGTAAACGTAGGCAATGCTGTCACCTTGAGCCGAGATTAGAAACCAGTAAGGGTTACCGGTAAAGGCAAGGACACTCTCGAGAATCCCGGAGAAGACCCAGACGAAGAGAAGCGTTATCACCGTGGCTCCCATGGCGCCCTTGGAGACAGAGCTGAAGAAGAAGGTTACCGAGATAACGGCGGCGGCATATAGCAGACAAAGCCCTAAAGACTTAACCATCTCGAAAGGGACTTGGCCATATATCACAAAGAGGGAAATAGCGATAATGGCGTAGGTAAAGATAATCAGCAGCGCCACTGCGATATAGCCCGCCAGATATTTACCCGTCCACAGCGTCAGCTTCTTGATGGGGTTGGTAAAGAGCATGAAGCCGGTCTTGCCTTCGAACTCCCCGGCGATAGCGTCCCCGGCGAAGAAGATGGCACCAATAGATGCCATGGCCGGACCGATGGTCAGCAAAGCCGCCATCACCATCACACTCCTTGGGTAGCCGTCGGAAAGAACCGGAAACAGGATGAGCATGGCCGCCTCGGCCAGCAGCGCTATCCCCAGAATTATATAAAGGCGACGGCGGCGGACATGCTTCAGGAACTCATATCCGGTGACTATCCTTAACTTCTCGAACTCACCCAATAGAGCCTCCTGTTAACTCCATGTAGGCATGCTCCAGCGATTGGTATTTTTTCTCCAGTTGCGTAATGCTATCATAAGCAAGTAACTTCCCGTGGCTAATGATAGCTACCTGATTACATATCTGGGTAACCTCTACCAGTTGATGCGAGGCGAAGAAAATCGTCTTCTCCCTGCCTACTCCCTCGATTATCTCCCGGAATTCCACCACCCCCCTGGGGTCGAGCCCCAGGGCCGGTTCATCCAGGATTAATACCGGCGGGTCGTGCAGCAGGGCCTGCGCCAGGGCGAGACGCTGCTTCATCCCCCTCGAAAATTTCTCTATCTTGATGTTACCCCAGTCCTCAAGTCTAACGAGTAAAATTACTTCCTTTATCCGGTGCTTTAAGCCATCACCTCTCATTCCCCGGAGTCTGCCAAAGTAGCTAAGGGTCTCTTCGGGCGTGAGAAAGGGATAGAACTCCGGCGTCTCTATGATGGCGCCAATTCTGGAAAGGGCCTGCTCCGGCTTCTCCGCCACGTTGATACCATCAACATAAGCCTTCCCAGAGGAGGGGCGGATAAGGCCGCATAGTATCTTGAGGGTTGTGCTCTTGCCGGCGCCATTAGGACCGAGAAGTCCAACATTCTCATTCTCTGGTACCCTAAGGCTCAGGTTATCCAAAGCGAGGTACTTGCTATAATATTTACTTAAATTCTCTATGATGATAACTTCGCTCACTCTATCAGCCCTGCTCAGCTATCTTCTTAGCCGCCGCCAGCGCCCGCGCCACCTGATTTGGAGACGTACCCCCGATAGTATCCCTGGCAGCCAGAGAAGATGCTATCGTAATCTTATGGACATCCCTGCCGAACAGCGGTGAAAATCCCTTCAGCTCGCTCATTTTCAACTGCTCGAAAGATTTCCCCTTTTCCTCAGCGTAGCTAACCAGCCTGGCGATGATATCATAGGCGGTGCGAAAGGCCTCGCCCTTCTTTACCAGATAGTCAGCCAGATCCGTCGCCAGAATATAGCCTCTTTCGACCGCCTTTCTGGTATTTTCCACTTTAATTTTCAGCGTTTTCATCATGCCTGTAAATACTTCCAGCGTTGATAACAGCGTATCCACGGTATCAAAGAGGCCGTGCTTATCCTCCTGCATATCCCTGTTATAAGCAAGGGGTAGGGCTTTCATGGCCGTCAGCAAAGCCATAAGATTGCCGTATACTCGCCCGGTCTTGCCACGAGCCAGCTCAGCCACGTCAGGATTCCTCTTCTGGGGCATGATACTGCTGCCTGTGGTGTACGCCTCATCAATCTCAATAAAGTCGAACTCCGCCGAAGACCACAGCACGATTTCTTCAGCCAGGCGCGAGATATGCATCATACAGACACCTGCCGCTGCTTCATAATCCAGGACAAAATCACGGTCAGAAACGGCATCAAGGCTGTTCTGGCTAATCTGGCTGAAGCCCAGTTCACGCGCCAGGAAATCCCTGTCCACATTATAGCCGACACCAGCTAAAGCTCCACTCCCCAGCGGCATGACATCAGTACGCTTGAGACAATCATTAAAGCGGGCAATATCACGCTGGAACATCTCAAAATAGGCCAGGAAGTGATGCGCCATCAGAACCGGTTGTGCCGACTGTAAATGCGTATAGCCCGGCATAACCGTATCCTTATTGGCGTCGGCCAGTTCAATCAGTGCCCTCTGCAACCCCCTCAACCCGGTAATGCCATTTGAGATTGCCTCCTTGATAAAGAGGCGCAAATCCATAGCTACCTGGTCATTCCGGGAGCGGGCGGTATGAAGCTTACCCCCCACTTCCCCCACCTTCTCAATAAGCCAGGACTCAATCGCCATGTGTACATCTTCCATCTCCGGCTTTATCTCTAATTTACCCTGCTCTATCTCCTCCCGGATGGATACCAGTCCCCATGTGATGGTCTCCCCATCCTGGTCCGAGATTATACCTTGCTTGGCCAGCATACCGGCATGGGCGATACTGCCGGCTATATCATACTTATACAGACGCCAGTCAACAGGTATAGAGGCGGAATATGCCACTACCGATTTATCGGCTGGCTTCTTAAAACGACTGCGTATATTAGCCATACTAGCCCTCCTCCGGTTCTTCCGGCCCTACGATACTGAGCGGCCCCTCTTTATCACCCAATAGCTGCACCTGAGCCTGGGTCCTCACCGACAGCCCCCACAGGTAAATAAAGCCTTCAGCAGCGCTGTGGTCATACTGGTCACCTTTATCATAGGTAGCGAGACTGATATTGTAGAGCGACTTGGGTGCCTTCCGCCCGACGATAATCGAGTGTCCCTTAAGCATCTTAATCCTTACTGTCCCCGTTACGAAGCGCTGTGAACTGAGTATATAGGCGGACAGGTCTCTATTCAGCTGGCTGAACCACAGGCCGTTATAGATAAGGTCAGCACACTCCTGGGCCACTCTCTGTTTAAAGCGTAGTTGCTCCCGCGACAGCGTCATTGCCTCCAGCGCCTGATGTCCTTGCAGCAGGACGGTAGCCGCCGGTGCTTCATATATCTCCCGCGATTTTATGCCGACAACCCTGTCCTCAATATGGTCAATCCTGCCGATACCATGCCGTCCGGCTATTTCGTTTAGCTGCTGAATCAGTGCCACCCCGTCCATTTCCTGCCCGTCAACAGCCACCGGAACACCCTTCTCGAATACAATCTCAATATATTGTGGTTTGTCCGGAGCCTTGTCCGGAGACTTCGTCCAGGTATAAATGTCATCCGGCGGCTCGTTCCAGGGGTCCTCAAGGACGCCGCACTCAATACTCTTACCCCACAGGTTCTCGTCAATTGAATACGGACTTGAGACCGTGACAGGAATAGATATGTTGTGTTTTTGGGCGTAAGCGATGGTCTCGTCCCGTGTCATCCGCCATTCCCGGGCCGGTGCGATAATCTTTAGGTCAGGCGCCAGCGCGTTAATACTGACATCAAATCTTACCTGGTCATTCCCCTTGCTGGTACAGCCGTGAGCCAGCGCCACGGCGCCTTCCTCCACGGCGATATCAACCATCAGTTTAGCCATAAGCGGCCTTGATAGAGCTGTAGCTAACGGATATTGTCCCTCGTAGAGTGCATTTGCTTGCAGAGCCGGAAAAACGAAATGCCTGACGAACAACTCTTTGGCATCGATTACCACAGCTTTTATCGCGCCGACATCCAGCGCTCTCTGGCGGACAGCCGAGAAATCACGCTCATTACCAACATCAATGGTAACAGCAATAACATCCAGATGATATTTCTCCTGCAGCCACTTGACGGCTACTGAAGTATCCAGTCCGCCGCTGTAAGCCAGTACCACTTTATCCGACACCCCGGGCCTCCCTTAATAGCGAACGCTTCAGTTCTTCCATTCAAAATTATTCGTCAAAAAGTTGACGACTTCAGAATAAACACCGGGGTACTGCCATGAATAGTCGTGCCCCGGTGCTTTTAACCAGCTCAGTATATTACCAGGATCATCATCCGGCGATGATAGACCGAACCAGCCTTTAATAGTAGCCCATATCATAGCCGGCACATTGCCGTAGCTAAAGGTATCGACACCCTGCCCGTTGCTGTTCATCAACAACGTTCTATCCAGTGCCGTAGGCTTATGCCAGAAAGGCGTGCCTGTCTGAATACTGTAAACCTGCGGTTTGTCCTTCAAAATACCCATGGCTTTATCAGAAATGACCGTCCCTGTGCTTTCGCCAGCGACAATAACCTTGAGGTCCGGAATATGGTCGGTGAGAAACTCAACCCGCTTGGCCAGCTCCCTGGATTTATGAGGATAGCGAGTCACCACTTCAACAAACTCATTCATACACCCTCGCAGTCCGCTGCTGGTTCTCCGATAGTTCAACACCAGCGATTTGTAACCCAGACCTTCCAGTTCTGATTTAATACCATCAAGGATACTGGCCCAACCGGGCGAGTTCATCGTTAAATTCCACCCCCAACCACCCGAATTAAAGACAACGACAACATCCATGTCTCGTGCTTCTACATACGTAGCTACCAACTGGTCTACCAGACTCTGGAGCTTGCCCTGGCTGTCACCAACCAGCTCAGCGGCCAACTCGGTAGCATCATCAATTACTGATTGAGGTACAGTCGAATATTCATATGCAGATAAATTTGGCTCCTGAATTCCGATTTCCTTAGCCATCCCGACCTCTGTATAAAATATAATTAACCATACAACAGCAATCAGTGGCACAGCCACCAGGGCTGCTACCACCGCCAACCTGCCATATTTCTTTAACATTACCGTCCTTCAGACTTCATTCTAGCAATATTTACTTAACAATTCCAGAGAGAACTCCGTCCAGTATTCCAATAGCCCGGTCGACTTCCTTATTGCCGACAATCAGCGGCGGTACCAGACGTACAGCGTTGGGTTTTAGCTTATTGACCAGCAGCCCTTTTTCAAGGCAGGCCAGCAATACGTCCTGAGCGATATCGCTATCGAATTCGATAGCCACCAGGAACCCGCGACCCCGCACCTCGGTGATGAAGGGGTACTTTTTCTTTAACCCCCCAAGCCCCCCCATGAGGTACTCTCCCACCTTCCTGACATTCCCGGGAATATTATTATCTATGACGTATTTCAGCGTAGCATAAGCCGCCGCACTGGTAACCGGATTGCCGCCGAAAGTGGCGTTATGGTCTCCGGGAACGAAAACGGCGGCCTTTTCCTTGGCCAGAACTGCCCCGATGGGCATACCGCCGCCTAGTCCCTTGGCCAGGGTCATGATATCCGGTTCGACTCCGTAAAGCTCGTAGCCCCAGAGCACTCCGAGGCGGCCTATACCCGTCTGGACTTCGTCCAGTATCAGCAGTATGCCTTTCTGGTCACACCACGCCCTTACTTTCTGCAGGTAATCATCATCAGCGATGTTGACGCCCCCTTCGCCCTGCACCGGTTCCAGCATCACGGCGCAGGTCTTCTCCGTGGTGGCCGACTTTATCGCTTCGATATCGTTATTGGCCACGTTTATAAAACCTTCCGGTAAAGGAACGTAGGGCTTGTGCATGCTCGGGTGCCCGCTGGCCGCCGTCATGGCCAGGGAACGGCCGTGGAATGAGGCCATGGTCGTGATGACCTCGTAAGCGCCGTTCAGCTTGAGATGACCATAGCGTCTTGCCAGCTTTACAGCGCCCTCGTTGGCTTCCAGTCCGCTGTTGCATATAAATACCTTGTCCAAGCAGCTGTTTTCCGCCAGCAGCTGCGCCAGGCGTATCTGTGGAACGGTATAGTACCAGTTGGACGTCTGTATGAGGGTCCGTGACTGCTCGGCGACGGCCTCGACAACCACCGGATGGCAGTGCCCCAGGCAGTTGACCGCCAGCCCGTTTACGAAGTCCAGGTACTCTTTGCCTTTATCGTCCCAGACCCGCGCCCCTTCTCCCCTTACCAGGGTTACCGGCACACGCACTATTGTCTGCATATAATACTTGCTTTCCAGTTCCTGCCAGTCAGTCATGCTCAATCCTTGTATATCATCGTGCCGCCATCCTGCCCTTCCATCTCCTTAACCAGGGCATGTGGCTGCCTGCCATCTATTATACGAGCTATCGCGCCGACAGTTAAAGCCCTCAGGCAGGCGTTAATCTTGGGAATCATTCCCCCCGAGACCACCCCCGAAGCCACTAAAGCCTCCGCCTTACCTGCGGACAACCGGGATACTACCCTTCCCGCCTCGTCTCTGATGCCATCCACATCGGTCAGGAAAATAAGCCTTTCAGCGCCAAGGGCTACCGCGATATCACCGGCGACGGGGTCGCCATTGAGGTTGATAATCTGCGGTGCATCGTCAGGTCTATCTACTGAGTGCAGGCTCACCGGCGAGACTACCGGGACGAATCCTTCATTGAGCAGCGTTTCCAGAACGGCCGGGTTCACCTTTTCCACGGTTCCCATGTAGCCCATCTCCGGGCTTTTCATTTTACCCTCGATAACCGCCCCGTCGACACCGCTGATGCCGACAGCCCGTCCGCCTTTACTGTTAATCGCCGCTACGATTTCCTTATTGACAAGCCCCGCCAGTACCGCGGTCACCACCTCCAGTGTCGCCTTATCAGTCACACGCTCACCCCGTACAAACTGCGTCGGAACCCCCTGTTTCATCAACCACTCGGTAACGGTGCTCCCTCCCCCGTGTACGATAACCAGCGATCCCCCCCGCTTCTGCAGAGATACTATATCCTCGATGGTGGTGTCCCGGCTGCTGAAGGTAGACCCGCCTATCTTAATTACGGTAATATTCTTCATTTCGTATCAATCTTCGCAAACATCATGTCGTGTATACGCTATTAATAGTTACATATTCCTCGGAAAGGTCGCAACCCCAGGCCGTAGCCCCGGCGCTGCCTATGTTTAAATTCAGAGCGATGGATACTTCAGGCTTATCCAGTAATCTGACCACTTCCTCTCTATTAAAAGCCAGCGGACACCCGTTTTTCACCAGGCATATACCACCGATATTAAGTTCAATTTTATCAGCCGCCAGTTTGGCGCCACTGTATCCCGCCGCCATTACAATTCGTCCCCAGTTAGGGTCGCTGCCATGCACCGCCGCCTTAACCAGCGATGAACCGGCTATAGTCCGGGCGGCCAGCCGGGCATCGGCTACACTGGCCGCACCGCTGACACTGACCTCGATAAGCCTAGTGGCGCCCTCGCCATCCCGGGCGATTTCCCTGGCGAGATAGACACAGACCTGATTCAGCGCCTGCTGAAAAACCTCCGCCTGCCGGCTGCCCTGTGCTATTCTCTCACTACCGGAAAGACCGTTGGCCATAATCAGCACCGTATCGTTGGTGCTGGTATCACGGTCAATAGAGACCATACTAAAGGAAATATCCACGGCTTCCCGCAATGCCTTCCCCAGAAAATCCACATCGACACTGGCATCGGTAGTCAGGAAACAAAGCAGGGTCGCCATATCGGGATGAATCATCCCGGAACCCTTGGCCATCCCCCCGACGATAAAATCACCCTCCTCCGCCCTGACAGCCACTTCCTTGGTTGCGGTATCCGTCGTTATTATAGCCCTGGCAAGGTCATGGCCACCATCAGCCGTCAGAACCACTTTAGGCAAAACAGCCCTGATACGCTCCATCGGCAGCGGCCGGCCGATGATACCTGTACTCGCCACCAGGACATCTTCCGCCGATACCCCGGCGCGACGGGCAGCCAGTTCGGCCATCTCCGCCGCATCCGCCAGACCCTGCTCGCCGGTACAGGCATTGGCATTACCGCCATTCATCACCAGGGCCACAGCCTGGCCCTGCCGCAACCGCTGCTGTGACAGGACTACCGGCGCCGCCTTTACTTTGTTTGTGGTAAACACAGCCGCCGCGGTACAGGGTACTTCGGAAAAGAGTATGCCCAGGTCCAGGCATCCCTCCCCATTACTTTTAATACCGGCGCTGGTAGCGCCGGCAAGAAACCCTTTGGGGGAGGTAACTCCACCCTCAGGGACAAGCTCAGTGCTGGCTTTCATTTATTCAAACTATATCATACTGTACGTCAGCAGGCAATCGCCCATTCGTCATATATATGCACTTGAAACACGTGACCGACGAATGATAAACTCAAAATGTGAAAATCGTGCGCTATACCACCGGCAGGAAAGCCGAATACGGGATACTGGACGGCGATTCGGTCAAGACTCTCGCCGGTAATCCCTATCGCCGTCTGATGACAACCGGACAGCGTTATAAACTGAGCGACTTAAGGCTGCTGCCTCCCTGTACGCCTTCTAAAATCGTCGCGCTGGGACTGAACTACCGCAGCCACGCCGAAGAGGTCAATATCAAAATACCCACCGAACCGCTGATTTTCCTCAAACCATCTACCTCGGTCATCGGTCCCGAAGACAGCATTGTTTACCCGGAATCATCACAGCAGGTCGACTACGAGGGCGAACTGGGAGTCGTCATAAAAAAACGCACCCAACGGGTATCCATTAAAGAGGCAGGTCGGCATATTCTGGGTTATACCTGCTTTAACGACGTTACGGCTCGCGACCTCCAGTATAAAGACAAGCAGTGGACACGCTCCAAGGGCTTTGACACCTTTGCCCCTATCGGACCCTGCATTGAGACGGAGCTTGACCCGGATAATCTCTTGCTGGAAACCTACCTCAACGGCGAACTAAAACAGAAGACCAGTACCAGCGACCTTATTTTCTCCGCTTACGAGCTGGTAAGCTTTATCTCCCACGTAATGACGCTGCTCCCCGGCGATGTTATCGCTACCGGGACCACCAGCGGTATCGGCCCGATGCAGCCGGGTGATACCGTGGAGGTAAAGATAAAGAATATCGGCACCCTGAGAAATTACGTGTTCAGGCCGAAATATACCAACTAAATCGACAGGACATGATATAAAAATGAAAAGGCTATTAGCAATCGGCGCGGTAGTTCTGGCTATTATCACGCTGGCAGCCACGATTATTTGCGTCGGCTACGGTTGCCCCATGCTTTCCAGCCAGCCTTACGGCCCGAAAGTGACCGGTGATGGCTCCGGCGGTGCCATCACCGTCTATGAATACACCCAGAACGGGGGTCTGGATATTTATGCTCAGAAAATCAGCCCTGACGGGAAGCCTGCCTGGGGGGATAGAGGTATATTTCTCGGCCACAGCCATAGCCAGTTCTACAGTTTCTTCAACCTGCATATCGTGAGCGATGGCTCAGGGGGTGCCATCATCGCCTGGCCGGAGCTCCCTTCAGAACAGAAATCATCTATTACCCATGTTGCCAGATTAGACTCAAAGGGTAACATGGTGTGGCGGAAAGCCTTCGAGTCCGTGTACCATATGATAAGCGATAGTGCCGGCGGTGTTATCGTTGCTGCTGTCCCTGGCTACGAAGGTACTATCGTGCTTCACAGAATTGGCCCCCTCGGCAATTCCCCTTGGGGAGAAAAGGGCATTCCATTGTCCAACCAGGGCAACGCCCGGCAAATCGCCGGGGATGGCACCGGTGGCGTCGTTGTTGTCCGGCAAGAACTGGAGTATCAGGCCGGCTCCGAGCCGGGCAATGCCAGAACTCAGGGACGAATCTACGCCCAGAGAATCGACAGCCAGGGAAAGTTATCATGGGGGCTGGACGGCATTCTTTTATACACCACCGGTGAGAATGTTTATATCGAGGAGTCCCATATAATCGGTGATGGTTCGGGCGGAGCCATCGCTACCTGGCACCAGTGGCCCAGCGGGAAAATAGAAGAAGGTATGCCGGAAGCTTTTTTAAACGATTTCCGCACTCAAAAAGTAGCTGCCGAAGGCAATACCCTCTGGCAGCCTGACGGTGTTCCACTGGAGATAGTAAAGGCTGCGGGTGGGTTCTTCCCCGTATTTAATCCTCTCCTGATAAGCGATGGTGCCGGGGGCGCTATTATCGTCTGGGAAGATATGCGGAAGGGTCTGGCGAGCATATACGCCCAGAGAATAGGCGCCGATGGTGCTGTTAAATGGCAACCGGAAGGAGTTGAAGTCTGCTATATAAAGAGCAACGCGAGCTTCATTTTCCGCCAGATAGTCAGCGATGGGCAGGGAGGCGCATTGATTTCCTGCCGTTTTAAGAATGCGGAGAATGGCAATCAGGGAATCCTTGTACAGAGGCTTAACTCCGGCGGCGGGAAGGTATGGCCGGGTAACGGTATAGTGGCTACGGACAGCGGCACCAGCGGATATTCCATAGCGTCCGACGGGCAGGGCGGGGTTATCGTTGTCTGGGGTATTGACAAGGCCATATTCAGGTCGGAAAAGGCCTACGTTCAGAGGATAGACTCAGAAGGCAGGTTGATATGGGGAGATAAAGGAATCCAACTGAACCCATAAGATGAATAAAGGAACCGAAAGCCTGAAAGCAGGTCGGATAGTCAAATCAGATAATGAAACAATCCTAAAAGAGTCACAAGAGGAGTACCATGGAATTAAAAATAACCTACTACGATAAGCCCGGCGGTGATGAAAATACTGATAAGACATTAGCGCTGGCACGGCAGCGTGCGGAGGAACTGGGCATCAAGACGATTGTGGTGGCGTCAACGGTCGGCGGGACCGCCGTTAAAGCGATGGATGTCTTCCAAGGTTATGAAGCAATCGTAGTTACCCATACCGCCGGCTTCCGTGAACCGGATACACAGGAGTTTACCGAAGAGAACCGGAAAATCGTCGAGAGTAAAGGCGGCGTAATACTAACGGCAACTCATGCTTTCGGCGGTGTCCACCGCTCGCTGGGCCGCGGCGATGGCCCTCCGGCCCCATTACCCGTTATCGGTGATGTCATCGCCATGACCCTCAGGATGTTCGGCCAGGGTATGAAGGTAGTCTGCGAGATAGCCGCCATGGCGGCTGATGCCGGTCTGGTGCGTACAGATAAAGAAATTATCTCTATAGCCGGGACCGGGAGGGGCGCCGATACCGCCGTGGTGGTAAAGCCCAATTATGTCCACCGCTTGTTCAACCTCAGGGTTAAGGAGATTATATGCAAACCACGCCTTTAATCCGTGGGATTTAATCATGCATCATACTCTTAAGTTCTATAACAAGCGACGCCCGTGGTTCCTCAAGGTCTACATATTCTTCGCCCGGTGGACCAAGATACCCCTGATTGGTCATCTAGTCAGGTGGGTAGCCAACACCTATGGCGGCAACATGCACGGCGCCTATCTGCTCACGCCGGCGGAAGCGCAGGACCTAGTGAACACCGCCGACGGCGTAGCTGTCGGTCCATGCACCTGCCGGACAGTATTTCATAACTGTGATAATCCCATAGACGTCGAGATAATGCTCGGGCCCACCCGGCATATCCTCCTGGAGTCCATGCCGCATGATTCTCACGAAATAACCAGAGAAGAAGCCCGAGAAATATTGCAGGACTGCCACCGGAGAGGACTTATCCATACCGTTATCAAATGCCGGGGTGATTTCTACGCCATATGCAATTGCTGTTCCTGCTGCTGTGTGCCTCTGCGGCTCAGCAAGCAGTATGGCATCGGCGGTGCCCTCGTCAGACACAAAGATATCGTGCAGGAATTCAGGGAATATCAGCAAGCTTACAGGGCCGAAGAGGACGCCTAGCCAAGAAATCCCGTCAGGATATCAGAAAACTCACGAATCTCATCGCGGTGGACATTGTGGCCGCAGTTTTTAAAGACTTTCAACTGGCAATGAGGAATCACCTGTGCCGCGGCATAGGCATGCCTTACCGGAACAATCGGGTCTTTAGCCCCCCACACCAGCAGAGTCGGCATCAATACTTCCGAAAGGCGGTTGGCCAGCACCAGAGTCTGTTCTTTAAGCGTGGTGATACTGCCGCCTATGATCATGCTAGCCGGGGAAAGCGGCATGATGAATTCAACCTGCTCCATGAAAGTCTGGACCAGCCATTTGACAGTCTTCAGCACTGCCATTGTAATTGACCCTATGGACCTCAGCAAGGCCGGTATCGACAGCAGCCTGACCCACAGAGCGATTTCCCTCCCCAGACACAGGCTGCTTACCAGCACCAGTTTTTTTATTCTGCGAGGGTATTCAAGCGCATAGTTGAGGGCAATACCACCCCCCAGAGAATGACCCACCAGGTAGAAACTATCAAGTCCCAGGTTGTCTGAAAAACCGTCAACGAATTTCGCCAGTTCCGGTATATAGTAACTGCCATTCAGCGGCTGGCTGGCCCCATAACCGGGAAGGTCAGGCGCGTAAACCGTGTACTTATCCGAGAGCGCTTCAATATTGCTCAACCAGGTCCTGGCATCACCGCCACCGCCGTGAACCACCACCAGCGGGTCTCCCTGTCCGGCGGTATAGTAGCGAACGTCAAGTCCGTCTACGTTCATTTTTCGGCTACATACATTGTTCATAATTTTTTATTGTAGCAATCAACCTTGAGAAAAGGCGAGATTGCTTAATATCTTACCAAGAGCACACCACAACGCTATCTCACCAGCGGGATAAAACCTCACAAAAAAGTCACAAAAAAATACTACCCTTATTAAATATAACGATTCAGGGTAGTATTACGTTACCCCGCTCTTTTTTATATTTTAACATAGAAAAGGCTCGCCTGGAAATACTGTCAGCCCGTACCTTTTATGGAGGCTAACCCCGTATTTTGGTATGACCGACCTCCATTATCTTTACTTTACCCCAAGAATGTTAAGAACTAATTAATATATTTCGGCGGCGCTCCTTCTCACCTTTAGACGACAATTCTGTGGTAAGGTTTGACAAACCCTTTGACTCGGCACCACCCACCCCCTGACATTTAATCTGTAACCTCACCCTCTATGTAAACCCTGTGGGGCGGCGGGGAATAAAACTAAGGGATTAGCCGCAGATGCACCAAGGGCGGTGCGGGTGGGAAAAGATAGACATGGGGGAGCTTGAGGGGTCGCTGAGCGACCCCTCCCCCCTTTACCTACTTCGTATGCGTCCCGAAAGCAATGGCACGTCCCGTTAACTCCTCCGGGTACTTGAAATTCATCTTCGCCAGCGCCACCATCTGCCTTCCGAGGTCGAAACACGCCTTCAGGCACTGTTCCAGTCCACTGACCCCGTCCGGTCCGGCATAAGCGGCGACAAACCGGGCGGGCAGCATGGGCCGCGTGACAATATAGAAATATAAATCCTTGAGGACGTCGATAAGTCCGAGGCTGCCGCACACCGTGACGACACCCCCCACCTTGTTGGCCAGGCCCCCGGACGGATTCAGGGCGATTGACCGGTCAATGATAGTCTTGGCCTGGGCTGCCATGCCGTAGAAATATACCGGGGCGCCGAAGACTATGCCATCGGCTTCTACCAGCTTATCATAAAGACCCTGCATATCGTCCTTGATGTGGCACTTGCCAGTTTTCATGCATCCCCAGCAGCCGTCGCAGGGCTGGAAGTTTTTACCGTAGGCGCTGTAGAGTTCTATCTCCGCCCCGTCCTGCTTGGCCCCTTTAAGCACCTCATTCATAAGTGCTACGGTGTTGCCGTCTTTTCTCGGACTGCAGGAAAGACCCAGGATTTTCATGTCTGTTCTCCTTTCTTAAAATATAAACTACAATATATTTTACCCGAAGTCGCCAGTCCTCGCCACTTCTTTTATATAGTGAGCCTCACCCCTCTTTTTTCCACCCCAAGCCCCCTTCGCAGGTTTTACTTCCCACCCTGCCCACCCTCGGTTCACCCGCGGCTTAACCCATAATAAATCCCCCTTAATCCCCCTTTTTCAAAGGGGGACAATACTTCACAGAAAATAGTTCGTCTCCCTTTAATAAAGGGAGAAAGAGAAGGATTTCCCGGGGCGGTGGGTGGGAATAGATAAGATAGGAAGAGGGGAGGGGGTGGGTGAGAAAAGACTGGGAAATAAACGTATCAAATCTATAGCCTTCGATAATCTCTGGGGTCATAACAGGCATCATAGGTAGTCTGGTCAATTGGAACCCAAACTGTACCCGGGATGCCCCGCTCTGACTTAGTTCCCTGACCAACAGGGAAGCAAGATTCAAAGACAAGCTGGCGGCCTTGATTTTTTGCTATCTCCTTAGCAAGACGAATAGCTGGTCCAAAATCCCAATCTTGGCTTACAATGATAGCCACTTCGTATTGCTCTTCATAGGTTAACCTTACTAAGTCAATGGCTATACTAACGTCAACTCCCTTCTCTTGCCCATGATTTATTCGTCCTTTGTAAATTTCAATACCCCGACTTTTTAAATACCTGAGTTTACTCGTCCAAAAGGAATGCCAAAATTTTTCTGTATCTCCCAGATTAGGGTCTGGAACACCAGTATAAAAACGTATTTGTGCAAGCACACGTCCAGGAACTCTAGATACCAATACTTTAGCGAATTTCTCCACATCATAGCTGGGATATGAGTATTTTGAAGTCCCAACAGGAGGTAATGGCCTCCAAGCGTCTTTTGCCCCATGATAGAGATTCTGACCATCAATAAAGACTATGGTGCGCATACTACCCCTTAAAAAAACACCCGCCCGGGGACATGGCCAAAACCACATCCAGCAGGCGGGGATCAAGTACTGCTAAGTATATAATATATACATATATTTGTCAACACATTTGTTAACACTTTTGTCAATACATTTGTCAATACTGTGATGGTTCATTAGTTCTCTTCACCCCTCCCCCGCCTTCTTCTTTAGCTCATACAGCTTATTCAACGCCTCCAGCGGCGTCATGCCGTCGATGTCAAGGTTTTCAATTTCTTCCTGCACGGCCGACTTCTGCCCGAACAAAGGTATCTGCGCCGCCGGCTCTTTACGCCGTTTTCCGGCGGGTTTAGCTTCCCGGCTGCCGCTCTCAAGCTCGTCGAGGACCTCACGGGCGCGGTGCAATACCGACCTGGGCAGGCCTGCCAGCTGCGCCACGTGGATGCCATAGCTCTTGTCCACCCCGCCGGGCACAATCCTGTGCAGAAATATCACCTTGCCGGCCTCTTCAATCACCGCCACGTTATAATTTCGAACCCTCGGCAGAAAGCCGGCCAGCGCCACCATCTCGTGGTAATGGGTGGCGAAAACGGTCTTGGCGCCGAGTCCGGCGTGGTTATGGATATACTCGGCGACGGCGCGGGCAATGGAGAGTCCGTCATAGGTGCTGGTGCCCCGCCCTATCTCGTCGAGGATGAGGAGGGAGCGGGGGGTGGCGTTATTGAGGATATTGGCCGTTTCCACCATTTCCACCATGAAGGTAGACTGCCCCGCCGCCAGGTCGTCCCTTGCGCCGATGCGCGTGAAAATGCGGTCGACGACGCCGATGATAGCCGCCTCGGCAGGCACGAAGCTGCCGATTTGCGCCAGAAGCACGATAAGGGCAACCTGCCTTAAATAAGTGGACTTCCCCGACATATTCGGGCCGGTGAGCACGATTAGCTGGGCGTCATCGTTGGACAGATGAATGTCATTGGGTACGAAGCTGCCCTCATCAATCCTTCCAGGGGAAGGACTCTCGACAACCGGATGGCGACCCTGTTGAATATCTATCTCGTTGCCCTCGTTCAAGAGGGGGCGGATATAGTTGTGGCGTACGGCGACCTCGGCCAGGGCCGAAAAGACGTCCACATTCGCCAGGGCCCCGGCTAACGCCAGGATGCGTTCACTGGCTGAGGCTACCTGACGGCACACCCGCCGGAAGAGGTCTGTCTCCATCTCAGCCATGCGGTCGCGCGCGTTCAGAATCAGCGACTCGTACTCCTTGAGCTCCGGTGTGAAGTAACGCTCGCCGTTGACCAGCGTCTGCTTGCGGATATAGTGCTCCGGCACCTGGCTCAGGTTGGCTTTGGACACCTCGATATAATAGCCGAAGACGTTATTGAAGCCTATCTTCAGCGACTTTATTCCGGTCTTTTCCCTCTCCTGAAGCTCAAGGTTAGCCAGGTACTTCTTGGCGTTCCCGGACGCCAGCCGCAGGCTGTCCAGTTCCTCGGCGAAGCCGGGACGTATGACCCCTCCTTCACCCAGACTGGAAGAAGGCTCGTCGACGATGGCCCCGGCGATTAATTCAACGACCTCCGGGCAGGGCTTGATATCATCTTTCAGCCGGTCTATAGCGCTGTCCTCACCGTCAACCTCGATTATCTCCCTCAGCTTGGGCACTGCCTCCAGGCTCCGCCGCAGTGCGACCAGCTCGCGGGGGATAGCCACCTCCCCACTGATACGGTTGACCAACCGCTCCAGGTCGGCTACCCCACCCAGCATTGAGATAGTCTTCTTACGCTCCAGCGACCTGTCGGCGAACCAGCCGATGGCGTCCTGCCGGTGACTCAGTTCCGCCGTATCAAGCAGAGGTTGCCCCAGCCATTTTCTCAGCAGTCTACCGCCCATCGGTGTCACTGTCAGGTCGATTACCGAAAGCAGCGAGCCTTCATCCGTCCCCGAACGGGCGCCCCGGAACAGCTCCAGGTTCCTCTGGGTCTGCACATCCAGCGCCATAAAGCTATCGGTGCTGTAGGTGGAGAGGCTGTTAAGCTGTCCCAGCACGCTCCTCTGGGTTTCCTCGACATAGTGAACGACGGCGCCGGCAGCCCTGACCGCCAGCGGCAGGTGAGCGCAGCCGTAGCCTTCGAGCGAGGCGGCGCTGAAATGGTCAAGCAGACTCTGCCGGGCTATCTCCAGTTCAAACCAGTAATCGTCAAGTCGCGTTACCGAATCGGATATCTCCAGAATATCAAGCTCGGCACTCCGGGAGGCGATAATCTCCGAAGGGCCGAGGCGTTCCAGCTCCGTTACGGCCCTATTCAGCGGTAACTGGGTTGTACAAAACTCGCTGGTGGTGATGTCAACAAAAGCCAACCCCACCTCCCCCTCGCCCACGACCACGCCGGCCAGGTAGTTGTTGGCCTTACTCTCCAGCAGGCTCGGCTCTACCACCGTGCCCGGCGTCACCAGGCGGACGACCTCGCGTTCGACAAGGCCTTTCGTCTCGCCCGGCTTGGTCACCTGCTCACAGATGGCCACCTTGTAACCGCGGTTTATCAGCCTGGCAAGGTAGCTGTCCAGGGCATGGTAGGGAATGCCGGCCAAGGGCACCTTGTTCCCCTTCCCCATCTCCCGTGAGGTCAGGACAATCTCCAGTTCCCGCGAGGCTATCCGGGCA
Source organism: uncultured Dehalococcoidaceae bacterium (assembly GCA_964558675.1). Lineage (GTDB taxonomy): Bacteria > Chloroflexota > Dehalococcoidia > Dehalococcoidales > RBG-16-60-22 > CAZLEY01. Next base: position 10,792 of record CAZLEY010000007.1, on the reverse strand, counting down.
TCCTCGTCAAAGGTCTCGTAGAAATCGCCCAGTCGGAACAGCACGATGGCCCCGGGGTACTGTTTCTTTATCCTCAGGTACTGCTGGCGGATGGGGGTCTGGCTTTCTTTCATTTCAAGGTTATTTTACTGGAATTTACGGGCAAAAGGAAATGGGGATTTTTTATAGTGGTGACCTATCCCCCCCCCACCACAATCCAAGTTATCTTTTCCCACCCTACCGCCCTCGCGGCATCTGGGGCCTGACCCGTGAAAAGCCACCCCCACCCCTTTTATTGGGGGAGGGAAGATAACAATTTTTAGAGTGGCGAAGCCCCTCTCAGGTAAGTTCACCTCTTTTTATTTGCTTGACTACGGTATTGCTTCTCGTGTACCATGTCTATAATTGCTGTTTTCCCTCTTTTGGATGAAGGGTGGTTATTGATGAAGTGGAAGTCAGCGAGTCAAAAAGATGACGCGACCGTTATTCCAAAAAGTTGGATTCACATTCACTATTACGAGGCATTGAACGCTTTATTCAGAATTGAGAATTCACTTCGAGTGTTTGTGTATATAGTTCTTAAAAACCAATTGCTTGACAAATGGGCCGATATTAATATCACAAGTGACGATGCGGAAACAGTCACCATAAAATCCATCGCTAGGAAACGAATCCATCAAGCACAAGACTTTGGTTATCTGGGATACGTCATAAATTGTCCGGTGATGCACCTCACAAGCGGTGAGCTTATCCGTCTTATCACAGATGAAAACTATTGGAAGTATTTCAAACCGTATTTTCCAGCGAGCAAGCAAGTTATCAAACATAAGCTCGATGAAATCGGCGTCATACGCAATTCTTTGGCACATTTCCGCCCAATGAAGTCAAATGACGTTGAGCTTATAAAGCAAAATGCAAGCCATGCGCTTACTGGGGTAGAAGATTGTCTTAATCAAATTGGCTCCTGCTACAATGTTGTGCCTACAAATACTCAGGACAAGTGGTATCTAGCCCTCAGCCCTTTGGGAACCGATCTCTGTACTCTCCAACTCAACCAATCCAACGACGAGCAATGGGTAACCTTAACAATGGCCTACAAATCGCGAATCCTCTCAACCTCTAAGTACTCACATACTTACTGTACACACGCAATTATTAATCTTATTACTCCTTCCATACTTGATAATTATAATAATCTCACCAAATATGCTACTTATCTAACTGAAACGCCGGCCTCTGCATATAGGTACAACCCAGAGAAACCCGATTTCCTTAAGTCCGTTTCGATTTTGTTCAGTCGCAATGTAATCCAAGATCATCACGATACCATCAAAACAGATATAGAGTCCTTGCTCCGCACTATTACGGAAGAAACAGACCTTATCGCAAATGATAATCTTGCGAGAGGGAAATTTGTCTCGGTTGCCCGCGTATCAGCTAGTCTTGAAGGCGAGCAAGACTCTAGTTGGTGGAATACCAATACACACGACACTTTATGCCCTGACACTAAGGGAGACTTCCCCGAATATTGGGGTAACACACGGCTTTTTTTTAGTTTGCTAACCCTTGCACAAAAATATCCTTGGATGCCAATAGAAGTATCCGAATTCGACACCCCATATTAACTCGCGAATCATGGATACTTGAAAAGGGCGTTTAAGAGGGGGTGGGGTATAATCTGGATTCCCGCTTTCGCGAGAATGACAGGAAGGGCGGGGGGATAAGGGGTGGGGCTATCTAAAGCGGCTCCTCCGCTTCCGGAGGTTCTTCTATCCGCCCCTGCCGGAGGCCGTTGAGTATATACTGTATCTCGGTGCCGCTCACGCCAAAACGGTGCAGCGTATGCCTTATCATCTCCAGGCTGCCTTCAAACATGGGCAAAACCAGCTCGGTGACGCCGATACCCTTAAGCAGTTCGGCATCACTATCGCGGTAGATCCTGGCGATGATATCCAGCCTGGGATTGAAAGCCAGCGCGTTCCTGGCGGTAAGCTCCACGGCGGCATAATCCGGGATGGTGCAAATCAGGACGCGGGCCTTGTCCAGAAAAGCATGGGCAAGTATCTCCGGATTACTGGCATCTCCATAGATACAGGGGACTCCCCGGGCGCGGAGTCCGGAAATAACCTTGGGGTCAAGCTCAATAACCAGATAGGAGAACTTCTGCATCTCCAGGATTGCCGCCACCCGACTGCCGATAGCGCCGTAACCGCAGATTACGGCGTGCCGTGACAGCTCCCCCGAATGCGCCTCCCAGTCCGGGTCGAACCGGCCGGCCAGCTGCTCCGCAAACCAACGACTCTGGCTCAGCCACCGGTAAATGTAAGAATTGAGAGTGAGCGCAAAAGGGGTCAGCAGTATGGTGATAATCGCCGCCGCAACGGTCAGAGAGTACAGACGCTCCGACAGAATGCCGGACTCCACGCCCATCATGGCCAGAATAAAGCTGAACTCGCCTATCTGTATCAGCCCCGTACCGACCGTCAGTATCGTCTTATGGCTGAAACCAAAGAGTCTGGTAATAAGAGCGCAGATGATAAATTTGGCTGCTATTATTATCACAACCACAATGGCGACAGTCGACAGGTTGCTGCCTATGAACTGCAGATTGGCCAGCATACCCAGAGAAACGAAGAAAAGGGCGGCGAAAGTATCACGAAACGGCATAATATCCGCAAAAGCCTGCCGGGCAAAACCGGACTGGCTTATCAGCAGTCCAGCCACAAAAGCGCCGAACGCCGCCGACAGGCCGAAGTAATCCATGCCGAAGGCCGCCGCCAGGCAAACGACGATCACCGTCAGCAGAAACAGTTCGCGGGAACGCTGGCCAGCTACCTTGCGCAGAAACCAGGGCATCCCCCACACACCCAGGACCATCATAACACCAATAAAAAGCACCGCCTTGAGGACGGCCAACCCCAGAGACACCCACAGTTCACCCGCTTCGCCGCCGATAGCCGACATCACAATGATTATGGGCACCACGCTCAGGTCCTGCACCAGCAGTATGCCGAGCATGATACGGCCATGCGTGGTGTCAAGCTCCCCTCTCTCCATGAGAATCTTGAGCACCACCATAGTGCTGCTTAAGGCGATGATAAAGCCGAAAAATACCGCTCCGACCCTGCTTAATCCCACCAGCATACCCAGTCCGTAACCGGCCGCCGCCGTCAGCAATATCTGGGCAATACCACCCACGATAGCCACCCTGCCCACCCGCATTATTTCCCTCAGGGAAAACTCAAGGCCAATGGTAAAAAGGAGAAGAACAACGCCTATTCTCGCCAGGCTGTCTATCGTGTCCGTATCATGAACCAGCCCGAACCCGTAGGGACCAATGACAATACCCCCCACCAGATACCCCAGAATAATGGGGAGCCGCAGCCAGCGCGCCAGCATACCACCGACTATTGCCGTAACCAGAACAACAAGCAGGTCCAGACCAATATTCTGACCTTCCACAGGATTCCCCCAGATAACGTGGAGTAATATGGCTATTTTAGCATGTATTCAGGGTCGAGCGCATTGGTATACGAGAATATCACGCGAAAATGTTCAGAATCCAGCCGATTGTTGAAATATCATTCGGTACGTTATGCCTGCTTTGTCCTTCTGCCGGCCATCTGGCTTATTACGCCGGCCAGACAGATAACGGTAAAAATAATAAAGCCCACCCTGCAGCTTGTCAGGAATGCGGGGTAGTACTCAACGGTAATCTCGGCCTCACCGATATATATCGAGAACAGCATCATCATAATAGCCATGCTCAGCATCATCCCGGCCGTCCGTGTCGTTCCCAGTGTACCGGCCGCCACCCCCAGGACTTTTTTCTCCACGGAGCCCATGACAGCATTGGAATTCGGCGAAGAGAAAAGCCCCATACCCGTGCCATATGCAACCAGCCCGACGATAATATAACCCAGAGTCGTCTCATTACCCAGGAAAATAAACAGAAAAAGCGACACACAGAGTAACGACATCCCCACCGAGGCGACCAGTCGCGGTTCGATTCTATCGGAAAGCCTGCCGGAAATCGGCGTAAAGATAGTCATAACTATCGAAGGCGCCACCAGAACCAGGCCCGCTGTCTGCGGAGACAGCCCCTGAATATATTGAAGATAAAGACTCAGGAGAAAACCCATGGCAAAGGTACCGATGTAGGTAATCAGCGCCGCCAGATTGGAGAAGACAAAGACCCGGTTCTTTCTGAAGAGGCTGAGGTCGAAAACCGGACTGGATACCCTCATTTCCCACCACACGAAGAAAGCCAGACCCAGTACGCCCAGCAGGAAAATGGCCAACCCAGGTATTGAGGCTGTATTACCGCCTATGGAGATAATAAAAGCCCGTAAGTTAAGCAACTCGGTGAAGCCGTACATAAATAAAGCAATGGAAACCCCGAAGGCTATAGAGCCAGTAATATCAAAATTCTCCCCCCTGGCCTCTACCCACTCCCCCTTTAAAGCCAATAAAACCAGTACCGTTAATACGATGCTTAAAATACCACTGAGAAAGAAGATGCTCGGCCAGCCGAATTGCTCCGTCAGAACGCCGCCGATAAAAGGCCCTATTGACAGCCCGCCGTACGTCCCGGCCATGCTTATGCCCAGGGCCTGGCCCCGCTCGCTGGCCGGAATAACTGTCGTCAGAATGGCGATACCGCTGTTAAGCGTTATCCCCGCACCAACCCCCTGAAGGGCCCGGCTGATAATAAGCATTGGCACCGAGCTGGCAAATGCCACGAGAAAGGAGGAAAAGATAGATATCACCAGCCCTATCATTAAGAGTTTCTTCCGCCCGTATATGTCCGCCAGTCGGCCGCACGGAACCTGTATCATGGCTGTTGCCAGGAAGTACACCGTGCTTACCCAGCTCATCACCACCGCTTCCATACCGAATTCAGAGGCCATTGTTGGCAGGGCAAGATTCACAGCCGCCACCAGAAACGGCATGATGAAAGACGCAGTGGTGACTATTATCAGGATAACATTCTTGCTGGCAACAATACCGGAATCTTTTGTCATATGACCTGTACTTCCGGTCTAAATAACGGGAAAATCCTCTCTCGCAAATAACGGTTCAATTGAAGTAGTATAATATACTGAATATAAGATTAAACGGCGGCTTCTATTTTATCCGGTTCTCCGGTCTTTTTCTTGCTTACCGGTGGCATCGGGGCTGGAGATATTTGCGACCTGACGCCGCACTGGAAGCAACGCTTGCCCTCAGCCATAGCCCCGGCTTCGGGCAACCCAAGCTCTACCTCGGTAAAATTACCGATTACCTTTTCCGGTGGCAGACATGGCATCTTAACACGGGTCATACCGTTAAAGTCCTGTTCTGTCATACCGGCGCAAATGCCTATTCGGCGTTCCCGGGTAAGTTCCTCATCGATGATGCCATCACCACCGAGATACTTATCCATAGAGCTGGCCGCCTTTCTGCCGGCGGCAATCGCCCTGATGACAGAATCCGGCCCGGTCACGGCATCGCCACCCGCCCACACGCCCTGCCGGCTTGTCGCCAGGGTATCATTGTCAGCCTGAATGGTATCGCCCCTGCCTGTCTTCACCTTGAAATCAGCCGGTATATCCGGCCTCTGCCCGATGGCCCCGATTATGGCGTCATAATCGGCATCGAACTCGCTCCCTTTTATCGGTACCGGCCGCCGCCGTCCGCTGGCGTCGGGTTCACCGAGTGCATTGCGATTGCAGGTCATGACCAGGTGCCCCACCTCCTCTCTCACTTTGAGATGCCCCGTGAGAAACTCTATCTTTATTCCCTCCTCCAGAGCCGCCTCTACCTCCTCCGGACTTGCCGGCATCTCGGCGCGGGTGCGCCGGTAAACAATGGTCACGTCTTTGGCGCCCAGACGCAGAGCGACACGGGCGCTATCTATCGCCACGTTGCCGCCGCCGATAACAGCCACCTTACTGCCCAAGTCTACCTTTACACCGAGGTTGGCGTCCCTCAAGAACGAAGCCCCATCAAAGACGCCAGGAAGGTCGTCACCCTCAACGCCCAGGGGCATGCCTTTATGCGCCCCCGGCCCCAAGAAAACGGCGTCGTAACCCTGCTCGAACAGCCAGTCAACGGAATCGACTTTCGTATTCAGTTTTATGTCAACCCCCACACTCACTATTTCGTTGATTTCGCTATCCAGCACTTCCGACGGCAAACGATAGTCCGGAATGCCGACACGCATCATCCCACCGGCCCTGGAAAACTGTTCGAAGACGGTAACCGCATGACCCGCTTTGGCCAGATAGTAGCCGGTCGTTAGTCCCGCCGGTCCCGAGCCGACAATGGCCACTTTCTTACCCGTAGAGGGCGATTTCCTGGCTGTTTTTTTCCACTCGCCGTTGTCACGGTCAGCGACGAACCGCTTCATGAATCTGATGGAAATAGGCTCGTTGAGCGCGGCACGCCGGCAGGCTTCTTCACAGGGGTGAATGCAGACACGTCCCAGCACGCCGGGGAAGGGTACCTTCTCCCTGATAATGGCCAGCGCCTCCTGGTATTTGCCCTCGCCGATAAGATAAATATAGAGGGGCACGTTGATGCCCGCCGGACAGGCGTATTTACAGGGCACCGAAAGAGCTTCGGCATCCGATTCCGGCTGGTATTCAGACCCCACATCCATCAGGGCGCCGGTCGGGCACACCTCGACGCAGGCCCCGCAGAACCGGCATCCCGAGTCCTGGAGCGGCAGGTCATAGGCGGTGCCGACAACGGTCTCAAAACCACGGTTGATAAAGCTGACAGCGCCAATACCCCTGACATCGGCACACATCTGCACACAGCGTCCGCACAGTATACACAGGTTATAGTCGCGTTGTATGAGGGGTTCCCGACCAAAATCCACCGGAAGCCCTTTATACTTATAGGGAAGGGATATGTCTTCAATCCCGATATAATCAACCAGGTTTTGCAGTTCGCACTGCTTGTTGTTGGGACAACTAACGCACCGCTCGGTAACGGCAACATGGCGCAGGCAGATATCGTAAGGCCCGCAGCGCTCCCTTCGATGGCAGGTGAGGCAGGCATTGGGGTGTTCGGTGAGGATAAGCTGGAGGAAGGCCCTCCTCAGTTCCTGAAGCTGTGGGGTGTTGGTCGTTACCACCATCCCCTCTGTAGCCGGCGTCGTACACGATGTGGGGAAGCCGCGCATATTTTCAATTTCCACTATGCACAGGCGGCAAGCTCCAAAGGCCGATAAATCAGGGTGATAGCACAGGGTGGGAATATAGATTCCGGCTTCCTTCGCCGCCTGCAGTACGGTGGAACCCTTCTCAACCTCAACATCCGTACCGTCAATCTTAAGCTTAATCTTTTCCGTCATGGCTAACAAAAAAGCTATCTCCGGAAGATAGCTACCTCCTGGTTATTTCATTTGCTAAAAGCGTTCTGGACACCGTATAAACTTTAGCACTAAATCAGATACAATTCAAGCCCCGTGACGACGTGATTTATGTTGCCATTTACCGACGCTTAAATGTAAACTGTATATAACCTCATCAAGCAACCTGGAGAAGCCGCACGAAAGGTTCAAGATATTGAAGAAACCAGGGATATTTTATGGATACTGGGTACTGGCGGCATGTTTTCTATTGAACGTTATCAGCGCGGGATGCGGTCCCATCAGTTTCAGCTTCTTCGTCACGTCCCTTGAGAAGTCCCTTGACTGGAGCCGGACGGAAATAATGACCGCTTTCACCTTCTTCTTCATCTGTACAGCCATAAGCGCACCTTTCTCCGGACGCCTGGTTCACCGCTACGGGGGAAGAATTGTTATTTCCCTGGGCGCTCTTTCATCATGCATCGGCTACGTCCTGTTAAGTCAGATGAACGACCTCTGGCAGTATTACATAGGCTATGCCCTTATCGGCTTTGGAGTTGCCGCCACGGGTCCGGTTATTATAACCCTCATTATTTCAAACTGGTTCATACGGCGGAGAGGCATGGCCATAGGCGCAATGTCAATGGGTGCCGGTACCGCCGGCATGGTTTTTACGCCGCTCGTCATCATTTACCTTTTACCTAATCTTGGCTGGAGCAATACCTTCCTGACCTTCGCCGTGATTACCGGGGGTCTCGCTACTCCATTAGGCGCTTTAGTAATCAGAACCGCCCCCGCTGATATGGGGCTTCTACCCGACGGCAGAGATGCTTCGGTGATAGACGGCATAAATGGGGCCGGGCTTCCGGCTGCTGAAGGCCTGACGTTCCGGAGCGCAGTGGCCACCCAGGCTTTCTGGCTGCTGGCGGTTGCCATATTGTTTGTAAGCACCCACATGGGTGTCATGCAAAATCAGATTCCGCACCTTGAAGACCTCGGGTTCGCTGCCGGCATCGTTGCCTCGGCCATGAGCATCGTCGCCGTAACGAGTACTATCGGTACGCTCATTTTCGGATGGCTCTGCGATAAGATTAGGGTGAAATCCGCCGCTCTTATCAGTATCATTTTACTTACAATCAGTATAGTATTACTGCTTAATATTGAGATAAACTCACCAGCCTGGCTCATATGGTTGTATACCTCGATACTGGGACTGGGTATCGGCGGCTGGATGCCCATCATGTCTTTGCTTGCCAGCACCAATTTCGGCCTGCTCGCTTACGGCACTATCTACGGTGTGCTGAATGCCTGTCAAAGCATCGGCGCTGCCGCAGCCCCTATTTTCTCCGGATACTTTTACGATAAGACGGGCAGCTACGACTGGGCCTTTATCATCATCGCTATCGCAATTGTGCTGGGCATACCCCTCGTCCTGGCGGTACGCCGCCCCGCATCCTACCCCGCCCCCGGTAAGTAGAGATTATATATCTACCTCACCCCCTGTGTCCCCCTCTCCTTCAAAGGAGAGGGGGAAGAAAAAGAAAGAGGGGCTGGCGCCCCTCTTCGCAGGCTACTCCCCGCTTTCACTCATCTTTCATTTGGTTAGAACATCTATTTAGGCAATCTATGATACTAACGTTCACTCCTCTGGTATATCAAATTGAAGGTTCTCTCCAAATTTAGGTATAGCTCTTTGGAGTAGTCTGCGAAATACAACCATACTAGTTGATGCTTTCATTAGTGTAGTGACATTTGATAGGTGTTCTTGAAGTTTAGGATGCCCTATATCCTCTGTAAATAATTGGTGGTATCTAAACTTGCGTCTGCCTTTTTCATCTTTAGGAGTCCTCGCCCGTAATTCCGTTAAAATGCCGGGGGCAAGTCGAGAGTAGACCACATCATTCGTCATAGTGCCTATAATGCTTGGGCGCTTCACAGAACCTGGGTTATATGGCCATTTATTAAGTCTAAATAACTCCCTGTAAAAATCATCGGGAAATCGCTTTGCCCATGCTGCTTTATAGTCCAGCAGATATTTATCAAGGATTTCTTGTAAAGCAATCCTGTCTCTTATTTCTTGGTATCCTGTAACCTCATCAACAAGAGCAATGATACCTACGGTTGCAAAGCCCTTCATTAGCACATAGGCTCTTTCAGCAGTCTTGGCTTGTTCGTTGTTCAATGCGCCTTTTTCCCTAGCTGTTATCCAAACATCACATATTTCTGGTAATACAGTGGCGTCTACACCTGTTGTTAGCCTGCCATTCTGATTTATATATCTAATAGGTTGTTCTAACCTCTTTTTCAATTCGTCACTTACGTATTCCTTCAGGTACACAGGCGAAATATATGATGGTAAAATATCTTTTTTTTCACCTTTTCTCTTTCTCGCCCAATAAGCACCACTTCCCTTGCTACCTAATGCGTTTGCCATACTACGTTCCACTAGCACTCTTGTTCCGTTATCTAAAACTGCACAAGATATCTGATAACCACCTAAATCTAATTTGCCAACAAACTTTCTTGCTTTCGGGATTATGCTTCGGTTTCTTTCTTCTTCTCTGCTCCACCTAGTTTCTGCAGCTCGTCTAGCAATCTCCTGACGCTTCTCTTTTGTAAGACGCGCAGCCCTTGCCTTGCCACCTTTGCGTGCACCCATTGCTGATAAAGCTCTTGCATGTTCACTTACATCATCCTGAATCATCATCAAACCTCCTCAAAAAGTATCTGGTAATATTATACATGCACGAGCAAGCATTGTCAAGATGTATAGTCGGGCAAGCATGCAACAAGATGAAAATTCCCTTCAATTCCTAACGAAAAATGTTTGGGAAATAAAAAAGAGGCGCTTTCACACGCCTCTCCTCGTATCTTCTTTCTAATACCAACCCTGAAACAGGTCAAGCCCGCTTAGACTCTACCTTATCCCCGTATCTATATCCACGTCAATCGTCACCGTCTCGTCAGCGGACACGGTGATGGTTACCGGCAGGTTGGCCGCCCTATCTATGCCCAAGTGATTTATATCCACCACGTAAGTACCCGGCGCTATTTGCGCGGTATAATAACCGGTCGCCCCCGTGCCTATCTGGGTAAAGTAGACCTCCCGCACCAGGTTCTTACCGGACTCATCATAGATTATCAATTTTCTTGCGGAAAAAACCTCCGGCGGCACTATGGGGTTCTCACCTAGTCTTTCCACCGGCGAGATAGGGCCGATGGTCACCGCACCCTGCAAAAGTACGGTCTCCGGCCCACCCGGCTGGCATGATACCAGAGAAATACCACCCGAAAAAACACAAAAAACCAGCAGTAATAATAGCCAATACCTCATAACACACCCCCACCTATTATTAAAAAAAGGGGCACTTTTCACACCCCTCTTTTCATATCTTTTATCTAATACCAACCCTGAAGCAGGTCAAGCCCTCGACCATTAGTACGGCTTAGCTAAATACATTACTGCACTTACAC
>CAZLEY010000006.1:0-85416 GCA_964558675.1 uncultured Dehalococcoidaceae bacterium | reverse complement strand
CCGGTTTAAGAATAATGCCCCAATTGATACCTGCGGACAGGCTTATGCCACCATCGCCTTTGGCCAGTTCTTCGCAGATTATGCCCAGGGCGGTACTGGAGCCATTTCCGCCGCCATACTCGGCAGGATACCCCGCCGATTGAATTCCCATGTCAACAAGTTTTTGATGGACTTTCTCAACCAGACTGTAGTCTTCTTCCAGTTTCTTGGCATTGGGGATAATCTCTTTTTTGGTAAAATCCCTTACTGTCTCCCGAATCTGGCGGTCTTCATCGGTCAATAAATGTTCCAGGTTCATCAATCTTTCCTTTCTATCAGTCTTTGTCAGTCCGCTATATTCATTATCGTTGCGGCTGCAAAAGCTTGAGCTCCTGGAGGGCTACCGGCGCTTTTTCAGATTAATATATTTCTTCCCCGGACAGTATTTGAAGGTCTGTTACCATCGGCCCGAATTTCTTCAGAAAATCCTGATATTCCTGAGTTGTGGCGGCTTTCTGGTTAAATTCATCCACGCTGGTCACATGCACGATGCCCACGTATTTATAAGGAACCTCTCCCGCCATGGCTCCCGTTATCTTGACCAGTTCGTATTTTTTTACCGAGGGCAGGCTATCGATTAGTGGCCCTTTTTCACTGGTAACGTACTCCTTGAACTCCTCATCGGTCACGTGCTTCGCCAGATTGTAGAGTATGATTCGTTTTGCCATTTTCGTCCCCTTTCTTTATATTTGATTATAATAAATTCAACTTATATCAATTATGGTTCCAGACAGTTCTTTCGAGTAGCCAGCAATAGACGCTCATTTTTCATACATGTTTTCTCGTCCCCTCATACATGGCATGTGGACTTAAATATTTTAACATTGGGCTAGTTAATTATAGTCTGATTTAAGAATTTGTCAATAAACATGACCTGAAAGAAGCTGTAAGATATTAAATAAATATGGCCACAAGCCGCGTAGCGATACAACAAGTCGCTTGATATCATCCAGGCTTCTTGTCTGAATTGATAAATGGTATAATCTCAGCTAAAGTATCCATGATGTGAAAAACCAGGAAGAAGGAGATTATTAATGTCGGCGAATGTTACGGAAAAGGCTTATCAACTGGGGCAAGAGTACGAGCAGACTTATAGAGGTTGCAGTCAATCCGCGGTTGCAGCTATTCAGGATGCCTTTAATATAAGGAATGACGGCGTCTTCAAGGCGGCAACCGGGCTGACTGCCGGTGGTGGCATGTGCATTGATGGTAGCTGTGGTGCTTATGTGGGGGCAATCATGGTGCTGAGTTCCTTGCTGGGTAGGGAAAGAGATGATTTTGCCGACCTTGCTGAGGTTCTCTTTAAAAATTTTGAACTGATACAGAGACTGAGGGAGAACTTTATCCAGGAATACGGCTCGGTACTCTGCCACAATATACAGACTAAAATGTTCGGCAGGCCTTATTACCTCGCTGACACGGATGACCTGGAGAGGTTTGAGGAAGCTGGCGGCCACGATGCCCTCCACTGCCCGGAGGTAGTAGGCAAAGCAGCCCGCTGGGCAGCCGAGTTAATAATCAAAGAAAATTTACTGCAACAGGGTAAATAACTTAGTAGTGGGAAAATAAATTCTCACGTTCTGGGTATCTGGTTAGTGACTTTCTCGTTCAAGTTGTACTATGTTGCCCCGCCGGACTCTCCTCGCCGCCACTTTTGTATCAATCCTACAAATCCCTTGGGCAGGTATAAGATAACCACCACTAATATAATGCCGAAAACGAGCATGTAATAGTAGGGAAACCTGGTTATTAATATTTCTTCCAGGTAACCGAAAATAGCCGCCCCTATGATAGGACCATAAAGCTGCCCCATGCCGCCGAAGATAGCCATTAAAACCGGCATAAAAGAAAGCAGCGGGTCAAAAGCGATGGATGGGTCGATATATGTCCATCGTGTCGCCATGATTGCCCCGGCTGCCCCCATGAAGAAAGCACTGATGGCAAAGCTGACGATCTTCACCAGCGTTACATTGATGCCGGTGTGAGCCGCAGCCTCTTCATTGGCGCCAATACTCTGCAGCGCTAACCCCAATTTGGAGCGGTTGATTAAGTAAGTAGTAAGAAGGGCCGCAATAAAAATGACGAAAATTACCCAGTAAACAGTTAAGAAATCTTTGTTGATAACGAAACGGCCTATGGTACCGCCCACATGAGCTTCCCACCACAGGACAACATACTTGACGAGCTGAGAGAGTCCGAACGTAAACATAATGAAATACATACCCCTCAACCTCAGGGTTAGAGCTCCAGCCAGAAAGGCAAGTATGAAGCTGAATATACCACCGATGATAACAACGACAACCAGGGGTAATGCTTCCCCCAGGAAGGCTGCGGTATACATGCCGACTCCAAAGAAAGCGGCGGATGCCAGTGATATATAACCGGTGGGCCCGGAAAAGATTGCCCAGCTCACGGTAAGTATGGCATATACTAGGATGCTGGTCAGCAGTATGACGCTATAATCCGTGCCATAAAGGGGTAGAGTAGCTAACAGGATTACGATTAAGAAAACTAACCCCGGTGGAAGCAGTTTTTTAGATTTAACTATAGCAATATTCATTTCTCTATCTACCGAAAATACCTGTTGGCCTTACCATAAGCAGGAGCATGAAGATAACGTAGTAGGCAATCAATCCCAGGCCTGGCTCGAAATAGGTCACTATGCTGCCGATAATACCAAGTATGTAACCCCCGATGAAACTGCCGGAGATACTGCCCAGGCCACCCAGGACAACCACTATGAAGGCAATTGCTGTATATTCCAGACCCATGGTTGGTGAAATCGTATAGGTGATACTGACAAGTGTGCCGGCAAAACCAGCCATCAAAGCACCGAGACCAAAGCATATAGCCAGCACATTGTTGATATTTACACCCATGAGTCCAGCCGTTGCCGGGTCTTGAGCCGATGCCCTGATTGCTTTTCCCACACGGGTACGGGATACAAATAGATAAAACGCCAGACTAATGCCTACGGCAAATATCGGGGTTATCAGGCGGTTTGCACCAAATGTCGTTCCGCCGAAATGGACTGGGAAAGACATAAATTCCAGCCCTCTTACGAAGGGGCCCCATATCAGTAGAGCTACATTCTGAATGATGAAGAGAAGGCCGAAAGAGGCTAACAGGGAATTGCCCTCAGCTTCAGCTGATGATTCTGACGAGACTCTGATGCGGGTGAAGATAGTCCTGTGTACCAGGAAACCTAAGACAAGCATAACAGGACCGCAGATAACAAGGGAAACTAAGGGGTTAATTCCAAACATCGTGTACAGTGACCATGTGGCGAAAGCCCCGAGCATAATAAATTCGCCGTGAGATACATTCAGGACCCGGGCAACACCGTACTGCAGACAAAATCCCATAGCGATTACGGCATAAATACTGCCCGTCAGTAAACCGTCAACAATGACGTTCAGAAGTGTCACCATCATGATATTGACTTCCTGCCTTCGGCAATCACGTAAGCAGGCTGCCTGAAAGGCGCAGAATAAGTCTGCTGTCCGAAATAACCGCCTCTAAAAGGTGATTAAATACACCTGACAGGCAGCCTGCTTGCTAAATTATCACTATGTTCTACAAGTTACTGCTATCTTGGCCACGCTGGTTTGGGGTATATGATATCCGCGGTAGCCTTGTCTTTAGGACATATGACTTCGAAGTAGCCGTCCTGCCACTGACCAACCACGCCGGCATAAGCTTCAGTTGGCGGCACCTGGTTCTCCCACCACCACGGGCCGAAATCTGTTTCGAATTTCTCCGTAGCCAGTATATCCCTTATCTTACTCTGGTCGAGGGTTCCAGCCATTTCGATAGCCTGCTGTAGAGACTGGAGGGAAGACCAGTAAACGGGCAATCCCCAGTACTCCATACCGTCCATTCCCGTAATTTCGAGCCGTTTAGCCTCCAGCTCCGCGGCCCGGGGACTTTGTTTTCCGTTCCAGGCTCCGCCGCCAATGACGCCCTCGATCTGTTCATCAGTAAATATACTCTTAATCACACCGATGTAGATGCCGACGGTAGCGAACCACACCTTGGGGTTGAAGTCAATCTCCATTGACTGTTTGATACCCAGGAAGCTCTCATCGGGATAGGACATAGAAAGGAAAGCATCCACATTAAGTGCCTTAGCCTCCCTCAGCATGGGAGATAAGTCCTTGGTCCCGGGCGGAAAGCTCTTATACATAACGATATCGATTCCCGCCTTTCGGCACTCTGTAACTGTCGTGGATGCATTCTCTACGCCGTGGAGGTCTTCAAAGTAAATAACCGCCGCTGTCTTTACTCCCTTTTCTACCATAATTTCGACCAGAGGAGGTAGCTGATGCTGGGCGTCCTGTATTGTGGGAAAGACGTAGGGCATACTGGGGAGAAACTCCCTGAGCGTTATTGAACCACCCTCAGCCCCGATTAGTATATACTCGTGCTTATTGGCTATAGGGGCGGCCGCAAAAAGCTGGCCCGTACCAACAGGCCCCATGATAAAGTCAACCTTGTCCTCTGTCATCAGCTTCTCCAGCAGTTTTACCATGGTGCCACGGTCACTTTTATCATCATATATAAGCGGCTCTACCGGTAATTTTTTGCCGTACTCCTCCACATATATCCCGCCACTGGCATTGACCTCCTCAACCCACATGGCAAAGGCGGGGTCGAAAGATGTCTGTCCAATAACAGCAAGTGGACCCGAGAGAGACCTTGCCATACCAATAACGATTTTATCTTTGGCTGGTGGGGCTGGGGTGGGCTCTGGTTCGGGTGCTGGAGTGGGCTCCGGTTCCGGTGCCGGCTCTTCTTCGCATGCGATTAGTAATGCGGTGCTTACCAGCACGACCATCATAAACAGTATGAATAGTTTCTTCATTTTCATACCTCCTTTAAGTGGATTTCAAATCCTGTGAATTCTATTATGTATTTTTCCTCATTCCATTCAATCACCTCCTTCATCAGACTTCTTATCTATTGCCTGCTCTATCTCCAGAGAGGCTCCATATTTCTTGTTATTTTATTGTCCTATTGTACCTTTCTTCAATCAGATATGCTAGCTGGAATTACGTCTTTAGTACATGCACAGCAACAGCTCCGGACTCAAGGCCGGTAACCTCACCGCCGATAACATGTGCCAGGCCGACTCTGGCATTAGCGACCTGACGGTCTCCTGCCTGGCCTCTTAGCTGCCAGACGAGTTCGGCTATTTGAGCCACACCTGAGGCGCTAACAGGATGCCCCTTGGACAGGAGTCCGCCGCTGGTGTTCACCGGTATCTTGCCTCCCAGGGCGGTGGCGCCATCCTCGAGCAGGCCGACTTCTTCACCTCTTCTACAGAAACCAAGCTCCACATAATGCTGAAGCTCATTAACGGCAAAAGCGTCGTGGAGTTCACAGACATCAACGTCTTCTGGACCCAGGCCGGCCATCTCATAAGCACTGTTGGCACATTTGAAGGTCATATCTGAGAAAGTCATATCCTCCCAGTGGAATGAATAGTCCCCGCTTTTCAGCACCGAGGCGGCAATGGTGACCGGCTGGCTGGTGTATTTCGCGGCCAGGTCAAGAGGGACCAGAACGGCGGCGGCGGCTCCATCGGTAGAAGGGCAGCACTGCAACAGGGTAATAGGCTCACAAATAGGCCTGGAATTAATGATTTCTTCGATGGTTAATTCCTTTTTGTATTGAGAATATGGATTCATACATCCGTTATGATGGTTCTTGACCGAGACCTTGGCGATTTGCTCCAGTGAAACGTCAAACATGTCCATGTATCTTCTCTGCGATAGAGCGAACCTGGCCACCATGTTCATGCCGAGTACTCCGGTAATGTCACCCTTGGCGGGTGTTATCAGCTTGCCGGCCATATAGCTGGTGGTGATGGATTCAACGCCGACGGCTATGCCGATATCATACAGACCGGAGGCAATATCCCACCACGCCTTCCTGATAGCGGTCGCACCGCCGGTACAGGCGTTCTCAATATTGGTCAGCTCGATATCCGTGATTCCTATCTCTCCCAGAACCGCCTGACCGATAACCATGCCTCCGTAAAGATTAGCGCAATAGGCAAACTGTAAGTCCTTGGGAGGTATACCAGCATCCTGTATAGCTGCCCGGGCGGCTTTCGCGCCCAGTTCATATGGCAACATCTCCGGGAATTTTCCCATAACGGTACTGCCTACGCCGATTATAGCTACTTCTCTCATTCTTCTAAATCCCTCCGCCATTCATAGAAGGCCTGAAAACATATCCGATTATTTCCTTATCTTCTTCATCCCAGAGTTTTTCAAAGCATAATTTCATGTCCATCCCTATTTTCAGATGACGTTCCTGCCAATCTCGAATCTGGCTGAATATCCGTATCCCCTCCGGGAGTTCTATCCAGCCGATAGCATAGGGAGGTTCAAAGTGCTCACTGGGCATATGCACGATGGTATAAGCGTAGAGTTTACCATTCCGGCTCAGACGTACAGGCTCCAGGTCCTGACCCAGGCAGTTCAGGCATGCTTCTCTCCTCGGGAAGATTATCTGTCCGCACTGCCGGCACCTGGCTCCTATCAACGACCCTTTTCCAGAAGTCTCTTCAAACAGGCCTTCCCTGAACGGAACTCTGTTTTTCATTCCATTATCCTCATTTATTTCTTTAACTTACCCTCGAAGCTATAGCTCTATCTCCCTGACATCGTCGGCAATAATCAGTTGCGGCTCGGTTACCGCCTGAACGTCGTCCGGAGTCAACCCCGGGGCTACTTCCTTTAAAAGCAGTCCGGCCGGTGTAACTTCGATAACGGCCATATCAGTAAAGATTAACGACACGCACTGCCGGGCCGTCAACTCGTACTTGCATTCTCTAACAATCTTCGGGCTGCCATCTTTCGTGGTGTGAATCATGGCTACCATAACCCTTTTGGCTCCCACGGCAAGGTCCATAGCTCCCCCGATACCAGGGGGGAACCTGCCCGTCCTTATCCAGGCGACGGCGTCTCCATCATAGTCAGCCATATTCCCTATCGCCCAATTAGCCAGGTCACCCTTCTCGGATACCTCCAGTGCCCCGAGGACACTGATATCAACATGGCCGCCGGTAATCATGCCGAAAGATTCGTCATGGCCGAAGAAACTCATGCCCGGTGATGGGGTAACCGGCTGAAAGCTGGCGTTGAAAAGGTCCCAGTCTACTTCCTCCGTTGAAGCCGTGCCGCCATAGCCCAGCGCTCCATTCTCCGTATGGAACAGGACCTCTCTGCCCTCAGCGACGAAGTTGCATGCCAGGCTCGGTATACCGCCCCCCAGATTAACCACCATCCCGTCCTGAAATTCCCTGGCCACACGCATGGCTATAGTCTGCTCATCCAGTCTACCTTTTGGCATACTCATTCTCTCATTATCTCCTGACGACACGGTTTACGTAAATCCCGGGCGTAGCCACCGCCTCAGGGTCCAGCTTCCCCAGCTCGACCACCTCCGCCACCTCGGCAACGGTGACGGTAGCGGCTCCGGCCATCGTTGCGTTGAAGGTACGGGAAGTACCTTTGTAGACGAGATTGCCGTAACGGTCCGCTTTATAAGCCCAGATAATAGCGAAGTCAGATTTGATGGCGTATTCTAGCAGGTAATCCTGACCATCAATCTGTCTGACTTCTTTCCCCTTCTCGAGAAGCGTTCCCACACCGGTGCGAGTGTAGAAAGCAGGGACGCCTTCTCTGGCGGCTTTTATCCTTTTGGCAAGGGTTCCCTGAGCGACGAGCTCAATATCGATGTCCTGCCCATCCTGCAGAGCCTTGACGATGGGGAAGGGCTCCTGCATTCGATATATGGCCATGGCCGGTACGGAAACAATCAATTTGCTTACCTGGCCGTTTCTTAACAGCAATGAACCATCGGCATACGATTCCGGGACCTGGATAGTCCTGGCGGCAGTTTGTTGAGCTTCCATACCGAGTACCGGCGCATTACCGACGAGAGTCAGGTTCTTTACCGGCAGCTCAGCCAGTGCCCGGAATAATGTTGATGGCATACCACCTACACAGCCGAAGCCGCCGCATAGTATGGTGGCGCCACTAAAGACATCAGCTAGAGCCTCCTTGCTGCTGGGGTAAATTTTATTCATTTTCAGACACGCCCGGCCAGTAACCCCAATAATCGAAAGATTCATATTTAGGTGCCGGCCACGAGCCGTAAAACTCTAAAGTCTCGTCACCGGGTTTGTTCTTCGACCATTCTTTCTCAAATTCCGCGTATTTCTTGCCCCTGGACTTTCTATCCTTTCTTTCCTGCTCGCGCAGCGACTTCGTTTTTTCTTCATCGACCGCCAGTATCTTTTCGTCATAGATAACTTTATAAACATTCCTGGCAGCCCAGTGTGAAATGGCCCCTTTTTCCAGGTCTTTCATTACCATTGATGGGTCACGCTCAATCGGGTCGCCATAGCCGCCGCCGCCGCCGGTGCCCCCGGCTACCAGGTCGCCTTCTTTGGTAGACTCGGCCACGCAGGGATATCCTCTCAATCTGTAATGACCCTTAATAGCCTGTTCCCGGTAAAGCATCCTGGCCGAACCCGGAATATTGGTATCCGTATTACGCAGCATTTCATTCAGATTGGAACCGGAAACCGCCAGGAAAGGCAGTGCCGGAACACCGTAGCCTCCAAAGAGTCCCTGGGCCAGGGTTATTTTGGAACCAAATCCCCAAGTGCCCAGTGCAGCATTGGGTACGGCGTGGATTTTAACGGCGTAGTCCATGCCGACGCCGCCACGGTATTTGCCGTGGCCGCAGCTGTCCTGATGGAAGCCACGGTACAGGTACAGGAACGGCAGGTGTGATTCCAGGCTTTCAACCTCTCCCGGCTCGGAGGTCATCGGGGCAAAGTAGGCCCCGGCCACGTCCACACCGTCTTTATAGCTTCTGGCGCCAAACCCGATACCGTTCATCTCGGCGCCTGCATCGGCAAATGGCTCTCCGTACTGGTTGACGCCACCGTAAGACAGGGTATCGAAACCACGGTTACCGGCGCACTCGGTCCGGTCAGGGCTGGCGGCGTAAACCACGTTCTGAAGCACGTACTGCACGGCCAGGGAACCTGCCTCGTGGACGTAAGCGCAACCAGCCTTGGGAGACTCGCGGCTGGCATTGACGATAGTGCCCTGTGGCATCTTGAAAGACATTGGCTCCAGTATACCCGAATTATGAGGTAAATCGTAGAACAGGTGCCCCAGCAAGTAAACCGTGTTGACGCCGACGACCCCCGTTCCCGGGGAATTGGCCACGCGGTCAAAAACCTCCGGTGAAGTACCTTCATAATCGAAGTACAGGTGGTCGCCTTTCTTCTCCAGTGTGACGGCAACTTTGGTCAGTCGCTGAAATATACCGACGGCGTCAATGAACTGGACAAAGCTGTACTTGCCGTCATTCCATTGACTGATACGCATCCGGGTTGCTTCGCCCGTAATTTTGATGACATACCTCAGAATCCCGGTCATATACTCAGGTGTCACCTTTTCAATGACAGCTAACAGGCGTTTCTCGACCACTCTCAAACAGGCCATTCTTGCCTTGATGTCCAGGGTCATGGCCCGCGGGTCTCGTACCATATGGTTAAAGTAATTGATAACGTCTTCTTTCAATCTGTAGTTTTCAGCTATTTTCAGGGCAGGGACCTGTATTCCCTCTTCATACATGCTCCTCGAGCCGGTAGGCATACCACCGGGTTCACAGGCGCCACATTCCCCGGTGTGGACCACGGCTCCAATCCAGCATACGAGCTTATCTTTATAGAATATGGGTGCATAGATGGCCATATCCGGAGGATGCGTACCGCGGATGTAGGGCATGTTACAGAAGAATGCGTCTCCTGGCCTGACGCCGACACTTGGCTCATTCAACCAGTACTTCATGATATACTTGACATCCGTCGAGCCCAGCACGGAGTGGAAATACAGACCTGACGCACAGACGGCGCTGTCACCTGACCTGGTATAAATGGCACTGGACGTATCTCCCCAGCGACATCCCGTACTGGCACCAAGCTTTACAAGAGTCTCATTACCCTCGGATACTATCGTAAGCAGCTTGTGGAGGAAAATACCCGCCGAAGTGGGTTCTATGTCCTTCATATATTCGAGTTCCTCTTCCGTCGGAGGCTCTGGATGCAATCGTTTACCTATTTCATAATCTATCGCACCTGGCATTTCCTTCCTCCTCTTCGTTATTCAAATCCTGAGTTAAGCTATTGATTGTACGTAATCATTCCGTAGAGTTCCGGGGCCATCGTGAATGTCCAGTCCGGCTCAATAACAGCCGTGGTGTTGTCTGATTCTATTACCGCCGGACCCTCTATTACGTTCCCGGCTCTCAGCAGGTCCCACTGGTATATATTCGTGTTCTTAAATCCACCGAGTTTTTCCCAGTAGGCTTCTCTCTGACCCTTGAGGGCAGCTTTGGCGGTTTTTTCACCAACAGCTTCATGTTGCGTCAGCGTGAAGTGCGGCAGGGGCAGATGTACGAAGAGACGGTATGTCTCGATTTCCACACCTCCCTGGGGAAAGGCGGCTTCAGCGCTGTAGAGGCGGCTGAACTCTTCCGTAAAGCGGTCACAAACCTTTTTCACATCCTCGGTGCTGTTGATGAACAGGAGAGGAGACTCAATGGGTGTATAGCGCCACTGCATGCCGTATCTCATCTCAAGTTCCAGCCGGAAAGCCGCCTGTTCCTCTTTAAATCCTTCGAGTATGATATCCCTGACGGCGAGTTCTCTGAGTTCGTTAATAATGGAGTTAAAAATGTCGAAGTCAGAGAAATAAGCCCCCTTGGCGTAGTCGAACAGCCTGGTGTTTCTTGACTTCTCGTAGCTGTGAACAACGTCCAGCGTGGACGCTCCATAGGCTCCTGCTACGGGAGACATCGGCGGGACGATAATTTTACTCATTTCGGAGGCGGCGGCCACACTACAGCAGTGCCCGGGGCCGGCGCCGCCGCCGGCGAAAACGGTGAACTCTGAAGGTTCGTACCCTTTAAGGGCTACCTCTTTGAAAATCTCCTGCCCCATCTTGGCGTCAATTACCTTCTTAATCATCATGGCGGTGGTCATCTCATCCCATCCGGTCTTTTCTCCCAGCTCTTTCAAGGCCTTTACTGCCTTCCCTTTATTCAGCCTGAATTTGCCGCCCAGGAAGTAATCCGGATTTACATAGCCCAGAACAACGTCGGCATCGGTAGCAGTGGGGTTTTCCCCTCCCAAGTCATAGCATGCCGGGCCGGGCATGGACTTGGCACTGGCTGGCCCGACCTCAAGGCGATTGCCCAGTGAAGGATTCAACCAGGCTATTGAACCGCCGCCGGCGCCGATTGACGCTATTTTTATCGCCGTTATTTGAGTCCGCCACCGGTCAACCGTAGGGTATAGGTCATAGTGGGTAATACTGCCATCAGTAATGAGTCCGATGTCAAAGCTGGTACCGCCAGTGTCACAAAAGACGACATTCGGAAGGCCGACACCGCTGCACAGGCGGGCTGCCCCGCAGAGTCCGCTGACAGGACTGGCCCCATAGGTAGCAATCGCCCTGGTTCTGGCCACTTTGGCGCAACCACCGACGTTGTCGGAGAGGAGGAGTGGCTTTTGATATCCATTGTCAAGCAGGTCACTGCATAAAGCGGATATCTGCTCGACAAACCCCACATGAATATAGGCATTGACTATCGCCGTCATTGTCCTGACATATTCGCCCTCTTTTGGTGATATCTCGGACGACAGTATGATGGGCATATTACCCAGGTAGACTTCCGGGAATTCCTCCTCGATAATGCTTCTTATCTGCCTTTCGTGAACCGGGTTAATAAATGACCATAAGAGGCTGACCACAAAGCCGCGTACGCCGTTATCCACCAGATATCTGAGCTGTGTCAGAACATCCTCTTTTACCAGCGGCATAACGATATTGCCACTATAGTCCAATCGCTCTCTAACGCCTACCACCAGCTTGCGGGGGATGAGCGGCACCGGCTTCTCAATCGAAGTAACATCCTGGACGTCCGAAGCAGGCAGGCCGTCTGCCCACTGCCGTCCCCTGCCTATGAAGATTGTATCCTCAAACCCGCGCGTGGTTATCAATCCCAGTTTGGGTCCTGTATGCTCAATAAGTATGTTGGTACCGATAGTTGTGCAGTACTTGACGACATCGGTCTCGGTAAGGAATTCTTCAAGTGTTTTGCCATCTTTCTCAGCACACTCCTCGATTCCTCTAATAAACCCCACTCCAAGTTCGTAAGCCGTAGTTGGTACCTTCGTGGTGATGTATTTATCACCTTTAGCTATAAAAAAGTCCATAAATGTGCCGCCGACGTCAACATTGATAATATATCCCATCCTTTTCCTCCTGCGTTGCTTTTTATACGTTCTGCATTTCTGCGATTAAATCGTGAAGAATCTCCAGAGGCATATCATACGGAACTTCGCCTTCACTGACATAGAAAAATCCGGTAGGTTTATGTTTGTTAATGAACTGGCTGATGATGGCAAACTGTTCCTTTAATTCAGCCTGATTCCCTAATGCGAGCGGCAGACCGAATGAGATTTTCAGGGAATCCGACAAATTCTGCAAATGTGCCATGTCATCATCACTAATTTTCTTGCCAAGCAGGATTAACCCGTTTGGTTTTATCATCTCGTGTAGTTCGGTAATGAAGTCCGTCTCCATGTTTTTAACGATAATCGCCGGGAAGCAGTTATAGTATTTAATCAGGTTAAACAGCGTTGTATAGGCGTCCGTGTAGGGTTTAGGATATGCCAGCAATTCGTCACGATAGCCGCTATCCAGAAGGTCTTCCCTGAAAAATATAGCGTCAACCCTTAATTCACATAAATTTTTAACCAGTTTCGTAAGCAAGCTCCCGGCCAGGGCGATGGCGTTTTCTGTGTCATCGCTTTTATTAATCATCAGGGTCTTCACCAGTGAGCAGGGTCCGGTGAGAATACCAATGACAGCAACATCTTTGCCCTTTGACATGACGGTACGTTTGGTAGTTTCCAGTAGAATCTGGATGCGGCTGCTTTCTGCTGGGTCTATTTCCCGCAGTTCAGCCCGGCTGCAACTGGTGATTCTCGGGGCAGCGTAATCATCGGGCCACTCCAGTTCGCAACCGAAGAGCTCAGCCTCGATGGTAGCGTCGAAGTTATTGACTACTCCGTCATATTTGAACAAATTACAGGCATCCTCTAACGAATGAGTGTAGTAACTGGCGTCGGACGTTATTTCCGCCAGCGGGATTTGCTCCAGTTTGGCGGCAAGTCCATAAACAAATGGAATAAATACAGGTCTTTCACTGTTCATCAGTCTGTAAGTGTTTTTGAATGCCGTTTTCGAATTCATTTCGGCTGCTGGGAAGCCCTTTCCTTCAGCTTGTCAATATCAAGTTCTATTTCTGTAACAATAGGATGGCCCGGCGGCAAATACTGAATCGTTATTATTGCTCCGCATTCCGGGCAATAAAATTCGATTATCCTCATGAAGTCCGGGTCCGGCGCGTAGGAAATGCTGGCGGAATCCTGTTTGACCGGAATCGGCGGCCCGTATATTTCATCAGCCGGCCTTTCGTAAACCAGGCAGCCCCTGACGTAAGGCTCTCGGGCGGAACATATTTCTGCGTGGCATCGATTGCAGCACCACATCTCTTTCTCCAGGTCAATTTCCAGGGTTTCCGTAATACGCATATTGGTCATGATTAAACCTCCCCTAAAACGCCGTGTGAATACTCGCTGATGTAATAAAACTTATTGGCCGGTATGACATAGGTTGTGTCTTTGGCTTCGACAACCGCCGGACCGACAACTCTGTTGCCCGGCACCAGTAACTCTCTATTATAAATGGGGGTCTTGCGGTAACCGACTTCACGTGACCAGTATACATCCCGCTCTCCTCTTAACGCGCCGCCGGGGTCTTCGCCGGCCAGTGGACTGGCCTTCAGTTCGTAGTGCGGCATTGGTACGGTGGCATTCAGGATAATGGTGGAAATGGCGATTTTCGCCGGACCCTGCCCACCGGGTCTACCGAATTGAGCACATATATTTTTCATTTCTTCCAAAGAGCTTATTTGTGTCTTTTCCAGCTTTACGTTATGCTCTGCCAGGCCGTTGTCCCCGATGAGCTCGAGGTTATAACCAGCGTTATCGGAGGAGAAACCCTCCCCCTCGATGTCTCTCCTGGCCACATCCATTAGCTGCGTTACGGTCTCGTTAAGCCTCTTATAGTCCTTCAGATAGTCAACGCCGTCAAAGAGGATAAGCGGCAGGTATTTTGAATAGCGATGAAGCAAATCTGTTGTGGAAAAACCGAAGGCGCAGAAAGTTGAGGCATAGGGGCTTGTCAGTATCTGGCCGAATTCCAAACCGCTGACGAAACCGCCGTAGCGGGTCGGGCCGCCGCCACCGTAGGCTACCAGGGCGAAATCGCTCAATTTATCTGTCTCAATACCTTTCTCTTTCAAGAAATGTAGCAGTTCCTCTCGAATATTCCTTTCGGTGGTTTCTTTTATCAGGCAGGCTGCTTCCTCAACGCTGATTTTCATAGGGTCAGCGATTCTTCTCTTGATTGATGCTATGGCTTTGTCTTTATCAAGCAGCACCTTGCCTCCGAGGAAATTATTGGGGTCAATAAAGCCCAGGGCAACGTCTGCGTCCGTAACGGTAGGTTCCATTCCCCCGCGGTTAAAGCATGCCGGGCCCGGGCTGGCGCCGGCGCTTCTGGGTCCGACCTGAACGCCACCTGAGTTATTCAGCTTGACAATTGAACAACCACCTATACCCACCGAGTGGGTAACAATCATGGGTACGCTGACAGGAAGGTCGGAGATTATGGGAGTGAGAGTGTAGTTATGGCTGCCGCCACGGATTATGCCGATATCCAGGCTGGTGCCGCCTACGTCGACGGCTATTACCTCAGAGAAGCCATGGGCCTTCCCCACCAGCTGGGCTCCAAATACACCCAGCACGGGACCGGACGAATAAGTATCGATAGCCCTTGTCTTGGCCACTCTGGCGGTGCCGCCATGCGAATGCCCTACCATTAATGGCCGCGTGTAAAGATTTGCTTTCAGGTCATCCTCCGACCGGTATAGATACCTGACCATGGCATCGTGTATATACCCGTTTATTACCGCCGCATTGGTGCGATAAAAGGCATCCGGCTGGTCGGAGATATCAGAGGCCAGAAGTACTCTAATACTCCCCAGGAAATAGCTGGGGGACTGTTCCTTTATTATCGCCCTTATCTGTTTTTCATGCTCGGGATTAATATGTGAATTATTGAGACTGACGACAATGGCACGGGCGCCCATATCCGTCATATTCTGCATCTTGACAATCAGGTCCTCGGTATCGACAGGTTTTACTATTTTGCCTTTGTCATCAATCTCCTCAATTACCTCGGCAATCATATCCCTGGCTATGAAAGAGAATATCGGCTCAATGGCGCTTTTATCACTGGAATATAGCGAGTCCTTAAAACCCTGACTGACAAGTAGCCCGATTTTCGCTCCCGTTCTCTGAATTATCGTATTAACACTGACCGTGGTTGAATACCTTACAATGTCGGTATCCGCCAGCATTTCCTGCACCGGGACTCCGAATTGTTCGGCGCCTTCTTTTATGCAATCCACCAAACAGACCGTAAGGTCGTGAGGAGTTGTTAATACTTTGACTGTTCTCAGGTCTCCGTTACGGGTGAAAAAACCGTCCGTAAATGTGCCTCCGGTGTCAACGCCAATCATGAAAGACATCTTTGCTCCTCCCGCTTGTTTAAATCATACAAAACCGTGCTGTTTGATAGACTCGAATTTCCCAATCAATTATATATATCATATATTAAAAAATAGAGTCAAGTGTTACAATCACATGATTGAATATAACATATAATACTTTTTGATAATTATTTCGGTATTTGTTAGAATACCATCGTGTAAGGCACTTCTTTATCACAAAGGAGTTATTGTGAAAGGTCACTCGGAAAGGCTGGACTCATTAGCCAAGCGCCTCAGGGTTCAGGCTAATGATTTGAGATTCGATAACTTTCTTTCCTTTATCTACACATTCGAAATTGTTAACAAATATCTGGATAACGAGCTTAGGAAATTCGGCCTGAATCGGACCCAGATGAGCATCCTGCATATTTTGATAATACGTGGCGGTACGCTGACACCGACCGAATTGAGCTACCGGATAACCCGCTCTAAACATGCCACCACTAAAGCTGTTGACAGTCTTGAGTCGCTGGGACTGACCAGAAGTTCCGGTACAAAACGGGACCGCCGACTGAGAAAAGTCAGCATAACGGAGAAGGGTCTGGACCTGGTGGAGCAAACGATGTCCCTTCGGCACACAATTGCTTCGCAGGCTATGCAGTGCCTGGACCAGGAAGAAGCGGAGTCGTTTCAGACTATTTTGAGAAGGTTCAGGAAACACGTGCTTCAACTCATGGAAAAATCACGAGATTCCAACCAACCTGCCATTCCTCCCTTAGAGAGCAATAAGCCTGGTCGACCATAATGCTTATTTGTACACGCCGTATTCTCTAGCAGCCTCTACCATAGCGCGCAGGTTTTCCGGGTTGCCTTTGTCAACCTGGGCGCCACCGGCCAGGATATAACCGCCACCCGGGGCGCAGGTTTCGATAAGCCTACGGCAGTATTCTTTAACATCTTCTGGTGTGCCGGTAATCATCAGCGAAGTGGGTACGTTCCCGGAGATACAGCACCTGTCACCGATGACTTTCTTGGCCCTGGCCATATCCGTCTTGTCGAAAAGCCAGGTGACAGCACCTTTGGGGAATTCGTTAACGCTTTCCAATCGTGTATTATAGCTTCCCTCGGCGAACAGGTATACCAGGATACCTTCGTCAACCAGGGCGTTGATGACTTTCTTCAGGGACGGCCAGTAGAAGGTATTGAACTGCTCGTCGGACATCCAGCCGTCGGCGCCTTTATGCAGAGGGAACATCGCCATCAGGCCCCGGGAGGCATTAACCGAGGATATCACGGAATCAATCATAAGGGTCGTGATTACTTCGATGCCTTCGAGGAGCTTGTCCGGCTGGCGGAACATGTCAAAGAATATCCCTTGCGTGCCTCTGAGCGTATCACCGATGACATCGAACGGCGCTTTGGCAAAAGCCCCCATCGCTGACGAGAATCCGGCTTCGAGTCCCTTTCGGCCGAATTCTCCCATAACTTTCATATATTTTCCAAGCTCATTACCGACATCAATAAGCGTCTGCATGGAGGCCTGCACCTGGGGCATCATAAACGGGAAGAAGTACATGGACGGCAGCTCGATGATATTCGTCCACGGTAACAACATATTCCACGACTCAAAAGCCCCGAAGATACGGGGCATGTAGACCCTCATCCAGAAATCAGAAGGGTTCTTTATCAGGGCGTCGTATTCGTCGGCCTTCATATACTCGCCTTCGACAAACTGTATTCCCTCGGCACTCTTGGAAAGCCCGTGCCCCGGCCACTTATACAGCTTATAATCGAGAAGGTCGTAGACTCTTCCCGGAAGGAACATACCGGGACCGACGAATATATCCAGGTCGGCGAAGTCCTTATTGAACTTGTCGCATGCCGCTATAAGCTTGTCATAGTCATACATGCAGGTGTAATAGTCGGTACCGTAATAATAGGCAGGCATAGCCCCGATGGGCAAGGAAACGGGCACTCTATCCGGCTCCTCGACGTTATAAGCGTCAATCATCCTTTGTACTCTTGTCCTGTAGGCCTTCTTGGCCTCGTCATTGATGAAATTGATGCCGTCGTTATTGAGCCACCAGTTAAAGCGCTGCTCTCTTTTTTCCTTTGGGGTCAGCTCTGCCCGGTTATCTTCCATTCTTCTTTATCTTCCTTTTTTTATATGAATAACTCGTCGCCTTCTACGTTTGATTGCAGGTTGACGAAGTCTGGGGGCTAATGTCTGTTGTCTGGAGGAACTGGCTCTATGATTATACCAGCGTATTATTGACCGTTCAATTTTTTACGGAACTAAGGTACATGCAGATGGCGCCACAGGCGGCCACATTGAGCGATTCTGCCTTTTGCCGTATCGTGGGGATTCGGATTCGGTAATCGGCCAGGTCCAGCAGCGCTTGTGAGAGTCCTGCCGCTTCGTTACCCAGCGCCAGCAGGAGTTTATCCTGTTGAGAGAAAACTGATGGCTCGTCTGTGCCGTCGGGCTCAGCCGCTATCAGGATGTAGCCGTTCTCTCTCAGCGCCTCGGCAAGTACGAGGTAGTTTGTCGTTCTTCTAAGCCATACTGATAATACCGTCCCTGCCGACGCCTGAACGCATTTCGGCGAAAAGGGGTCGGCACAGGTTTCGGTCAGAATGACTCCGGAATAATCGAAGGCAGCAGCCGTACGTATAAGGGTGCCCACATTCCCGGGGTCCTGAATATCTTCCATCAGCAGGATTTTATGGTCGGTATCCTCGGGAAGGGAGCCGGAGTAAATATTTGCCGGAAGACGTACTATAGCCATAGTCCCCTGTGGTGTTCTGGTGTGACAGATGGAGTGGAACTGGCTCTCCATAACCAGACTCACGGGGTAATCACGATAGACAGGGAGGGGCTTTTCTACGGCCAGAATCTCGATTATCTCGTCAGGGTACGTGCTGATTATTTGATTGATGGCCTTATCACCTTCCACAGGGAATGCCCCGGCTTCGAGCCGACCTTTTTTCGTGGTCAGTTCTTTGTACCATTTAAGTGGTTTTAGGGGAACAGACATGGCAGCTTCACACCTTCTTCCTGAACATAAATGCCATGATGGAACCGATGACAATGATAATGAATGACCACATGTAGCCTGGCACTGTCCATTTGAACGTAATTAAGCCGGAGAGTATGAGGAGAATACCGATTACAGCCAGGGCGATACCTGTTTGCCTGAAAAAGCCATACAGCCTGCTCATATGCTGCTTGAACTCTTTAATCATGGTAGTTTTTGAAGGAATATGGTTTCGTTTGGTGCTACTGCGGCCTATTCGGACAATGAGTGTTATCATTAAAATGGCAATGACAACCAGTACAATAAGGATTATTTCCTGTGGGCCAAATATCATAATGTTACCTGAAAAATTTATCCATATTTATTCCTGAGTAGTATTATGAGGAAATAAGTAGGATAGTGAGACTTCCAGTTTTAACGGATAATATTATATTATTCGTTAATTATTAATTAATTATTAAATTTAAAAAGGAACGAGGTAAATCTCGTTACCTTTTTTATGTCCTTTAACCAGCTCACAATGCCTTAATGTAGCAATCTGGTTTTGCAGGTCGAGTTGAGAGATATTGAATTTCGTTATTACTTCTTCCGGAGTAGCCTTGCCTTTGTTCTTTATAAACGTATAAATTGCCTGCTGTAAAGAATTTAGCCCTTCGGCACCTTTAAGTCCCGTGCTCTCGCGGGTACGGGTGGCCAGATAGACTGCCCAGGGGTCGCAGGACTTGGCTGGCGACCTGACATCTATATAGCAGTCATCACACAGTATTTCACCGAAATGTGTATGGCTTTCGTCTTCGGAAATTTCACGCTGGCACCGCTGGCATTTCATATATATGTTCTCCTCACCGCTAGTTTATTTCCGTAAAATCAGGAGGGCAGCGAATGGCGGCTCTGGCTAGATTTCGATGGTGGTAATGCTTAAAGTCCGCGGAACTACTGACGGATGATTATGTACTATTTATCTTTCTTATAAGCTTTGGCTGTTCTTAATTCTTTTACCAGGTCCTCTATGGTAATAGCCGCCATCGTTAATGGCTGGAGAGTGCCCCTGGATCCTAACTGCGCCGCAACCCTGGCTATGACTGTATTGTTGGGAGCTTCAAGGATATTTAGGAAATCATATTCGCCCAGCAGCGAGTACTGGACCAGTATTTTAGCTCCCATCTCCTCCACTTCCTTGTTGACTTCCCAGATTCTGCCTGGGTTCTTCATGATGGTCTTTCTTCCTGCGTCCGTTAGCGTGGTCAACATGACATAATAGGGCATTTCATTCACCTCATTTAGAGATTCATATTAGCGTTTTCTATATGATTTTGTTAGGCTACTATTCTATACCGAGATTTGCTGGCTGTCAATACATTATAACATGATTCCGGCTGTTCCTTAAAGGATAATCCTTGAGAACCAGGTTGGACAGATTATGCTCAAGCCAGTTTTATAGTCACCGGTATACCGGCTACCATGAGGTAGACCTCGTCGGTGTGCTCTGCCAGCATCTGGTTGGCCTTACCCAGCCAGTCGCGATAGAGCCGGCTTGCTTTGTCAGCCGGCACCAGGCCAAGGCCGACATCATTGGTTACGATAATGAAGTGAGCATCGAATCGTTTAATACACTTCACTAATTCATCGATTTCAGCCGTGATCACTTTTTCAATGGCGGCTGTGTCAATTTCCCTATTAATTCGTCGCTCGTGTTGCAGAATGATATTACTAATCAGCAGGGTGATGCAGTCTATAATAACCGTTTGGGCTCTACCGATACTCCGGGTAATTTGATGGCCAATATGTGCCGTTGCCTCAAGGGTTGCCCAGGTAGAGGGTCTTGCCTTGCGGTGCGCTTCAATACGCTGTCTCATCTCCTCGTCACCGGCCTCGGCCGTAGCTACGAAAAGCACGCCACCGGCCGACTTCAAAGCTAGCTGCTGGGCGAAATGGCTCTTGCCGCTGCGGGCACCACCGATAATGAGAGTGCTTTTCAAACCGGTTCCTCCATTATCCGATAAATTTCTTTAATGTTCAGGTTGTGGCGGACCAGTTCCGCCAGCTTGTCATAATGTTGCTCTTTTCCTACCGTGGAGCTACCCGCTGTTTCAGGCAGTCCCCAGTACCGTCGCAGGGAGTTGAGAAAGGCCTGGCGGAAATTGTCATTGTGGAACAGGCCGTGCATGTATGTTCCCAGTACGGTGCCCCTGTCATTGAGCATGCCGTCTCTGTAATCGGCAGCCCCCTGCGGAGTCTCTGTAATTTGAAAGGCGTTTAATTTGTCCTCATGCTGGGTCTGTCCCATGTGTATCTCATAGCCTGTAAGTTCCTGCCCTTTTGTCCCTGAGAGCAGCCCGATATCTGACAGCACCCGCGCTCTAACCTGCCTGGTGGATTTCTCCGGCGTGAAGGTGGTGACCACATTGAGCAGTCCCAGTCCACTTACTTCAGTTCTGTCCGACTCCACTCCCTGCGGGTCAAGGATACTCTTTCCCAGCATCTGGAAGCCGCCGCAAATACCCACTACGGGAGTGCCTTCTTTAGCTTTGAGTTCAATGCTTCTCGCCAGTCCGGAATGCCAGAGATACTGGAGGTCGTTGACGGTGCTTTTAGTGCCGGGCAGGATGATAAGGTGTGGATTGCCGAGTTCAAAGCGTTGTGTTGCGAAGTTTACCCGACAGCCCTCATCTTCCAGAGGGTCGAAGTCATCATAATTGGAGATATGCGGCAGTCGGATAACAGCAATGTTCAGGCCGCCTGTTGCCGTGCTGTCCGACTTCTCATCAAGGTAAACAGAGTCCTCCTGGGCAATACGTATATCGCGGAAGTAAGGCACCACACCAAGCACGGGTCTGGCGGTGCGCCTTTCCAGAAATTCCAACCCCGGCTGGAAGAGATTAAGGTCGCCGCGGAACTTGTTGATAATCAGGCCCTTGATATAGCGCCGCTCATCCTCGTCCAGCAGCTCCAGTGTGCCGATGAGAGATGCGAATACGCCTCCCCGGTCAATATCGCCTACAAGCAGGACGGGGGTGCCTGACATCCTGGCTATACGCATGTTGACAATCTCTCTGTCTTTGAGGTTTATCTCCGCCGGGCTGCCGGCTCCTTCGATGACCACAATATCATAAGCATCACGGAGCCGGTTTAAAGCAGCCTCTATCGTTTTCAGCAGGGAAGGGGTGTACTTATAATAGTCGCTGGCGGATATTGTCCTGGCTACCTTGCCCATAACGATTACCTGGCTGCCGGTGTCGGCCGTTGGCTTGAGGAGTACCGGGTTCATGTCCACCGTGGGTTCTATACCGGCTGCCTCCGCCTGTACCGCCTGTGCCCGACCAATCTCGCCGCCACTGGCGGTAACGAAGGAATTAAGCGCCATGTTCTGTGCCTTAAACGGCGCCACCCGGTGGCCGTCCTGACGGAGGATGCGGCACAAAGCAGCCACCAGGATGCTCTTCCCGGCTGACGAAGCCGTACCCTGTATCATCAATGTTCTGGCGTTTTTCATAATCACGTACTTCTTTATCTTAAGTTCCCGGCTACGGTATAAACCAGACTGGCCAGGACGAGTGACAGCACTTCGGCCACTTCATTTATTGCACCGTAGGTATCGCCGGTAAGACCGGCAAATTTACGCTTGAGGTAGATGGAGAAAAGTGTGGTTATAACCCAGATACCGAAAATGAGTAGCAAGGCGGTTAACGAGAAAAACGGGAATAGCGCTATGGCTACCGCGAACGTAATAATCGTGGCGCTAAGGAACTGGGGCCACCTTGTATTTTGCTTGAAGGCCGTTCCCAGTCCGGACTGGTGCGCGTAGGGGTGAGTGAAAATAGCATAGACCATTGCCCAGCGGCTTATTACAGGCATAAATATCAGGTTGGCCGTCAGGAGAACTCCGGGTATGCTGTTCAGTGAAACGTATTTGACCAGCAGCAGCAGAACGACCCCGACGATACCGAAGGCCCCGGCCCGGCTGTCGCGCATTACCCGCCACCTGTCTTCAACCGACTTATGGCCGGCTATGCCGTCGCAGGTGTCAACAAATCCATCCAGGTGTAAGGCCCCGGTAATTAACACCAGAATAACAATCAGCAGTGCATTAACAACGGCTGGAGGCAGAATAAAATTCAACAGCCAGTTCAACCCGGCCAAGACAAGTCCGATGATGAGGCCGACCACCGGGAAGTAGGCCGTAGCGCGCCCCAGTTGCTCCGGTCCTTCAGCTGAAGGATGTCCGGGCAGTGGTATGCTGGTTAAGAACCGCAAAGCGGCCAGGAAACTCAACTTTCTGACTCATCTCCTTCTGAAACGCCGGCTTCGGCGAAAGTGGCCATCTCGTTAAGGGTTCGGGCGGCGGCTTCAGCCAGGAATATTCCCAGCGCCGCGCCGGTGCCCTCACCCAGGCGCATACTAAGGTCCAGCAGGGGCTTTAGCCCCAGGTGCCTGAGCATGGTCGGGTGGCCGGACTCGGCCGAGACGTGAGCGGCTATGATGAAGTCCTTAAGCTGCGGTGACAGCGCTACAGCAATGAGTGCTGCCGCCCCGGAGATGAAGCCGTCAATGACCACCGGAACGCGTCTGGCCGCTGCTCCCAGCATGACACCTGCCAGTCCCCCGATTTCAAAGCCCCCCACCCTGGCCAGCACCTCCAGGGACCTGGATGGGTCGGGCTGGTTAATGGTCAGGGCGCGGTTGATTACATCTATTTTGTGGGCAAGCTGTTCATCCGTCAGGCCGGTGCCTCTTCCGGCGACTTCTCTTACCGCCTCCCCGGTCATAACAGCGCAGATAGCGGCACTGGCGGTGGTATTGCCGATGCCCATGTCGCCGGTGCCTACTATATCCAAGCCTTTGTCGGCCTCAGTGTTGACGATATCAATCCCGGCGGCTATTGCCTTTATCGCCTGTTCGCTGGTCATCGCTGGTCCTAGGCACATATTTTTTGTGCCGTAGTCGATTTTTCTCACGGTAAGCTGTGGGTCAGGCCTGAGGTCGCTGGCTACCCCCATGTCAACAAATATGATTCTGGCTCCTGCCTGGCGGGCAAGCACGTTAATGCCCGCCCCACCCCGGAGGAAATTCTCAACCATCTGGGCGGTAACCTCCTGCGGCCAGTTGCCTATCTTTTCAGTGACTACCCCGTGGTCGCCAGCCATGGTAATCATGACTTTATCAACAATACGCGGGCTGGCCTTTCCCTGGATACCGGCCAGCTGAACGGCCAGTTCCTCAAGTCTGCCCAGGCTTCCCTGTGGCTTGGTCAGGGCGTCCTGGCGGGACTGAGCTTCGGCCATGGCCGCTTTGTCCAGAGGTTTTATCATCTCAATTGTTTTCTGGATTCTATTCATTAAAGTATTCTCCTGACTGCATTATTACGCTAATAGCCGTAATGAGCTTTTCGCACTCGGGTATGGTGCGGGGTGCAATACGTATGTATTCCGGCAGGCCGAAAGAGGTACAGTCGCGGACGAGGATACCATGTTTGACCAGAGAACGGCGAAAACTTGTTGCGTGTCCCACTTTTACCAGGAAGTAATTGGCGTCTGAGGGTAAAACTTTGAAGCCGAGACGGTAGAGCTTATTAATAAGGAAACGTTTGGCTTCCCGTATTCGCTGAAGGCTCTGCTCAAGATATTCCCCGTTTTCTAGGACGGTCGTTCCTACTTTCTGGGCAACGATATTAACGTTCCAGGGCGGTGCGACCCGACGCAGGCTATCAATAATCTCCTGGTGGGCAACGGCATAGCCGAGGCGGAGTCCGGGCAGTCCGTAGTCCTTGGTCATGGAACGCAGGATAACCACGTTATCCCGTGCCGTAAGGTTAACCGAATTCCACCTTTCCTCGACAAAGGCAACATAAGCCTCATCCAGGATAAGCAGGGTATCTTTACCTGTGTCCATGACCGTCTCAACCTCACGGCGTGAGAGATATTTCCCCGTGGGATTATTGGGATTACATAAAAACATACTTGCTGGCTGATGCTTCCGGACGATATTGACAATGTCCTCTATCTTCAGCGTGAAATCGTGCTCTTCCTCTGCCCGATACCTGACCGGCCTGGCACCGGCCAGGCGGCAGGCGACCTCATACTCACCGTAAGTTGGCTCCATTATCAGGATGGGGTCTCCCTTGCGGAAATAGGTCATGGCGATAAGCCTTATTAACTCGGTAGTACCGCTGCCGACGAGGATGTTCTCCGGGGGCATTCCCAGGCTCTCCGAGAGACGCTGTCTCAGTTCGGTAGCTTCGGAATCGGGGTATTGCTCAATAGGTATCTGGCTCGATATTTCCTTTATTCCCGGAGGCGGCATGAATGGGTTGGTGCAGACGGAGAAATCAATAATGTCTTCCGGTTTTAACCCGTAAGCCGTTATCTCGGCATGGTAAATACCACCATGTGCGCAGGTTTTGAGTCCAGCTATCCATCGTTTAGGCCGTAATGACAAAGTAAATCACCCCCGAGATAAAGCATATCAGCATCCAGGCGGATGCCGCCAGTACCAGTAATTTCAACGAGGTATCAATAGTGTCCGGCACAGGAAGGGCATTTGCCTTTCCGATTATATAGTAGTCCGTCTTCTCCAGTCGTACGTCCAGGGCGCCGGCCATGGCGGCCATCGGCCAGCCGGCATTGGGGCTTTCGGTTCGGGTGTGTTCCCGGAGAGCCGTCTGCCAGGCATTGCGACCGTTTCTTTTCAACACCAGGGCAGCCAAAACGAGTAATAATGCCGTCAGCCTGGCCGGTATGAAGTTGAGTACGTCGTCCAGTCGGCTGGCGAACTTGCCCAGATGCTCGTACTTCCCGTGATAGCCTATCATGGAGTCCATGGTGTTGACTACCCGGTAGCCGATAGCACCGGGAAGGCCGAACAATAGGAAGTAAAACAGGGGAGCCACCAGACTGTCGCAAATACCCTCCGCCACCGATTCCACCGTGGCCGATACCAGCAGCGGCCTGGGCAGATCTGTATCGCGACTGACCAGCGAGCGCAGTTCCAGGCGCGCTTCATCCAGCTTATTTTCCTGTAAAAGCTTCCTGACCTTTATCGCGGCGAGCCGTAGTCCCTTGATGGAGAAGGTACATTTAAGGAGTACGGCCGCCACTATAGTGCTGGCAATAATGTTAAGTTGTCCCAGGTAGAGGAGTATAAAATAGACGGGAGCAACGAACAGCGCTATCATCAACAGGGTCGTGGCTGTGCCATAGAGAAACTGAACGGCCGGATGGTGTCCCAAGCGCGCCTTTTCCAGAAATGAGATAACCTTCCCCATCCAGGCGACCGGGTGTATGACGTTAGGCGGGTCACCCAGAGCCATGTCCAGGATGATAGCCAGTGCCAGTATGATTATTTCCATTTATTGTCTTCCGGTCGGTTTATTATTTTTAGCGCTCAGCAGGACAGTTGGGAGGCCGTTAACGGGATGGGTGTAAACGCAGTTCTCCGCGCCGTAGACCTGCTTGATATTCGTATCGGTAATAACCTCAGTCGGTGTGCCTTCGGCATGAATGCGTCTCTCGTTAATCAAGAGCAGACGGTCGCAGTACTGTGCCGCCAGGTTGAGGTCGTGAAGGGCGGCCAAAACGGTCAGATTACTCTCCGTACAGAGGTTCTTGATGAGGTCAAGCACCTCGACCTGACGGCCGATATCCAGGTTGGCTGTCGGTTCGTCAAGGAGGATTGCCTTA
The DNA here is from genome assembly GCA_964558675.1 of uncultured Dehalococcoidaceae bacterium. Lineage (GTDB taxonomy): Bacteria > Chloroflexota > Dehalococcoidia > Dehalococcoidales > RBG-16-60-22 > CAZLEY01. The sequence continues at coordinate 58,943 of CAZLEY010000006.1, read as the reverse complement.
GTCTCCTGCACAAGGACGCGGGCAATCAGCAGGCATTGTATTTCCCCGCCCGATAGCTCGTTTACCCGTCGACTCGCCAGTAAGTGGGTGGCTGTCTTTTCCATAGCCTCCCAGGCGATTGACCAGTCACGCGGACCTTCGGATTGAAACAGCCCCAGGTGCGGGTTCCTGCCCATGAGCACTATCTCGAAGGCGGTAAAGGTGCTGGGGAGCAGGGGCATCTGAGGTACGACTCCAACCAGGCAGGCTAATTCACGCCTCGGTATTCTTACTACATCCTGTCGGTCAAGCAGTATCTTGCCTGATATGGGACTGATGACGCGACTCAACGCCTTGATGATAGTCGATTTACCGGAGCCGTTGGGGCCGATAATCCCCACCAGTTGCCCCGGCGATGCCCTGAGGGTAATATCTTCAAGCACCGGCTGATAGTTATAGCCGAGTGATACGTTCTGCATTTCCAGTTCAATCATATCAGACCTCAGAAGATGACTTTTTTACGGCGCCGCAGCAGGTAAAGGAAGAACGGGGCGCCGCAGATGGCGGTAATAACCCCGATGGGTATCTCCGTAGGTGCCATGACGATGCGCGCAACAAGGTCGGCCAGTATCATAAAGATAGCTCCGGTCAGCACCGACAGGGGTAGTAAAAAACGGTGGTCGGCGCCCCATATCAGCCGGACGGCATGGGGAATGATGATGCCGACAAAGCCGATAGTACCCACGAAAGAAACGCTGGCGGCGGTAATCAGCGTGGCGGCCGCCAGCAGGATTATCTTGAGTCTTTCCACGTTAACACCCAGCTGCTGGGCCTGCTCTTCATCAAGCTGCATGACATTAAGCAGCCGGGCGAAGACAATAATAACAGCCGTCCCCACGGCTACGTAGGGCAGGACAATCGTTACCTCTGACCACTGGCTCAGGGAGAAGCTGCCCATCATCCAGAAGATGATGCCGTGCATCTTTTCCCCGCTGGAAATAACGAGGTAGGAAACGATTGACCCCAGTAATGCGCCTAACGCCACACCGGCCAGGATAAGGGTGGTAACGGGTAGCGTCTTGCCTGTCCGGGCAAGGAGATAGACGGCAATGGTGCTGACCATGGCTCCGGTGAATGCGAGAAGGGGAATGATGCCGAAGCCAAAGCTGTGCCAGGTGACCGGCAGCAGGAAGCCGACAACGGCCCCCAGTGATGCCCCCTGGGCCACGCCGATGAGATATGGGTCGGCCAGGGGATTACGAAAGAGTCCCTGGTAAGTGGCGCCGGCCGTCGCCAGAGCGGCCCCCACCAGTCCGGCGAGAATGACCCGGGGCAGGCGGACTTCCAGTATAATAGTAGCGATGGCACTCTGCCACGTCTGAGCGATATCAACTAACGGCAGCTTATCCAGAAGAATACGGAACGTGGTCAGAAGCGGGATGTGCACACTGCCTACACTCGTCGCCAGTGCAATAACCGCAACCAGTAAGATAGATAACCCCAGAATGCTGTATACGCGGGTACGCCTGCCCGATAAGTAATGGCTTGTGAGCTCTATGTCAGTTGGTTTACGGGGTATATTCAATAACTCTCCCCAGCCTATTCAAATGACTCAGGATGGATGAATCGGGCAAACAGTTCCAGTCCCTCAACTATGCGCGGGCCGGGGCGGCTGGCCAGGTCAGCGTCGATGGCATAGACACGGTCATTCCGGCGTGCATCGGTTTCCCTCAACCTCGACTCAGCTTTGGCATACTGAAAGGTCTGGTCTTCCCCGCTGCCGTGACCGGCACCAGCGATGATTACCGCCGGGTTGGCCGCAATAAACGTCTCCAAACTGATTTCGGCATAGCCGCTCTTTGAACTAAGCTTCCCGACCATGTTCAGGCCACCGGCCATATCTATCAGTTCATCCTGCAGGGTGTCGAAATTGGCTATCATCAGCGGGTCGTGCCAGACGATATAGCAGGTTGATGGTCTCTGCTCCGGCGGCAGCCCCTCTGTCTTATCGGTTACCGCCTTAACCCGACTCCGCATATCTGCAAGCAGGTCGGAAGCCTCTTCCTCTGTTCCGGTAACCTGTCCTACCAGTGTGATAGCAGATATTACCTCGTCAATCGTCTCGGGGTCCAGGGCTACGACCGTCAGGCCTTTGCTCTCAAGCTGCGGGATAATTTTGTCTTCGTGCATTGAAGTGGCTAATATCAGGTCGGGGGAGAGGGCAACTATTTCCTCGATGTTAGGCGTGCTGAAGCCGCCGATACTCGCTTTTTCCGCAGCCTCCGGTGGGTAGTTGCAGTGATCGGTGATGGCGACCACACGGTCGGCCAGGCCCAGCGCGAAGAGAATCTCGGTATTACTCGGTGCCAGGGAAATTATTCTCTGGGGGAGCTTGTCCAGGGCTACGGTTCTTCCCAGCTGGTCTGTGATTTCAGCTGGTGGCTCTTTTTCCAGCGGTGATGTGCAGGATGCGAGAATACTCATGACCAGGGCTGAAGCCAGGTAAATGACAACAAGTTTTCCGAGCCTCTTTTTCATAAGCACCTCACTTATAAAAAATAAATCCCTCGACTCCAGCCGAAGGGTAATCAGGAATTAATAAAAATTCCTACCACTCCCCGCGGAGTTCTGTAGGCTGTGCAGAGGCTGGCGTTCTGGCTTATGATTCTTCTGCGGAAGAATCAATTACAGTGGCGCGGCCGCGTCGGATTCGCACCGACTTGCCCTCCAGTTAGGCCTTCGCTCGCGCTAGGGCACCCCTGTTTACTTATACAGTTTTATTCCAATATACAGTATTGGACATAAGAATTCAAGCTGGTTCTTTGCCGGTCAGGTAGGAATGCCAGGCAAACAGGAATGCGGCTGGCGCTGATTACTCAGTCTATGTGGGCTGCCATTTTCTACATGGTATTTGGCAGGAAGAGTGAGAGCGAAGGAATAGCTACGAGAAGGGCAACGTGTGCGACGTCGGCTATTACGAATGGTATGATACCGCGGAATATGGTGCCAATAGGGACATCAGACACTGATGCCAGGATAAAGACATTCATACCCATCGGCGGTGTTACCAGGCCCATCTCCATGACCCTCACCATTATCACCCCGAACCATACCACGTCGAACCCCAGTGCCAGGACCACCGGGTAGATAATGGGGACAGTGAGGATAATAGCGGCATAAATGTCCAGGAAACAACCGAGAATTATATACATTATGATAATAGCCAGGAGAACCCACATCGGGCTGACAGGCAGCTCAGCGACGAAATCGCCAATCGCCCATGGCAGCTGGCTTATAGCCAGGAAGCGCATGAGCATAAAAGCACCCACTATCATGAAGACAATCATGGCCGTGGTTTGCGCTGTCTCTACGACAGAGCCGCGCAGGTTTGTCCAGGTGAGCTTTCGGCCGATGAAACTGATGACGATAGCCCCGAAGGCGCCAATTGAACCGGCTTCAGTGGGGGTGAAAATCCCCCTGTAGATACCCCCCATAACCAGTATGAACAGGGCCAGCATTGCCCAGGTGCCTTTAAGCGAGATAATCTTGGCCTTAAAGGTAGTTCCTTCGGCTGGAGGTCCCATAGTTGGCTTCCATTTGCACATAATCCAGATGGTAACCATGTAGAAGATAGCCTCAAGAATCCCGGGGATAATACCTGCCATGAAAAGCTTGCCTATATTTACTTCACAGAGTATGCCGTACAGGATAAATCCCATACTGGGGGGGATGAGGATACCCATGGTGCCTCCGGCAGCAACGGCGCCGGAAGCCAGTTTGTCGTCGTAGTTATATTTCTTCATCTCCGGGAGGGCTACTTTGCCCATGGTAGCGGCTGTCGCCGCACTGGAGCCGCAGATGGCCGCAAAACCGGCGCAGGCCACCACGGTAGACATGGCCAGCCCGCCTCTGAGCCGTCCTATCCACGTATAGGCGGTTTGGTAAAGGTCTGAGGCTACTCCCGTATTGGAGACTACCGCACCCATGAGTATAAACAGCGGTATCACCGTTATGGGGTAGAAAGCTATGTTGCTGTATGGCTCAAGACCGGCGTGGAGAAGCGCATGGTCCCAGCTTCCCAGAAGACCATAACCGATAAAGCCGATAAGAACCATACAGACGCCAATCCATATCCGCAGGAATATGAGTATAATGAGGGCAGCGATGCTGATAGCGCCGATTAGCTCCGGACTCATTTTTTCACTACCTTAACTATATTCTGAACCAGGATGTTAAGCATGGCAAAAAGCAGTAAGGCATAGCTAAAGACTATCAACCAGTAAAATGGGTAGACCACTATATCGGTAATTTCAGAAGCCTTGCCCATATCACGGGCGGCAAAGCCTTCAAAAAAGCTCTGAGAGGCTATAAGCGCACATACACCGATGACCAGAACAGCGTTAATGATGTTCATGATTACCTGAGTCTTTTCTGACCACCTGCCGACTATCAGGTCCACCTTGATATGCATCCCCTTCAATGCACACCAGGCCATCCCCAGAAATCCCACGATAACCATCATGTACTCGGTGATTTCCGAGCTGGCCATTATGGGACGGTCGAAGAAATAACGCAGGCAAACATCGGTGACGGTCAACATCATCATGAACGCCAGAACTACAACCGCCACCACCCCCATTGTCTCGCTTACTATTTCTATGACTCTCGCTGTCGAACGATAGAAATTAGGCGTTGTGGTATCAACACTTTGCTCCTCGTCCTTCGGCGTTTCTGGCTGTTCTTTAGCGACTCTTGCTGCATACGGTGCAGCTGGCTCTTTATCGTCTATTGGCTGGGTATCTTGATTCATGGTAATCAGTCCATATACAGGTACTTATTAAATGGTAACAGACAAATACGTTGGCCTATTATAATGCTTGGTATTTTTAATTGTCAAGAAACTTGAATAGGCTGCCTGTTTATACGTGGATTAAGCAGAATTTTGAGGATGTGGAGTGAGTCAGGCGTTCAGGACAATGGCGGGATTTGCCCCTGAAGCATACTTTGCCATGATTGAGGATATGCAGTCAGGGGTGTTCTGGCAGGTCCTTTTATTGAGGCGTCCGGGCTTTTGGTTGGGTGCGTCTCAGCTTCGCCCGGATGCGGGCCATGAATTCCCGTGTGCTGAAGGGCTTTCGAATATAATCGTCGGCGCCGAGAGTCAAAACCCTTCGTAGTGTTTCCATATCATATTCTTCGGTAAGCATGATAATAGGAATGTTGGAACGCCCTCGTATCAGGTCAAGCATCAGAAGACTGTCAAGCCCAGGCATGATTGAGTCCAGAATAACTAGGTCTGGTTCCATTTCGTCCAGCAGTGTCAGTGCTGAGTTGCCATCGGCGACGACAACGGGTTCGAAGCCTTCCAGTTCCAGGGTGCGATTAAGCAGGTTCAGCATCTCCTGGTTATCATCTACCACCATAATGCGTTGGCGGTCATTCATTGCCGACAAAGTGTCCCCTTATCTTGATACCAGAAATCGTCGCCTTTCAGTTCTGCGAGCCTCTGGGCAATTCTATCTCCCATATGGGGGCAAGAGCTGGCTTGCCTCTGGTGGTGATGAAGCCGCTGGTTCCTGCTGATTTACCCGTAGGATGGATGTTGCATGGATTCGGTATGCCCTTGAGTGTGTTGTATCTGCCCTGCGGATTACTGGGGTGTGACTGGCTAAATACCCTCATAGCAGCGATATGTTGCCTGAAGGACTTGGCGTCTTTCCATATTAGTGCTGTTTCCATTTTCGCCACCTCACACTGCTAACCTTACTCAAGCCGGCTCACAACAGCGTCAAAAATGGGTTCTAAAGACTCACAAAATAGTCACGGTTGGTTCAGGATTACGCACCCTGGTGGCATAATGGACAGCTAAATCCTCACAGAAAAATCAAAAGTATTAAGGCTTTGGCAGTCACACCGAGTAAAAAGAGAGCCTTCCCGTATTTGGAAGACTCCCTTAATGCTATTGCCTTTGCTGCATGATAGCCGCTACATAATCATACAGGCTTTGACATGATATACCCTATACCAGGTCTGGTCAGTATATAGGTGGGATGCTTGGCGTCATCTCCCAGCTTTTTCCTGAGGCGGGCGATATTTACCTGGAGGAGATGTGGGGCGCCGATATATTCTTCACCCCACACCTTATCCAGTAATTGGTCTGGAGTTACGACACGGCCGGCATTCCGGGAGACGTAAGACAACAACCTGTATTCCGTAGAGGTGAGTATCAGCTCTTGACCGCTGAGGGTGACCCTGCGTGACGCGAAGTCTATTACCAGGTCCTTATATTGGAATATGGCACCGGGGGGCTCATCCTGGGGGCCGATACGGCGCAAAACCGCCCTGACTCGCGCGGCCAGCTCACTTGCGGAGAAGGGTTTGGTTACGTAGTCATCAGCTCCAATATCTAACCCTTCAACCTTCTCCTTGTCATCACCCATAGCGGTAACCATTATGATAGGTACCTGTGAAAATTCGCGGATATGCTGGCATACTATATAGCCGTTCATATCCGGCATCATGATGTCCAGCAATACCAGGTCTGGGCTTTCCTTCTCGAAGACTTTCAGGGCGGCTTCGCCGCTATTAGCTATAAGCGTATCAAAACCCTCAAGCTCAAGCATACGCTTCATCATTCTTAACATCCTAACGTCATCATCGACAACCAGAACTAATGCTTTTTTTGAGGACATGATAACACCTCTCTTTCTGGTGAAGGACTACGTCCTCAACAACGACTTTCGTCTTTAGTTGATTTTTCTTTCATTGTTTTACTATCTGGGCCGCATTATCTATAGGAAGGGTGAAGTAGACCGTACTTCCTTTTCCCAGTTTACTCTCTACCCAGATGTGGCCACCGTGCGCTTCTACCAGCCGCCGGCATATATATAGTCCCAGCCCGATACCCTCTACGCCTGAAGACAGCCTTTGCTCGATCCGGTACATCCGGTCGAAGATATTGGTCAACTCCTCCGCAGGTATACCTGAGCCCTGGTCGGCAATGCTGACGAGGAGCTCCTGGCTGGATTGTCGGGTTGATATTACTACTTCCGTTCCTTTTGGAGAGTATTTGATGGCGTTATCAATAAGGTTGTCCAGAACCTGCCGAATACGTTTGGCGTCGATGTTTAGCTTGGGCAGTTTCTTTGACAGCATGGTAACGATGTGATGTTCATTGTCTCTGATTCCCGCTTCGGTAGCAACGCCACGGATAAGTCTGGATACGCTGGTTGGAGCCTTTTCCAGTTTCAGCAGTCCGGCCTCCATTCGCGACGTGTCCAGCAGGTTGTCGACAAGTATAGCCAGCCGGTCTGTTGAATGGTCTATGGATTTTAGATAATCCCTTTTTTCATGAGAAGTGAGCTTGGAGAAGTAGTCAATCATCATGGTGGAGTAGCCTTTTATTGTCGCCAGCGGGGTGCGGAGTTCGTGCGAGACCGTGGCCAGGAGGTCACTCTTCATTTTGCTCAGTTCTTCATATTCAATGACTTTCCTCTCAAGATACTTGCGTTCGGTGATGTCCATGAGGTTTCCGAGTATTGCTTCTCTGCCCTGGTAGTGGATAGGGGAAACGGTCTGCAGGACCCATTTTATCTGACCATTCTTGTTGAGAATCCTGTATTCGCACGGGTAGGGGTTCTTTTCCTGAAGAGTGAATACCGTGCTTGACTTTACCGCGTCGCTGTCTTCAATAGCGACAAGGCTGAGGAGGTCTCTGCCCAACAACTCCTTTTCGCTGTAGCCAGTAAGCTTCTGAAATTGCGGGTTGGTATATTGAAGCTTATCATCCTGCACAATATAGATGCCCAGCGGTGAATTGAAGGAAACTGTCTTAAGCAGCTCTTCGGACTGTTTTCGCTCGGTAATGTCATTTACAACGGCAATAACACACGGTTCCTCGCCGATGTTGATAAGCTCGGCGGAAAGCTGGGATATGCGTACTTCGCCTGATTTATGGCGTGATTCAACTTCCAGATTTCGAACTCTGCCTTCTTCCTTCAGTAACTTCAGCATTCTATTACGGTTCTCGGCAAACATCCAGTTGCCTGTTTCAATCGAGGTGCGGCCGATAGTCTCTTCACGGGAGTAACCGGTAAAATTAGTATAACTATCATTAACTTCAATGAATTTCCCATCTTTTAACGTGGAAATGGAGAAGATAGCCGGGCTTGAGTGAAAGGCCTTCGAGAATTTTTCCTCGGATTCCCGCAAGGCCTCTTCTATCTGCCTGTGTTCCGCAATTATCCCAAGGCGCTCGGCGACGGCGTCAAGCAATAGCCTTTCTTCTTTCGAGAAAAGGTTGTTGTCGGTATTAGATGGCGCTTTCACATAGCCGACTTCTACAGTCCCTACTTTCTCTCCACGCACGATAATGTCTGCGGACATCCGCCACTTGGTCTTGCTACAGTTACCTGACTTGAACTCACGCCCATTGATGGCAATTCTGGCAAAGGCAATATCGGGATATTGAAAGGCTCTGGGGAGCAGATTGGTTATCTCTTCAAACCTTTGATATAGCGTGATATCCGGTGCTCCGCTGATGTTGGCAACATCGTAGAGACACCTGAGCTCTTTCACGCGCCTGTCCAGTTCATTCTTCATCCGGTTGCGCTCGTATCTCTCGATGGTATCCCATTTGTCACCTCGCCTGATGAGAGCGAACTGGTGGTTACTGACCACGTCTATGATTTCAGGTGCCCCACACTTATTAAGAGAATAAGCGCATATAGAGAGCCAGTTGCCCTTGCCGATGGTATCCTGCCCTGCCTTTACATATTCCATGAATTGCGGCCAGTCCTTTTTTTCAAGCCAGGAAGTATTGGCTGACATCCTCATGCCGTCGTAACCGCTGGCGAGGGCCTGGTTTAGTTTGTTTGACCAGCCCTCGGTAACTCGTTGCAGGTCAAGGGTACCCCCCTTGAGATACCATTCGGTATGAGGGATTATCTCTACTTGTCCCTTTTCCAGGTATTTATCAAAATTACTGATGGACTTTCTTAACGCCTTTTCGACAGACTCTTTATCTAAAGGCTCCGAAGTAACCCAGAGGCAAAATTCGTTATTTTTTAACCCGGCTTTAAAGTAGGGCACCAGCAGGTTAAGCATGTCCTCGCTGGTCTGGTAGAATAAACAGAGGTGTGTGTCCCAGGGAACATCACCGATAATGTCAACACCCGATTTTCTAAGCTCTTTTCCTATAGCGCTCATCGAATCTGCTCACAGTTGGCAATCATTTAATTATCTCCCCAGCTTATTCCTGCTATAAGGTTATTGCTCCGCTTCGATTATCAGTTCAGCCTCGGCTTTCAGTTTATTAATATCGTCTCCGGTAAATAGCCGCCATCCTCTCCTGTCCCGGCGCGAATTGGTACCCGGGTAGCCTGCTTTAAGCCATCGAAATAAGGTATTCTTGCTTATACCGACCATCTGGCAGACCTCTGCAGTTCTATAGTACGTATTTCCATTTATTGACACAGCCATGCAGACCTCCCTGGTACTACCTGAGTATACTCGGTATACTTCAATACTATATATTATTATCAATTACTATTATAAAAAATAGTGTAAAGGATTGTAAATAATTCGTCAAGAGTCCATAAAGATTTCATAAATATGCCGAATGTCCTCCACGCATATCCTTTAGCCTGGAGCGTATTCCCTCCTTATTCTCTTTCTATATCCTTTGAGACCGATTTATTAATCAGGATTTCAAAGGTTATCGTGCTGCTATCTTCCTGTATGGCTTCGCTGTCATCAGTTTCATTGATAATCAAAATAGCTTCATCCAGCTCGGTAATGCGTACTTCGGAGAATGCCTCATGGGTCTCCAGGGCTGTTACGTAGTCAATAACTGCAAAAACGTTATCGGTTTCCCCCTGTACCTTAATCAAGTTCCTGTCTATCTCTATTGATGTTAAATATAGCTTAGGCGGAAGAGCACTGGAAATCAATTGAAAATCATCCGTAAAGTCGCCTCTGGTACTCAGGATGCTCTGATTTACCGCTGTTAGATTATCGGCGCTGGCGATAATTTCACTGATGGTGTCCTCTTTCAGGGTTGTCTCCTCGGCGACGAGGTTAGCCAGGTTGTGTTCCCGGTTGACTTCACTCAGTCTGGATTCCAGGTCCGTGTTTTTAGCACCGAGCTGACTCTTACCCTGGTAGAGAGGATAAATGAGGGCAACAGCGATTAGCAGCAAAGCTACGAGGACAACATGTCGTACTGGTACTGGCTGTGCTTTTGGTTTACGGAATTTCCCGGATAATATATTGATATTTATATCGTGAAAATGGACACCATTACCTTTATCTACGGGTTTTTGTGGAATTTTCTTAAGAGCCAGCCCCATGCTGGCCGCGTATGAGGCAACGGGCAGGTCAGATGGAAATTCCAGTGCCGGAATCAGGGGTTCGATGGGGTATTCTATCTCAGCCTGGAGCAGTCCTTGTGTGGTAACCTCGGTAGCCAGTAAACCGGTCAGCAGCAGGGGAGTAGCTGGGCTGAGATGATTTTCCGGGTGGCTGCTCTGGTAGAAGGCAACTGTTTTGGTTAGCTCGTCCGCCAATCGATGGATGTTATCGTCGAGAGTAGCTCCCTCACCTCTTGGGCTTATAGTATGTATAACCGTGGGCAGACCATTGGCAATAATGACGATATCATAGCATTCGGGTTCCAGGTTAGCGACTATAGCATCGCCGCGATTGGCGGCTCTGGCTAACGCCAGCGGCTGCAAATCCATGAGATAGGGCTCCACTCCGCCTACCCTAAATGTCTGAATCATGGCGTCAACCAGGTGTCGTGACACCCCCAGGACGAAAAAGGCCTGCTCATCCTCCGGACCGGGTACAGGCTGCCAGGTAAGATACAGTTCATTCAGAGGTAGTGATATTTCTTTCTTGGCGGCACGCTGGACGGCTTCCTCCATAAGCCCGGATTTCATCCTGGGCAGGCTGACAAATCGGTAAGTAAAGGACAGACCCGAAAGGCTGATAATGACTTTCTCTTTGGGTATTCTGGTTGATTTAAACAGGGCGTCAATGACCTCGCCGACGGCCTCTGGCTGCATAATTAAGCCGTCCCGGACCAATCCGGCCATCAGGTCCGTGCTTTCCCACTTTTTTACCTGCCTTCCCTTTATGGCAAGGATTCTGATACTGCTGTTACTGATATTCAGGGTAACGTACATTGCTATATATCCTTCTCCTCTAGCTCAGCAGCCGGAGATTGAACATAGACAGCTATTTCCAGACTGGCGTTTATCCGTGTAATACCTTCAGAGATACTTTCTTTTACAGATGATTCGTTTTCTTTATTCACACTTAAATTCTCCATTATAAGCGTCTTGATACCATTGTTTTCCAGCTGTCTTAAAAAGCTGGTCAATTGTTCCGAAGTACCCGTTACAGCTGTATTAAATCGAAAAACAGAGTAGCCATGTTCGTTAACGCTCTCTGTTGTCCAGGGTTGCGTTACCAGGGGTATTGCCTTAACCCCCACATCGTCGGCAAGCTCGAGAACAGTGTTCACTATTTGGGTAGTGTTCAGCTTCTCGGGGAATGCGTTCCTGGCCGCGTCCCAATCTGCTTGAGCGGCGGCCAATCTTTGGTCAAGGTCAGCCGGGGGTGGGGCGATTTGCGTCAAATCCCCGGTGACACTGGTTATTTTGGATGCCAGCGCCTCATTCCCCCGCCGTAGTTTCAAATAGCCTGTGCCGAGCAGATAATACACCACGACCAGGACAATAACTAGCAGTACTATCGGTAGTTTCCTGTTCTTCACAGAAGGCTCTCTCTTCTTTATGATTTTTGATTACTCTTACTATTTCTGTAAAGTATCGCCAGTATTACAAGGTTGGTAAGGGCGATGCAGGCAAGGAATGTGTTAGCTAGAACTGTCGAATCGAAATTCATTTTCAGACCTCCTTATTTATTCTACTTGCCACGCCAAAATAGAAGCGGTCGTGTTGGCGGTATTAACGAAAGCACGGATAGTCCTGTCTCCGGCGGTAGATGAAATTTCGTAGGCAGCGGAGGTTCCCGCATTCGTGGATATCTCTACAGTCTTAACGAAACCGTCTGACCTTGGTCCGCAATAAGCAATGGCATAAACGCCGCCGGAAATCTGGATGATATCCGGAAAATTGCCATAAGATGTATCAAATTCCAGGGTATCAATTACAGTATTGTTGATATCTCCATCTGTGGCTATCTCAACTGTTATTAGATAGCCGTCACTCCCGTTGCCCCGATAAGAAATAGCATAGATATCACCGGAGATATTGATGATATCCGGTGTTCTACCGTTGCCTGTATCAAACTCCAGGGTATCTATCACGCTGTTAGTAATTTCACCATCAGTAGCTATTTCCACGGTCTTCAGGAAGCCATCATTGCCGTTTCCCTGGTAGGCAATAGTATAAATGTCACCGGACACATCAACAATATCCGGGTAATAACAGTTACTGGTATCAAATTCCAGGGTATCTATCACGCTGTTAGTAATTTCACCATCCGAAGCTATCTCCACAGTCTTGATGAAGCCATCGCCGCCATTACCCCGGTAGACAATGGCGTAAACGTCACCGGAGATATAACTGATATCCGGGTAATAACCGTTACTGGTATCGTATTCCAGGGTATCTATCACGCTGTTGGTAATTTCACCATCAGTAGCTATCTCTATAGTCTTGATGAAGCCATCGCCGCCATTACCCCGGTAAGCGATAGCATAAATATTGCTTGCTACGTGAGTAATAACCGGTTCTCTCCCGTTTCTGTTATCAAACTCCAGGGTATCTATCACGCTGTTGGTAATTTCACCATCAGTGGTTATCTCCACGGTCTTTAAGAAACCGTCGTTGCCATTTCCCTGGTAGGCTATGACGTATATGTTGCCGGAGACGTGGAGAATGTCCGCGTAGATTCCGTAACTGGTATCAAACTCTAAGCTGTCTACCACGCTGTTGGTGATGTCACCATCGGAAGCTATTTCAACTGTCTTTAAGAAGCCGTCGTTACCATTGCCACGGTAGGCTATAGCGTAGATGTCACCGGAAATATGTATGATGTCGGGCATATTTCCGTAAGCAGTATCAAACTCGAGAGTATCTATCACGGTATCCCCGATCTCACCAGCCAAGCCACCTCCGTCCCCGGTAACGTTCGCGGTTACGGTAATGCTGGTGGTTAAGCCATTGAGTTCTTCGCCAAGCTGATAGGTGACCTCATCGCCCGGTTCGGGTATCTGCTCGGCCAGGCTACCTCTGGTCAAATTCCAGATGGCGTGCTCGACGCCGGCGTCACAGCTGCTCTGGTGGATGATTGCTTCGCCATAGGCGAGTGAACCGATAAGGCCGCTGCCGGCATGACTGAGAAAAGGCGTTATCACCAGAGTGCCGAGAGCAAGTGCCATCATGGCCATTGGCAGGGCCTGTCCCTTCTCGCTGTTCATTATTCCTCTTCCTCGGCTGGTCTCAGATAAACCCTGTAGGTTCCCTGTTCACTTACACTGTCGCGTCCCTCAGGGGATGAAGTCAGGGACATGGTAATGACGCGGTTACCCATGGAAAAATCGGCACTGGTAATATTCTTGGCCAGGGTCATCTGGCCGCCACCAGCGGTGCGTCGTAATTCCATCCCCGTTAATGAATAGGTAATCGTTGAGTTATCTGTTTGCGTGAGAACCAGCTCGCTGCCTGCGGCAGCTGATTTCGCACCCTGACCATCAAGGCTGAACCAGTGAGAGGCATTTTGCAGCTCATGCATGGCGATAAGCCTGTCATTGCCGTATTCGGTAACGGTGAATATCTGGTATATGCTTGTTCCCAGAAAACTTATAATGAGCCCGGTAGCGGCCATCGCCATTACCAGCTCAACCATGGTAAAACCACGTTCATTAGCAGTCATCATCGGTTCACCTTATAGTCGGAAACAGCTAATATATCCTGCCCGTCCCTTGAGATGGTGACCGTTATCTTCTGTATATTGGTATCAGTCCCCGGGACTGAGCCGGTCATAACGGACAGGCCGTAACCTGCCGGCACATCTATAGTCGGGTAGGTAGTGGCATTCGGGTCATAGCTATAGCTTTTAGTATATTCCAGCTGTGACCTTACCAGTCTCTGGGCCACTACTTCCTCGTCCTGCTCACCTACGGCGATTGACCCCGCCGAAAGGGCGGCGACAAAGGCAACCACAGAGGTCCCTAGAATGGCCACGGCCACCAGTGTCTCTACCAGTCCCAGACCTTTCTGGCCCTGAGCCCGGTTTATTGTCCGGGCTAACCTCTGTTTTATTGTCCCTGTCATCTTTTTTACCTGATATAGTCATTTAGTGCATGGACCTCAGTATTGAATATAGCGGCGTTATCATGGAAAGAGCGATGAATATAACTACTATCCCGATGATTAAGGTCAATATTGGCTCTATCATCGAAGTAAGGATTTCAATCCTGTGGTCAACCCTCTGTTCGTAATAGTCAGCGAGCGTGGCGAGGGTAGAGTCCATAGAACCGGTCTTCTCTCCCACTACTACCATCTCTGCCAGGAGTGGAGGAAAAAGCTCAACCTCGGCCAGTGGCTGTGATAGACCCTCTCCCTGTACCAGCTTATCTTTAACATTCCTTAAAGACTCGCGGATAATCCGGTTTTTGTTTGTTTGGATGGAGATGTCCATTACATTCGGCAGGTGCAGGCCTGCTTTCAGCAGCATTGAAGCTGTCTGACAGAAATGTTGCACACCGCGCTCAATGTTAATGGCGCCTATGAGTGGTATTTGCAGCATTAGCCTGTCTTTGGCCAGCTTTACTGATGGTAATCTCAGAAGGCCGATGGTTAATAGAATGAGAATAAGCAATCCCATGATTATATAGAGAGTATGGTCGAGAACGAAGCCACTGATGGAAAGAAGCATCTGTGTCATCCAGGGCAGTTTCACGTCCATCGAGGAAAACAGGTCGACAAGTGGCGGCAGGGCGACCGTGATGAGCAAAATAGTTACGCCGATGGCCATAAGTAACACAAAGGCAGGATAGAACATGGCGCGTTTAATTTTCTGGGATGTGACTGTCTGTTTCTCCATGTAGCTGGCGGCCTGCCTCAGCCCTAATTCCAGACTGCCTGACTGTTCGCTTGCCCTTATCACCTGGCAGTAGGTATTCGAAAACACCTCAGGATGGTAGCTGAGTGCCTGGGAGAAAGAGGTGCCTACCTGGATTTCCTCGATTAATCCATTAATGACGTCTTTAAGAGCCACCTTGGAAGCCTGTCCCTTAAGTAGCTGCAGCGATGTATATATGCTGATGCCGGACTCAGTCAGGGTGGCTAGCTGGTTGGAGAAGTCAATCACATCCTGGGTTTTAACTCCAAAGAGGGTCGGTATCATTCCTTTAATATTCGTCCCCGGCGGCGTTTCCTCAAGACTGAGGATATGCTGATAGCCGGCCCTGTACAGGGTGCCCTCCGCCATGCTTTCCGAGGCGACTTCAATCGTGCCCTGAACGATTTTCTTATCGACTGTATAGGCTCTATACCTGTATGACATTAATTACCTCTGAAATTGATTTGCATAAGTAGTTATTAACCTCAAGTCCCTGATTTATACAGTCCTCCTCCTTTTTAGTTAATAGAAAATACATTTCGCAGCACTTCACTTATTGATGTAATGCCCTCTTTTACCTTGAGCATCCCGTCACGTTTCATCGTTACCATTCCCTCGCTAATCGCCTGTGTTCTAATTTCACTGGAGCCGGCATTGCTCCTTAGCATCTTCCTTATATCCTCACTCATTATCAGGAATTCGAAGATACCCGTTCGACCCCGGTAGCCGGTATTGGCACAGAGGTTACATCCGCTTCCAGAATAAAATGTGGGGGTCTCCCGCTCAATTTCCTTGTTGAACGCCTGCATCTCTTCTTCGGTTGGTTGGTAAGGGGCACGGCAGTTCGGGCAGATACGCCGGACCATGCGCTGGGCAACGACTCCAATCAATGTTGATGATATTGAGGCCGGTTCGACGCCCAGGTCCATCAGTCGAGAAAGCACACCGACGGTATCATTGGCATGAATCGAGGAAAGTACCAGATGACCGGTGAGGGCGGATTGGATGGCGGTTGTCACCGTGTCTGTGTCCCGTATCTCACCGACCAGGATGACATCGGGGTCGTGGCGCATGATTGCCCTGAGGCCACTGGCAAAGGTAATCCCGGCTTTATTATTAACCTGAGTCTGGTTGATATCCATAAAGTTGTATTCAATGGGGTCTTCAATCGTCATGATATTGCGCTCATTCCTGTCCAGCTCGTTTATTGATGCGTAAAGTGTGGTCGTCTTGCCGGAACCTGTCGGGCCGCTCACCAGTATCATGCCGATAGGGCTCTTCAGCATCGCCTTGTATGTCTTAAGAATACCGGGTAAAAACCCGAGTTCCGATAAAGTGAATAGAGCCAGAGACTTGTCCAGAATCCGCAGTGTTACTCTCTCTCCGCAGGGCGTCTCCATAGTGGCGACGCGGATATCAACTTCATTATCGCCAAGTTTTACGGAGAATTGCCCGTCCTGAGGGCGCCTCTGTTCTGAGATGTCCATCTCGGCCAGAATTTTTATGCGTGATACCAGCGGCATGTGGATACTGAGTGGGAAGGAAAACATGTCATGCAGGATGCCATCAATCCTGTAGCGAATCCGGAGCCTGTCTTCCTGTGGTTCGATGTGAACATCCGATGCCCTGTCCCTGACTGCCTGGGCGACAAGCAGGTCAATGGTCTCGGCAATCGGTGTCCTGGCCGTAAGTATCGGGGTGTCATCTGGTTTATCTTCTGAGGCTGGCGCAAACTTGCTTACATTGTTCTCAATGGCGCCGCTTGACCTGTAGTTAATGTTAATAGCGCGTTCAATATCGGAGCGGACGCCAAGCGATACCTCAACCCTCATCTTCGCCTGAGCCTTGAGGTCTTCAATAGTATGTATGTCCTCCGGGTCAGCCATAACCACCATCAGTGAGTCATTAACGATGTCCATCGGTATCAGGGCGTGTTTCCGGGCCATGTCTTCGGGGATAAGCTGGAGTGCCTGAGGCTGTATGGTGTGTCTCTTCAGGTCTATTAACGGTAAGTTTAGCTGGATACTGAGCATGATGGCCAGTGTCTCAGGTTTAACCAGGCCTTGTTTTATCAGAATGTCGTTAAGTTTACCTCCCTGCTGTCGCTGCAGCGCTAATGCGCTCTCCAGTTGCTCCCGGGTGAGCAGGTTCTCCTCAACCAGCATCTCGCCCAAACTCTTTTTGTTAGATTTATCCGGGGTGAGGGATTTGGTATTTTCTTTATCCACTCACTTTCTCCTGGTCTGTTGCTGCGTGTGTCTTCTTTGCCAGCAGAGCCTCTACATGGCTAACTATGTCAGCCGGGGCAGCGGGTTTGGACAGATAATCGTCGGCGCCTACTTTCAGACCGGTATTCTTGTCTATTTCCTGAGCTTTGGCTGAGAACATAAGAATGGGTAATTTATTGGTATCAGGCTCAGACCGCAGCTGGTGGCAGATTTCGAAGCCATCTATACCCGGTAGCATCACATCCAGAATGATAAGGTCCGGTATTTCATTGTGCGCTTTCCTTATCCCATCCAATCCGTTTGAAGCCGTGAACACCTGGTAACCTTCGTGCCGGAGTGAATAATCTACTAGCCTTGATGTAGCCGGGTCGTCCTCAATTACTAGGATTTTCTTTTGCATGACCGTTTCCTCCTTTGCCATTCAGGGGCAAGGTAAAACTAAAAGTGCTACCTTTACCTATTTCGCTCTCCGCCCAGATATGCCCACCATGTGCCTCGATAATCTGCCTGCATATATAGAGTCCCAGTCCGGTGCCGCCCCTGGCCAGCTTATCTTCGGCTCTGTAAAACCTTTCAAAGAGGTGCGGCATGGATTCCTCGTTTATGCCGACACCCTTATCGCTGACCTGAAACAGCAGCTCTCCGTTTCGGCTCTCTACTCTGGCTTTGACACTGCCTCCGGGGTCGCTGAATTTGATGGCGTTGCTGAGCAGGTTGATGACCACTTGCCTCAGTCGTTCGGCATCTATCTCTATCTCAGGTAGTACGGGTGGTATTTCTTCGCTGAGTTCGACGTCCTTGTCCCGGGCCAGACTATGGAATATCTGTATGGAATCGACGATAGTATCCCTTATCGGCAGGAGCCTCTTGTTTATCTCAAAATGGCCGGACTCAAGGCGTGACATATCCAGCAGACTGTTAATAAGGACGCCGAGTTGCTGGCTCTCCCTATCTATAATTTGCAGGAATTCTTGCTGGGTTGCCAAGTCAGGTACTTTACCTTCGAGGATTAGCTTGGTAAAACCACCGATTGACTGTAGTGGCGTGCGCAGCTCGTGTGAGACGTTGGAGAGGAATTCAGATTTCATCTTGTCTATTTCCCTCAGTTTTTCCTCGGCCTCTTTACGTTCGGTAATATCTCTTATGATGGCTGTCACGATACACGTATCTTCAGCTTTTCTTGATGATAATGAGAGCTCGATAGGAACCTCGGTCATGTCTTTCCTCAGGCCTTCACCTTCAACTACCCTGTACGTGGAATTAACTGATTTGGGATCGCTTAAGCGGGCCAGCAGCTTTTTCGTCTTATCTCTGTCTCTTTCGGGGATAACCTTCATAATTGATTGACCGAGCATCTCTTTTTCCGTATAGCCATATATTTTTTCGGCTCCCTGGTTCCATATGATGACCCTCATCTGTAGGTCAACGGATATTATTCCGTCTTTAGAGGTACTGATGAGTTCACGGTATTTTTCCTCGCTCCGTTTCAATGCCTCTTCCGCCAGCTTACGCTGGGTTATGGCCGTTGCCAGAGACACCCATCCGTATCGTTTACCGTTTCCCTCTATCGCCTGAAAACTTACATCAACCCACACCTCGCCGTGCTTTGTCCGATGCAGTTGCTCCTCCTGGTGATAGCCGCTGATCTCAAGGTTATTGAAGCGCTCTTCGTTTTCTCCAGGGTAGTTTTCCACTATCTCAATAACACTCAGGAGATTCTTGCCAATCGCCTCTGAGGCTTTGACACCGTAAATCTGTTCACTGATTTCATTCCAGTGTGTAATGGTGTATTCCGTGTCTATGGCGATGACACTCTCGTGGATAGACTTGAAAGCGGCATCCGAGAAGCGAAGCGCCTCTTCAGCCTGCTTTCGTTCGGTGATATCTATGGTCATGGAGATGAGGCATGGTTCGTTGCCGATATTAATCTGTTCCGCTGAGAAAAGCCACAAACGTACCTCACCTGACTTCGTACGGAACTGAAATTCTTCCTGGTAGACTCTGCCTTGTTCCTTCAGTATCTGTACCATCCTGGCGCGGTCCTCTGCCTTTGCCCAGATATTTATCTCATCTGAATTACGGCCAGTCACCTCTTCACGCGTATAGCCCGTGGTATTGGTGAAACTATCATTAACTTCAACAAACCTGCCTTCCTTAACCGTAGTGATAGCAATCATGTCAGGGCTGGAACGGAAGGCTTTGGAGAACTTTTCCTCTGACTCTCGCAGTGCATTCTCAGCCTGCTTGCGCTCGGTGATATCCAAACAATGCCCTATCATCTGGACGACATTTCCTTCGGTATCAAAAAGAGGGTAGCCGTGTACTTCCAGGCTTCTTATATTGCCCTCTTCATCGGTATGGGTATGCTCCACAACCACAGGTTTTTTGGTACGTTTTACTTCTTCAAGTGGGCAAACATAGCCTTCACCGGCACACGGCTTGTCTTTATTATGGACAACGGTATAGCAGTTCTTAGCTTCTGCTGAACTATCAAATCGCGTGGCTTTATTCGCCATTTGAATACTATAATCATTGGCATCTACAACATAGAAGGGTTGAGTGATAGACTCAAATACATTGCTCAAGAATTCCTTTTGCTGCCGGATGAGCTTCCCAGCCTTCTTACGCTCGGTAACATCACGCAGTGATGCCAGGTAGGCGGGTTCACCCTCCCAGTTAATATCTACCACGCGCATTTCGGCTACGGTTATTTCGCCGTCGTCATACTTAATTTCAATCTCTGATGTCTTGCCTCCCTTAAGTGAAAAAGCAAATGGTTTATTCAGTAAATCTTTCTTTTTACGCCTGAAGAGGGATTCCGCGGCCGGGTTAATGAAGAGTGGTTGCTTTTCCTTGCTGACAACAATAATGGCATCGGCGTTCTTGTCCAGGATTTTAAAAAGATTGGCCTGGATTTTCTTCAGTTCTTCTGTATGCTGCTCAAGTTCCCCCTGCAGCCGGGACCGTTCAATGGCATAGAAAAGGGAGCGCTCTATCTGGCTGCTATCCATCTGCCCTTTCACGAGATAGTCCTGTGCGCCGAGCTGAACTGCCTTGATGGCTACAGCTTCGTCATCGAAGCCGCTTAACACTACCAGAGGGATATTGGGCGCCATCTGCAATACTTTGGTGACCGTATCAAGTCCGTGACTGTCTGGCAGACCCAGGTCCGATAGAATCAGGTCAGGCGAACTGGTGGATAGCTCTGCCAGGCCGTCTTTCAAACTTATTACAGCTGTTACCGTAAACTGTCTGTTTACGGATTTAGTCAGTTTCCTGCGTATCAACTCGGCATCATCAGGGTTGTCTTCGATAAGCAAGACATTAATGGTTTTATCTTCCATTCTACGTCACCGGATTACCAGTATTTTTACCATTGTTAGCTATTTAGTAGCTGCTGATTTTGAATCGGTGATTCATTTATTAGCAACCAGTAAAGTCCTATGTTGCGTACGGCTTCAACGAATTGGTTAAAGTCAACCGGCTTGCGAACATAGCTGTTAGCCCCGGACTTGTATCCACGGATAAGGTCCTGTTCTTCTTTTGACGAGGTGAGGATAACCACCGGTGTCAGCTTGGTACGCTCGTCGGCACGCAGGCGTTCCAGTACCTGGAGTCCGTTCAATTTGGGCAATTTCAAATCGAGCAGAACAATCCTTGGCGCGTCGCTGGTATCACGGTCAGCATAGGTTCCGGTGCCGAAGAGGTAGTCCAGAGCTTCGGCGCCGTCACGGACTATCACCGTATTGTTGGCGATTTTGTTTTTGCGGAATGCCCGCAGCGTCAGCTCTACATCGTCAGGGTTATCCTCTACCAGCAGTATTGTTTCTCCTCTTGCAGCCATTTCTGTCCTCCTTTAGTTGAGAGTAAAATAGAAGGTGGCGCCTTTCCCCACAGCTCCTTCAGCCCAGATACTACCACCGTGGCGGTTAATGATTCGCTGTACTGTTGCCAGACCAATGCCGGTTCCGGGGAATTCGCTGGTTTCGTGCAGGCGCTGGAAAGCGCTAAACAATTTATCAACATAGGTCATGTCGAAGCCGGCACCATTATCGTTTATGAAGTAAGTTTTCTTGCCACCATTCTGGGCAGTACCGAACTCTATTCTTGTCTTCTCACACTTGCTGGTAAACTTCCAGGCATTACCGAGCAGGTTCTCGAACAGTGCTCTCAATAGCTCGGGGTCTCCCCTGTCGCTTAGCCCTTTACTAATGACAAAATTAACATCGCGTTCCGGCTGATTTTCATGAAGTCTGGCTGTGATTTCCTCTACCAGCGTACTCAGGTTAACCTTATCTTTGTGCATTTCGCTCCTAGTCAGACGAGACAGCTTCAGCATGCCATCAATGAGTTCACCCATTTTTTGACTGGCACCTCGTAGGCGTTGCAGATAGTCCTGTCCATTCTCATCAAGCTTATTCTCGTAGTCTTCCAGTAATGCCTGACTGAAGCCGTCGATACTCCTGAGCGGTGACCGCAGGTCATGAGAGACGGAATAGCTGAAGGCTTCCAGCTCTTTGTTGGTTGCCGCCAGCTGTGCACTGGAATTTTCCAGCTTTGCCAGCGTCTGTTTGAGCTTCTCTTCGGCGGCCTTGCTTTCGGTGATGTCGATTACCACGGCGATTGAACACGGTTCACCACCAATGAGGATTTGCTCGGACGAGAACATGGCCAGTCGTATATCGCCTGACTTCGTACGTAAGTGAACTTCTTCGTTACTTACGCTCCCCTGTTTATTCATTATCTCCAATATCCTGTCGCGCTCCTCTTTCTTCGCCCAGATGCCTATCTCAGACGCAGTGTGGCCAATAACTTCATCACGGGTGTAGCCGGTAAAATTAATATAATTATCGTTCACCTCAATGAATGTATTACTTTTAATGTGGACGATAGTGATTATATCGGGACTGGAGGAAAAGGCTCTGGAGAATTTCTCCTCGCTCTCGCTTAGGGCTGTCTGTGCCCTCTTGAGCTCGGTGATGTCAATTGTCATGGAAATAATACATAATTCGCCGCCTATGTCTATCCGCTCGGCGGAGAACAACCAGGTTCGTATCTCACCTGACTTTACACGGAAGTCGAATTCTTCATTATAAACCTGGCCTTTGTCTTGCAGCATTTTGAGCATTCTGTCGCGGTCCTCAGCCTTTGCCCAGATATCAATGTCCTTTGAATTACGGCCGATTACCTCTTTGCGGGTATAGCCGGTAATGTTGGTGAAACTATCATTGACTTCAATGAATTCGCCATCCTTGAGTGTGGTAATAGCAATGGTATTGGGACTGGAACGGAAGGCTTTAGAGAACTTCTGTTCGGACTCCCGCAGGGCCTCCTCGGCCTGCTTGCGCGCGGTGATGTCACGGGCGATGAGGTGCATGGCTGAAGGTTCGCCGTGCTCATCAAAAATCATCGCATGGGTCTGCTCTATCCAGATTATGCTGCCGTCTTTACGGAACATTCTTATAGTGATGGGTTTCTGGTTTTTTTTGTTACCAGACATGATGTGTTTATTGAAGAACTCTCTATCATCTGGATGGAGCATTTCCAGTCCGAGATTAGGGTCGGCATAGAACTCTTCCTGCTTGTAGCCGGTAATATTAAAACAGGATGGGCTCACGTAGTCTGTTCTTATTGTCGGAGCCATTTGAATACGCGAGATCATGTCGGTGGCGTTATCCGCAATAAGGCGGAAGCGCTCTTCATTGGTTATTAACTCCATCTCCGCCTGCTTGCGCTCGGTTATGTTGCGGCACACACAGAAGATAAACTTCTTTCCTGCGATGGTTGCTCCATTGATGCTGATTTCAACGTCAATGGTCGTACCATCCTTACGCTGCCAGTATGTCTCCAGGTGGTAACCGGTCTCGTCGACATTCCGTCCCATCTCGAGCAGTTCCTCACGTGTCCACTGAGTATCCCAATCCCATGTGTGGAGTTCACGGACTTCCTCGGTGGAGTACCCGAGCATCTCGGCAAATCGCTGGTTCGCCTCATACACTTTGGAGTCCCCATCGAGGATAACTATCCCGTCTAGGGACTGCTCGATCAGGATGCGCCGCCAGATCGCTTCGTTAGCCAGGGCTTCCTCCGCCCGCTTGCGCTCGATGGCGATAGCAGCAATACTAGCTGACCACTCCAGCACCCTGAGGTTGTCGGCATCCGGCTCACCCACCTTATTGCTATAGTTAGCTATGGTGCCGAGTAGCTCTCCGCTGGATGAGATGATAGGTTGCGACCAGCAGGAAAGCAGGCCGTTGTTGGTTGACCGCTTAACAGCTTCCTCAAAAGGTTTAAAAAGAGGGCTGTTCTTAATATCTGTGACGATTACCCGCTCCTTCAGGTACGCTGCGGTTCCACAGGAACCCACATTCGGCCCGATAGGTAGCCCGTCTTTTAATAGTTCTTTGTAATCATCGGGTAAACTTGGGCCGGACGCTTGAACCAGGCAGTCTTTTGACGAATCAAAAAGCAGCACAGAGCCTTTGATAGAAGTATCATGCTCTTCACCCAAACGCACTATAGCATCCAGCAGTTCGCTTAATTCTGCCCCCTGCCCTAAGAGGGTAAGCACGTGATTCTCATCGTGTTGTAGCTGCTCCCTCTTTTTACGGTCGGTAATATCGGTCGTTACGGCGATTATGCAGGCTTCGCCGGCAACATTGATTGGCTCGGCAGAGAACAACATCGTGCGTATCTCGCCTGACTTTGTGCGGGCACTGTATTCCTCATATGCAACTCTGCCATGTTTCCTTAGCTTCTTTAATATTCTGTCGCGCTCTTCTGGCTTTGCCCAGATATCGAGTTCTCTTGAGCTTTGGCCAATCACCTCTTCACGGGTGTAGCCATTGTCGCGTGTAAAACTTTCATTGACGTCAATAAATATGCCATCTTTAAACGTGGTAATAGAGGCTGAATCGGGATTGGAACGGAAGGCTTTGGAGAACTTCTCCTCGGACTCCCGCAAGGCTTCCTCCGCCCGCTTGCGCTCGGCAATTTCCTGGTTAAGGTTGTCTATTGATGTCATGCTGCTCGTCAGATTCAAGGTCATCTGGTCGAAAGCTCGTGACAGCTGTCCTATTTCATCCTGTGCCCTGGTGCCGACTTTGTAATCCAGGTTACCCCTGGCGATTATCTCGGTGCCTTTATGCAGGGCATGAAGTGGCCGCGTAATCGACCTCGTCACAAGAAATGAGGCCGCTACGGCAATAAGTGTAATCAGACCGGCACTAATGAAAAGCCAGTTTATACCTGTGGTATAAGCTTGCCGGAAGTTGGTTTTTACCACTGCCAGTTCGTCAATACTGGCTGCTTTTTGTTCGTTGATAAACTGCTCCAGGTCGAGAAGTGCCGGAAGGCTTGTATTGCGGTCCTGGGCAAGTATCTGATCACGGCTGCCCCCCATTTCCTTGAGGTTCATTACTGTGATAATGCCCAGTATTAACATGTTTATTCTGGATATCAGTTCCTGGTTGGCTATATATTCCTCGTTTTCAATGTCGTCTTCATAAGATACGTACTTTTTCCTGATATCATTGAGGTAGTTTATCTGGTATATGGCGCTCTGTTTCGCTTCGGTGATATCGTAAAGGATATAATCCATTGACTGGCGGTACGCTTCGTCAGCTGCCTTTTCCACTTCAGTCAGGTCCATTGTGTTGGGAATGATGTCCTCTTCAACGGCTGTGAATTGTTGCTTCAAGTTTCCGTAATTGTTCCCGGCATAGGAAACAATCAGCCATAAAAGGACCACAATCGCCGAAAACCCGATAATCAGTTTTGTTCTTACCTTCATTACTCGCCCTTGTCTGGTGCTAAGACCACACTATATTTCAGCTAATCATGTCGCTGATTAACTTCGGTACTTCTCGCCTGTTGCCACACCTTGCTTGCTAACAAGGTATGGCTAAGCCAGGAACCTGACCACTTCTGTCTCCCTGATACCTGAACAGTACCTACTTGGTATTTTTAGCCGGTAGTCTACTCATAACCGGTGGTTGCCTGTGTCACCAGTCCGGTAGTGCTGCAGGAATATGTACCCTTGGTTGTCGCCGTCCTCAGGTAGGTTGGGTACAGCACGTTACCGGTGGGGAATGCCGACATATTGCTGGTTGCCGAGGTGGCCGTAACTGAGGTTTTAGCTGTCTTTGCCATCATCGTGTCCATGGCTGTCTGGACAGTTACCAGCTCGGCCTTGGCAGCTTCGGTCTGCCCCTCACCGGCAAGCCCGGTAACATTGGGCAGGACTACCGCCGCCAGTACCCCCAGAATAGCGACCACGATAAGCAGTTCTACCAGGGTAAAGCCTTTACTTTCTCGGTGTATTCTCTTCAAAAACGTACGCATAATTTCACCTCCTGAAATGTTTTGGGTATTTAATGCTTTCATCGTTCACCTCTTTGTAAGTTTCTAAACCGGTTGTTATATTTTTGTTACATCATCTCCCTGTACCTCACTGTTATCGTTTTTACATATGTTGCTTGTTGCTGTGTTTTTTACTGGTTTTCAATATATATGTTTGGTACAGGCATGCTGTATTTTGTCAGAAATTCGGAGAAATTCTCCGTCCCTATTCGGTAATGACCGCCGGGAAGTCTGAAAGCCGGTAGCTGCCCGGTGGTAATCCACCGCAATACAGTCGTATTGCTAACACCGCAACGCTTGGCAATAAAACCAACAGTGATATATTCAGGAATCCACTGTTCAGATTCGTTCTGCAAACTTATTACTCCTTTTACTTGGTTGCCTTATCGGTTGCCTGGTCGAAAAATCGGAACTGTCAAAATAATCGTTGCTAGCAGTGCTTGGTACATTTGAAGTATATTGGGGCTAAATCACATTAATATCACAGAAGATTTATGAAAGTTCACAGAAACATCACAAGCGGTGTTTGGCTAAATGCGCTTTCATGGAAATGAAAAATAATAATGCCGGGAATTTTGTTAGCGGTATAAGAGGTTTGGCAGGCAGGTGGATGGTTCCGGGAGACTTTATTAATAACTAAACGCCAGATGATTACTCCAGGGACAAGCCAGAAGCTGATTGGCAGCGGTAATGCCGGTTGACATTAATTATGAGTTCTTCTAATAGGTATGCTATGCTTGGCCGCAAAAGTGTAGAAATCGTCCCGGTGTATTCGGTTTTGGCCTCCGGGAAGCCTGAAAGCTGTCAGATTGCCTTTTTCAATCCATCGCAGTACTGTTACTTTGCTTACCCCACAGTGCCTGGCAACAGCACCGGTCGTGAGATATTCCGGGTATGGTATTTCAAATCTTGCTTTCAATTTGCACCTCCCTGGATGTACTGGCGCTCGATCCTTACCTGCACTGGTGTGTTGGGTTCCCTTATTTATATTCCCTCAGGTTCATTACGTTGTTTACATGATTAATTGAATTAACGGATGCTCTGGGGTTACTCTAGTCCTGTTCGGTTACAGGCAAATCACAAATTGTGGGCGAACTCTAACAAAAAAGTCACACTTCAATATGTGCCCGGAAGAGAGAATCGGTGCGTGATAGTATCCATATGGCAGCCGCCTTACCGACGTTGGTTCGCCGGGCAGGCCGAATAGAAATGGACTTGTACGGTTGATAGGATATGTAGTAAATAGTGCTGTGGAAAGGTTATACGGTGGGGGGTTAAATGAACAGTTATGGTTTACTGGTCAGAGCTACCAGCCGCGTACGTACGGATTGTTCTTACGCTCGGCGCCGATAGTAGTCTCTCTACCGTGCCCGGGATATATGATGGTGCTGTCCGGTAGCACCATCAGCTTGGCATGGATACTGTCTATGAGCTGGCGGCGGCTGCTGCCGGGCATCAGGGTGGTACCGATGCCGCGATAAAAAAGAGTGTCTCCGGTAAACACCTTATCGCCAGTAAGGAGGCAAATACTGCCGGGGGTATGACCCGGTGTATGCAGTACCGAAAACTGCAGACTGCCTATGTCTATCACATCTCCTTCACGGAGCAGCCTGTCGGGCGGCTCGGGGGTTTTATAGGAAATACCGAACATGGTACTGAAAGAACCCCGGCCATGAAGGAAGTCGGCGTCTTCAGCGTGAATGGCTACCTCGGCACCGGTCCTGTCCTGGATATCGTATAAGGCAGCGATATGGTCGGAGTGACCATGGGTAAGCACAATAATCTTGATATCAAGCCCCGAATCAATAATAGCATTAACAATGTCTTGGGCATTGCCTCCGGGGTCGATTACCATGCCTTCTCCCGTAGCCTCCGAGCCGACGACGTAGCAGTTAGCTGAAAGTGACCCTACCACCAGTTTTTTGATAATCAACGTGACAACCATGTTGACAAATAATAGTTCTTAATCGGGGCAGCCGGTTCTCTCGTATGTTCAATCAGCTTGAACAGGCTACTGGCGGCTTCGTCAATAGTAGACCAGATTATTAACAGTAAGATTCGGCAGCTATTCCGGAAGGCTGGCTATATCCCCGAACATCCTCAAAATAGCAGAGTTAATGCAATTAAGCAAGCTCTGTTAAATGATGGATGATGCGGGAATGCAGTCCGTGGTATCTGTGAATTGTGCTGGTTAAGGCGCTAGGCGACGGCAGGTACCGGTGGCTTTTGTGATGTGCGTTGAATGAGCGAATTTACCCTGGCTCTAAACTCCAGTGGCCCGAGAGGCTTTCTCAGAAAATAATCGGCGCCAGCGTTGATTGCCTTTACGCAGGCATCCGCGCTGGCGTTTATACTTATGACAATAAGAGGTATACCGGATAGACGCCTGATTTCCTCACAGAGCTGCCAGCTCTCAGCTTCGGGGCCTGCCTTTATGATAATAACGTTATAGACCCGGTTATCCAAACGTTGCAGGCCTGTATCAATATCATACACCGTATCAATGTTATAGCCCTCGCCGGTTAACAGCCGAGAGCTGGTCACGGGTGATACAGTATTATCTATGAGCAGCGCTTTCTTTGCCATCGTTACGAAATTAACTTTAATATACCTGTACACGCCTGGAAAGTAGAAAAACCACTATTTCTTTTAAGGGTTCACTCCCATTCTGAAATCAATTCGGGGATATCCCTTAGTGAAAATAGTTGTTTGTATAGATGTGCGTAGTAAGAGTGACTAGTACAATAGTACCATACTGCGTTAAATGTACAGAACGGCGGGAATATGCAAAACAGGCAAGGAATAGGCTATTTTCTCGAGGCTTTGGTGGTTGTGGCTATGTTGAGTAGTCTCTCCGCGGTAGCTATCCCCAATATCGGTAAGCTGGTTAATGAAGGTAAGATTGAATCCTACGATTCTGAACTTCATAATATCCAGACGGCCGTGGTAGAGATGTTATCCGATAGCCTTAACGGAGCTTTAAAGCCGGTTGGTCCTACGGCGGACATGAGCCAGGTTCAGACTAACGATACGCCGTCGCTGGTGCTAACGGACTATCTGAGCCTGAATGGGGGGTGGATAAAGTCAGGATGCATGTATACATTTACCGCTAATGGCACCGTAACACAAACATCTCCCTGATAGTAGTCCGCTTAATCGTCTGTATCAGTCCATAAATATCCCCTAGCATTCCTCTAACGCAACACTATATACTCAACCTCAGTCTTGGCTGCTGTGTTTCCTGCTTCTTATGTTATAATAAGCATATTCTGAAAGGAAGAGTTGCCCAGGAACCGGTTTATCGTGACCAGTAATAGAATCCACCAACCTCATAGTAAAGCGCCGCGGTTTTTTTACGGGTATATCGTGGTTGCATCTGCCTTCATCATTATGCTGGTATCGTGGGGTCTATTTATTGTCTTTGGTGTTTTCTTCAATCCACTCATTGATGAATTTGGCTGGAGTAGAGCCGTAATCTCGGGCGCTTTCTCGTTTTGCACGATTTTTCATGGTGTACTGGGCATTGCCATGGGTGGTCTCAACGATAGATTCGGGCCCCGGATAGTGGTGACGTTCTGTGGCTTCTTTTTAGGTCTGGGTTATTTGTTGATGTCTCAGGTCAATTCTGTCTGGCAGTTATACCTTTTCTACGGCTTCATACTAGGTATCGGCATGAGCGGCCTCTGGATCCCTCTGTTATCATCTGTGGCCAGGTGGTTCGTCGGCAGAAGAAGCCTGATGACAGGCATCGTCATATGCGGATTGACGATAGGCCAGTTGATTGCTCCACCGTTAATCAGCCGGCTGATATCCGCTTATGATTGGCGTAATTCCTATCTCATACTGGGCGGTGTGGTTTTGGTTTCTATTCTTCTGTTTGCTCAGTTTTTAAGGCGGGACCCGGGTGGAACAGGGCAATTGCCTGACGGTGAAAAGGAGGGAAAACCGCGGGTATTGACATCCCAGTCCAGTGACTTCTCCCTCAAAGAAGCGGTTCATACCGCTCAGTTCTGGATGACGACCATCATATTCTTCTGCTTCGGATATGCAATCTTCGCTATCACGGTGCATATCGTGCCACATGCCATAGATCTGGGAATCGCCGACATCAGCGCCGCCAATGTTCTGGCTGTTAATGGCGGAATAGGTGTTATCGGCAATTTCCTGCTGGGTGGCATCATCGGCGACAGAATAGGCAACAAGAAAGTTATGATTATCGGCTTTGTCCTGATGATTGCATCTTTGTTGTGGCTGGTGCCTGCCGGAGAGCTGTGGGTTCTGTACCTTTTTGCTATTGTCTTTGGCCTCGCTCTCGGGGGTATGGGAACGTCAGAGTCACCTCTGATTGCCCGTCTTTTTGGGCTGAGTTCCCATGGCTTGATATACGGGGTTATTGGCCTTGGCTTTACAGCCGGAGGTGCCGTCGGTCCTTTCGTGACGGGTTATATTTTTGACTTAACTAACAGCTATCAGCTGGCTATTCTGATATGCGCGGCCTTTAGTCTCTGCGGTCTCGTATTAATTACCATGCTGAGGCCGACCCAGAAGCTGGGGACTGAACTCTAGCCTTTCCGTTGCTTGCACTTTTATTACACTCCAGCAGCATATGCCTAATCTTTATAAGGCTCCGGGGGCGGGGGCTGCATCACGTTTATCCTGTGCCGGCTGTAAGGCATGTGATAGGTGGTGGGTTTATCGGGATTATTTTCCGGGGAACCGGCTATACTCCCCCCAACAGGTTCTTCTACCCAGCCTTTTTCATAAGGACACATGAAGGTAAGCCGGTAGGCGAACCTAAAGAATTTCCAATGACCGTCTTCTTTAACGTACTCCATATCATATTTACCCAGGCACAGGAACTGGGTGAGAGGCCCGCCTGCTCCCATAGACGCGTACCCGTGAGAATGCCAGATGCCTTTGGCCATTGTCCCTTCCCTGTTAATCTCAATGATAGGATTCACGGTCATATGCAAGGCGAGGAAACCAGCCGTCATGTGTTTCTTCTCGCTGAATACCGTATTCCAGAACCTCGTGATGCTTTCAATGCCTTCATATACGCCGCTGTCTTCTATCTCCATAGTTACGCCTGGTGTTTTTTGGGCAAAGAGTAACGGAACCTCCGCTCTCTTGCCGATGTGGTATAGATGCGCATAAAGTGACTGCAGTTTCCATATCTCCAGGTAGTCTTTAGCCCAGGCGCTCTCGGCTACCTGTGCTTTCAGGCGCATGACTTCGTTTTCCAGTTGTTCCAATGTCATTGGCATTTTTTATCTCCTTTCCCATGAGCAGGCGGTCCCGCTGCCTGCTTAATTTTTTACGCCGGTTAGTTCTCTAGTAACCTTTCTTCTTGTCTATAACGTTAATGAGTTTCTTACCGTTCAGATAACGTCTCAGGTTTTCGCAGAATATCTCGGTGGCTCGCGCCATGTAGTCTTCCATGCCACCGGCAACGTGTGGACTGAATATTACATTGTCGAGTTCCCACAGGAGGCTGTCTGCGGGGAGGGGTTCGGTGGCGAAGACATCCAGACCCGCCCCGGCAATCCGGTTTTCATCGAGAGCGCATATCAGTGCCTTTTCATCAATAATACCACCCCTGCCGATATTGATGATACAGGCGGTAGGTTTCATGGCCTTGAGTTCTTCTTCCCCAATCAGTCCCCTCGTTTCTGGCGTAAGTGGCGTGGAGATTACAACGTAGTCGCTTTCTGCGAGCAATTGCTTTAGCTCCTCCGGGGGGAACAGCATATCCACATGTCTGGGCCGCGTTACCTGTTTTACTGACCGACGGGTGGCTATCACTCTCATGCCAAACGCTTTGGATAATCTTGCCACCTCCCGTCCGATACTGCCCAACCCCACAATGCCCACTGTCTTTGAACGTAATACGGACGGCATGAACCGTTTCCACTCGTGTTTTTGTTTCATCTGGAAGCATAACGGTGCCTGTTTGGCAAACATGAGCATGAACTCCAGTACAAATTCGCCGATTGGTGTGGCATGGATGCCGCTGACGCCGGTTATTATCACCGGGCTCTGCCAGATATCCGTCTGGGCAAAGCGGTCTACTCCGGCGGACATCGTCTGAAACCATTTCATTCTGGGCGCCCGTACCACGATATCCTGAGGAAGGATAAGCCCATATATAACTTCAGCCTCAGCTAACAGTGCGTCGAGTTCTTCTTTGGCAACCGTGTCTCCGTGGAATTCGGCGTGGGCCAGAGCCGAAGCATCCCTGACATTTATCACCGGGCTGACGAGAGCAATCCGCCGAAGATTTTCTTCATCGGCTACCGGCAGGGATTTATCGAAAGCAGGAGTGATGACCAGCACGTTGAGTGATTCCACTGAATATGCTCTCCTTCTTTACCGTGGCTTATTAACGGCACGCTCCGGGTCCGCATAAATGAGCAATGCAAATTGTATTCTGGCTTACGGTGAGTGATTGTAGCCATGAAACGTTGTTAGACTTGCTTTGCGTATAACTTACATTATAGACCGGATAAAATCAAGCTTGATTTAAGTGAACGTTTCTTTAATTAATCGGTCGGTGGTGGCTCGGGTGGTACCGCCTTGGGGTAAGGTGCTCCACCGGAGATGAACTCTACGTCTTCATGACCGGCGGGCGTGGTATACGTGATTCTCGCCCTGGTCATGCCAACTAGTTCTATAAATTTTTCTTCGGCGAAGCGACTGGTATTGCATTCGTAATTACCGGTGAAGGTCTCGCTCTCCCTCGGCTTCAGGTCGACCTGGCCGGGCACTGATGGCTCCGTGTTTATCCATGACTCGGCTTCCTCATAATCTGGCGTGATGATTCTATGCAAAGCTACCTGCACGTTTGTAGCCATCTCCGTGCCGACATTGGTGACGGTAAATTTGAGGTTCACCTGCCGGTGCGCCAGGTCTTCGCCGGTTATTTCGTAGTCCAGTTTGCCGGTAAAGCTGATACCGGGGGTATAGTCCTCAGCTAGTTGCCAGCCGGGCAGCGGCCCGCCGGAGGCATCAAGGGGCGGCTCGATAATGACCGGCTCGTTGATGTCGTAGAATTTTGCCGTCGAATTTATGCTAACCCATTGCCCGGTATCTTCCGATGGCACCTGCCCGGAATGCTCCATCCGCCGGAGTAAAAGGTCATCCCTGCCTATCCAGAGCTCGTAATTGATAGTTGTCTGGCGCATTGTCTCCAGCTCATGCTCCAGCATCTCAAGTCTTTCCTCGTATCCCGGCTGTGATGGGTCCAGTGTCGATGTCATTTCCTCCCACTGACGCTCCATATCGTAGGGGCCACGGTAATGCAGGCAGTCCACGCCTTCAATCTTCTCACGGGGTAACGCTTCCGGTTCGGCCAGAGAGCCGATTAAACTCAGACTGGATGCTGTACTAAGAATGCGGGATGCCGACATTGTAAAGGCAACCATCTGCGTTGGTGAAAATCCGCCGCTTTTAACATACTGCGTATCGCCAATGACGATGAACTCGCTAATGTCTTTACCTTCCGTCGTCTTGAGATAATACCGGTCGGGCGCGGAAAATGCGGTCTCCTGAGAAGATGCCGTGATTATTCCCGAGTTATTGCTGGTGGCCGACCATGTGGCGCGGTAGGACTGTACCTCTGAGGTCCCCAGGGTTTCCGCCATGGCGGTCAGTTCTTCCAGGGTGGGGGAGGTATCCGGTGACCGCGTTGCCAGTACAGCTACCAGGATAATTACTGCCACCAGTGTAATTAGGACAGGGAGTAGCCATTTGTGAGCTAGTATATTCATTCCAGTTATCCCTCTTTGCCTAATCAGTGCCTATGGAACAGGCTACCTTTTTCGAGGTAAGCCGTTCTATAGACCAGCTTTTCATATTGCCGGAGCAGCTTTTCAAAGGCACTTATATCACCTTGCTGCCACTTCTCCATCTGACCGGTCATCTTTATAATTATAGTTGATTCCAGGTAGAAAAGCTCATCCTGTCCCTGTTAGTCCATGAAAATAGCTTCAAATGATATAACGAAACCTCCATCCAGGAATTATTGTATACTGTGCTCTAGTTGTTGTAGCTTATTTAGCTTATTCTGAAAAACAGTGTGATGCTGATGTACAGCCGCATCGATGCGGTGATGTATAATAAGCTGGAATTTTCTCTAATTTTCTCCATAAAGTCATGTGCCTGGCGATTGACAGCCGAATAATATAACTACATAATAGCTAGGACAGCGAAAGGAGGCAATAATGATTGCAGAAGATAGGCTGGTAAAAATAGTCGGTGCTGGCAGTATCAACCGCAAACAGGCGACGCTGGAAGAATATTCCAGGGATATGAGTTTCGTTAATGCGGTCAGGCCGGAATGCGTAATAAGGCCGAAAAAGATGGCGGATATAGAGAAGCTGGTCAAGCTTGCCAACGAGACTCAGACGCCGCTTGTACCGGTAAGCTCAGGCCCTCCACACTTCAGGGGCGATACTGTTCCCGGTATCGGAGGTGCCGTCATCGTAGACTTAAGCGGCATGAAAAAAATTATCAGGGTTGACCGGCAAAACCGGGTGGCTATGTTTGAGCCGGGTGTAACCTTTGGAGAACTGATACCGGCGGTAGCCAGGGAGGGACTCAGGCTCAACCTGCCGCTACTGCCACGAAAGTTAAAATCCGTTGCGGGCAGCCTGCTTGAAAGGGAGCCCGTAGTAATGCCCAAGTACCACTGGGATATAGCCGACCCTTTAAGCTGCGTTGAGGTTATTTTCGGCACCGGCGATATGTTCCGCACCGGGGCCGCCGCCGGGCCGGGCACCATAGAAGAGCAGTGGGCTGCCGGGGGCGCGCAGAAAGAAGCTGCCGGGCCTTCGGCTGCTTCCTGGTACAGGATTATTCAGGGAGCCCAGGGAACGATGGGTATCGTAACGTGGGCATCGGTGAGATGTGAGCTCATCCCCGGACTTGAAGAGCCCTTTCTGGTCGGTTCCTCACAGCTCGATAAAATACTGGAAATGGTTCACTGGCTGATAAGGCTGAGACTGGTAAACGAGTGCTTTGTTCTCAATGGTTCCAATCTTGCCGCTATCATGGCGAAGAAATGGCCCCATGACTACCGGGAGCTTAAAAATGCGCTGCCTCCCTGGGTACTTTTCTTCAATATCGCCGGCTACGAATATTTCGCGGAGGAGAGAGTGAGAGGCCAGATAAAAGACATGATGGAGATAGCCCAGCGGGTGGGACTGGAACCGGCACAGGCCGTCGGTGATGTATCGGCTTATGAGTTGTTGGAAACAGTCAAACACCCCTCCAGGGAGCCTTACTGGAAGCTCCGCCATAAAGGGGCCTGCCATGACATATTCTTTATAACCATCTATGATAATTTGCCCGGCCTGCTCGACACCATGTATGATGAGGCTCGTGAAATCGGCTACCCGACTTCAGAAATGGGTATTTACCTCCAGCCGATTGTGCAGGGTACCAACTGCCACTGCGAGTTCAACCTGTTTTATGACCCCGAAAACCAGAGCGAGTCTGACCGGGTCAAGGAGCTCTCTGAACAGGTTGTCACGAGCTTGATGGCTAAAGGGGCGTTCTTCTCGAGGCCTTATGGCACCAGTGCCAGGACCATTATTAATAGAGATGCCGCCACCGTTGCCGCCTTGAAAAAGGTTAAGTCTATATTAGACCCCGGCAATATTATGAATCCGGGGAAACTGTGCTTTTAATGCTTGTTGATGCAAGAAATAACCAGATGGATACTCTAAGGAGGGAAAGAAATGGCGTTAGAAGATTATAGAAGTGATATGGAAATGTGTTGCCGCTGCTCGATATGCAAATTTGTCCCGCTGGAGAAGTTGAAGGAGATTAAACATTCATATGTTTGCCCCAGCATAGCCAGATATAACTTCCACACCTATTCCGGCGGCGGCAGAGTTAACATGGGCATAGCCATGCTGGAGAAGGAACTTGAATATGACGATAAGCTCCTTGAGGTGGTTTACAACTGTCAGATGTGCGGTGCCTGTGACATCTCCTGTAAATATGCCATGGACATGGAAGTGCTGGAGCCGATAAATGAAATCAGGATTAAATGCGTGGAGGACGGCCATACTGTCCCTGTCCTGGACGGCGTTATTAACAGCCTGCGGAAACAGGGCACCATGGTACCCGGGGCGAAGGCCAGGCGCGGAGAATGGGCCGGCGGGCTGGACGTTAAAGATATTACCAGAGAGAAGACGAAGGTCATTTACCACGCCGGGTGCCGGGTTTGTTACGACGAAGATATGTGGAAGGTGGCTGTGGCCACGGTAAAATTGCTGAAAAAAGCAGGCGTTGATGTAGGCATTGCCGGAAAAAACGAGTCGTGCTGTGGCGGTCGGGCTTACCAGATGGGCTATAAGGAGGACTTCTTAAATCAGGCTAAACAAAACATGGAACTGATTAAGAAATCGGGCGCCGAGATACTGGTGACCGGCTGTGCCGATTGCTATTACGCCTTCAAGGTGCTCTATGATAAATTCGGCCTTAAAGATAAGCTGGAAGTGCTGCATACCACGGAATACCTTGCCCGCCTTATCAAAGAGGGTAAGCTGAAACCTGCCAGGAAGGTTAATGTTAAGGTCACCTATCATGACCCCTGCCATCTGGGCAGGCTGGGAGAGCCGTATATACACTGGGAAGGAAAACCGGTTCCCGGGCATATACGTGTCTTTGACCCTCCGAAAGAGTTCAGGCGGGGCACCTATGGCGTTTACGAGCCACCGCGGGATGTCCTTAAGAGTATTCCCGGCTTAAAGCTCGTTGAGATGGACAGGATAAAGGAATATGCCTGGTGCTGTGGTGCCGGCGGAGGTGTTAAGGAGTCGAATCCAGAGTTTGCCAGGTGGACGGCTAAAGAGAGAATAGAAGAAGCTCAGTCTACCGGGGCTGAGGCTATCGTGACTGCCTGCCCCGGCTGCGAGCAGGTCTTCAAAGAAGCCGTCAAAGAGAATAAAGACAGCCTCAAGGTATATGATGTCGTTGAGCTTTTAGAGAAGGCCATCTGAACAGGAGGTAATTGATTGTGGCTTTAGAAAGAGAACTCTATGAAGCGTTAGAAGATATAGTGGGACCGGAGTATATCTCCGAAGTCCCCTTAATTATGGGTTCATACGCTCAGCGGGGAAGGCCCAGGTTTGAGGCTGTAACCCTTCCCAAAAATACGGCGGAAGTCCAGGCGATAGTCAGGCTTTGTAACAGGTTCAAGGTGCAGTTTAAGGCATCCAGTACAGGCTGGGGCGCTTACGGTGACGCCGGTGGTCCGGGCGTCGTCAAACTGGACCTGAGGAGGATGAACCGCATCCTGGAAATCAATGAAAAAAATATGTATGTGGTGGTTGAACCATATGTTATTGGTGCCCAGCTTCAGGCTGAGTTAATGAAGAGAGGCTTGAACTGCAATATCACTGGGGCCGGCAGCAACTGCTCGGCACTCCCTTTGGCGGCTCATCAGGGGATAGGGCATCTGAGTGTCAGCGGCAGTTACGGGGAGAGAAATCAGCTGGCCCTGGAATGGGTGACCCCTGACGGCGAAATCGTTAGGGCGGGTTCACTGGGGTCAATAGGTCAGTGGTGGTGCGGCGATGGCCCGGGCCCGTCTTTGAGGGGCATCATCAGAGGTAATGTGATGCCGCTGGGAGGACTCGGCGTCTATACCAGGGCGGCGCAAAAGATTTATCACTGGCCGGGACCGCCGACGTTTCCCATCGAAGGGGTATCGCCACACTATCACCCGAGCCATATACCGCCGGGCTTTATGGTGCGGTATATCTCCTTCCCATCACCAGAGAAATTGAACCAGGCTGCATACAAGGTAGGGGAAGCTGAATTAGGGTTCATATTTATGGGCTTCAATCCGGCCATGCTGTCCGCAAATATCGCCACGAATAACAATGAAGACCTTGCCTATATGAAGCAATTTACCAATTTGGTAAAGGGGCCGGGCTTTTTAGTCATAATGGCCGGTAACTCCCCGAGCGACACCGAATATAAAAAGAAGACTTTACAGCAGATTATGGATGATTATGAAGGCGAGTCTCTGAAGCCGGTTGAGAACCCAAAAAACGCCGGAGGTTTCATGTGGCGTTTCATAAGGGTCACCAGCTCTATCAGAGAGGTAGCCCGAGCCTCAGGCGTATTCGCGGGGGAGGTAGGGGGCACTGATGTGTTTAATCTCATGCATCAGTACATTCTGCGTTCATCCCCGCTTAAGCAGCGCCTTATTAATGAAGGACGGCTGCACGCTGACGGCACTGACCCCTTCGTACAGTCAGTTGAACACGGACATGCCGGACATGCCGAGCTTCTCATCCGGTTTAATAAGCAGGACCCTGAGTCAATGAAAGCTGTAGCTGAGGTTGTGATGTTTGCCAATAAAACGGCTATAGAGGGTCACTTTGGGGTGCCGGGCCATGTGTGGGGTAATGCGGCTCATGACCAGTACGGGCCGCATACGTCCAATTACCATCTGTGGTTGAGAAAGATTAAGAAAACGTTTGACCCGAACACAGCATCGGAATCCACCAACTATATTACGGCGAATGATTAGACTTCGGGCTGCGAGGTGCGATGCCTCTGTTAGCCGGGAGATGGCTCAATCAATAGCATAGTATTATGGCTATTGAGCCAGCTTTATCCCCGGCTTCTGTATGGCTATATGCGAAAATGAGGAGTCCTCGGTAGCTCCATGCCAGTGCACCTCGCCCGGCGGTATGAAGATAACTGCGCCCGGCGTCACGATTTTCTCTTCCTGCGGGGTCGCTACTATGCCCTTTCCCTCGGTAACGTAGAGGATTTGCTCGAAGGTATGGGTATGAAAGTTTAATTTGGCTCCCGGACTGAAGGTTACCAGCAGAATACCAAACCCTCCTGTATCTTTAGCATCAATCAATGACTTCCTGTAGACCGGCCCCTGGCCGACTATTTCATCGCTGGTTTCTTCGGCTTTTACATCGTCGCTATTTATAACTATCATTTTCCCTCCTCGTCTTTATCGGTTGTTTATTAGCTCTATTCAGGCAAGCGTACTTCCACTCCGGCTGCCTTTTCCCTGGGTAATATCACGGCGTCAACCCCTTTATCGGCAAGGCCCGCCGCCATAGTATTATCGAGGTCCTTTTGTACGGCGGTTCCTATGGGGAGCGGTACGCCGTATTCTTTGCCCAGTTCAATCGCCAGGCTGATGTCTTTATAGGCAAGGCCGACTCTGAAGCCGGGCTCGAAATTGCCATGAAAAGTAGTATTGGGATACTGCTGTAAACACCAGTTATTGCCCGTACTTATAGTAATGATGTCCCAAAGAACCTGTGGGTTGATGCCCGCTTTGACGCCGAGGACGAATCCCTCAGCCGATATTGAGTTGCAGGCAAGGGCGATTAAATTATTGACGAGCTTGGCAGCATTGCCGCAGCCGGCGTCACCTACCGGAAATATCTTCTGGCCCATAGTCGCCATGATTTCTTTTATCTTTTCCAGAGACGCACTGTCACCCCCAACCATTATGGTAAGATTGCCTGTTTCGGCACCTTTTACGCCGCCGCTCACCGGCGCATCCAGTACGGCCACTCCCATAGACCTGGCATCTTCGGCTATCCTCCTGATGGTGGATGGAGAATTGGTACTCATATCCACATAAATATCTCCGTCTTTCCATCCGGACTTGAGTCCATTTTCCCCGTAAACTACCTCCTCGACACTACCGGGGGTCGGCAAACTGGAAAAAACCACCTGAGTTGCTGCGGCCACTTCCCCGGGGGTATCGCACCACTTTGCCCCCCTGGCTATCAGTGGGGCCGCTATCTCTTTTTTTAGGTCGTTAACGGTCAGGTTATATCCGGCCTCCAGTATTCTGTTTGACATGTATTTCCCCATCTGCCCGATGCCTATAAAACCTACGTTCATATCTACCTCCGGTTAATCGATATTCATAATATTATAAATATATGTGGGGTTTCGGCTTTTATGAGACGGCTTCTATATAGAAACTTTATCCGACTGAACTCTCCGTGTCAAACTCGCCTCTTATTCTGGATGGATACATAGGCAATAACCGGGGAATATCGGTAAGTATATAAGGCGTTGCGGATGGCGAAATTAAACGCTATACTCTCTTTAATGGGTAGAAGGGGGTCATAAAAAATGTCTGATGGAAAGTACGGCCACCTGGTGAAAAAGCTGAAATACGAAGCGAGCCACGGCGAATATATGACGATGCCGAGGGGCGCGGACCTGGAAGGGATAAATCTTAGTTTTGCCTGGGGATACCGCCGTAAGGTCGGTGCCTGGGGAGGCGATGGGGGCGTCAGACACGCGCATCCTTACGGTGAGTGTCTGCTTTTCACGGGTCTCGACTATGATAATCCGAATTATCTGGGGGCGGAAATCGAACTGGCGATGGGTGAGGAAGGGGAGAAACATGTAATAGATTCCCCCACCGTTGTCATTCTTCCCCCAGGGTTCCCGCACTGTCCTTTAGTATCCAGAAAAGTGGACAAACCTTTTGGCTTTCTGGCGATTTCTCTTGACGCTGAACACAAGATGGCAGAAATACCAGCAAGCGGCGAAGAATCTCAATCGGAGTTGAAGTACAGACACCTGGTGAAGAAATTAGAACTACGTGATACCAAGCGTAAAACGGGAGGGAATGCCGACTTTATCGAGTGGTGGAGCGGTAAAGATATGGAGGGGTTCAACCTGAATTTTACCTGGGCGTTTCACACCGGCATCGGTGCCTGGCATGAGCAGGACCCGCATGTGCACCCCAATGATGAAGCCCTCCTTTTTGTCGGCCTCGACCCTGATAATCCAAACTATCTGGGGGTGGAAATCGAAATAGCTATGGGAGAGGAGCAGGAGATACATGTATTCGATACCCCCACCGTGGTTGTTGCCCCTAAAGGACTTGTCCACTGTCCACTGATAACCAGGAGAGTTGATAAACCTTACAGCTTTAGCGCCATGAGTCTGAACACCGAACATGAAACTACATGGCTCGGAGGGAAAAAGTAATCGAAAATCAATCAGCGAGGAGAGCGAAAATGAAAATTACCAGGATTGAATGTATACCCGTTACCATACCTATAAAAAGAAGGGTTGTCATGTCGGGCGGTCCTTTACTGGGTTCTACCCTTGTCCTCGTTAAGATGCATACCGACGAAGGTATCACGGGGATAGCCGACTCGGGCGGCACCTCAGAATGGTACGGCGGCGATACCCAGGAAGCTATTATGGCCATGATTAATAATCACTTCGGCCCTCAGGCGCTGCTCGGCGAAGACCCCTTTAAAATCGAGAAAATCGTCGCCAGAATGGACAAAATCGCCAAGCATAATAACCAGGCAAAAGCGGTGATAGACTACGCCCTGCATGACATTGTCGGCAAGGCCCTGGGAGTGCCGATTTACCAGCTGCTGGGTGGCCTGACCATTGAGAAAATTCCGCACGGCTATGTGGTGGCTGCTGACAACGCCAAAGAAATGGTAGCCGATTCAATGAAAGCGGTAGAGGCCGGCTTTAAAGTCATTAAGATAAAAGTAGGCTACTTGGACATCAAGCTGGATATTCAGAATGTAGCGGCAATCAGAAAAGCCGTCGGCGATGACATTAAATTGACCATTGACCCTAACGGCGGCTGGAATTTCTATCAGGCGTTGAACAACCTGAGAAGGATGGAGCAATTTGATATTGCCCTGTGCGAGCAGCCCGTGCCGTGGTGGGATATTGACGGCATGGCGAATCTGCGTAAAAAAGTGTCCATTCCGATATTCCCGGATGAATCTGCCGCCGAGCTCAGTCACCTGCTTGATATTATCCAGAAGGGTGCGGCGGATGGCCTGGCTCTCAAGGTGGCCAAAGCAGGCGGGTTATTAAAAGCCAAGAAGTGGATAGCCATCGCCAAAGCCGCCGATTTACCCGTAATGTGCGGCTGTATGACGGGCTCCGGGTTCGAAGCTGCGGTCGGGGCACACCTTCTTGCCTCCGATGAATGGACGACCAAGATGGAACATGAGAACTTGGGGCCTCTGCACCTGAGCGAAGCTCTGGATACGGCTAAATCCCCGATAACGGATGACCTTGCCGTAAATGTCCCCAGGTATGAAGACGGGTTCCTCTATCCGCCGCACGGACCCGGAATCGGGTGTGAACTGAATGAGGCAGCGGTTAAAAAGCTCATGACCCCGGGGATAAGTCCCACTGTTATTGGAAAATAGAAAAGGCTATAATAAGATAAACTGGCTTTAGTGATAACTGCAACATACTCTTGCGAGACCGTGAGAATTCGAGCGAAGAGCACGCTGCCTTGACTGAAACAGTTCAATTGGCTAACATATATATTGACATGCATTAACGGGTTGTGCCTTACATACTGACGACCACAGATTTTCTCAAATAAGGAAACAAGAACCAGCAGCTTTTAGTGTCTTGACCATGTATATCAAATAGGAATTAAGTGAGGAACACGATGGAAGAAAACCGTTTAGCCGCCCATTTGAGGGACAGACCGGCACAATTAGCAGAGGCAAAAAAGGATGGAGTGAAGATAATAGGTACATTCCCGGGCAACTATGTACCGGAGGAAATTATTTATGCCTCGGGAGCGGTGCCTCTATGCCTGACGCACGGTGGAAACCCACATCCGGCTGATGCCGCGCTGTCAGTGTTGCCGCATGTCTTTTGTCCCTTCGCACGAGCTCAGATTGGCGAAAGGCTGTTAAAGGAGAATCCGTATTACAGTATGATAGATATGCTGGTAGCGCCCATTACGTGCCAGCATCTGAAGAAGGTGGCTGAGGTATGGGAGTACGATGGCGATTTAGAGATATTTAAGCTGGGGATTCCACATAAGTTTGATGGCGACTTTGAGCTGGAGTACTTTACCGACAGGTTAAGGGTGCTGAAGGACAGGCTGCAGGCATTTACAGGAAATGAAATCACGGATGAGAAAATAGCCGGAGCCATTGCTCTCTATAACAGGATGAGGGAGCTATTGAAGAACATAAGCTTGATACGCCGTACTTCTCCCTCGCTGGTAAGCGCCCTGGATTTCGTTAAATTGAATCACGCCTCTTTTTATGCTGACCCGGATTTTATGGTGGATGTATTGGATTCCATTTATCAGGAACTAAAAGATAAACAGCAAGAAAGTAAGGCAGATTCCCCGAGGCTCATGTTGCTCGGGCCAAACATCAGCTACGGCGATTATACGGTACTGGAACTGGTGAAAACGGCCGGTGGCGAGATTGTTATCGAGGAGATATGCGAGGGTATCAGGTATTACTGGCATACCATCGAGAATAAAGGCGATTTGTATCAGTCCCTGGCCAGGGGATATCTGGTGGATAGGGTACCCTGTGCCTTCATGAGAGACTCGGCGAAAAAAAGGCTCGATTTCGCCCTCAAACTGGTTAAAGACTTTAATGTCTCCGGGGTAATATGGTATGAGTTGCTCTGTTGCGAGACTTACGACTCCGAATCATACTACTTTGCCCATGAGATGTCCGAGCGGAATATTCCGATGCTCATTCTGGAATCGGATTACGGTACGGCAGACACGGGCCAGCTAAAAACCCGTATAGAGGCTTTTATCGAAATAGTCAAGGGAGTGACGTAATAATGATTGAACTACTGGAATTATGCGGTTTTGAAAAACAGGAGATTGAGGCAGAGTTGCCCAGAATAGAGAAAGCGTTCAACAGGTTGGGGATAACCACCGAGGATATCGAACGAGGCAAGCAAAGGCTCAACAAGTATTATGATGTTGAATTAAAGGGTATAAGAAAGGTCTTTCGGCTATGTGTACGTGAGGTAGTCAGCGCCGTACTGGCAAGGGAAGAGGGGAAGAAAAAGATAATCTACGGGTTTATGGCACCCGGCTGGGAGATAATTGGCTCTGCGTTGGTATCTAAATCCAGTGAGGTGTATGCGGCGAATCTTAGCTGGGCTTTTCAGGTGGTGCTTGGTTGCGTCTTTGGTAAAATAGTCCCCATTTTAGAGGCGGCGGAGAAGAAATGGCTTAAAGCCGGGGTGGTCACTCATTGTGCTAATGTCAAGACGTTTCTGGGACTCATTGTCTCGGAATCGGTTCCCAGGCCTGACATGTTAATCACCTCAGGTTCCCTGTGTGAAACGGCTCCGAAGACACTTGATTTACTGCATGAGCTCTATGGCATTCCTGTATGCTGCTATGATACATGTCAGGACAGGGAATTAAGCGACTACTTAGACGGCACAAAG
Source organism: uncultured Dehalococcoidaceae bacterium (assembly GCA_964558675.1). Classification (GTDB taxonomy): domain Bacteria; phylum Chloroflexota; class Dehalococcoidia; order Dehalococcoidales; family RBG-16-60-22; genus CAZLEY01. The sequence goes on along the minus strand of CAZLEY010000006.1, from coordinate 15,048 downwards.
CGGGCTATTGATATGTCAGCTAAAAGCCTGAGGAGGCTCACAGAGAGAATTCAGGAGGTGGTGGGGTTTGAGATAACAAATGACATGTTGCGGGAGGTTATGGACGCCAGGGGCGGGTTGGACAGGGGTATACGCAATATACGCAGACTAATAGAGAATAGTGACCCCCTGCCGATACGCGCTGCCAACGATAACCTGTGGACAATCTTGAATATGTTGACGCTGAGTATTGATGATTTGCCCGATGCCATTGACGCGACAAACACCGCATACGCGGAATTGCAGGAAAGGGTTGATAAAGGGCTGGGAGTAGTTGAAAAGGGCGCTCCGAGAATACTGGCCATGCTTTTTGCGCAACACGCCGACCCGAGACTGGAACATCTGGCGGGTGAGTTGGGTATAGCTATAGTGGCTTCAGATATCGGCTTGGCTGTGCCTTATGATGGGGCAACGGAAGACCCGTATGTGGAGATATCAATGTATTTGCGGGGTTCGCTATCCACCAGCCTTCCAAGAAGGATTCCTTTAATTGTAGAGGGATGTAAAAGACTGAAAGTTGACGGGGTGCTGGATAGATTTCACGCCGGTTGTCGATTTGTCTCCGGTGACGCTCCGTTACTCAAGGACGCTATAGAGAAAGAAATAGGCATACCCGTGTTATTGCTTGAATGGGAGAACTTCGACCCTCGTATTTATAAACACGAAGAATACAAGAGGAGATTGGAAGTCTTTAAAACGATGATGGTGAAAAAGCCTGCCTGAACAGGGGCAGGATTCACCCTGATGTAATAAAGATAATCAGTAAGTTGGGAGGTGGTTCATATCTATTTTACTGGAATTGACCTTGGTTCCACGATGACCAAGGTGGTGATTTTAGACAGTGACGAAAAAATTCTTGCCAGTGTTATCAACCATACCGGTGCCGAGCACCGGCGTCTGGCCAACAAGGTGATGGAGGAGGCGCTGGAACAGGCCGGACTATCATTTGATGAAATATCCTGTGTAATAGCTACCGGCTATGGCAGGATTACCGTTCCCTTTGCTGACCGCCAGATTACGGAACTGACCTGTCATGCCAGAGGGGTATCCAGTTTCTTTCCCGATGTCACGCTGGCTATCGACATCGGAGGCCAGGATGTCAAGGGGCTCAAGATCAAAGACGGCAGATTACTCGATTTTACTATCAGCGATAAATGTGCTGCGGGAACAGGTAGGTTCCTGGAAATTATCGCTGATGCCCTTGGTATCAAGCTGGAGGACCTGGGAGATATCTCTTTGAAGTCCAGTAACAAGGTCTCCATCAGCAGCACCTGCACCGTTTTTGCCCGGCAGGAAGTGATATCACGTCTCTCCGAGGGTACGCCTCTGGAGGACATCGTGGCAGGTATTCATGATGCTATAGCCAGCAGGGTCGCCAGAATGGTGGAAAGGTTGAGAGTCGGACCCGATATACTCTTTACAGGCGGCGTGGCCAAGAATATCGGTGTCGTCAGAGCTTTAGAGGCAAACCTGGGCTGCGAGGTTCTTGTACCCGAAGAGCCGCTGCTCAGTGGCGCCATAGGTGCTGCCCTTCTGGGGAAGGAAATTACGCTGAAAGCCCTGGCTAATGGTGAGTCCATCCGGAAAGGGGAGCGCCGACTGGATGAGGCTACTTTTTTCAAATAGAGGATAGTCAAACATGGCCTGGTTTATAGGGATTGATATTGGCTCGGGAACGAGTAAAGGGGTTATAACCGGAGATGGTGAGATTAAAGCTTATCATTTGCTCGCTTCCGGAGTTAACTACAGGATGGCGGCGCAGAAGCTGAAGGAGGAGCTTAAAGCCAAGGCAGGCCTGTCGGAGGAGAATGTAGCCTCCATTGTAACGACAGGTCATGGGGATGGCATTATTCCTTTCAGTAATCAACATGTCGCCGATATGCGGTGCTGTGCCAAGGGAATCAACCGTATCTTCCCGTCGGCAAGGACGGTTATTGATGTGCAGGGGCAGTCCAGCCAGGTAATGCAACTCGATGACAGTGGGCAGGTGATTGACTTCGCCATCAGCGAGATATGTGCAGGTGGTAGCGGACGTTTTCTTGAAATCATCGCCAATGTACTCCAGCTGGAACTTGAGGATATAGGTCCTCTCTCGCTTGAGTCGGAGAATCCGGTTACCTTCACTACGGGATGTGCCGTTTTTGGAGAATCAGAGGCTATCTCCAGAGTATCCGAGGGCATTTCTAAGGAAGATATCCTTGCCGGGGTTCACAAGGCACTGGCAGGTGCCGTATTTGCTTTAGTCAATAAGGTTGGCTTGAAGGAGCCGTGCGCCATCAGCGGTGGTGGCGGCCTGAATATTGGACTTATTAAAAGACTGAATGAGTTGGGAGTTCAATTACTGGTGCCTCCCCAGCCTCAGCTCATCAATGCCCTTGGCGCCGCCATAATAGCTGAAGAGCAGGCTGTTCAGTAACCCTCCCTGAGTTACTGGCTTGAATTCCACTGCCTATTTCACCCTGGAGGAATTAGAATGCCCCCAATGGAATTCGAATCCATGTTCTAATTCCTCGTCTGTGAGGAGCCGCTTAAAGGCCGTGGCGGCGTCCAGGATGGTCCCTATGAGCTCCCGTGCCCGTGGGGTTATGGCAGTGTTGACTTCTGGGCTCGCGATAGCCTGCATTGCGGCACCCCCAATCCAGGATTGGTCATTCCCCTTTGTGGGTTCGGCATCAGGCAATTATCATTGCACATATTATTATTACATTCTTCTGGCTAAGTGCGTATATCTTATATTTTTACACTTTGTTTACAATAAACACGTAGAAATTTACGAGTTCGTTGGTCGACGACCACTATAATAAACCAGCTAGTATATTGCCGGTATAGAAGCTAGGAAGGGGTTAGTGAGGCAGAGTTCGAAAATACCTTTATCGGAGGGAAAGAGATGACAAATATCTTGAAAATAAGGGATAAGATTATGGGAACTCAGAAAGCATGGCGCCCTCATATTGCGAATCTCAACAACTCAACAAAGGACAGCAGTCATGTGAAAGAAAGACATGAAATGTATATCACTGAGCGCAAGCAGGCCGAGGCAGCACTGAAGGAATCGGAGGAAAAGTTCTCCAAAGCCTTCCGTTCCAGTCCTGATGCCATCGCCATCACCACGCTTAAAGACGGCAGATTCATTGAAGTTAATGACAGTTACACCCGTATTAACGGCTACACCCGTGAAGATGTGATTGGTCATACTGCTAGTGAGCTCGGTGCCTGGACGAAGGCAGGGGAACGCGAGAGAATATTAGGGATGCTGAAGGAACGGGGCCGGGTTCACAATGAGGAAGCTGACTTATGTACGAAGTCAGGCGATGTACGCACAAGTCTTTTCTCGGCCGAGCTAATTAACATTGATGGAGAACCCTGTATGATATCCATAGCAAGTGACATCACGGAACGCAAGCAGGCGGAGGAGGCACTCAGAGAAAGTGAGGAGTTCAGCACCAGCTTGCTGGAAAACGCTCCAAACCCAATAACTGTTATTAATCCGGACACCTCCGTAAAATATGTCAATCCGGCTTTTGAAAAGCTGACCGGTTTCTCTCTGGCAGAGATTGCCGGTATCGAAGCTCCCTATCCATGGTGGCCAGAAGAAAGGTGGTCAAACAGACTCAATGGCCTGAAAGGATTCATGACGGGTGGCAGTAAAATAACCCAGCAAACTATCCAGAATAAGAACGGGGAGTTCTTCCTGGTTGAGATGAATATGGTACGAGTAATGCACAACGGGGAGTTCAAGTACTATATGGCACATTGGAACGATATCACCGAGCGTAAACAGGCGGAGGAGGCCCTGGCTAACGAAGCGATCCGGCGGCGCATCCTGATTGAGCAGTCAAGCGACGGGATTGTTATTCTCAATCAGAACGGTAAGGTATATGAAGCAAACCGGCGATTTGCCGAGATGCTGGGGTACTCCTCCGAGGAAGTCATTCAGCTCTACGCGTGGGATTGGGATACCCAGTGGACACGCGAGCAACTGCTAGATATGCTCCATAGTGTTGACGAAGCCGGCGACCACTTTGAGACATACCACCAGCGCAAGGACGGTACGATTTATGATGTTGAAATAAGTACCAATGGAGCAACGTTCGCAGGACGGAAGTTTGTCTTCTGTGTGTGCCGGGACATAACCGAACGTAAACGGGCGGAGGAGGCACTAAGGGAGAGGGAGAAAAGGTTTAGCGATATCGCCGAGAATTCATTGGAGTGGATCTGGGAGGTTGATACGGAGGGGAAATACACTTACTCGAGCCCTGTTGTAGAGAATGTTCTAGGGTATAAACATGAGGAAATGCTTGAAGAACACTTCTATGACTCTTTCCATCCCGATGACAGGGAAGAACTAAAGAAAGCAGCATTCGAAGCGTTTGCCCAAAAAGAGAGGTTCCGGGAATTTATAAACCGGAACATACACAAGAACGGCAAAACGGTCATACTTTCGACAAGCGGCGTCCCCATAATCGATGAGGAAGGTAACCTACTCGGGTACAGAGGCGTGGACACTGATATCACCGAGCGCAAGCGGGCGGAGGAGGCATTAATAAAGGCAGAAAAGAAGTATCGCGACTTGCTTGATAATACGAATGAACTTATCCAGTCAGTTACACCAGACGGCCGCTTCAGGTATGTTAATAATGGCTGGAAACAGGCTTTGGGCTATAGTGATGAAGAGATTGCAAAGCTGAGCGTATTTGACATTGTACATCCCGACTGCTTGGAGTATTACAGGATGATATTTGAGAAAATAAAGGCCGGGGAAGATGTCGGCCAGATAAAAGCGACTTTTGTAAGTAAAGATGGTAGCGATGTCGTAGTTGAGGGGAATGTGACCTGTAAATTTGTAGATGGCGAGCTGGTTTACACACGAAGTATTCTCCGCGATATTACCAAGAACAAATATTTAGAGGAGCAGATGTTTCGCCTGTCCAGCGCTGTATCGATGTCGACAGATTGTATTGTGATAACAGATTTTGATGCCAAGATAATAGATGTAAATCAAAAAACTCTGGAAATGTATGGTGCCGACAGCAAAGATGAACTACTCGGAAGACACTTTTTGGAACTCATTGCTCCGTCAGAGCGAGAAATGGTGAATATTGATGTTGGCGAGATTATAGAGAAGGGAAGCCTCGAATGTCGAGAGTATAATATACTCTCCAAGCAGGGTCGAAAGTGTCCTGTACAGATGAGCACGTCACTTGTCAGGGATGCAGACGGCAAGCCGATGGGAATGGTACGTGTAGGCAGGGAATTTAGTAATCTAAATTAGCTTTTGACCTGCCCCAACAATCTGGTCCACCTTAAAAGATACAAGAGATTTATACCTGAGCTGTGGAGATACGTTATCTTTAATACAATTCTATTCGTGATTTAGCTTCAGGTGGTACTGTTTAGTACCACCTTGTTATTTATGGTGTTGAAAATTCCGTTAGCAAAAATGTTATCAAATCCAGTTTGACAAGTCCTCAACTTTGATATAGTCTAATCTATACGATGCAAGCACAAAGAGCCTAAGCGAGGTTCCGTTGATATGGGACCGCATAAGTCAAATAGCTCAGTAGGTCGCCGGTCACAGGCAAAAGCAGGGGGACAGCAGCCTGAGGTCCTTGTGTTGAGCCGTATTTCAGCGGCGCTCAGTGGCCTGTGGGACCTGGACGCCATTCTTGGTGTTGGCCTGGACAGTATCCTGGACATCATGAACGGCACCACGGGAGAAATCCTGCTCATTGACGAACAAACGCAAACGCTTGTCCACCATGTCCACCGCGGTCTGAGCAAAGAATTCGTGGAGAAAATACGCGTCAGCGTAGGTGAAGGAATTACAGGCAGCGTGGCTCAAACTGGCAAAGCGGTCCTCCTGGAAGACATTTCCTCAGACCCGCGCGTGGCTCAACGCGATTTGGTTGTTGCTGAAGGCTTGAAGGCATTTATTTGTGTTCCACTCAGGGCCAAGGATAAAGTCTTGGGCGTCCTGAATGTCGCCAGCCGAATGCCGCATCGCTTTACAACCAATGATATGCAATTATTGTATGCTATCGGCGACCAGCTTGGAATCGCTATTGAGCAGGCGAGACTATATGAGCGACTGAGAACAGCCCGAGAAAGACTGCGTAAACTTGCGCGGCAAAACCTAGTAGCAGAAGAGGAGGAACGGAGGAGGATTGCCCGGGAACTACACGATGAAACCAGTCAGTCCCTATCCGGGATAGCACTTCAGTTACAGGCGTTGATAGAAATGTGCGCGATATCTGGCAACCAGGATGTTGAATTTATTGATGGATTGAAGAAGGTGCAAGCACTAACAGTACGGGTACATAACGAAGTAAGCAGGCTAATTTCCAATCTACGCCCTGCTTTATTAGATACACTGGGGTTAGTCCCTGCTGTTCGCCAACACGCTGAGACTAGGCTTAGACCCCTGGAAATTAATGTATCAGTAGAGATCAGAGAGGCTGAGAGACGATTTCCTCCCGATGTTGAAGCCGCACTTTTCCGCTTTGTCCAGGGAGCCATCGGCAACATTGCCCAGCATTCTAAAGCAAGGGAGGCTACCATCGTACTGGAATATCAACCCGATGAGTTCTCGCTGATGATTAGAGATGACGGAGAAGGATTTAACGTGTCAGAAATTATCGATGTGGAGGAAAGTGGGCGGGGTCGTGGGTTATTCAGTATGAGAGAGAGGATAGGCCTTCTTGGCGGTACCAGCGGGATTGAGTCACACCCAGGCCAGGGGACTACTGTCTGGGCGAAGGTGCCCATTCACTGGGATGGTGAGGATGCAAAAAATAAGGGTACTGGTAGTTGATGACCACACCATCGTACGGGATGGTATCTGTGCTCTGCTTGCCCTTGCCGGCGACGTAGAGGTAGTGGGTGAAGCAGCCAATGGGAACCAGGCACTGAAGATGGTCAAGGAACTGACTCCTGATGTGGTGCTTATGGATATAGCCATGCCCGTAATGGGAGGACTGGAAGCTACCCACCGGATAAGCAAGGAGTTCCCCAAAACGAAGGTACTTGTCCTCACCCAATATGACGATAAGGAATATGTCTTCCCGGTCATCGAATCAGGAGCCTCCGGCTTCATCAGCAAAGCGGCCGCATCTTCCGAGCTCGCTTCAGGTATTCGTTCTATTTATAAGGGCGAATCCTACCTTTCCCCCTCGGTAGCCAAACTCTTGGTGGAGAATTACCAGCAAACTGCTGGCGAAAGAGCCATACAGGACCCCTACAATCAGTTAACAGAACGAGAACGCGATATATTAAAGCTATTGGTTGAAGGACACAGCACGCAGGAAATCGCGGACATGCTGGTCATTACCCCGAAAACTGTCGAAGGCCATAAGACAAATCTCATGGCCAAGCTCGGTATACATAACCGCATTGACCTGGTCAAATACGCCCTGCGAAAAGGTATCATAACCATCTAACTAACTTCTGCCGACACATCGCAGCGCAAACCTGGAATTCACCTTATATATTCGCTAACACTATGCCTCTCTGCTTATCCACGCCTTTAAGAGGGAAAATCTGGTGATATTCAGGGGTTTTTATGCTGACCATCGGGGTAAAATCCTTATTTTGCTTTATTTGAGAATGGCTTATAGTATAAATCAAAGATGCTGCTTGGGGAAGGAGGAGGATAATGGGAAAAAGGAAGACCAGAATTCTGATAGTAGATGATGACTCTGGTTTCACAGAAGCTTTCAAAGAGACTTTGGTAAATGAATCCTACTCAGTATTTACTGCCTCTGATCGCCAACAGGCTGAGGAGATGGTTCGCTCCCAAGAGCCCGATATGATTATCTTAGGCACAATTATACCTCGAGGAGACGCGTTCCTGTTCCATAAATGGATGAAGGGGACTTTGGGGTATAGCAACCTGCCCATGATGGTTATCAATGCCCCGCCCGAGGAGCAGGTAATTAAGGGTTGGAGGATGGATGAGGGGATGCAGTGTGATGCTGAGGACTTCTTGGCCAGACCTGTTGAGCCAGCAGCCCTAATACCCCGCATTCAAAAACTGCTGGATAGGGCGACGAAGAGGATTATGGTGCTAATAGTGGATGACCACGCTGTGGTCAGGGATGGTATTCGCTCAGTACTCGCCTTGCAACGGGATATGCAGGTGGTTGGTGAGGCGGTTAATGGGAAGGAAGCACTGGAGAAGACGATTGAGCTTCTACCTGACGTGGTGGTGATGGATATTGTCATGCCGGTAATGAATGGATTGGATGCCGCTAAGGAGATATGCAAGAAATGCAAGTCAGCTAAGGTATTGATGTTGACCCAGTACGATGACGAGGAAAATGTCCTGGCCAGCCGCCAAGCGGGAGCACTAGGATTTATTCCGAAAGCGGCAGCCAGTTCCCGGCTTCTAACTGGAATAAGGTCGGTGGCCAGAGGCGACCAATCATGGATAGAATCGCTTAGTAATCAACCATATCGCTAGAGATGAAAGAGGGTATGAGTGGAAGCCATAACCATTACGCTTGACGGTGTTGAGGTCAGCGGATACGCCGGGATGACTATTCTGGACCTGGCCCGAGAATCAGGTGTAGACATTCCCACCCTCTGTCATGACCCCAACCTCACTTCAACTGGTGCCTGCCGACTCTGCCTGGTAGAAGATGAGCATTCCGGGGCATTGCTCGCTTCCTGTGTTGCCCCGATTGCCCCGGGAATGGTAATTAACACTCGCTCGCCGCGCGTAGTGGAGCATCGGAAGGTAATCCTCAAGCTCATACTGGCCAGTCATCCCGATTCCTGCCTTGTCTGCGATAAGGGAAATAGCTGTCAACTACGCAAGTTAGCCGCACTGATGGGTATAGGGCTTGTAGAATTTCAGAAAATCCCTCAACCGGGCATCATCGAGGAAGTCAATCCCTTCATTGAACGAGACCTCTCCAAGTGCATCCTGTGTGGTAAATGTATCAGGGCTGACCAGGAACTGGTGGTAGAGGGTGCCATTGATTATATCAACCGCGGCTCTATAGCCAAGCCTGCTACATTGAATGACACGCCGCTGGAGAAATCCGAATGTACTTTCTGTGGAACCTGCGTGGCCATATGTCCTACCGGAGCCATTATGGAGAAGGAAAGGGCATATACCGGTACCACAGCGACTACGGTTAATACAATATGCCCATACTGCGGCTGTGGTTGCACCATCTGTCTGGGCGTCAAAGACGGTCGGGTTATCCAGGCGCGACCAAGCGCGGAAAGCTCCGTAAATCGCGGCACACTCTGCGTACGTGGAAGCTACGGCTACGATTTCATTCATAGTCCCGAGAGATTGACCAGTCCCCTGGTTAAGGTGGACGGCGAGTTTCAGGAAACAACCTGGGAGCACGCTCTGTCTCAGGTGGCGACAGAATTCAAGCGAATAAAGGAAACCCATGGTCCCGACAGTCTGGCCGCCTTTGGCTCCTCCAAATGTACCAATGAAGAGAACTATTTACTACAGAGATTGGTTAGAGGTGTTTTAGGTACCAATAATATTGACAACGGTAGCCGTATCTACAACCCGGCCAGCCGAACTGGACTGGGAGCCTCTATCGGCTACCCAGGCACGACAAGTTCACTCGATGTCCTGGAACGGTCACGGGTTATTATGGTCATCGGTGCCGACCCCGATGTATCTGCCCCGGTGGTGGGCTATGCCATAAAGCGTGCCGTCAGGTATAAAGGCGCCTCACTCTGCCTCATTGACCCCCGCCAGACCAAACTTGCCTCCTTTGCTCATCTCTGGCTCCAGCCCAGAGTGGGCACCGATGTTGCCTTACTTAACGGCCTGGCTAAGGTGATTATTGACGAAAAAAAGATTGACGAGGAGTTTGTTACCCGTATGACCAACAACTTCACCCCTTGGGAGAAGAGCCTGGGAAAATATACCCCCGAATATGTAGAGGAAATGACAGGTATCCTCAAGCGGGATGTGCAGCTAGCTGCCAGGTTATTCGCCGGGGCTGAAGAGGCCTCTATCGTCTACGGCAATGGAATTGCCCAGCATGTCACCGGCACCGATGCTGTCATCGCCCTAGCCAACCTCGCCATGCTCACCGGCAATATAGGGCGGCGTGGTGGTATCTTTGCCCTGCAGCGAGAAAATAACGCCCACGGGGCGTGTGATATGGGTACTTTGCCAGATTTCCTTCCCGGCTACCAGAATACAGGTAATGCCCAAGCCAGGCAGAAATTTGAAGAGCGCTGGGGAAGCCAGTTACCAACCGACGTTGGTCTAACAGCCCTGGAAATGCTGAAGCAGGCAGGAGAGGGCAAAGTAAAGGGGATGTTCATCATGGGAGAAAACCCTGTAGCGAGCTTTCCGCAGCCAACCCTGGTTAAGAAAGCCCTTTCTTACCTGGACTTTCTGGTGGTCACGGATATTTTCCTGACGGAAACAGCGAAATTAGCCTCAGTAATTTTGCCAGCGGCCAGCTTTGCCGAGAAAGATGGTACTTTTACCAACTTTGAAGGGAGGGTTCAGCGAATACGGAAAGTAATCGAGCCTGTAGGCGATAGCCTGCCCGATGGGGAGATAGTCCTCAAGCTGGCTGAGAATTTGGGTGCCCCAATGCCCTACTCTTCTAGTCAGCAGGTAATGGATGAAATAGAAGAGCTGGTGCCCTTATACCATCCACTATCCCGTGCAGACCTTGAAACAATGGGTATGGATTGGACTGATACGGGAAATAGCCGTTTGCGAATCAGACGTCTCCACAATGGTCTGTTCCCCAGTGGGTTTGGCCGATTTTCTCCTGTCGATTATGCACCCCCGCGAGGTGTGGCCAGAAATGGCTATCCTTTAACCTTGCTGGTCGGCTCCACACTATATCGGTTCGGCACCGGTTCCCGTATCTCGCGAACATCGCGATTAAGCCGGTTCGGCCAGGAAGACTTTGTGGAAATCAGCGATGCTGATGCCAGAGACTTAGGTATTAGCGATGGCCAGAGAGTTAAGGTTACCTCAGCGCAGGGTGAGTTGCCGACTACCACCAGGATAAGTGATAAGCTACCCCAGGGCCTGCTGTTCATGCCGATGTCGCTCCCCGACAGCCCTGTTTATGAGCTATTTGATACCGTTCTGGACCATCAAGCCAGGGCCCCGGCGCTTAAGTCATGTGCTGTGAGGCTGGAAAGGACTGATTATGGCTAAGCCGAAAAAACCAGCCGCCGTTAATCTGAAGCACATAGACAGAATCATTGCTAACTATCGCGGACAGAAGTGGGCGCTGATACCCCTTATGCAGGAGGTTCAACAGCAGGTTGGCTATATTCCACCCCAGGCAGTGCCCCGCATCGCCAGTGCTCTGGGCCTATTTTCCAGTCAGGTACAGGGGGTGATTACCTTCTATTCCCAGCTTTATACCGAGCCTCGGGGTAGAAATATCGTCAGGGTCTGCCGGGGGACTGCCTGCCACGTACGCGGTGGGAAATCAATCTTGAAGCTGACCAAGCAGCATCTGGGTATCGACGAGGGTGAAACTAGTGATGATATGGAATATACACTGGAAACAGTCGCCTGCATAGGCGTCTGTGCCCTGGCGCCGAATCTCATGATTAACAAAGAAACCCATGGCAATATGAATCCCAAGAAAGTAGCCAGATTGTTCGGCAAGAAGGAGAAGGAGTAATATGCCGCGAAAGCGTACGGTATATGTCTGCCGGGGTACCGGGTGCGTCTCGGGGGGCAGCGATGCTGTCTATGAAGCCCTCAGGACTGAGCTGAAGAAACAGGGCGTAACCGGAGCTGTAATTGATTTTACCGGCTGTCACGGCTTTTGCCAGCAGGGTCCCAATGTTGTGGTGGAACCTGATGGCATCTTCTATACCCATGTCGATGCGGATGACGCCGCTGATATTGTAGCTTCACACCTCCGTGACGGCAAGCCGGTTGAGCGCCTCTTCTATCAGGACCCGATGACCGGTCAGGCAATACCGCGCTACGCCGATATAAAGTTCTACCAGGGGCAACAACGTGTCATTCTGCGCAACTGCGGGCATATCAATCCCGAGCGGATTAATGACTATATTGCTCGGGGGGGTTATCAGTCGCTCAAGAAAGTCGTCTTCACGATGAAGCCCGAGGAGGTTATCGAAGAGGTCAAGCGTTCCGGTCTGCGCGGACGGGGTGGGGCGGGATTTCCTACTGGCGTTAAATGGGAGACCTGTCATCATAATCCCGGCTTTCCTAAATATGCCATCTGCAATGCTGATGAAGGCGACCCCGGTGCCTTCATGGACCGCTCCATTTTAGAAGCCGACCCGCACGCCGTGCTTGAAGGGCTGGCGATTGCGGCTTATGCCATCGGCGCCAGCGAAGGCTATATCTATGTCCGTGCCGAGTACCCACTGGCGGTGAGCCGACTCCATACCGCTCTCGGCCAGGCTCAGGATAGTGGATTTTTAGGAAAGAGTATCCTCGGTTCTGATTTCAGCTTTACCGTGCAAATCAAGGAAGGTGCGGGTGCCTTTGTCTGCGGCGAAGAGACAGCGTTGCTGGCCTCTCTTGAAAGTCGGCGGGGCATGCCTCGCCCCCGTCCTCCTTTCCCCCCCCAATCCGGACTGGACGGCAAACCAACCATTATCAATAATGTCAAAACCCTGGCCACTATTCCCGTTATCATGGAGAAGGGTGCCGATTGGTATGCCAGTATCGGCACCGAGAAAAGCCGGGGTACCACCGTGTTCGCTCTTACCGGTAAAATTGCCAACAGCGGGCTGGTGGAGGTGCCCATGGGTACTCCGTTATCCCGCATCATTTATGATATCGGGGGTGGGATTCCCAGGAACAGGCGGCTCAAGGCGGTGCAGACCGGCGGACCTTCCGGCGGCTGTATTCCCGCCCGATTCATTGATACACCGATAGAATATGAAACGCTGGCCAAACTGGGCTCAATAATGGGCTCTGGCGGTATGGTGGTGATGGATGAGGCTAACTGCATGGTCGAGATAGCCCGATTCTTTCTCAGTTTTACCCAGGAAGAGTCCTGCGGGAAGTGCACACCATGCCGGCTGGGAACCCGGCAGATGCTGGAAATACTGACCCGAATTACCGAGGGCAGGGGATGCGACGAGGATATCGACACCCTGCTCTCCATCGCGAAAACAGTCAAGGAGTGCTCACTCTGCGGTCTGGGGCAGACGGCTCCCAACCCGGTCATCTCCACCATAAATTACTTCCGTGATGAGTACGAAGCACACATTAGAGAAAAGAATTGCCCGGCGGCTGTCTGCGAGGCCTTGATGATATCGCCCTGCCAGCATACCTGCCCGGCGGGAATCAATATCCCCCGGTATGTAGCTCATATTGCCGCCAGTGAATATAGGGAGGCCATAGAAACCATCAGGGAACGCAATCCCTTCGCGGCTGTTTGCGGCCGCATCTGTCACCATCCCTGCGAGGGCAGGTGCCGCCGCGGTGAACTGGATGACCCGGTAGCCATAAGGTCGCTGAAACGCTATGCCGCCGACTGGTATGCTGAGCATACCTCCGAGCTTCCTGAAGTTGAACCGTTTCCCCATACAAAAAAGCAGAGCGTGGCGGTCGTAGGGGCTGGTCCCACCGGCCTCTCATGTGCCTACTTCCTCGCCCAGGCAGGCTATCCCGTAACGGTCTTTGAGGCTCTTCCTATCGGGGGAGGTATGCTATCGGTGGCGATACCGGAATTTCGGTTGCCGTGGGCTGCAATCCAGCAGGATATTGACTACATGGCTAAGCGGGGGGTGGAGATAAAATACAATACCCCGATTAATGCTAATTTCACCGTGGAAGACTTGATGAAGGATGGCTTTAACGCTGTCTTCGTCGCTGCCGGTGCCCAGCGGAGTCAGCGCATCGGCATACCGGGGGAACTGGAGGATATTGACGGGCTCTTTTACGGGTTAAGATTCCTCAGGGATGTCAGGCTGGGCAGGCAGTTGACGGTTGGTAAGAGAGTAGCCATCCTTGGTGGTGGTAATGTGGCTCTTGATGCCGCTCGTACCTCTCTACGTATCGGTGCTGAGGAAGTCAATATATATTACCGGCGGTCGCGCGATGAAATGCCGGTGACCGAGGTAGAGTATGACGAAGCCACTACCGAGGGCGTTCAGGTCAATTTCCTGGTCAGTCCGACGAGGATAGCCAGCGATAACTGGAAGGTAACCGGCCTGCAATGCACCCGTATGGAGCTGGGAGAACCCGATGAAAGCGGTCGTCGCCGGCCCAGTCCCATCACCGGTTCCGAATTCTCGGTGGAAGCGGATACGGTGATTGCTGCTGTTGGTCAAGCCGCCGACTTGTCCTTCCTGCCTCCCGACAGTGCACTGGAGCGTACCAGGTGGGAGACACTGGTGGTTGATAGCAATACCCTGGCTACCAATATTCCCGGGATATTTGCCGGCGGCGACTTCGTTACTGGACCGGGCATGGTGGTGGAAGCCGTTGCTGCGGGAAGAAGGGCTACCATCGCCATCGACAAGTATCTGCGGGGTGATACTACTCGTGTTGACGTTCATGACCGGAGGGCTGGAGTCATTGCCGGAGCCGGCGTTCAGGAACTTGAGGAGACGTGGGAGACACAACCCAGATTAGCGGTACGGACACTACCGGTGGCAGAAAGAAGAACCAGCTTTAGTGAGATAGAGCTTGGTTTTACCGAGGAGATAGCGATAAGGGAAGCCAGGCGGTGCCTGAGATGCGACCTGGAAGGCTAAGCTATTAGAGGAAGGAGAAAAGCTCTATGAAATCGATAACCAAGCAGAAATCGCAGGACGAGGTCAAGCAAAGCCTGGAGGGTCTGGATAGGGTGTTCATTATCGGTTGCGGCACCTGCACTACCATGACCAAGACCGGTGGTATCGACCAGGTTGTCGAGATGAAGGAGCATCTCCAGGAGTTGGGTAAACGCGTTACCGGCTGGACAGTTATCCCCACTGCCTGTGACGACATGACCGAGGTGTCCATGAAGGAGAACAAACAGGCTATCAGCAATGCTGACTGTATTCTGTCGATGAGCT